>NZ_JBIAHN010000010.1:0-356812 GCF_042870555.1 Streptomyces sp. NPDC006487
TCACCGGAGACAGCAAGGCCGGACTCCCCAACTCCCTGCCCCAGAGCTCCCTCCTCTTCGTGGAGAACGGCCGCCTCTGGCTCGCCATCCCCGGCACCACCAACCAGCTCGACTCCCCGGCGATCCTGATCTCCGCCAACGACACCAAATGGGACGGCTACGAGCTGCTCACCCCGGGCCGCGCCAAGGGCACCAACTTCGCGACCCTGTGGGCCCGCAACAAGACCGACGGCGGCACCCTGCACGCCTTCGCCATCACGGGCGGCACCCCCGACGCCCCGGTCCTGACCGCGGCCACCAACCCGGCCGCCGGTCTCATCACCGGCAAGATCGACCCGGCCCGCTACCCGCGCGTCGGCTCCGACGGCGACCTCACCGGCGACAACATCCCCGACCTCTGGGCCGTGGACAAGGAACAGCAGCTCGTCGCCTTCAACGGCATCGGCAACACCACCAGCGGCCACCCCGCCGTCACCGGAGTCACCACCACCTTCACCCTCCAGGGCAACCTCAACACCCCCACCCACCAGTGGAAACTGAACACCGCGACTGCCGGCAAGACACCCAGCGCCGGCGGCAACAAGACCCCCGGCACCATCGCCGGCGCCGTCACCTTCCCCACCGCGACCATCGAAGGCCGCAGCACCCCCTACGCGGCGTTCGGCGGTGCCGGGGCCACCATCACCACGTCCGGTACGAACACGGGTGTCGACACCGGCAAGGACTTCACCCTCACCACCTGGGCCAAGCGCTCATCCGCCACCCCGGCGGGTGAGAGCAGCATGGTCGTCAGCCAGGACGGCACCCAGAACAGCTCCTTCATGCTCTACGGCGACGGCCGGCGCGGTGAGTGGCACTTCGCCATGGCCAACGCACAGGGCGGTGGCTGGCCTTTCGACTACACCGACGTGACCAATCAGGCGGCTCGGGTCGTTCCTGACGCCTGGACCCGGCTGACCGTCGTCTACAAGGCCGGCAGCGGTCTGATGAGCCTCTACGTCAACGGCGTGCTCGCCAGCACCGGCCACCACGCGGCCAACACCAGCCCCGCCCCCAGCGGCTCGATCGTCTTCGGCCGCTACAAGGTCTCCGGAGCCAACGCGGACGCCCTCAACGGCGGCGTCAGCAACTTCGCCGCCTACCCCTACGCGGCCGCGCCCACCGCCCCGGCGACCGTGGGCCGGATCTCGATGACCGCGGCTCCGGGCTCCTGCGTGGACAACGACTACGCCCGGACCGACGACGGCAACCCGATCCAGATCGCGGGCTGCAACGGCACGGCCGCCCAGGACTTCGAGGTCCGGGGCGACGGTTCGCTGCGGATCCAGGGCAAGTGCGTGAACGCGGCCAACGCGGGAACGGGCAACACCACGCCGCTCGTACTGTGGACCTGCGGCGGTACGCCGACGCCGGCCCAGATCTTCGTGCCCCGCGCCGACGGATCGCTCTACAACCCGGTCTCGGGCCGGTGCGTGGACCTCGGCAACTTCGACACCACGCCGGGCCATCAGCTCTGGCTGTTCGACTGCAACCGCTCGGACGCCCAGCGCTGGACCATCACGACCCTGGGCACCGCGCCGCTCCCCATCCCCACCCTGGACGCGGCACCCTGACCCACCCGGTAGTACCCGGTAGCCGGCGGGAGCACCGCTGACACCGGCACCACCACGGCAGAGAAACGGCCGCCCCTCCCGTCCGGGAGGGGCGGCCGTCGCCGTCTGTCGTGTGGGGTGCGTCAGCGCGGCAGCGTCGCCGGGGAGCCGCCGTTGGCTTCGTATCCGGCCACCGCCAGGGCGCGGTAGACGGCGTACGAGGCCGCCGGGTCCGGGTCGGCGGACCAGGGGAGGGCGCCCACGTAGCCGTCGACGTGGCGGATCTGGTCCATCGCCTCGGCCCAGCGCTCGCCGCCGACCAGGAAGAGGATGAGCAGGTGGCGCACGTGCGCCAGCATCGGGTCGTCGGGCCGCGCGCTGTGGACCGCGTACAGCGCCCCCTCCACCGCCCGGGTCACCGACGCGCTCTGGTGGAAGCTGCGGATCAGGACGACGTCCGGGACGTGCTCGTAGAGCGCGAACAGCGGCAGCGCCGCCAGCAGGGAGCCCTGCGGGGCGCGGGCCGCCGCGTGGTGGGTGAAGGCGTCGGCCTTCTCCCGGGAGCCGTGCCACTTCTCGCACCAGTAGTTCAGCGCCGCCAGGTGCGCGCCCATGTGCTGCGGCGCCCGGTCGATGATCTTCGCCCACAGGGCGTCGTACTCGGGCTCCGAGTAGTGCAGCATGCGGGCCACCGACAGCTCGATGATGTACGGGACCGGGTCGCCCGGGGCCAGCAGCGCGGCCTTGTGACAGGACTCCCGGGCCTCCTCCGCGATGATCCGCACATCGGCCTCGCTCATGCCCTCCGGGCGCCGCCACATCTGCTGCGCCAGCAGCTCGGCGTGCACCTGCGCACCGCCCGCGTCCTTCGGAGCCTCCAGCCGCCACGCCTTCAGCCAGCGCGCCCCGGCCCCGGGCTCCTGGGAGAGCTCCAGCGCCGCCGAGCCGGCGAAGGCCTGGACGCGCTGCCAGCGCACCTCGCCCTCCCGGGGGGTGCCGGCCAGCAGCTGGGAGGCGGCCTGCCACTGCCCGGTCCGCCGCACGTGGTCGAGGGCGTCCATCAGGTCCTGGTCGGGGCCGGGGATCCGGATGTCGAGCTCTTCCTGGAGGGCGAATCCGTAGTCCGCCGGGTCGGCGGCGTCCGGGCTCCCGGGCGTGACCAGGCGCAGTCCACCGCGCCTGCGCCGCAGGATCGGTCCGACGGCGGCCAAGAGCAGGGCCATCGCGAGCAGGAACCACAGAATCTCCATCCCCCCAGCGAACCAGACCCACCCCGGGAATGGCCAATAGGAGGCAAAGGGCGACGCGAAACGGTCTTCCCGTCGGCGCCCTCCGCAGCCCCTTCGGCGGGCCCCTCCGCAGACCCCTCCGCAGACCCCTCCGCGCACCCCGGAGGCGGGGCCGCGCGGGGGCCGGACGGGGCATAGCATCGGGTTCATGAGCGACGACAGCCACGAGCACCAGAGCTTCGAGACCCGTGCCATCCACGCGGGCAATACGGCGGACCCGCTGACCGGCGCGGTCGTACCCCCGATCTACCAGGTGTCCACGTACAAGCAGGACGGCGTCGGCGGACTGCGCGGCGGCTACGAGTACAGCCGCAGCGGCAACCCGACCCGTACCGCGCTGGAGGAGAACCTCGCGGCGCTGGAGGGCGGCCGGCGCGGCCTCGCCTTCGCGTCCGGGCTCGCCGCCGAGGACTGCCTGCTGCGCACGCTGCTTTCCCCGGGCGACCACGTGGTCATCCCGAACGACGCGTACGGCGGCACCTTCCGCCTCTTCGCGAAGGTCGTCTCCCGCTGGGGCGTCGAGTGGTCGGTCGCCGACACCTCCGACCCGGCGTCGGTGCGCGCGGCCATCACCCCGAAGACCAAGGTCATCTGGGTCGAGACCCCCTCCAACCCGCTGCTCGGCATCACGGACATCGCCGTCGTCGCCGACATCGCGCGGACGGCCGGCGCCAAGCTGGTCGTGGACAACACCTTCGCGTCCCCCTACCTGCAGCAGCCCCTCGCGCTCGGCGCGGACGTGGTCGTGCACTCGCTGACCAAGTACATGGGCGGCCACTCCGACGTCGTCGGCGGCGCGCTCGTCGCCGCCGACGCGGCGCTGGGCGAGGAACTGGCCTACCACCAGAACGCCATGGGCGCGGTGGCCGGCCCCTTCGACTCCTGGCTGGTGCTGCGCGGCATCAAGACCCTGGCCGTCCGCATGGACCGGCACGCGGAGAACGCGGGCAAGATCGCCGAGATGCTGGTCCGCCACCCCAAGGTCCACACGGTCCTCTACCCGGGCCTGCCCGAGCACCCGGGCCACGAGATCGCGGCCAAGCAGATGCGCAACTTCGGCGGCATGATCTCCTTCCGGGTCACCGGCGGCGAGGAAGAGGCCGTCGCGATCTGCGACCGGACCAAGATCTTCACGCTCGGCGAGTCCCTCGGCGGCGTCGAGTCCCTCATCGAGCACCCGGGCCGCATGACCCACGCCTCGGTGGCCGGCTCGGCCCTGGAGGTCCCCGGCGACCTGGTCCGCCTGTCGGTCGGCATCGAGAACGCCGACGACCTGCTGGCCGACCTCGCGCAGGCGCTGGGCTAGCCGACCGGCAGCACGTTCGAACAGGTCTCCCCGTCCTACCAGGGCGGGGAGACCTCGCTCGAAGGCGTCGACCAGGCGCCGGTCAGCGAGGCCCACACCACGAAGGCCACCACCACTGCCCACAGCAGGGCCCAGCCGGTCCGCCGCACGGCCCTGCGCCGGCGCAGCAGCCGGTCGCCGCGCGCGGCCGCGCCCGCCGCGAGATCGGGTGGCACCGCCGGGTACGGACCCTCCAGCAGCCGCCTGACCTGGGCTTCCCGGGGGTCGGGGCGACTCATGCCGCCTCCTTGCGGCGGGCGTCCGGCCCGGGTTTGCCGGAAACCGCGCCGGGACGGGTGCGCAGCTCGGTGACGGCCCGGTCGCACAGGGCCCGTACGCGCTCGGGCGCCAGCCCCAGCTGCGCGGCCGTGACCTCCTCCGCGACCCCTTCGTAGAGCCGCAGCACCACGACCAGCCGCTCCAGCGGGGCCAGCCGCCCGAGCACCCCGCTGCCCCGGTGGTGGCGGCGGCCGGTGCGGGCGAAGGCGGCGCACAGTTCCTGGCGGGTGTAGTCGTACGGGTCGTCCCCGCGCAAGGTGCGCCAGTTCGCGTACGTACGGGCCAGCGCGCCGCCGAGCAGCCCGCGCGCGGCGGGGGCCTGGTCCGCGGCGGTGGTGTCGGACGGTGGCGGGGCGTCGGACGGGGCCGGGGCGCCGGCCGTGGCATCCGGCCCCGTGTCGGCGGTGGCCGTCGGGGGCTCCGCCGTCAGCAGGATCGCGACGCGCAGGAGCCGCCCCGCCGCACCCGCGACGAAGGCTTCGAACTCCGCGTAGGGGCCCGGTCCGTGGTCCACCACCACATAGTGCGGCCGGAGGGACCGCCTCGGAAGGGGTCGGGCGTCAGGAGGCCGGGCCGGCCTCGGACCCGGGCTCGGAACCGGCCGACATCAGCTCGGACAGCGAGACGTTGAAACGCGTCAGCAGACCCGTGAACGCCACGCGCTCCTCCTCGTCCCAGCCGTCCGTCACCCGGGCCATCAGCTCGCGCCGAGAGGAGCGGACCTCCTCCAGCCGCGCCAGCCCGCGCGGGGACAGCGCGAGCACGACGGCCCGCCCGTCCTCGGGGTGCGAGGTCCGCTTGACCAGACCGCTGTCGACGAGCGGGGCGACCTGGCGCGTGACGGTGGAGGAGTCGATGCCCATCCCGCCGGCGAGCGCCTTGACGCCCATCGGGCCTTCCAGGTCGAGCCGGTTCAGCAGCAGGTATGCGGCCCGGTCCATGGAGTTGCGGACCTGGCCGACCCCGCCCAGGCGGGTCTGCTCTGCGCGCCGGGCGAAGACCGCCACCTGGTGCTGGAGCGCGTCGAGGAGACCGGCTTCGGCGGGCGCGCCGGCCGGCGCGGGCAGGTCGGAACTGGCCGGGGTGGAGGGCATGGCCGTGGGCTCTCTTCGCATGGGGCCGACAAGGATGGGGGACAGAGTACGCGGCCGTGCGACGGCTCGTACTCCTCGTACAAGAACTGATACGGCAGCAGTGAAACGGCGACTACGAGCCGTCCCGCATGGCGAGATATCGCCGCTCCCGGCACGGCTCCGGCCCGGGGCCCTCCCGGAGCCGGCCCGGAGCCCGCCAGGCTCCCACGCCGCCCCCTCCCGCCCCTCCCGCAACCGTCCGCAGGCCTCCCGCAACCGCCCGGAAGCCCCGCCCCTCACCCGTCCCGCCCAGCGCAGCGGAACGCGCGGTGGACCGGCTGCGAGACTGGCCGCATGAACTACCGCGTGCCGCAGCCCGTCCCGCAGGTCATCCTCGACGACATCCGGGGGGCCCAGAAGATGCTCTCCGGCGTCTCCCGGGTGACCGCGATGGAGGGCAGCCGGTACCTCTCCTCGCTCACCGGCTCCCCGGTCCACTTCAAGTGCGAGAACCTCCAGCGCACCGGCTCCTTCAAGCTGCGCGGGGCCTACGTGCGCATCGCGGGCCTGCGCCCCGAGCAGCGGGCCGCCGGGGTCGTCGCCGCCAGCGCGGGCAACCACGCCCAGGGCGTGGCGCTGGCCTCCTCACTCCTCGGGGTCCGCTCGACCGTGTTCATGCCGGTCGGGGCGCCCCTGCCCAAGGTGGCCGCCACCCAGGACTACGGCGCGGAGGTGCGGATGCACGGGCAGGTCGTGGACGAGACGCTGGCCGCGGCCCAGGACTACGCGGACCGCACGGGCGCGGTGTTCATCCACCCCTTCGACCACCGCGACATCATCGCGGGCCAGGGCACGGTCGGCCTGGAGGTCCTCGAGCAGTGCCCCGAGGTGCGCACGATCCTGGTCGGCATCGGCGGCGGCGGGCTCGCCGCCGGGGTGGCGGTCGCGGTGAAGGCGCTGCGCCCCGACGTCCGGGTGATCGGAGTCCAGGCGGCGGGCGCGGCCGCGTACCCGCCCTCGCTGAAGGTCGGGCACCCGGTGTCCATCGACAACCCGAACACGATGGCGGACGGCATCAAGGTGGGCCGGCCCGGCGACATCCCCTTCAAAATCATTGGCGAGCTCCTCGACGACGTCCGTACGGTGTCGGAGGACGCGCTCTCCAGCGCCCTGCTGCTGTGCCTGGAGCGGGCGAAGATGGTCGTCGAGCCGGCCGGGTGCAGCCCGGTGGCCGCGCTGCTGAGCGAGCCCGAACTGTACGGGGACGGCCCGGTGGTGGCCGTGCTGTCCGGCGGAAACATCGACCCGCTGCTCCTGCAGAGGATCCTGCGCCACGGCATGGCGGCGGCCGGCCGCTACCTGTCGCTGCGGCTGCGGGTGACCGACCGGCCGGGGGCACTGGCCGGTCTGCTGGGGGAGTTGTCAGTGGTGGATGCGAACGTGTTGGACGTGAGCCACGTGCGGACGGATCCGCGGCTGGGGCTCACGGAGGTGGAGGTGGAGCTGCACCTGGAGACGAAGGGGCCGAAGCACTGTGCGGAGGTCGCGCGGGCGCTGCACGGCGCGGGGTACAAGGTCATGAGCTAGCCAGCTCACCCCCCCAGGGGGTGACACTCCCCGATCCGGTGGCGAGACGCGATATGACGCGATACGGTGTCGCCCGTTCGGCTGAGCGCGGTCGGCTCGGCGCCCGTAGGATTCGCGTAGGAATGTCACGATTCAACCGGTTCGATTCGCACTGGGAGTACCCATATGCCAGGCGCCATCTACGCCGAAGGTCTGGTCAAGACCTTCGGCGACGTAAGGGCTCTGGACGGCGTTGACCTCGATGTACCCGAAGGCACGGTCCTCGGGCTGCTCGGCCCCAACGGCGCGGGCAAGACCACGACGGTACGCGTCCTGACCACCCTCCTCCAGCCCGACAGCGGCAAGGCGGTCGTGGCCGGGATCGACGTCCTCAAGCACCCCAACGAAGTCCGGCGCTCGATCGGCCTCTCCGGCCAGTTCGCCGCCGTCGACGAATACCTCACCGGCCGCGAGAACCTCCAAATGGTCGGCCAGCTCTACCAGATGGGCGCCAAGGCGGCCAAAGCCCGGGCCGCCGAACTGCTGGAGCGCTTCAACCTCGGCGACGCCGCCGACCGCACCGCCAAGACGTACTCCGGCGGCATGCGCAGACGGCTCGACCTCGCCGCGGCCCTCGTCGTCAGCCCGCCCGTGATGTTCATGGACGAGCCCACCACCGGTCTCGACCCGCGCAACCGGCAGCAGTTGTGGGGGATCATCCAGGAACTGGTCGCCGGCGGCACCACTTTGCTGCTCACCACGCAGTACCTGGAGGAGGCCGACCACCTCGCGCACGACATCTGCGTGGTCGACCACGGCAGGGTCATCGCACGCGGCACCTCCGACCAGCTCAAGGCCCAGACGGGCGGCGAGCGCGTCGAGGTCGTCGTGCACGAGCGGGACCACATAGCCACGGCCCGCGAGGTCCTCGCAGGCTTCGGCAAGGGCGAGACCACCGTCGAGGAGCACACCCGCAAGCTGACCGTGCCGGTCTCCGGCGGAGCCAAGCTGCTCGCCGAGGTCATCCGCGAACTCGACGGACGCGGCATCGAGATCGACGACATCGGCCTGCGCCGTCCCACCCTGGACGACGTGTTCATCTCCCTGACCGGCCACGCGGCGGAGCGAGCCGCCGAGGAGAACGGAGAGGCCCCCGCCGACGCGAAGGCCGCGAAGTCGACGGGCAGCCGCAAGGACCGTAAGGAGGTCGCGAAGTGACCCTCACCTCCACGCCCCCGGAGCAGGCGGCGCCCCGCCCGCGCGGCGGCATCGTCCAGGGGATCAACGACTCGCTCGTGATGGCGAAGCGGAACCTGATCCGCATGTCCCGCATCCCCGAGATGGTCATCTTCGGGCTGATCCAGCCGATCATGTTCGTCGTGCTGTTCAGCTACGTCTTCGGCGGCTCGATGATGATCGGCGGCTCGACCAGCGCCAGCGACTACCGGAACTTCCTGATGGCCGGCATCTTCGCGCAGACCGTCACCTTCGCCACCGCCGGAGCCGGCGCGGGCATCGCCGACGACATGCACAAGGGCCTGATCGACCGCTTCCGGTCGCTGCCGATGGCCCGCGGCGCGGTCCTCACCGGCCGCACCCTGGCCGACCTCGTGCAGACCGCCCTGACCATGGTCGTCCTGGCGATCGTGGCGCTCCTCGTGGGCTGGCGCATCCACGAGGGCGTACCGAAGGCGCTCGCGGGCTTCCTCCTGCTCCTGCTCCTCGGCTACGCCTTCTCCTGGATCGGAGCCCTGATCGGCCTGTCGGTGCGGACCCCGGAGGCCGCCACCTCGGGCGGGCTGATCTGGCTGTTCCCGGTCACCTTCATCTCCAACGCCTTCGTGCCCACCGAGAACATGGCCGGCTGGCTCCAGCCCATCGCGGAGTGGAACCCGTTCAGCGCGACCGTGCAGGCCTGCCGCGAACTCTTCGGCAACCCGGGTGTGTCGCCGTCGGACGCCTGGCCGATGCAGCACCCGGTATGGGCCTCGCTGCTCTGGTCCGTTGTGATCATCGTGGTGTTCCGCACCCTCGCCGTACGCAAGTACCGCTCGGCGACGGCGTAGGCACCGCCCCGGGCACGCCCTCACCACGACGCCCCGCCGGGCAGCAGCCCGGCGGGGCGTCGTGGTGGAAAGAGGTGAAAAGAAAGGGGGGTGATCAGCCGGTGAAGGGCTTGACGTCGAGGATCTTGACCGACGCCTGCTTGCCGTTCGGCAGCTCGTACTGGGCGTCCTCGCCGATCTTCTTGCCCAGCACGCCGAGGCCCAGCGGGGACTGCGGGGAGTAGGTCTCGAAGTCCGAGGACGCGTACTCGCGCGAGGCCAGCAGGAACTCCATGGTGTCGTCCTCGTCGCCGTCGAAGGCGATCTTGACCAGGGTGCCGGGAGCCACCTCGCCCTCGGAGGCGGGAGCCGTGCCGACCTTGGCCTTCTCCAGCAGCTGCGTGAGCTGGCGGATGCGGAGCTCCTGCTTGCCCTGCTCCTCCTTGGCCGCGTGGTAACCGCCGTTCTCACGGAGGTCGCCCTCCTCGCGGGCGGCCGCGATCTTGATCGTGATCTCCGACCGTGCGGGACCAGAGAGGTACTCCAGCTCGGCCTTCAGCTGGTCGTACGCCGCCTGGGTCAGCCAGGTGACGCTCTCGCTCGTCTGGGTCACGGGTGCTCCTCGTCGGTACAGGGACAACAAAGCCGCCAGCGGCGGACGAAACCACGAGCCTAACAATTCGGGAAGAAAAGGGGGAGGACGCCAAGTGTGTGAACTGCGTCAGGTCAGCCCGCGGAACCCGCCACGCGGCAGCCGACGATTTCGATCATCGTGGCCCGGCCGGTGGTCTTCAGCGTGACCATCTCGTCCACGCGTCCGCTCTTCTGCGCGAAGGTGAAGTCGGCCCGGCCCACCTCACCGTGCCCCTCGTCCTGCGAGCTCAGGGTGCACACCCCGGTGTCCGAGGCGCCCTTGCGCACCTCCAGGTGCACCTCGACCGCGGAGTCGGAGACCACCTTGTACTTGATCAGTTCGGCGCTCACGCTCTGCCCGGCCACGTAGTCCCAGCCGATCCAGCCGACCAGACCCAGCAGCCCGACCCCGAGGACCGAACCGATGACCTTGAGCTTGCGGTCCGCACGCTCGTCCGCCGACCGGCCGTAGCGGCCCTCGGGCAGCTCTTCGCGCACCGCGCTCATCGATCGTTCCCTTCGAGGTGGGCGAACACCGGGATCCCGGGGAGACCCCCCGGAATTTTTCCACCCCCCGATTCGGTCACTATAGAAGCGCCCGCCCTGACGACTCAAAGAGGATCCTGTCTTGACCGAGCAGCTTCGACTGATGGCCGTCCACGCCCACCCCGACGACGAGTCGAGCAAGGGCGCGGCCACCATGGCCAAGTACGTGTCCGAGGGGGTGTCCGTGCTGGTGGTGACCTGCACGGGTGGTGAGCGCGGCTCCGTCCTCAATCCCAAGCTCCAGGGCGACAAGTACATCGAGGAGCACATCCACGAGGTGCGCGCCAAGGAGATGGACGAGGCGCGCGAGATCCTCGGAGTCGACCAGGAATGGCTGGGGTACGTCGACTCAGGTCTCCCCGAGGGCGACCCGCTGCCGCCGCTGCCCGAGGGCTGCTTCGCCCTCGCCGACGTCGACGAGGCGGCCGGCCGCCTGGTGAAGAAGATCCGCGCCTTCCGGCCGCAGGCCGTCACCACGTACGACGAGAACGGGGGCTACCCGCACCCCGACCACATCATGACCCACAAGATCACGATGGTGGCCTTCGATCACGCGGCCGACACCGAGAAGTACCCCGAGGCCGAGTTCGGCCCGGCGTACCAGCCGCAGAAGCTCTACTACAACCAGGGCTTCAACAAGCCGCGCACCGTCGCCCTGCACGAGGCGCTGCTCGCCCGCGGCCTGGAATCCCCGTACGGGGAGTGGCTGGAGCGGTGGAAGGAGTTCGAGCGCAAGGAGCGGACCCTGACCACCCACGTCCCCTGCGCCGACTTCTTCGAGATCCGCGACAAGGCGCTCATCGCCCACGCCACGCAGATCGACCCCGACGGCGGCTGGTTCCGCGTCCCGATGGAGATCCAGAAGGAGGTCTGGCCCACGGAGGAGTACGAGCTCGCGAAGTCCCTCGTGGACACTTCCCTCCCCGAGTCCGACCTCTTCGCGGGCATCCGGGAGAATGCGTAGCTATGAGCGCTACGCACGAAGCAATCGTCCAGCTCCTCCCCCTGGCCGGCGACACCTTCGACAAGAACAAGGTGACCCCGGGCCTCCTCGGATTCGTCGTGTTCGCGGCCCTCGCCCTCGGGGTGTGGGGCCTGATGAAGTCGATGAGCCGCCACATGGGCCGGGTCGACTTCAAGGAAGCCCCCGAGCCCACCCCGACGGAGGGCCCGCGCGCCCCGTAGGGGCGGCGACCCCGTACGGGACACCGTGCGACCGACCGCCGCCGCGCCGTAAGCCGGTGGGGCGGCGGGCCTTCGCACGTGCGTGATCGCCGGAGGGCGGCGGACGGCTCCTCCTCGATCCCGTGTACTGCTGGGGGATCCGCCTCCAGGGGACAGGCGCCCACGGGCAGTGGGTGGCCCAGCGCCGCTGCCGGCCCGACCGCGGGCCGTACGAGGAGCACGCTTGGCACCCGGCACCCGCTAGTGCGGTGGCAGCGCCACCGGGACGCCCATGATCTCCCGCGAGTGCAGGTTCGGTACGAGCGACAGCCGCCACGCCTGCCAGCCCTCCGCCGGGTCCACCCCGCGCGCCAGGATCACCGTGTAGGACTCCAGGCAGTCCTCCAGCCGCCCGTCCCGCATCGGGTGCGGGGCCGCCGCCAGCCGCGCCAGCTCCGTCCGTGCCTCGTCCGGGGCCGCCGGGAGCGCGTACGGCAGGAGCGTGCAGCGCAGGAAGCGCGCCCAGTCCTCCCCGCGCCGGTCCCCGTAGGAGATGAACAGCCGCACCGCCTCCTCGCACAGGTCCAGCGCCTGCGCGGTCCGCCCGTTGCCCGCGTCCACCACCGCCAGCTCCAGACAGGTCCAGGCCTCCCCGTGGGCCAGCCCGATCCGCCGGAAGTCCGCCCGCGCGTCCACCAGCAGCTGGCGGGCGAAGCCGGAGTTCCTCAGGTTCCCCGTCTGCGCCGCCCGCTGGTCGCGCGTGACCCGGCCCGAGTGGTGGCGGGCGTGCGCCAGCCCGTACACGTCCCGCATCCGGGAGAACATCGTGCGGGCCCGCTCCAGCTCCCGCACCGCCCGGTCACGTTCCCCGGCCTCCTCCAGCGCCTGACCCAGGTAGTACAGCGTCCACGCCTCGCCGCGCGCGTCCTCCGACTCCCGGTGCCGGGCTAGCGCGTCCCGCAGCCGGTCCAGCGCCGGCCCCGGATCCCCGTCGACCACCCGGGCCCGGCCCAGCTGGGTCAGCGCCCACGCCTGGCCGCGGTCGTCGCGCGTGCGCCCGTACAGCTCCAGCGCCAGCCGCAGCTCCGCCTCCGCGCGCGGCACCTCGCCCAGGCGCAGGTACACCTGGCCGAGCTGCAGGTGCGCCCAGGCCTCGCCGTGCACGCTCTCGCTCTCGCGGTGCAGGCCCAGCGACTCGCGCAGCAGCCGCAGCGCCTCCGCGAGGTGCGCGCGGTCGCGTTCCACCGCGCCGAGCGCGTGCAGGCCCCACGCCCGGTCGCCCGCCAGCTCGTCCGGTGCCTGGAGCACCAGCGCCTCGCGGATGCGGGCCGAGGCCTCGGGGAGGTTGCCCTGGTGGTGCAGCGTGATGCCGAGCGAGACCAGCGCCATGCCCGCGCCCGCCTCCTGCCGGGCCTCCATGTACTGGTCGACCAGCGAGGTCAGGGTGGTGCGGGACTTGTCCAGCTCACCCAGCTGGCGGGCCGCGATGCCCGTACGCCACTGCACCGAGCGGACCAGCAGGCCCTGGTCGACGGCCTGCGTCAGCTCGTTGATCTCACCGAGCCGGTACAGGTCCCCGCGCAGCAGGCAGAAGTCGCAGAGCGCGCCCAGCAGATCCAGCACGGCCTGCTGGTCCACCCCCTCCGAGTGCCGCAGCGCCGCCGTGATGAAGCTCGACTCGTCGTCCAGCCAGCGCAGGGCCGCGTCCAGGGAGACGAAGCCGTGCCCGCCCACCGTGCTCGCCTTGGACAGGGCGTTCGCCCGCGTGGACATCTTCCCGTCGACCATCCGGATCACCGAGTCCGCGAGCTGCGCGTACGTACGGATCAGCCGCTCGTGAGCCGCCGCCGCACCGGCCCGGTCCTCGTCCCGCGCCAGGCGCGCAGCCGCGTACGCGCGCACCGCGTCGTGCATCCGGAACCGGTCCCCGCGCACGTGGTCCAGCAGCCCCGCCCGCGCCAGCTCGCGCAGCAGCCGCCCGGCCTCCACCTGGTCCGCGTCGATCAGCGCCGCCGCGGCCGCCGCCCCCAGTGAGGCCCGGCCCGCCAGCGTCAGGCGGCGCAGCAGCCTGCGCCGCTCCTCGGGCAGGGCCGCGTAGGCCAGGTCCAGGGCGGCCTCCAGGGAGCCCCCGGCCCCCGGGGACTCCCCGACGGCCCCGAGGGGGGCCAGCACGCGCAGCGCCAGCGGCAGGCCGGCGCCGAGCGCGAGCAGCGTGCGCAGGGTCTCCTCCGGGTACGGGGCCGGGTAGGGTGCCGCGGGCGCGGCCACGCCTGCACCCGCACCCGCACCCGTGCCGGTGGGCGGCTCGGCACCTCCGGCACTCGCCCCCGCGACTCCCACCCCCGCGGCACCCGTCCTTCCGGTACCCGGGGCCGCCAGGTCCGCGCCGCCCGACGGGTCCGCGCCCACCGCCCGGACCAGCTCCGCGCCGGCCTCCTCCGTCAGCCGGGTCACCGGCAGCTGGTACACCCAGGCCGCCAGCTCGGCGGGCAACTCCAGCGCCTCCCGGGCCGTGACCAGGACCAGGCTCTCGGAGCGCTCGGGCACGAGCATTCGTACCTGCGCGGCGTCCACGGCATCGTCCAGGACCACCGCCACCGGGGTGCCCTGCACATGCTGGTGGTACAACTCGCCCAGCCTGCGGACCTGTTGCTCCGCCGACGAGCCCTCGCGGAACAGCAGCTGCTCACGGGGCGCGCCGAGCCGGTTCATCAGGTGCAGCAGCGCCTCACGGGTCGGCAGTGGACTCTCGGAGGCGCCGCCGCCGCGCAGGTCCACCACGCAGGCGCCCCTGAACTGGTCCCGCAGCGCCTGCGCCGCGTGCAGCGCGAGCGTGGTGCGGCCCACCCCGGGCTCCCCGTGGAGCACCACGACCACCGGGCGTGTCTCCGTGCTCGCCCGGGCGCTGTGCACCCATTGGGCGATCCGGGCCAGCTCGGCCCGACGGCCGACGAACACGGCTTCCAGCGAAGGTAGTTGGCCGAAAGACTGCTCCAGCATGGCCCGCCGCCGGGCCTCGGCACTGCGATTGGCGCCGCGCAGCTGGAGGGCGGAGCCGCCGTTGCCCGTCCCGTTCACCTTGTGCGGGGCGTTCGACGCCGCGGCCACCTTGCGCTGCTGCTCCAGGAAAGGGCGTATCCCGCGCACCTCCAGCGCCGTCAGCCACTGCAGCTTGAGCTGCTCCGCGCCGCCCGGCCGGCCCGCCTCCCCGGCCCGCCGGTTCGCCGCCGGCAGGTGCAGGGCGGTCACCTTGACCACGGTCGCCGTCGCCCCGGCCACGCCCACCACGGCGCCGGTGGTCAGCGCCGTACCGACCGCCACGCCGAAGGCCAGGTCGGCCACGATCGCGGCGGCCGCCGCGACCCCCGTGACCAGCGACGCGGTCGAGGTGTTCGCCCGCCGGAAGGCCTCGCCGAGCGACTCGTCCCCGGCCGCCGCCTCGTCCAGCGCACGCGTGTACGCCTCGTACTCGGTGGCCGCGCTCGCCGCGAGCGCGTCCAGAGCCTGCTTGCCGCGGGCCAGCAGCGCCGCCCTGGCCTCCGCGGTGCCCGCAGCCCCGCCCGCTCCCCGCCGGGACTCCTCCTCCACGGCCCGACCCAGCAGCCGCTCGGCCTCAACGCGATGACTGTCCCGCATCGGCATCCCCCTCAGAGAGCTCCGGCATGGTGCGACAAGTGTCCTTCGGTACGGTCGCGAGCGCGAGGGAATCTGAGCTAGTTCAGAGGGAGTTGGCCATCAACCGGTCGCAGGGGGTGGCCGCGTGAGCAGATGCCGGGCGCTTCGGGACCGTGCGCGGCGCGGCTGTGGGCGATGCGCCATCAGAAGCGGAAGGTGATCGCCTCGGTCTTCACCCATCTCGTGATCACGCCGGGAAGGAAGGGGTGCGGAACGCGGGACCATGCGCGCGTAGGGCCGGTGTGGAAGTGGGTCGCCCACCTCGGGGGTGCCGAACCGGCGGTCTGATGGCCCCGTTATGAGGCGCAAGCCGGGCGGTGCGGCAGGATGGCCCCATGCCGAACCGCCTCGCGAACGAGACCTCGCCGTACCTGCTCCAGCACGCCGACAACCCCGTCGACTGGTGGCCGTGGTGCCCGGAGGCCTTCGCGGAGGCGCGGGAGCGCGGGGTGCCCGTGCTGCTCAGTGTTGGCTACTCCTCTTGCCATTGGTGCCATGTTCTCAGTTCTGAAAGCTTTGAAGATGAACTGGTCGCCGCCTACATGAACGAGCACTTCGTCAACGTCAAGGTCGACCGCGAAGAGCGTCCCGACATCGACGCCGTCTACATGGAGGCCGTGCAGGCCGCCACCGGGCAGGGCGGGTGGCCCATGACCGTGTTCCTGACGGCCGACGCCGAGCCCTTCTACTTCGGGACCTACTTCCCGCCCGAGCCCCGGCACGGGATGCCCTCCTTCATGCAGGTGCTCGAAGGCGTGCGCACCGCGTGGGTCGGGCGGCCCGAGGAGGTGGCGGAGGTCGCGCAGCGGATCGTACGGGACCTCGCGGGGCGGCAGCTCGACTACGGGAAGGCCGGCACCCCCGGGCCCGAGGAGCTCGCGCAGGCGCTGCTCGGTCTGGTGCGGGAGTACGACTCCACGCGCGGCGGGTTCGGCGGGGCGCCGAAGTTCCCGCCGTCCATGGTGCTGGAGTTCCTGCTGCGCCACCACGCCCGGACCGGGTCCGAGGGCGCGCTGGAGATGGCGGCCGACACGTGTGAGGCCATGGCGCGGGGCGGGATCTACGACCAGCTCGGGGGCGGGTTCGCGCGGTACTCCGTGGACCGGGAGTGGGTGGTGCCGCACTTCGAGAAGATGCTCTACGACAATGCGCTGCTCTGCCGGGTCTACGCCCACCTGTGGCGCACCACCGGGGACGATCTCGCGCGTCGGGTCGCGCTGGAGACCGCCGATTTCATGGTCCGTGAACTGCGCACGCACGAGGGCGGCTTCGCCTCCGCACTGGATGCCGACAGTGAGGATCCGGAGACCGGGAAGCACGTGGAGGGGGCCTACTACGCCTGGACTCCCGCGCAGTTGCGCGAGGTGTTGGGGGAGGAGGACGGGGACCTGGCCGCCGCCTGTTTCGCGGTGACGGAGGAGGGGACCTTCGAGCACGGGATGTCCGTGCTCCAACTGCCCGCGCAGGGGCCGGACATCGGCGACGAGCGGCTCGCCGGTTTCAAGGAGCGGCTGCTCGCCGCGCGGCAGGCGCGGCCCGCGCCCGGCCGGGACGACAAGATCGTCGCCGCGTGGAACGGGCTGGCCATCGCGGCCCTCGCCGAGTGCGGGGCCTTCTTCGACCGGCCCGATCTGGTCGAGCGGGCCACGGAGGCCGCCGATCTCCTCGTACGGGTTCACTTCGACGCGGCTGCCGGCAGGGCCCGGCTCGCGCGGACCAGCCGGGACGGGCGCGTCGGGGTCAACGCCGGGGTGCTGGAGGACTACGGGGACGTCGCCGAGGGGTTCCTGGCGCTGGGGGCCGTCACCGGTGAAGGGGTCTGGCTGGAGTTCGCCGGGTTCCTCGTCGACCTGGTCCTGGACCGGTTCACCGCCGAGGACGGCTCGCTGTACGACACCGCGCACGACGCGGAGCAGCTGATCCGGCGGCCGCAGGACCCGACCGACACCGCGGCCCCCTCCGGCTGGACCGCCGCCGCCGGTGCGCTGCTCTCGTACGCCGCGCACACCGGTTCGCAGGCGCACCGTACGGCGGCCGAGCGGGCGCTCGCGGTGGTGCACGCGCTCGGGCCGCGCGCTCCGCGGTTCATCGGGCACGGGCTGGCGGTCGCGGAGGCGCTGGTCGACGGGCCGCGCGAGGTCGCGGTGGTCGGTCATCCGGAGGATCCGGCGCGGGCCGAGCTGCATCGGGTCGCGTTGCTGGGGACGGCGCCCGGGGCGGTCGTGGCAACGGGGCTGCCGGGGGCGGCGGACGGTAGTGGCGGGGAGTTCCCCCTTCTGGCCGAGCGCACGCTCATGCACGACCTCCCCACGGCGTATGTGTGTCGACATTTCGTCTGCGCGCGGCCTACGACCGATCCGGTCGAGCTGGCGGAGCAGTTGGGGACGGTTCGTCCCTGAAAGCGCTGGAGTAGCGTCAATTCCACTTGTCTGAAGGTCACTTCGGCAATGTGGTTTTTAACTGGAAAGCGCCTGAACGTCATGTTCGGTGCTTAGTCTCGTGACTTCGGAGTCACCGATCGGTCACTGAGAGCGCCCTCGGGCGCCGGTGGAGCGCGCACCGGGGGTTGCGCACGCGGGGGGAGCCGGGGGCGGGGCGAGGACGGCGGGCTGGGGAGCCCGCCGCACGGACCCGTCCCCGGGGGGGGGTTGGGGAATCGCCGCTTGGGGTTGCGGCATGTCTGTGGGGGACGCTTTGTTCATATCCGTGTTCATTTGTGTCGTATCGCTCGCACTCTTCTGGATGGCCGCGTTCACGCTCTGGTGGCAGATGCACGCCTGGCGGACGCCCGAGACGCTCGCCTCGACACGGTTCGACCGCCCCGACGGCGGCGGCCGGCTGGCCTTCTCCCTGCTCCTGCCCGCCCGCCACGAGCAGGCGGTGCTGGAGCACACCATCGAGCGGCTCCTGGAATCGAGCCACCGTGACTACGAGATCATCGTGATCGTCGGCCACGACGACCCCGGGACCGCGGAGGTGGCCGAACGTGCGGCCGCCCGCGCGCCCGGTCTCGTACGGGTCGTCACCGACCACCACGAGGTCAAGAACAAGCCGAAGGCCCTCAACACCGCCCTCCCGCACTGCCGGGGCGACATCGTCGGGGTCTTCGACGCCGAGGACCAGGTCCATCCCGAGCTGCTGTCCCACGTGGACCACGCCTTCCGCGCCACCGGCGCCGACGTGGTCCAGGGCGGGGTCCAGCTCATCAACTTCCACTCCAGCTGGTACAGCCTGCGCAACTGCCTGGAGTACTTCTTCTGGTTCCGTTCCCGGCTGCACCTGCACGCCGAGAAGGGCTTCATCCCGCTCGGCGGCAACACCGTCTTCGTGCGCACCGAGGTGCTGCGCGAGGCCGGCGGCTGGGATCCGAACTGCCTCGCCGAGGACTGCGACCTGGGCGTACGGCTGTCCTCCGTCGGCAAGAAGGTGGTCGTCGCCTACGACTCCGACATGGTGACCCGCGAGGAGACACCGGGGTCCCTGGTCAGCCTGCTCAAGCAGCGCACCCGCTGGAACCAGGGCTTCCTCCAGGTCTACCGCAAGAAGGACTGGCAGCAGCTGCCCGGCCGCGGTCAGCGCTGGCTGGCCCGCTACACGCTGATGACCCCGTTCATGCAGGCCACTTCCGGGGTGGTCATCCCGGTGAACTTCGCCGTCGCCGTCTTCCTCGACGTGCCGGTCGGCGTCGCGATCGTCACCTTCCTGCCGATGATCACCGCGATGGTGACCTTCGTCTTCGAAGTGGTCGGTCTGCACGACTTCGGCCGCCAGTACGGGCTGCGGGTGCGCTTCACGCACTACGTCAAGCTCGTGGTCGGCGGCCCGTTCTACCAGGTGATGCTGGCCGGCGCCGCGATCCGCGCGGTCTGGCGCGAGCAGCGCGGCCGCAACGAGTGGGAGCTCACCAGCCACACCGGAGCCCACCTCGCGACGGCGACCGCGACGGGGTCCGTGACCGCGTCCGGTGAAGCCCCGAGCAGCCCGAACACCCTCACCCGAGAGGACAGCCCCCGGTGACCGCCACCCTGCCCACGGCCACTGATGCCGCGCCCGGTTCGACCGCCACCGCGCCTGCCACCTCCACCGATGCCGCCCTCATCCCGCGTCAGCGAACCGGCGGACTCGGGGTCCGCCCGCCCGCGCCGGTCCGCCCGCTCGTCCGGTTCCGTTCCTCGCGCCCCGACCTGCTGCTGTGCGGGGCGCTGCTGCTCGCGATCCTGCTCGTGCAGGGCTGGAACATCACCAACTTCCCGACCCTCAGCGACGACGAGGGCACCTACCTCGCGCAGGCCTGGGCCGTCCAGCAGGGCAAGGGGCTGGCCCACTACACCTACTGGTACGACCATCCCCCGCTCGGCTGGATCCAGATAGCGGGCCTGACCTACCTGCCGTCCCTGTTCGTACCCGACGCGATGACCGTCGCGCCGATGCGGTTCTCGATGCTCGCGGTCTCCGCCGCCAGCTCGGTCCTGCTGTACGTGCTCGCGCGCCGGCTCTGGCTTCCGCGCTGGGCGGCCGGGCTCGCCATGGGCCTGTTCGGCCTCTCCCCGCTCTCCGTCGTGCTGCAGCGGGAGATCTTCCTCGACAACATCGCCGTGATGTGGATGCTGCTGGCCTTCTGCCTCGCCGCGTCCCCCAGCCGGCATCTCTGGCACCACTTCGCCTCCGGACTGGCGGCCGCCACCGCCGTGCTGACCAAGGAGACGATGCTGGTGGTGCTCCCGGCGCTGCTGGTGACGATGTGGCGCCACAGTCACCGGGACACCCGCAAGTTCGCCGTCACCGGAGCCGTCACCGCCTGTGTGCTCATCGGGGTGACGTATCCCCTGTACGCGCTGCTCAATGCCGAGCTGCTGCCCGGCTCCGGCCACGTGTCCCTCATCGGCGGGATCGTCTACCAGATGGGCCGGGCCGGTTCCGGCTTCATCCTCGACCCCGGCTCCGGTTCGCACGGGGTCTTCGAGTCCTGGCTGTACTACGACACCGTGCTGCCGCTCGGCGGTCTGGCCGGCGCGGTGCTGCTCCTGGTCACCATCCGGTGGTCGGTCACGGCCCGGGCGCTCGCCGGTCCGGCGCTGGCCGTGGTCATCCTCGCCCTCGTCGCGCTGCGGCCCTCCGGCTACCTCCCGGCGATGTACGTGATCCAGGCGCTGCCGTTCCTGGCGCTGGTCCTCGCCGGTGGCGCGGCCAGCGTCACCCACGCCGTGCTGCGCCGCCGCCGCGCGCCGGGGGAGCGGCGGGCCCTGGCCTACGGGCGGTGGGCGCTGGTCGGCGTCCTGGCCGCCGCGGCGGCGGTGTACCTGGTCCCGCGCTGGTACGACGGCAACCGGACGGCGCTCACGGTCGACGCGAACGCTCCGTACCGGCAGGCCGCGGCCTGGCTCGGGCGCGAGGTGAGCGAGCCCGCCACGACCCGGGTGCTGGTCGACGACGCGCTGTGGCTGGACGCGGTCCACCACGGGTTCGATCCGGGGCTCGGGGCCATCTGGTTCTACAAGGCCGACCTGGACCCGGCGGTCACCAAGACCCTGCCGGGCGGCTGGCGGGACATCGACTACGTGGTCTCCTCGCCCACCGTCCGACGCGACGCGACGCAACTGCCCAATGTGAAAGCGGCGTTGGAGCATTCGACGGCGGTCGCCGTCTTCGGCGCGGGCGAGGACCGCATCGAGATCCGGCGCACCGACACCACGTCCCGCACCGACACCGCGACCCGCACCGTCAACGGGAGTTGATCCGGCATGAGCGAAGACCTGTGGGCTCCGCATGCCCCGCATGCCCCGCACCTGCCGGAGGCCGCCGTCGAGGCGCCCGCCCCGGGCAGCGTCACTCTCATCATCCCGACCTTCAACGAGGCGGGGAACATAGCCGAGTTGCTGCGCAGGCTGGCCCTGGCACTGCCCGCGCACCTGCCCTGCTCGGTGCTGTTCGTCGACGACTCCACGGACGACACCCCGGCCGTCATCGAGAAGGCCGCCCTGGAGTGCGCCTTCCCCGTGGCGGTCCTGCACCGCGAGAGCCCCGCCGGGGGGCTCGGCGGGGCGGTGGTGGAGGGGATCGCGCGGGCGGACACGGACTGGATCGTCGTCATGGACGCCGATCTCCAGCATCCGCCCCACCTGGTCCCCGAGCTCGTCGGGGAGGGGGAGCGCACCGGCGCCGACCTGGTCGTGGCCTCCCGGTACACCGCCGGGGGCAGCCGGGCCGGGCTCGCCGGGAGCTACCGGATCGCCGTATCGCGCGGAGCGACCTGGCTGACCAAGGGGCTCTTCCCGCGGACCCTGCACGGGATCAGCGATCCGATGAGCGGGTTCTTCGCGATGCGCCGCTCGGCCGTCACGCAGGAGGCGCTGAAGCCGCTGGGCTACAAGATCCTGCTGGAGCTGGCGGTGCGCTGCCGGCCGGCGCGGGTGGCCGAGGTGCCCTTCGTCTTCCAGGACCGCTTCTCGGGGGAGTCCAAGTCCACCGCCCGCGAGGGCCTGCGGTTCCTGACCCACCTCGCCTCGCTGCGGTCCGCGACCCCGCTGGCCCGCATGATCGGCTTCGGGCTGGTCGGGCTCTCCGGGTTCGTCCCGAACCTGGCCGCGCTGTGGATGCTCACGCACACCGGGCTGAACTACCTGCTCGCCGAGGTGGTGGCGAACCAGGCCGGGGTGCTGTGGAACTTCCTCCTCATCGAGACCCTGCTGTTCCGCGACCGGCGCCGCCACCGCCACTGGGCCGACCGGTTCGGGCGCTTCACGCTGCTGGCCAACGCCGATCTGCTGCTGCGGATCCCGCTGATAGCGGTGTTCGTCGGCAGCTGGGGCTTCGGCGTCCTGTCCGCGACCGCGCTCGCGCTGGTCGTCACCTTCGTCCTGCGTTTCGCGGCGACCGAGGCGCTCGTCTACCTCCCGCGCACAGCAGGCCGTACGCACACGAGTTGAGCCGCACGAAGGGATGCTCCCCATGCGAAGGACGATCCGGCGCAAGGCAGGGTGGCGGGCCGCTCTGCTGGCCGTCGGGGCGATGACCGCGGGCCTGCTGCTGACCGCACCGCAGCAGGCCACGGCCGGACCGCCCAACCTGCTCACCAACCCCGGTTTCGAGACCGCCGGCCCGGCCGGCTCCGACATGCCCGCCTGCTGGTCGAAATCCGGCTGGGGCGACAACGACTTCACCTTCGCCACCGTCGCCGGCGCGCACTCCGGCACCAAGGCGATGAAGGTCTCGCTCACCCGCCGGGTGGACGGCGACCGCAAGGCCCTGGTCACCGAGAATGGCACCTGCGCCCCGACGGTCGTACCGGGCCGGCAGTACGACCTTTCGGCCTGGTACAAGTCGAACACCCCGGACGTGTCGGTGACCGTGTTCCGCCACGACGCGACGGCCGGCTGGCAGTACTGGACCGACCTGCAGAATCCCCCGGTCAGTGCCGCGTGGGCGCGCACGGAGGTCCGTACACCGGTGGTCCCGCCGGGGACCGACAAGATCGCGTGGGGTCTGTCCGTCTACGGGGTGGGCACGCTCACCACCGACGACTACGCGCTGGAGGAGGTGGGCGCGGTCCCGCCGCAGCCCACCTGCACGGGCACGGCGACGGAGTGCGCGAAGGGCAAGTGGGAGGTGATCGCCGCCAAGAACCCGGTGCGCTCCATGCACGCCGTCGTGCTGAAGAACGGGAAGGTGCTGCTGATCGCGGGCTCGGGCAACGACATCGCCCAGTTCAACGCGGGCACCTTCACCTCCGCCGTCTACGACCCGGCGAACGGTTCGTTCAAGACGATCCCGACGCCCGTGGACATGTTCTGCTCCGGCCACGTGCAGCTGTCCGACGGCCGGGTGCTGGTGATGAGCGGCAACAAGGGTTATCCGTCGGCCGACGGCACGATCGGCTACCAGGGGCTGAAGGACTCGTACACCTTCGACCCGGCGACCGAGAAGTACACGAAGACCAACGACATGAACGGCGGGCACTGGTATCCGTCGGCGACGGTCCTCGGCAACGGTGACGTGATCTCCTTCGGCGGGCTGAAGGAGGACTCGACGGGCAATGTGACCGCGGAGAAGTTCTCGGCGGCGCAGAACAAGTGGCTGCCGATGAACGAGGTCAACCAGACCTGGTCGTACTGGGGCCTGTACCCGTCGATGATCCTCATGCAGGACGGCCGGCTCTTCTACTCGGGCAGCCACACCTTCGGCAACGGCACCCAGGGCACCGGCTCCTCCGTGTACGACTACGGCGCCAACACCATCACCGACGTGCCGGGCCTGCGCAACAAGGACCAGCGCGACGAGTCGGCGAGCGTGCTGCTGCCGCCGGCGCAGGACCAGCGGGTCCTGACCATCGGCGGCGGCAACAACGAGACCAACCCGGCGGCGAACCGGATCACCGACATCATCGACCTGAAGCAGCCGAGCCCCGCCTACACGGCCGGCCCGGACCTGCCGCAGGGTCTGGTCGACCAGGGCGCGGGAAAGCGCCCGCAGACCGGCGCCGAGGGCAAGATGTACGTGTCCGCGGTGCTGCTGCCGGACGGCAAGGTGCTGGAGACCGGCGGCGCCCTGCACGACCGGGCCGACCCGGTGTACGAGGCCTCGTTCTTCGACCCGGTGACCAACACCTACCAGCCGGGCCTGGCCACCGACCCGATCCCGCGGACGTACCACTCGGCGTCGTTCCTGATGCCGGACGGCCGCGTCATGTCGGTCGGGGACAACCCGGGCAACGGCACGTACAACCACAACGTGTCGATCTACACCCCGCCGTACCTCTTCAAGGGGGCGCGCCCTCAGATCACCTCGGTGATCGACAACCAGTGGGTGTACGGGGACACGCAGCGGATCACCGTCAACCGGGCGGTGGCCAAGGCGGAGCTGATCCGTCCGGCGGCGGTCACCCACTCCTCGGACCCGAACCAGCGGTTCGTGGACCTGCCGCTCACGGTCGTCAACGGCACCACCATCGACCTGAACGTCACCAGCAACCCGAACCTGGCCCCGCCCGGCTGGTACATGCTCTTCGCGGTCGACGCGAACGGCATCCCCTCGATCGCGCAGTGGGTGCACCTGGGCGGCCCCTCCGCTCTGGCGGCGACCGCCGAGCCCCCGACCGCGCACGAGCACACCTTCGCCAACGAGCTGGCGGCCCCGAAGAAGAACCCCGCGAAGCGGGATTCGGCCCCGGTGGCCCCGAGCGTGGCGGGCTGCGACCGGCACTACGGCACGGCCAACGTGTGCGTGCCCACGCGGTTCCCGGCGGAGGTGAAGGCGACGACGAAGGCCCGCTGTGACTGGCTGGCCGCCCACAAGTACCCGGCCCGCCTGAAGGTCAACGGCAGCGACCCGCTCCGCCTGGACCCGGACGGCGACGGGTACGCCTGCACGTAGGCGCACGTAGGCGCGGCCGGGTGCGCGCAGGCGCACGCAGGTGCGTGTCCCAGGGGCCGGGCCCCTGGGACGCGTTCCGTGGCTCAGGCCCGGCGGAGCCGGATCACCGGGATGTCCCTGTCCGTCCCCTGCTGGTACTCCTCGTACCGGGGGAACACGGAGAGCAGGAGGGGCCAGACCCTGGCCTTCTCCTCCGGGGGCAGCACGTCGGCCCGGGCCCGGAACCGCTCGCCCAGTACCCGTACGTGCACCTCGGGGTGGGCTTCGATGCTCGCGAACCACAAGGGGTGCCGGTCGGAGCCTCCGTTGGAGGCCACGATCAGCCGGCTGTCCCCGTCCTCGGCGTAGATGAGGACGGTGCGGTGCCAGCCGCCGCTGACCCGGCCCCGGTAGTCCAGCAGCAGGCAGGGCGAGCCGTTCATGTCGGTGTCCCGCGTGCCGCCCGACTCCTCGTACCGAACCGCTTGGTCGCGCACGTGCGGGTTGGGGCTGAGCTTCACGGCGGCCGGGTCGTAGTCGGGCATCTGGATTCCTCTAGTGCGAGTAGGCCGCCAGCGAGATGCCGACGTAGTGGGCGACGAAGGCGGCCAGGGTCAGGGAGTGGAAGACCTCGTGGAAGCCGAAGAAGCGGGGTGAGGGGTTGGGGCGCTTCATGCCGTAGATGACGCCGCCGACGCTGTAGAGCAGGCCGCCGACGATGACCAGGACCAGGACGGCGATGCCTCCGGTGCGCATGAAGTCGGGGAGGAAGAAGACCGCGGCCCAGCCCATGGCGATGTAGCAGGGGGTGTAGAGCCAGCGCGGGGCGCCGACCCAGAAGACGCGGAAGGCGATGCCGGCCGCGGCCGCGATCCAGACCGCCCACAGCAGGGTCCGCCCGGTCGAGTCGGGCAGCAGCAGGACGGTCAGCGGGGTGTAGGTGCCCGCGATGATCAGGAAGATGTTGGCGTGGTCGAGCCGCCGCAGGATGGCCTCGCCGCGCGGGCCCCACGTACCGCGGTGGTAGACGGCGCTGACTCCGAAGAGCAGGCACGCGGTGAGGACGTACACCCCGCACGCCACGCGGGCCCGGGTCGAATCGGTGAAGGCCATCAGGACGAGGCCGGCGACCACCACGGCGGGGAACATACCGGTGTGCAGCCAGCCGCGCATGAGCGGCTTGGCCTCCTGATCGGCGGGTTCGACCATCGGAGCGGCCACGGCAGCGGCGTCGGAAGTCATGCGGGCCATGCTACCTACGGGTGCGTAGGTTTCCGTTAGTGCGCTTTACGGAAGATTGACCGGAGTGGCGATGCTCACGTGAGAGGCCCCCTGGACATATGCGCACACGCACCGGATGATCAGATGAGTGCGGTCGACACCGGATGAGCGGAGCGCGAAGCGTCCGGGTCGCGGCCCCCACGGGGCAATCACAAATCAAACCCCTCAACAAGGAGCGATCGTGGCGCGCGACATCGCGGCTGGCACCACTTCCGACGTCCCCACCAAGCACCAGGATCTCGTGTCCTGGGTCGGTGACATCGCAGCCCTCACCCAGCCTGACCGCATCGTCTGGTGTGACGGCTCGGAGGCCGAGTACGAGGCCCTCTGTGAGGAGCTCGTCTCCCAGGGCACCTTCAAGAAGCTGGACCCGGCCAAGCGCCCGAACTCGTACTACGCCGCCTCCGACCCCTCCGACGTCGCGCGCGTCGAGGACCGGACCTTCATCTGCTCCGAGAAGGAGGAGGACGCGGGCCCGACCAACCACTGGAAGGCCCCTTCCGAGATGAAAGAGCTCTTCGCGGGCAAGGGCGAAGAAGGCGGCATCTTCCGCGGCTCCATGAAGGGCCGCACGATGTACGTCGTCCCCTTCTGCATGGGCCCCCTCGGCTCCGAGCTCTCCGCCATCGGCGTCGAGATCACCGACTCCGCCTACGTCGCGGTCGCCATGCGCACCATGACCCGCATGGGCCAGGCAGTCCTCGACGAGCTCGGCACCGACGGGTTCTTCGTCAAGGCCGTCCACACCCTCGGCGCTCCGCTCGCCGAGGGCCAGGCCGACGTGCCGTGGCCGTGCAACACCACCAAGTACATCTCGCACTTCCCCGAGACCCGCGAGATCTGGTCCTACGGATCGGGCTACGGCGGCAACGCCCTGCTCGGCAAGAAGTGCTACGCCCTGCGCATCGCGTCCGTCATGGCCCGCGACGAGGGCTGGCTCGCCGAGCACATGCTGATCCTCAAGCTCACCCCGCCGCAGGGCGAGTCGAAGTACATCGCCGCGGCCTTCCCGTCCGCCTGTGGCAAGACGAACCTGGCGATGCTGGAGCCGACCATCCCCGGCTGGACCGTCGAGACCGTCGGCGACGACATCGCCTGGATGCGCTTCGGCGAGGACGGCCGTCTCTACGCGATCAACCCCGAGGCCGGCTTCTTCGGCGTCGCCCCCGGCACCGGCGAGCACACCAACGCCAACGCCATGAAGACCATGTACGCGAACACCGTCTTCACCAACGTCGCGCTCACCCCCGACGGCTCCGACGTCTGGTGGGAGGGCATGACCGAAGAGGCGCCCGCCCGGCTGATCGACTGGAAGGGCAACGACTGGACCCCGGAGAGCGACACCCCGGCGGCCCACCCGAACGCCCGCTTCGCCGTCCCCGCCTCGCAGTGCCCGACGATCGCCGCCGAGTGGGAGGACCCCAAGGGCGTCCCGATCTCCGCGATCCTCTTCGGCGGCCGCCGCGCCTCCGCCGTGCCGCTGGTCACCGAGTCCTTCGACTGGAACCACGGCGTCTTCATCGGCTCGAACATCGCCTCCGAGAAGACCGCCGCCGCCGAGGGCAAGGTCGGCGAGCTGCGCCGCGACCCCTTCGCCATGCTGCCGTTCTGCGGCTACAACATGGGCGACTACATGGGTCACTGGGTCGACGTGGCCAAGGACAAGGACCAGGCCAAGCTCCCGAAGATCTACTACGTGAACTGGTTCCGCAAGAACGACGCGGGCAAGTTCGTGTGGCCCGGCTTCGGCGAGAACAGCCGCGTCCTGAAGTGGATCGTCGAGCGCCTCGACGGCACCGCCGAGGGCGTGGAGACCCCGATCGGCATCCTGCCGACCGTCGCCTCCCTGGACACCGACGGCCTGGACCTCCCGGCCGCCGACCTGGAGTTCCTGCTCACGGTCGACAAGGAGGTCTGGCGCGACGAGGCCTCGCTGGTCCCCGCCCACCTGAACACCTACGGCGACCACACGCCGAAGGAGCTGTGGGACCAGTACGAAGCGCTCGTCGAGCGCCTGGGCTGATCCTGCCGGTTCCTGCCCCCACCGAACTCCTGCGGCCGGCTGTCCCCGGCCGCGGGTTGACGCGGGATTCCCCGACTCAGGATTCCCTGCGACCTTCCAAATAGGTCGTGTGCGTCTGCTGACGGCGGGCCTCCGTTTCACGGAGGTCCGCCGTCATGCGTTCCGCTTCCTCCCGCAGCAGCGTCAGCTGCCGCTCCAGGTGACGCTCGGGCGATTCGCCGCCCGCCGTGAGCCGGGTCCACCAGCGGGTCCGGTTGTAGGTGTCCACGCACTCCGGCACGTCCGTGCGGATGGCCCGGGTCAGCGCGTGCACCGCCTCCGGGTCGGCGGCCAGCACCCCCGCCACCCAGCCCGGCTCCAGCATCGCCGCGTACAGCCCCAGCAGCCCGGTCAGCACCCCGGCGGGCTCCGACGGCAGGTCCACCTCGCCGACGTACTCCCGGAGCCGCGCGAAGTCCTCCCGTACGAAACCCAGCTGCTCGGCGGGCTCCGGCGGCACCGGCGGGGCCGGCAGGTCCGGCGGGGCGACGAGCGCGCCCGCCCCGTACAGCCCGGCGACCACCACCGGCCAGTACGTGCCGGCCACCCCGGTGAGGGTCAGGCCCACCCCGACCACGCCGCAGGCGCTGCCGGCCAGGTTCTTCCTCGACTCGAGGTACGCGAGGAGCCGCGCGCCGAGCGGCCTACTGGTAGCCACGGATCTCCTCGAAGGCTCCGTCCAGCGAACCGTTCCCGTCGGTGGCGTCGAAGAGCCGCCCGCCGGTCAGTTCGGTGATGTGGGCGAGTTCCTTGCGGTCCGAGTCGCCGAAGAGCACCGCGAAGACCGGGGTGTGCTTCCGCGCCTCGGGCAGCCCCGCGAAGAAGGCGTCGAAGTGCTTGGCCCCGACGCCCGCGGTGTTCTCCCCGTCCGTCATCAGCACGATCGAGGTGAAGGCGTCGGCGTTGCCCTTGCCGAGCTCCTGGTACGCCGCCTCCAGACTGCTGTAGACGGCCGTGCCCCCCTCCGGTTGCAGCGCCTTCACGTCACCCCGGATCGCGTCCAGGGCGGGGCCGGGGTTGCCCGGCTCGACCGTGTGCGTCAGGACCTTCTTCACCTTGTCGCCGAAGGGCACCAGCGTGACTTCCTCCCGGTCCCGGAACCGCTCCCCGGTGCCCGAACTCCCGGTCCCCGTCAGGTCGGTGAGCGCCGACTTCAGCCGGCCGATCCGGTCCTCCTCGGCCATCGACCCCGAGGTGTCCAGGACGTACACCGTGCGAGAGGGCCGGCGCAGCTCGTTCTCGTAGCTGGCCAGCAGCCCGTCCGCCACCGACCGGGTGCCCGGAAAGGGCAGCTCCCGCCGCTTGTCCGGGTCCAGCCCGGCCGCCGGGGTCACCCCGGCCGCGACGGGCCGCCGGAAGGTCTTCTGGGTGATCGCCTTCTGTGCCTCGGTGCCGCGCAGGTACTCGGTCAGCACGCGCCCCGACTCGCGGGCCCCGGCCGGGGCCGAGGTCAGCAGGGTCAGCGGGTAGTGGGCCGTGACCACGCCGTCGAGCGGCCGGATCACCGTCAGGTCCGTCTTCGCGTCCCGGTTCATGGACAGCAGCACCGACTCGTAGTTCACCAGCGCGTCCACGTTCCCGCGCTGGGAGTACGCCGTCGCCAGCCAGCCCGAGGATCCCGAGGTCAGCTGCTGCCCGGTGAAGAACTCCTTCAGCTTCGGCTGGGCCTTCGCCACGTCCGCGTCGGTCAGCGCCGCCTGCGCGCCCGAGAGCCCGGAGGCCACCGAAACCAGTGCGGAGAAACCGGAGTTGGAGCGCACCGGGTCGGTCATCCCGTACGTCAGCTTCCCGCCGGCCACGGCCTCGTGGACCGCCGACCAGGTCACCGACCCGGGCTTCCACCCCAGCCGGGCCAGCGCCTCGGGCTTCACGCCGAGGGCGACCGGCGAGGACATCACCGGGGTCTCGCTCGACAGCTTGCCCGCGGCCTCGGGCCGCAGCCGCAGGTAGTCGTTGGAGGAGAGCCAGACGGCGTCGTACCTGCCGTCGGCCTTGCCCGAGGCGATCTGCTCCACCGCGTCGAGGGTGCCCGACATGGTCAGCTCCACGCCGATCCCGGTGGCGGCCTTCGCGGCCTTCAGCACCTCGTCCATGTCGGACAGCTCGCTGGAGGCCAGGACGCGCAGCGTGCCCTCCTGGTACGCGGTCTGCTTCGGCTTCGGCCGGTCGGACTGCTCCGTGCACGCGCTCGCCCCGAGCAGGGTGGCCGCGAGCGCCACCGCCGCGGCGAGCCGTCGGCGCAGCACGGCGCCGCGGATGCTCATGCCGTTCATCGGGCATCGCCGCCTTCCAGGGCGCTCGCGGTGCGGGTGCGCGCCAGGTACGCGGAGGCGTGCTGGAGTTCGCCGGTCAGGGACTCCACGGTGGCGGCCATGTTCTCGGTGGCCTGCACCTTGAAGGTGTCGATGGTGTCGAGCGTCTTGTAGATCTGGGCGAAGGCCGTCCGCAGCGTCTCCGCGCCGACCGCCGGGTCGGCGGCGATCCGCTGGATCTCCCCGCTCTGCGTGGACAGCATCTCCGCGTTGCCGCGGATCAGGCTCTCGGTGGTGTCGCGCAGGGTGTCGATCTGCTTGATGATCTGGCCCTGGGTGTTCAGCGCCTGCGCCAGCATCACGGCGATCCGCAGCGCGGACACCGTGGTGGTCGCGGCCCGGTCGACGCCCTTGATCAGCTCTTCGTTGTTGCGCCGGACCACGTCCATCGCCAGGTAGCCCTGCGCGCAGACGGCCAGCTGGGTCAGCAGGTCCTGGTGCTTCTGCCGTACGGGGAACAGCACGTCCACGCGCAGTGCGTCGGCCTGCTGCGGGTCGATCTGATCGGCGATCCGCTGCTCGACGGCCGAGTCCAGGGCCTCGGTGAGCACCGCGTACTCCTGGAGCTTGCCCATGGTCTCCCAGAGGCGGGCCCGCTCGGTGTGCAGGGCGGCGTTGTCGCGCCGCAGCTCGTCCTGGCCGCCGCGCAGCGCGCCGACGATCCGGTTGAGGGTGGCCTGCGAGGAGGCGTACTTGGCCACGTGGTCGCGGAACTTGTTGCCGCCGGGCAGCTTGGAGATGAGCTTGCGCACCCCCCTGCCTGAGCCAGTGGAGCCATCGCTCGGGTCCAGGTCCTCCACGGTGCGGCGCAGTTCGACCAGGGAGCCCGCGACGCGGGCCTGGGCGTCGCCGCCGCCGTCCGTGCCGAGGGAGCGTACGGCCCGCTCCAGCATGCGGTTGGACTGCTGGGCGGCGCCGCGGATGTCCGCGGAGCCGAGGCCGGCGATCTCCCCGATGCGGTTCGCGAACTCGGGGGAGCGGCTGTCGATGCCGGCGAGCGAGCCGACGTACTCCCCGGCCCGGCGGGCCATCTCCTCGCGCACCCCGTCCTGGAGCGGCACCAGGCCGGAGGCCTGCTCCCGCTTGACGGGGGCCACGGGCTCGGGGGCGGTGAGGACGAGCGGGCCGTCCTCGGGCGGTGTCAGTGTCATGGTGTTGTTGCCCCCTATCCCTTGGCGCGCGCGGCCAGCGCCATCAGGACCTTGACGGTCGGTGCGCCGACCTGGCGGATGCCGGTCAGCCCCGAGTTGAGGTACGCGGTGTGCGGAGCGGTGGCGGCGGTGAACTCGGCCACGCCCTCCGTGGGACGGAACCCGTGGCGGACCGCGAGCGAGCGCAGCTTCGGGTCGGTGGCCAGCAGGGAGCCGAGCTCCTCGGCCTTGTCGCTGATCGGCACGAAGGTGTGTGGGGAGTTGACGGTGGTGTCGGGGTACAGCACCACCATGTCGCCCGGATCCTGCTTCTGCTGCAGCAGGTTTGCCACCTGGGACTCGTAGGCCAGGATGAGCGGTTCGCCGCTGCCGCTGATGAAGGCGCGGAAGGGGCCGTCCGTGCTCTGCTCGAGGGCGCCCTGGACGGAGATCAGCTTCTTCATCAGGGGCGCGGTCCGCTCGATGCCGGCATCGTCGGAGACGACGGTCGCGTTGTTGGCGACGTTCGAGGCGGTGGCGAGGAAGAGCGCGCCCGAGTTGGAGGTGGTGGGATCGGTGGTCTTGATGAAGACCGTGCCGCCCAGCTCGGGGTGGGCGCTGGTCCCGCCCTGGAGCTCCTGCCACGTCTCGGCCTCCCCGGAGGCCTTCAGGAAGGGGCCGAGGAGGAGGGTGCCGGTGTTCTTGCCGGTCATCTTCGCGAGGCCGTGGTCGCTGAGGACCTTGGCCGCGTTGGCGCGGGCGATGACGACGAGCGGGGAGAAGAAGGGCTTGGTGTTCTGTGCGCCCTTCACTCCGGCCGCAGCCTCGATCTCCGTGGCCGGTTCACTGCTGCTGGGGAAGGCGAAGTCGAATTCCTTCAGGGCGAGTTGGTCCATCGCCCAGGAGCCCGAGGTTTCGGTCTTCACGGTGTAGCCCTTGTCCGCAAGGGCCTTGACGACGTCGGGGTCGCGGAAGAACTCGGACTTCTCCGAACCGATGACGCCACGCACGGTCTTCGTTGCCGTGCCCTCCGGCTTCTTTCCCCCGATGGCGATGACGGCTATCACGCCGCCGACCAGGAGGACCGCCAGGGCGATTCCTAGGATGCGTCTCACGGGTGCAGAGTGCTCGCGGAAACCCACATTCCGCGCTGAGTTGGGTGAACGCGAGGTGACGAGGCGGTCCCACTTCGAAATGCTGTGTGGGCCCGTGGGTGCTGGTGACCGGGGCGGGCTGCCGGGAGGATCGTGTCATGGGCGTGAGCGCGTTGAAGTGGCAGGGCTGGCTGGTCGCCCTGGTGTTCGTGGCGGGACTGCTGGTCTTCGCCCCGCTGGGGCTGTACGTGTGGGCGGGCGGGCGGCCGGCGGTGCGGTCGGCGGAGGCCGCGCGGGAGGATGTACGGATCACCGGCTGCCGGATCGATCCGGCGAGCCGGCGCGTGGTGGCCTCGGTCGAGGCGGTCAACGGCTTCCCGGAGCAGGGTGCGTACGTCGTCACCGTGGAGTTCCGCGAACAGCCGCCCCCGGCCCGGGACGGCTCGGCGCGGCCCGCTTCCCCGGCCGGCCCGGCGGGACCCGCGGCTCCCGGTTCCCCGGACGGGGTGGGGCCGGCGGTGCCTGATTCCATGGACGGTCCGGCGGGACCCGCGGCTCCCGATACCCCGGACGGGGTGGGGCCCGCGGTGCCCGGTTCCCCGGCCGGCCCGGCGGGACCCGCGGCTCCCGGTTCCCCGGTCGTGCGGGGGCCGCAGGCGCTTGCGCGGATCCCGGGCGTGCCGGCGGCCGGGACGGAGCGGGGTGAGGTCGTCGGCCCGGTCTGGCCCCCGGCCGTGATCCCTTGGTGCGGCATCGCCGCTGCCGACTTTGCCCCGGACCCGCCCTTCGCCCTTTCCCTGGGGCTCCGCCCCAGACCCCACGCCTCAAACGCCGACGAGGCTGCATTTGCCGCTGCGCGGCACCTTTGACCCCGTCGGACACCTCCGGCCCGTCCGGCGGACATCCCCAGCCCGGTCGGTGTCCGAGGCGCGGGTCCGTGCGGGCATCCCTGGCCTCGTCGGCGTCCGAGGGGCGGTTCTGGGCGGGCATCCCTAGCCCGGTCGGCGTCTGGGGCGCGGGTCCGTGCGGGCATCCCTAGCCCGGTCGGCGTCTGGGGTGCGGGTCCCGGCGGGTGTCCCTAGTCCGGTCGGTGTCCGAGGCGCGGGTCCGTGCGGGCATCCCCAGCCTCGCCGGCGTTTGAGGCGCGGGTCCGGGCGGAGCCCGGGGAACGGGCGAAGGGTGGGTAGGGGACAGGCCCCGCAGGGCCCCGCCCCGCCCCACCGCGCCGGGGCAGCCTCAGGTAGGAGGGGGCGGCCCGCCGGGCGGACTCACTCGCCGGGCAGCCCCCCGGCGGGGCCGCCGGGCACGACCCCGGGCGACCATCTGCAGGGCAGGGCAGGGCAGGGCAGGGCAGGGCAGGGCAGGGCAGGGCAGGGCAGAGCCGTGCGGCGGGCGCGGCCGAGGGGGCGTTCGAGCCCCGCAGGGTGTGGCGCCCGGTCCGGAGCCTCCGCGGCCCCGGACCGGGGCCGTCAGTGGGCGCCGACGAGGTCGAGCGCGGCGGAGTGCGCGTCCATGCGCTCGGCGGCGAGGATCGCGACCGTGGTGTCGGCGCGGGACGCGGCGACGAGCAGGGCGCGGGCGGCGAGGTCGTGGGCGCGCTGGTGCAGCGAGGCGGCGGCCTCGGTGTCGGCCCCCCGGCCGGGCCGCTGAGGGGCTCGGGTGGGCTGGGCCCCGCGCAGGCGGGTCACCTGGGCCGCGACGGCGGCGGCAGCCTCGTCGAGGCCGAGCTCGTCGGTCACGGTGAGCAGCGCCGCGAGGTGTCCGGCGAGCTGGATGTCCAGGGCTTCGGCGCGGCTGCTGCGGGGGTAGTCGCTGCGGTGGACGCCTATGCGGGGGTCGACCGCCTTGGTGCGAATCGGCTCGTACATGGGAGTCCTCCTGCGTGGTCAGGGGGCCATCCTACATTGGATTGGTTCTAAAGTTGAGCTGAATCTTGCCTCACGTGTGTCGGTGTCCGGATCGTCTGCGTCGGCTTGAATGCGTCTTGTGACGGTCGGGGAACGGCCTTCACTCTTCTCCTTCCGGTACCCGCACGGGGAAGTCCTTGCGGGCCGGTGTACGTGAAGTTCGGGGTGGGCGGTCATGGCTGGCACGAGAGACGCATCGGGTGCGCCGGACGCATCCGGCATATCCGCGGTAGAGGCAGTGGTGCGGAGCGATGCGGCGCTCCTGGAGGACGACCTGGCGGCCTTCCTGGGCTCATTGGCGGGGACGGGGACGGGGCCGGGGCCGGGGACGGGCTCGGGGGCGGCGGCGTCCGCGCCGCAGTCCGTGTACGAGGCGGCGCTGGGCCGTTCCCTGTACGCGCCGATCGCCGACGCGGTCGGCTCGAAGGTGGGCCAGCAGGCTCTGGCGCCCACCGCGGGAGCGCCCGCGGGCCGGGCCCCGCTGCGCCCTTCGATGGTGTTCTGGGCCTACCGCAACTACCGGGGCTTCCCCGGCCCGGCCGGGGAGGAGTCCTCCGCGGAGGACATGGCCGCGGTCCGCCGGGCGGCGGTGGCGGTACGCGTGCTGCTCAAGGCGGCCGTCGTCCTCGACGACATCCAGGACGGCAGCGGCATCCGCTACGGCGAGCCCGCCCTCCACGTCACCCACGGCATTCCGCTCGCCCTCAACACGGGCTCCCTGCTGATCACCGCGGCCCTGGAGCACGCGGCCGAGCCGGCCGTCGTGCGGAGCCTGCTGCGGTCGGTCGGCCGGGGCCTCACCGGCCAGGCCGTCGACGTCTCCACGCGCACCGCGCTCACCCGCGCCGAACTGGTGGCCGCGCCGCGCGCCGAGAGGGTGGCGTTCTGGGAGTCGACGGCCGCGCTCAAGACGGGCACGCTGTTCTGGATGCCGCTGGACGCGGCGGTGGCGGCCCTGGGCGTGGTGGAGGACGAGCGGCGGGTCCTGGACGGGGCGATGCGCGACCTCGGCCTGGCCAGCCAGCTCTTCAACGACCTGACCGACTTCGTGCCCGAGTTCGGAGGCCGGGGCGCCCACGAGGACTTCGGCCAGCTGAGCAACCGGGTCTTCCTCGAACTGCTCGACTCCGTGCCCGCGGACCGGCGTGCCTCGGGGGAGCTCGTCGGGGCACGGCTGAAGGAGTTCGTGCTCGGCCATCCCGATCTGCGGCAGACGCTCCTCCTCCTCGCGGCCGAGGCCGTGGAGCTCAAGCGCGCGGCGATGCGGGCGGTACGCGCCGTGTGCCGATCCGAGCGGAGCGCGCGGTACTTCGACGTGACGATCGAGCGCAAGGGGCACCTCATCGACCGGCTGCACGCGACCCTCCTGAAGGGGGACGGCGCATGAGCCCCACGGGCTGCCCGACGGTGGTCGAGCGCATCCGGGCGAGCACCCGTACCCGGCACGAGAACCTGGAGGCCACGGCCTTCTCCACGGCGATGCTCGCCGGGACGCTCCCGCTCGACCGGTACGTCGACCAGCTCGCCGCCTACCGCGTGGTCCTGAAGGCGCTGGAGGAGGAGCTCTCCCGCGCCACCGGCCCGTGCGTCACCTCGGTGTGGTCGGCGGACCTCGCCAAACTCCCTCTCATAGACCGAGACTTGACGTACTTCGCCGAGGGCGGGGTGTTCCCGGCGTCCGTCGCGGCCGCACCGGCGCAGGCCTTCGCGCGGGAGATCCGCGCCGCCGCGGCCTCGGATCCCCGGGCGCTGCTCGGGTTCCTCTACGTACTGGAGGGCTCCACGCTCGGCGGCACGATCCTGCGCCGGTACGTCGCCGAGGCCTACGGGCTGCGCGACACGGACGGCGTGACGTACTACGCCAGCGGCGACCGCGAGCGCTGGGCCCGCTTCACGGCGCGCCTGAACGAGGTGCTCCCCGGGCAGGGCGAGCAGGACGGAGTGATCACCGCCGTCGGGCGCGCCTACCACCACATCGCCGCGATCACCCGGGCGCTGTCCGCCGGCCTCGTCGCGGCCCCGTAGGAGGGCGCGACCCCGTGCAGCGGCACGGCCCCCGCGCGCGGCCCGTCCTCACGGGTCCGCGCGCGGGGGCCGTCCGCGCGTGCCGGGGCCCTACGGCTGGCTGTACCCGTCGAGGAAGTTGCCGATCCGCGTGACCGCGTCGGCGAGGTCCTTCGTGTTGGGCAGCGTCACGATCCGGAAGTGATCGGGCTCGGGCCAGTTGAAGCCCGTACCGTGCACGACCATGATCTTTTCCTCGCGCAGCAGGTCGAGGACCATCTGCCGGTCGTCCTTGATCTTGTAGACGGACGGGTCCAGCTTCGGGAACAGGTACAGCGCGCCCTTGGGCTTCACGCAGGTGATGCCGGGGATCTGCGTCAGCAGGTCGTACGCCGTGTCGCGCTGCTCCAGGATCCGCCCGCCGGGCAGCACCAGGTCGTTGATCGACTGGCGGCCGCCCAGGGCGGTGGCGATCGCGTGCTGGGAGGGCATGTTGGCGCAGAGCCGCATGTTCGCCAGGATCGTCAGGCCCTCGATGTAGGACGAGGCGTGCTTCTTGGGCCCGCACACCGCCATCCAGCCGGACCGGTAGCCGGCGACGCGGTAGTTCTTGGAGAGCCCGTTGAAGGTGAGCGTCAGGAGGTCCGGCGCGATGGCGGCGGTGTTCGTGTGCGTGGTGCCGTCGTAGAGGATCCGGTCGTAGATCTCGTCGGAGCAGACGACCAGGTTGTGGCGGCGCGCGATGTCCGTGAGCCCGCGCAGCATCTCGTCGTCGTAGACGGCGCCGGTCGGGTTGTTCGGGTTGATGATCACGATCGCGCGGGTGCGGTCGGTGACCTTGCGCTCGATGTCGGCGAGGTCCGGCATCCAGTCGGACTGCTCGTCGCAGCGGTAGTGCACGGCGGTGCCGCCGGCCAGGCTGACGGAGGCGGTCCACAGCGGGTAGTCCGGCGCCGGGACGAGCACCTCGTCGCCGTCGTCGAGCAGCGCCTGCATGGACATCTGGATCAGCTCGGAGACTCCGTTGCCGATGTAGATGTCCTCGACGTCCAGGTCGATGCCCTTGGTCTGGTAGTGCTGCATCACCGCACGGCGCGCCGAGAGCAGCCCCTTCGCGTCCCCGTAGCCGTGGGCGGTGCCCAGGTTGCGGAGCATGTCCTCAAGGATCTCCGGCGGGCACTCGAAGCCGAAGGCCGCGGGGTTGCCGGTGTTGAGCTTGAGGATGCGATGACCTGCTGCTTCGAGCCGCATCGCCTCTTCGAGCACGGGGCCGCGGATCTCGTAGCAGACATTGGCGAGTTTCGTTGACTGGATCACCTGCATGACGGGAGCTTACGGGTCCGGGTGCGGGCGCGCTCCGCTATTTGACCCGGAGTGGAGGGGCGGCCGGTGGACCGATATGTCCCCTTTCGCGCAAAGCTTGGGTGCGGGCGCCGCGAACCCTTGGAAACCGGGGCCGGCCCCCCGCTCCGGCCTGCGGAATGGGTGGGCCGGGCGGAGGGGGCCGGACCGGTGTTGCGCTCGTCACCCTGCCGGGTCCTAAGGTGTCCGGCGGCGCGCGGCGGTGATCAAGGGGTCGCGGAGCGCGGCCGCCGGCGCGGGCTGCTCGCGGCGCGGGCCTGAGGAACGCGAGCGCGCGGGAACGCGAAAGGGGCGGGGCGCCACCGGTCGGTCGGTGGCGCCCCGCCCCTGCTGTCGGGGTGGAGCTCAGGCGGCCGGGGCCGCAGGGGCTGCCGGATCCCTCGGATCCCTCGGATCGGCCGGATCGGCGGGGCGGCCCACGGGATCCGCGGGGTCCACCGGATCCGCTCCGGAGCGGATCCGGCGGACCAGGCCCCGGGCGTCCAGGTGTTGGAGGTCCCGGTGGATCGTCATCCGGCTGACACCCAGTTCCCGTACGAGGTCCGCGACCCGCACGCGGCCCCGGGTCCGTACCGAGCCGGCGATCAGCTCACGCCGCTCCTCGCAAGGCAGTCCCCGTCCGGGAGTGCGCCGCGCCGGGGGCACGGTCACTTCGCCTCGGCCTTGAGGATCTCGGCGAGCTCCTCGTCGGACTCGCGGCCCGGGGTCGGCAGGTTCCACTTGGTGATCGCGAAGCGGAAGATGAAGTAGTACAGCGCCGCGAAGCAGAGCCCGATGCCGGCCAGGCCCCACGGGTTGGACGCGATGCCCAGGTTGAGGAAGAAGTCGATCGCGCCGGCCGAGAAGCCGAAGCCGTCCTTCATTCCGAGCGACCAGGTCAGCGCCATGGACACACCGGTCAGGACCGCGTGGATCGCGTAGAGCACCGGGGCGATGAACATGAAGGTGAACTCGATCGGCTCGGTGATGCCCGTGACGAAGGCGGTGAGCGCGAGGGAGAACATCATGCCGCCGACGACCTTGCGGCGCTCGGGGCGCGCGCAGTGGGTGATGGCGAGGCAGGCGGCCGGGAGGGCGAACATCATGATCGGGAAGAAGCCGGTCATGAACTGTCCGGCGCTCGGGTCACCGGCGAGGAAGCGGGCGATGTCGCCGTGCTTGCCGTCGAACTCGCCCGCCTGGAACCACGGGAAGGAGTTCAGCAGGTGGTGCATGCCGACCGGGATCAGCGCGCGGTTGGCGACACCGAAGATGCCCGCGCCGACGGCACCGGAGTTGACCAGCCACTCGCCGAAGCCGTGGATGCCCTTGCCGAGCACCGGCCAGATCAGGCCCATGACGATGCCGATGACCAGACCCGCGAGGGAGGACAGGATCGGGACGAGGCGGCGGCCGCCGAAGAAGCCCGCCCAGTCGGGCAGCTTGGTCCGGTAGAACTTCTGGTACAGCAGCGCGACGACGATGCCCATGACGACACCGCCGAGGACACCGGCGTTGACGGGCGCCTCGACCAGGGCGACCTTGTGGTCGACGACGGCCTCGATCTTCGGCACGTTGCCGTCGGTGAAGGTGCCGAGCACCTTGGCGAAGACCAGGTAGCCCGCGACGGCCGCGAGGCCGGTGGAGCCGTCGGCCTTCTTCGCGTAGCCGACCGCGATGCCCACCGCGAAGAGCAGCGCCAGGTTGTCGAAGATGGCGCCGCCGCCGGCGGCCATGTACTTGGCTATCTCGTTGCACCAGCTCGGCAGCGACTCGCTGCCCAGCATGTCGCCCTGGCCGAAGCGCATCAGCAGCGCGGCGGCCGGCAGTACGGCGATCGGCAGCATGAGGCTGCGGCCGAGGCGCTGCATGACCGCCATCGCGGCAGAGTTCTTCTTGGCAGACGGGGCCGTCTGCTCGGCTGTACTCACGGTTGCTTCCTCCAGAGGAAACGGGGTGTGTTGCCAAGGCAGGCAGCGCTTGTGTGGGCTGGGCAACAGCTAAGGAAAATGCGCCATTTGCAGCGCGATGTTCCAGTTGTAACACGGTTAAAACCGCATAAACCCAAGGTCGGACAGACTGTGGACCTAGGACCCGAAGGCTGAGGTCCGAAGCCTCCCGAGGTGCGTGCCTTCCGGCGGTGCCGGAGGGTCCGGGTACCTTCCGATACGACTGCGGCTAGGCCGCGCGGGGCGCGGCGCCCGCGCCGGGCCCGAAGCCCCTGACGATCAGCCACCCGGCCAGTGCCAGCTCCCAGGCGAAGACCGGGAGGGCCGCGACCGCTCCCGCCGGGGAGAGCTGGTCGTAGGCGCCGAACATCACGGCGACGGCCGAGGCGCAGATCAGCGGTCCGCCGGCCAGCCCGAGCACGGCGATGGGGCGCGGTACGAGCCGTGCGCGGTACGCCGGGTACGCGAGCAGGGCGGTGTTCAGGCCGAGGGCGATGTTGGGCCCGAGCAGGAACGTCCAGTGGTGCACGGCCACGAGCGCGGCATCGGCGCCGTCCGCTGCCGCCGGGTCCCGCCGCAGGGTGATGAGCGCCAGCACGGCGACGATCCCGACGGCGATGACGGCCGCCTCCAGCAGCCGCCCGAAGGCGTACCCGAGCGCGAGCCCCTCCCCGCGGCGCCGCAGGACGGGGAACAGTGCCGCCCCGGTGCCGGCCACCGCCACCACGAGCACCACTTCGCAGAGCGCCCCGAGCAGGGCCTGGGTGTCGGCGCCCCGCGTGAGCCGGCCGTCCGCCGCGCCCAGCAGGGGGCGGTAGAGGATCGCCCCGGCTATCGCGGAGACCTCGGTCAGCAGGAACAGCGACCCGGCGGCCACTGCGGTTCTCCGGTCGGGACTCATCTTCTCGGCACCCCTCGCTCGATGGAGGTGTACGCCGTACACCTTGGGGCGACCATAGGTGTACGGCGTACACTCGTCAAGCAGGGGTGTCGTCGAGGCAGGGAAGGGACCGAACCGGAATGACTCGGCAGGAAGCCACGCACACGCAACGGATCCCGCTGAACAGGGACCGCGTCCTGCGCGCCGCCGTCGCGCTCGCCGACGCCACCGGCATCGACGCGCTCAGCATGCGCAGGCTCGCGCAGGAGCTGGACGTCGTACCGATGGCCCTCTACAAGCACGTGGCCAACAAGGAGGAGCTGCTCGACGGCATGGCCGACGCCGTCGTCGGAGAGATCGCCCCGCCGGCCGCGGGCCCCGGCTGGCAGCAGGTGGTCCGAGGGCGGATCCTCTCGGCCCGGCAGGTCCTGCTGCGCCACCCCTGGGCGGCCCGGGTCATCGAGTCGCGGACCGGCCCCACCCCGGCGGTGCTGGAGTACCTGGACTCGATGGCCGGGCTCCTGCGGGCCGGCGGCCTCTCCGCGGACCTCACGCACCACGTCATGCACGCGATGGGCAGCCGCCTGCTCGGCTTCAGCCAGGAGCTGTTCGACACCTCGGGGCCCTCCGGCCCGCCCGACCCCGCACTGGCGGCGCGCTACCCGCACATCGCGGAACTGGCCGCGACGGCCGCCCACGACGACGGCTCCACGGTCGGCGGCGGCTGCGACGACCAGTTCGAGTTCGAATTCGCCCTGGACCTCCTCCTGGACGGCTTCGAGAGCCTCCGCCGCCGGGGCTGGACGTCCGCGCGGAAGCCGTAGGGCGCCCGGAACCCGCAGGGTCGCCCGGGAGCCGTCAACGGCCGGCCGGGACCCTGGTGTTCACCGCCTCCGGGTAGGCGCACCGGGCCTCGCGGTCCCGGCCGGGCCCGCGCCGGCGGCGGTACGACGGCCGGCACCTGCAGCACGCACGCGACGGCCATCGCTCCGGCTCCGGGCCCGCCTACGGGAGGTAGCGTTCGAGCGCCCTCGCGCCCTCCTTCTCGATCAGCTTGCGTGCCTTCTCGACCCGCTCCGGAGTCACGTCCTGGCCGCGCGCCATCACGAGGTCCTCGGGGTCGAAGGGGTGCTCCGACCCGGTGTAGAGGTGGGCGGGGCGCTGGGGCTGCTGGTCCGATTCACTGTCCATCGCTACCTCCTGCTGTGTCCCCCTGGCCCCCATCCTCCGGCCGTGTCCCCAAGAACGCACCTCGGCGTCGCCCCGGCCGTCAGACCGACAGTGCCAGCGCCGCCGTGAGGGCGACGATGACGCCGCAGATGCTGAGGTTGGCGGTCCTGTGCTCCCAGAACACGGCCGCGAACTCGCGGATCGTCGCGCTCGGCCAGAAGTACTTCGCCGTCGGCGAGCCGAGCACCTGCCCGTTGACCCCGGCCTTGCGGGCCATCATCGCGGCGCGGAAGGCGTGGAAGTTGTTGGTGACCACCACGCAGCGGTAGGAGGGGACCTCCGCCTCCATGACGGTCCGGCTGAACCGGAGGTTCTCCTCCGTCGTGCGGGAGCGGTCCTCGAGCCGCAGGTGCTCCCTCGGTACGCCGCCCACGGTCATCAGCCAGTCCGCCATCGCCCGCGCCTCCGCGACCTTCTCGTCCGTCCCCTTTCCGCCCGAGGTCAGCAACAGCGGCGCCCGTCCGCCCCGCGCGATCTGGGCGTCGTGGATCGCCTGCCCCTTGCGCAGCCGCGAGGCCAGCAGGGGCGGGACCCGGTCGCCGCCGATCAGGCCGGAGCCGAGCATCACCACGTAGTCCACGTCCCCGCGCACCTTGATCCGCCCGTAGAGGTAGGCGTAGGCGAGGAAGCAGAGGAAGAGGAAGGAGACGTACGCGACGAGGAGGACCACTCCGGCCACGACGGCGTCCAGGGCGGGCGGCCCGGTGTCGGCCGTCACGAAGACGAACGCGATGAGGAGGAAGATCGCCACGCCCGCCGCGAAGGACAGCAGGTTGCCGGGCCGCCGGCCCTCCTTGCGGACCATCGTCAGCCCGTTGCCGATCAGGAAGACGCCGAGCGCGAGCGTGCCGACCGTGGGTACCAGGAAGACCGCCAGGACCACGGCCTGGGCCACCCCGGACGGCAGGCGCGTGACCTGGGACAGCAGTCCGACCGAGGTGAACATGAAGGTGAGGCCCAGGTAGACCGCGTTGCGGAAGCGGCGGCGGTCGGCCCGGACGCTCACGCCGAAGAGGGCGAGGAAGAGGGCGGCAGGGACAAATGCGAACATGCCGCTCATCGTAGGTGTGAAGTATGAATGTTCAGAGGCCGTTGTGCGTCCTGCGGCGGACGGCCCGCCCGGCGAGGACGTCCGTCCTGCGCCCGTCCCGGATGACGAACCGCCCGTCGATCAGGACGTACGGGATCCCGGAGGGCAGCGCGCGCGGGTGCTCGTACGTCGATCCGGCCGCGACCGTCAGCGGATCGAAGAGGACGAGATCGGCCCGGTGCCCGACGCGCACCAGCCCCCGGTCCGCCAGCCGCAGCCGGGCGGCGGGACGGCCGGAGAGGTGGGCGACGCATTCCTCGAGGGAGAGGACGCCCAGCTCGCGCACGTAGTGCCCGAGGTAGTGCGGGAAGGTGCCGTAGGCCCGCGGATGCGGTTTCGCGCCCTGCAGGATGCCGTCCGAGCCGCCCGTGTGGACCGGGTGGCGCATGATCGCCCGTACGTTCTCCTCGTGCCCGACGTGCTGCAGGATGCTCGGCCCGAGCCGGTCGCCCAGCAGCAGGGCCCGGGCCGTCTCCCAGTCCGGGACGCGCGTGCCGACGTACGCCCCGTAGGCCGGGTCCGTGGTTCCGGCGATCTCGATGGTCGACCAGTCGACCGGGACCCCGTGGCAGCCGTCGGCGCCCTCCACCTCCAGCGCGTGCCGGATCCGCTCGGCCTCGGCGTCGTCGCCGAGGCGCGCCAGGACCGCCTCGGGCCCACCCTCGTTCGCCCAACTGGGCAGCAGGGCGACCAGGGTGGTGCAGCCGGGGGTGTACGGATAGCTGTCGAGGGTGATGTCGGCCCCGCCGGCCAGCGCCCCGTCGAGCAGGGCGAGCAGTTCGCCCGCCCGGCCCCGGTTCTCGCCGAAGTTCATCGTGGCGTGCGCCAGGTGCAGTGCGCAGCCGGCCTCGCGGGTCAGCTCGACCATCTCGGCGTAGGCGGCCAGGGCTCCGCGGCCGTACGAGCGGTGGTGCGGGCAGTAGTAGCCGCCGTACCGCGCCACCACCCGGCACAGCTCGGTCAGTTCGGCGCCGGACGCGTACATGCCCGGGGTGTAGGTGAGCCCGGAGGACATCCCCGCGGCGCCCTGTGCGAGGCCCTCGGCGACCAGGGCCCGCATCCGGTCGAGCTCGGCGGGGGTGGCGGGGCGGTCGCCCCAGCCGACGACGTGGGCGCGGACGGTGCCCTGGGGAACCAGGTAGGCGGCGTTGACGGCGATGCCCTGCCCGCCGTGGGCCCGGTCCAGCCGGTCCAGGTACCCGCCGACCGTGCGCCAGTCGAAGTCGATGTCCTCGCCCGTGCCGTTCCAGCCGGCGATGGCGGCCCGCACCTCGGTCAGCGTGCGGTCGTCGACGGGGGCGTAGGACAGGCCGTCCTGGCCGAGGACCTCGAGGGTGACTCCCTGGGCGGCCTTCGCGCCGTGGTCCGGATCGCGCAGCAGGGCGAGGTCGCTGTGGGCGTGCATGTCGATGAAACCGGGGGCCAGGGCGAGGCCGCGGGCGTCGAGCGTGCGCCGCCCGCCGCCCGCGATCCGGCCGCCCACTTCGGCGATGCGGCCCTCGTGGACGGCGACGTCGGCGGTGTAGGAGGGCCCGCCCGTGCCGTCGACGACGCGGGCCCCGCGGATGACCAGGTCCATGGGCTTAGAAGAAGGTCCGGACGTACTCCGTGACCGTGCCGTCGGCCTCCACCACCGGGATCAGCGGCCACTTCTCGAAGATCGTGCACGGGTGGGACATGCCCAGCGCCACCCAGTCGCCGACCTCCACGTCCTCGGCGGAGTCCGTCTCCAGCCAGGCGTGCTGGTCGGAGAGCTTGAGGACACGGACCCCGGTCGCCGGGCGCTCGGCGCCGGTGAGCGGGTCACGGACCAGCTCCGCCTCGGGCAGCCCCAGGTCGTAGGCGATGTCCCGCTTGCCCGCGTTGATGAACGCCTGGGTGGGGGAAGGACGGGAGACCACTTGCGCCCAGAGCCGGAAGGCGGGGCGCAGACCGCCCTCCTCGGGGACCCGGTTGAAGGGGGTCAGGCGGGTGTACCAGCCGTGGTCGTGGGAGACGTACGCACCGGAGCGCAGCAGCTTCAGGACCGGCCGCGAGAGCTCCGGCAGCTGCGCGAACACGTCGGCGACGGCGTCGAACCAGGCGGAACCGCCCGCGCTGACGACGATCTCGTCGACCTCCGCGAACCGCCCGGCCTTGTCGAACTCGGCCGCGAGGCCGGTGAGTCGGCGCAGGTAGGCGTGCACGGAGTCCGGGTCGGCGCCGGGCACCTCCGCCTCGTACCCGGCGATGCCGACCAGGCGCAGGGTGTCCGTTCCCGCCACCGCGTCGGCGACGGCCCGGCAGTCCTCGTCCGTACGGGCACCCGTGCGGGCGCCCTCCCCGGCGCCGAGCTCGACGACCACGTCGATGCGCTGCTGCTGCCCCTGGAGGGCCCGGTCCATGAGCTGGACCCCGCGCACGGAGTCCACGTAGCACACGAAGCGGAAACCGGGGTCCGCGGCGAGCTCGGCGGCCACCCAGCGCAGGGCGGCGGCGTCGACGAGCTCGTTGGCGAGGAAGATCCGCTGGATGCCGAACGCCCGGTAGACGCGGGCCTGGTGGGGCACGGCGGCGGTGATGCCCCAGGCGCCGTGGTCGAGCTGGCGCCGGAACAGCTGCGGGGCCATGCAGGTCTTGCCGTGCGGGGCGAAGGCCAGGCCGTGGCGTTCGGCGTAGTCGCCGAGGGCGGCGAGGTTGTGGCTCAGCGCCTCCGCGTCGAGGGTGAGCACGGGCGTGGTGAACCCGCCGGAGTGGAGGCCCCGCCGCTGGGCGGTCAGCTCCCCGACGGTGAGGCCCGCCTGGGCGGCATCCGGGGGGAGTCCCTTGAACCGGTGGTCCACCGGCTCCTGGGCGAGGGCCTGGACGGGGTCGCTGGGCATGGGTGTGTGCCTCCCGGGCGGTTGCGGTTGTTGCGTAGAGTGCAACAGTCGTTGCGTGTGCCGCTGCATGCTGTCTAACATCCCGGATGACGACGGGTCAACGGGTCCGGGTCCCGGTTCCGTACGGAGGTGCGCGGCGTGAGCCAGTCGGTGGAGCGGGCGCTCCGGATCCTGCCTGCGCTGGCCAAGGGTCCGGCCGGGCTCGGCGAGGTCGCCGAGGTGCTCGGCGTGCACAAGAGCACGGCCCTGCGGCTGCTGCGGACCCTGCAGGAACACGGCTTCGCGTACCGGCAGGCCGACGGGCGCTACCGGCTCGGCGCCTCCCTCTTCGCCCTGGCCGCGGAGTCCATCGAGAACCTCGACGTGCGCGAGATCGCGCACCCGCACCTGCTGGAACTGAACCGGACCACCGGGCACACCGTGCACCTCGCCCTCCACCAGGACGACGAAGTCGTCTACGTCGACAAGGTGGACAGCCGCTACGCGGTACGGATGTACTCGCGCATCGGCCGGCCCGTCCCCCTCACCGTCGCCGCCGTGGCGAAGCTGCTGATCGCCGACCTGCCGGAGGCCGAGCGCCGGGCCCTGGCCGCGCGCATCGAGTACCCGGCCTACACCTCCCGCTCCACCCCCGACGCCGCCGCGTACCTGCGCGAGCTGGACCTCGTACGCGCCCAGGGGTGGGCCACGGACCTCGGCGGCCACGAGGAGTCCCTGAACTGCCTCGCCGCCCCCGTCCGCGGACCCGACGGCCGCGTGGTCGCCGCGATGTCCGTCTCCGCCCCCGGCGTGGTCCTCCCCGTCGCGGGGCTGCTCGAACTCCTCCCGCTCGTACGGCAGACCGCCGACGCCATCGGCCGCGAGTACTCAGGCTCGGGCCCCGCACAGGAAGACAGGCAGCCATGACCGACAAGATCGCGATCGTTCCCGCCACCCACACCGCCCCGCCCGCGAAGTTCTCGCACGGCGTCCGCAAGGGCAACATCCTCCAGGTCGCCGGCCAGGTCGGGTTCCTCCCGCACGTGGACGGGCAGGAGCCCACGCCGGCCGGCCCCACCCTGCGCGAGCAGACCCTCCAGACGCTGGAGAACGTCCGCTCCGTCCTGGAGGCGGGCGGCGCGGGCTGGGACGACGTGATGATGCTGCGCGTCTACCTCACCGACACCGCGCACTTCGCGGAGATGAACGAGATCTACAACGCCTACTTCGAGGAGCAGAACCTCAAGCAGGCCCCCTCCGCCCGCACCACCGTCTACGTGGGTCTCCCCGGCGGCCTGCTGATCGAGATCGACGCCCTCGCGGTGCTCGACGCCTGAGTCCGAGCCGGTGCGCGAGCCGGTGCGAGCCCTGCGCCCCACGGGAGTTGGTGGCCGGGGCGTACGTCTCACGTTGTGTGCATAACGGCGAGAACCTTCCACATTCTGTGTATCTTGAGCGCGCTTTATACACACAATGTGGGGGGAACTCTCTTGCGCAAGATCTCCGTCATAGCCGCGGCCGTCGCCACCGGCACGCTGGCCGCCCTCGCCGTCACCCCGGCCCAGGCCGCCGAGTCCGGCTATTCGCTGAAGGTCCGCGGAGTCCAGTACGACGCCCCCGGCGCGGACTCCAACAGCTGCTCCACCGGCAACACCGCCGCGGAATACCTGACGATCAAGAACTACTCCACCACGGCGACGGTGAACCTCAAGGGGTACGTCGTCAAGGACGCCACCGGCAACCGCTTCACCTTCGCCAACAACCACTACCTCCAGCCCGGTGACTTCGTGAAGCTCCGTGGCGGATACGGCACCGAGTCCGACGCCGGCAACGTGGCCTACCGCGGCAGCTGCAACTTCATCTGGAACAACGACCGCGACACGGTCTACCTGTCCACCCCGTCCGGCAAGTCCGCGGATTCGCACGCCTACACCAAGAGCGGATCCGACTCCGACGGCAACGGGTACATCACCTTCCACGGCTGACCGGCACGCACCGGCGGCGGGCCGATTCCCGCCGCCGGCACCGCGTTCCCGGACGGGGAGGCGATCGCGCATTGGGTACCCTCACGGATGACTTCGGGGCGCCGGCGGGGGCCGGGAACGCCGCCAGCAGGGACGGATCCTCATGAGCAGCGCACCTTCCGCAGGCATCTTCCAACCGCTCAAGGCGGACGATCCCGAAGTCGTGGGCGGTTACCGGCTCGCGGCGGTGCTCGGTGCGGGCGGCATGGGCAAGGTGTACCTCTCGTACACGCCGGGCGGCCGGCCCATCGCCATCAAGGTGATCCGGTCGGAGTTCAGCGAAGACCCGGAGTTCCGGCGGCGCTTCCAGCAGGAGGTGCGGTCCGCGGAACGGGTCCAGGGGCTCTACACCGCTCCGGTGATCGACTCGGACACCGAGGGCTCCCAGCCCTGGCTGGCCACGGCCTACGTGCCCGGCCCCTCCCTCGCGCACGCCGTGGCCCACCACGGCGCACTTCCGCCGCGCAGCGTGCTGCTGCTGGCCGTGGGGGTCGCCGAGGCCCTGACCGTCATCCACGGCGCAGGCATCGTCCACCGCGACCTGAAGCCCGCCAACGTCCTCCTCGCCTCCGACGGCCCGCGCGTCATCGACTTCGGCATCGCCCGCGCGGCCGACAGCACCGCCCTGACCAGCACCGGCGTCAGCGTCGGCACCCCGGCGTTCATGGCGCCCGAACAGGCCTCGGCGGGCACGATCAGCGCGGCCACCGACGTGTTCGCCCTCGGCCAGATCGCGGCCTTCGCGGCGATCGGGTCCTCCGTCTACGGGGACGGGCCCTCGCACGCCGTGCTCTACCGGATCGTGCACGAGGACCCCGATCTCAGCGGGCTGCCCGAGGAACTGCGGCCCCTGGTGACCCGCTGCCTCAGCCGCGACCCGGCCGACCGCCCGGCGCTGACCGAGGTCATCGCGCTGTGCCACGCCGCCTCGGGCACCGAGCCGCTGCGCCAGGGCGAGGACTGGCTGCCGCGCGCGGTCGCCGGTTCCATCACCGAGCGGGTGCACCTGCTGCCCGCCCCGGCGCCCACCCCGCCGCCGAAGCCGGTCACGCCGATTGCGACCGAGGTCTCCGCGCAGCCTCCGGCGCCCGTTGCCGCGCCCGGGTACGCGCCCACCGCAACGGCCGCCGCCCCGACGCAGGCCGCCCCGGCGCAGCCCGGACCGGCGACGGTGCCGCCCGGCTACGGGACACCGCCGCCGTACGCGCAGCCTCAGCACCGGCAGCCCTCGTACGCGCAGCCCACGTACCCGCAGTCCATGCACCCGCAGCCCGGGCACCCGCAGCCCCCGCGCCCGCAGCACTCGTACGCCCAGCCCTCGTACGCGCAGCCCGGGTGGGGGCAGGCCCCGTACCCGCCCGCGCCGGCCCGCCCCAAGCGGACCGGGCTGATCGTCACGCTGTCCGTCGTGGGCGCGGTCATCGGGCTCGCCGTCCTCGGGAACCTGCTGCCGGACGACTCCAAGAAGAACGGTGCGGCCGGATCACCCGGCAGCGGCAGCGGCGGCGGCACGGCGAGCGCGAGCGCCTCGCCGGGTGGGTCCGGCAAGCGCGCCGACCCGAAGCCGGTCTCGTACGAGCGCATCGAGATGCCCGAGAACCACCAGGTGATGTTCGCCGACAATCCGCCGCGCCCCGCCGAGACCAAGAGCGGCGTGCTCTACGGAAGCGGCGACCTCTTCTACTACCGGGACACCCTCTTCGGGGACGAGAAGTTCGGTACGGACAACGGCAAGCTCGTCCTGCTGAACAACTCCGAGAAGGGTTCCCTGGAGACCTGCCGCACGGTGACGCGCTTCACCGAGAAGCTCGGCCTCGACGAGCTCACGGACGGTTCGCAGGTCTGCGTGCTGAGCAAGGCCGGGCACATCGCCGTGGCGACCTTCCGCGGCCGGACGGGCGACAAGGAGTCGACCCGGTACCTCACCGTCGACCTCACGATCTGGCGCAACGCCCAGGACGCGGCGAAGGACTAGCCCGGTCGCACGCGAAGGGGCGCCCCCCTGGCGGTGGGGCGCCCCGGTTCACGTGACGACAAGTGCTACGGGCAGTACTACGGGCAGTACTACGGGCAGTACTGCGCCTGCTTGCCGATCGACCGGTACATGCAGTCCGCGTTCTCCAGGAGCTGCAGCACCGCGTCCTTGTTGCGCGCCGTCTCGCGGTCGATGACCTCGTCCGGCGGGTAGAAGCCGCCGCCGCCCGAGCCGGTCGGGTACATCTCGAAGGTGTAGGCGAAGATCTTCTGGTTGCCCCACAGCCAGTCGTCGATCGTCCCGTCGGTGATGTACAGGTCGCTCGACTGCTCCGGCGTGTAGCCGTTGCTGGCCGCCATGCTGGTGCCGATCTTCTTGTACACGGCCAGGTCGTCGGCGGTCAGTCCGGGCGCCGTGTCGTTGTACGTCCACCCGTACGGCCACAGCACGAGCTCGCTGTACGTGTGGAAGTCGATGGCCGCCGTGATCTGCTGCTTGCCGCCGACCACGCGGCTGCGCACGAAGTCGGAGACCACCTTCACCTCGGGCGCCGACTCGGCGGCCGCACCCCGGTAGGTCTCGGAGCTCTTGCTGCTGCTGGAGCCGCCGCAGCAGCCCCACTTGTAGTTCCAGTTGCGGTTCTCGTCCGTGCCGACGTAGGAGGAGCCGGCGTTCGGCTGCCGGTTCTTGCGCCAGGAGCGGTACGAGCCGGAGGCGATGTCGTACTCGCCGCCGTCCGGGTTCAGGTCGGGGATGATCCAGATCTCGCGGCCGTTGACCATGTTGGTGACGCGCGAGTCCGTGCCGTACTTGGAGCCGAACTCCTTGAGCAGGTACAGGGCCATCTCGACCGTCAGGTGCTCACGGGCGTGCTGGTGCGCGGTGAAGAGCACCTCGGGCTCGGCCTCGTCGGTCGCGACGTTGTCGCTGATCTTGATCGCGATGAGGTCCCGGCCCTCGTAGGACTTTCCGATGACCCGCTTGCTCATCAGTGCGGGGTACTGGGCGATGCGCTGATTGATCTCCGCGTTCGCCTCGGCGTAGTTGTGGTAGAGCGCGTCCTTCGAGGGGAAGTCGTTGATCCCGGCGGCGATGTCGCGCCCGTCGGAGCGGTCCGGCGGTCCGGGCAGCGCGGTCAGCTCGTAGCCGAGGGCGCGCAGCTTCTTGGCCTGCATGGGGTCGGCGCTGACGACGACCGAGCGGGCGTCCACCTCGTCGATGGAGGCGCCGGTACGGAGCAGGGCGGTGCGTTCCGTCGCCGTGGACGGACCCTGGATCTCGTACTGGGTGATCGACTCGTCCTGGGTGGCGGTCGACGGGGCGGATGGCGGGGCTGCCGTCGCGCTCATGCCGTAGGCGGGTGCGCCGAGCGCGAGCGCGAGAAGGGCCGCCGTGACGGCGGCCCTTCGGCGGTGGTGGAGCCGCATGCGTTCTCCTGGGTGGGAGTGTGGGGGTAGCCGTGCGGACGCGCACAGCGTGCTCTCGTGGCATGTCCGGGTCAAGAACCCGAAACCGGCCAATCGGCCATCCCCACACACCTACCGGTTACGGCAGGCCGTGGACCTTCGGACCCACCGCGTTGGACCAAGCGCTACCCGCCTTGGCGTCCCAGTTGGTCGACCAGGTCATCGCGCCGCGCAGCCCCGGGTAGGTCTTCGACGGCTTGAAGCTCCCGCAGGCCGTGCCCCTGGCCAGGCAGTCCAGCGCGTTGTTCACGATGGCCGGCGAGACGTAGCCGCTGCCCGCGCCGCTGGGGGAGGCCGGGACCCCGATGCCCACCTGCGAGGGGTCGAGACCGCCCTCCAGCTGGATGCAGGCCAGCGCGGTGAGGAAGTCCACCGAGCCCTGGGAGTAGACCTTGCCGTCGCAGCCGAGCATCGCGCCGCTGTTGTAGTACTGCATGTTGACGACGGTCAGGATGTCCTTCACCGCGAGCGCCGTCTTGAAGTAGCCGCCCTGCGTGGACTGCATGTCGATGGTCTGCGGGGCCATGGTGAGGACGAGCGAGGGCCCGGCCTTTGCCGCCAGCGCGCGCAGCGCCTGGGTCATGTAGGTCGGGTTCAGGCCGTTCTCCAGGTCGATGTCGATCCCGGTGAAGCCGTACTCCTGCATGAGCGCGTACGCGGAGTTCGCGAGGTTGGTCGCGGACGCCGAGTCGTTGACCGAGATGGTGCCCTTCTCGCCGCCGATGGACAGGATGACGGACTTGCCGGCCGCCTTCTTCGCGGCGATGTCCGCCTTGAACTGGGGGACCGTGTAGCCACCGAGGCCGGCCGAGTCGAGGTTGAAGGTGATGCCGCCGGGCGTGCTCGTGGCGTCGGCGAAGGAGACGGCGATGATGTCGTACTGCGCGGAGACGTCGGAGATCTTCTGGACGGTCGCGCCGTTGTTGAAGTTCTGCCAGTAGCCGGTCACCGCGTGCTTGGGCACCGCCGGGTTCGGGTTGCCGCCCCCGCCGCCGGTGGTGGTGCCGGGGACGGCCGCGCCCTTGGCGCCCTCGCCGGCCGCGTTGTACGCGCTCACCTGGAAGGAGTACGTGGTCGACGCGGCGAGCCCGGTGATCTGTGCGGAGGTGCCCGAGGTCACGGTCTGGACGCGGACGCCGTCCTGATACACGTAATAGCCGGTGGCTCCGCTGACCGTGTTCCACGAAAGGGTGAGCCCGCTGGAGCTCTGGCCGGAAACGGCGCTGCCGGCCGGGGCGCCGGGGATGGTCGGCGAGGGGTCGGTGCCGCCTCCGCCGTCGGGGCCGAAGACGCTGAACTCGTCGACCACGAAGCCCGGCTGGCCGTACCAGCCGTGGGTGTAGACGGTGACCTGGGTGGTGCTGGGGCCGGTGGTGAAGGTGGTCGACAGCTTCTGGAAGCCGCCGCCGGTGCCCGGGGTCCAGGTGGAGACGTCCTGGGTGCCGGTCCCGGTCGCGCCGAGGTACACGTACGAGCCGTTCACCTGCTGGCTGAGCGTGTAGGTCGAGCCGGGCTTGACGGTGACGACCTGGCTGCACCGGGCGTTGTCCTGGCCCGCCGGGGTGGCCTTGAGGGCGCCGGCCCCCGCGAAGACGGGGGAGGAGACGACGGCGCCGCTGCCGGAGGTGCACGTCCAGTTGGCGAGGCCGGACTCGAAGCCGCCGTTGCGGACGACGTTGACGTCGGCGGCCTGGGCGGTGCCGGTGGCCAGGGCGGTGAGCCCGGCGGCGGCGAGGGTCACGGCGAGCGGGATGGCGAGGGAGCGTATGCGGTTCACGTGGGCTCCGGTGGGGGGAGTGGGGAAGTGAGGACGCGTCATAGGCATGTCTGGGGCAAGTGGGGTGCCCCAGGGCCAAGTTGGTCTAGTCCAATGTCCGTGTCAAGAGTGTTTGCAATATGGCTTGAACTGATCGACCCTGCCGTCGCCTTCCGATCCTTGTTGTCCGGATTTTCCCGCTCTCCGTGACACGTGCCGGTGGCACGGGAATTCGCAAGGCCCTGCCCTGTCAGGAAGGACGCGGATATGGTGCTGGAGCAAGGGGGAAGGGTGTTGATCGTTTGCGGTCGCGCAGCATGCGCGCACGCACCGCGCTCAGGGGAACACCTGTGGATGACCGGGTGAACGGGGGGATGCGCGTGCCGATCGCCATTGCTGTCACCAGCGCCGATCTGGTGCTGCCGGCCCCGGACCGGCACACCCCGGCCGCCGCCGTACTGTCGCCGCCCGAGGAGCTCGACCTGGAGGGCGCGCTCGCCCAGACGGCCGGCCTCCTGGAGCGCCACGGCCACCTCGTGGTCCTCGTGCCGTCCTGGCTGCGGGCCTCCGCCGTCCGCCGCCTGCACACCGTCCGGGCCATCCTGGAGACCGACCGGATCGCCCTCGTGGACGTCGATCTCCCGCCGCTGGGAACCGGCCTGCTGGCACGTCAGCTGCGCCAGCTCAGCGTCAGCGACTTCAGCCCCGGAGTCCTGGCCTCCGCCGCCCGGCTCCTCGCGCACTACATCTACGCGGGGGCCCTGCTCGGCTCGGTCGCCAAGCTGGACCGGGTGCCGGTAGGACTCAAGGCGCACGCCAAGTCCTGGTCCCCGAACGCCCAGTTCGCCGTACTGGCCAACCCGGCCCCGCACCTGGTCAAACTGGGCTCGGGCTCCGGCGGAACCCACGGCGGCGGGGCCACGTTCCCCCCGGGCCCCGAGTTCGCCACGCACCTCACCTTCGCCCGCGGCCAGCTCACCACCGACTGGGTGGCCACCGACCTGGCCCCCGCCTGGCGGGTCCAGGGCGTCATGGAGAACCAGCTGCCCGCCGACTCGCCCGCCTGGTGGGGCACGCCGAAGCTGGTGGAGTTCGCGGCCGCCATCCCGGACCCCTCGGTGCTGTACCAGCTCGTCGCCTCCGTCCGCCGCGAGGAGTGCCGCTGGTGCGGCTTCGAGCTCATCGGCGACCGCTGCGGCTTCTGCGCCGCCCCGCTCCTCGCGCCGGCAGCCCCGCCCCCGACGGCGGCCGGGTCCGGATCCGGCTCCGCGGCCCAGCTCCGTCCCAGATCCAGATCCAGACACTGACCGGCCCGAACGAATGAAGAACGGCGAGGTAAGACGGCCATGAACTCACGCCAGCGCCGCGGCGTCATCCTGCTGATCCTGTCGGTCCTGTGCGCCCTCGCCGCCTTCGGCGGAGTCCTCGTGGTGGTGGGAGACGTCAACTCCAAGGTCGGCAACGAGGTCGCCGCCTACCGGGTGAAGGGCGACATAGCCCCGTACACCCCCCTGGCGGCCGGCCAGTTCGAGCAGGTCACGGTCCCGAAGCGATGGCTGTCCGAGACCGCCGTCACCGACCTGGCCGTACTCAAGGACAAGCTGGCGCTCACCGCCCTGAAGAAGGGCTCGCTCCTCCAGAGCGACATGTTCGTCGACAAGCCGAAGCTCCAGGCCGGGGAGCAGGAGATCGCGATCATGATCGACGCCTCGACGGGCGTGGCGGGCAAGATCACCCCCGGATCCAAGGTCAACATCATCGGCACCTACAAGGGCAAGAAGCCGACCGACCCCGACCTGTCCGTGGTCATGGTGGCCAACGCCCGCGTCATCAACGTCGGCAAGCTCACCCCCCTCGACCCCAAGGACAGCGAGCGCAAGGGCGCCGCCGAGGCGGTCCCGATCACCTTCGCCCTGTCCACCAAGGACACCCAGCGCGTCGCCTACGCCGAGTCCTTCGCGGTGCACGTACGCCTGGCCCTGGTGGCCCCCGGCACCGATTCGGCGCCCAATCCGGGCGACCACTTCTACACCCTCGAAGGGGACAGGTGAGGCGCCGATGACCACTCGCATCCTCCCCGCGGTCGGCGACCCGGAATCCGCGCGCATCATCGCCACCCTGCTCAGCCAGCTCCCGGGCGCCGAGCCGGCCGCCCCCGTCCCCGACTCCACCTTCCTCCTCGACATGCTCGCCCGGCTGGCTGGCGAGTCGATCGACGAGCTGCCCGAGGTGGTCCTCGTACACGAGCGGATCGGTCCGCTCCCCGCCCTGGAGCTGATCCGCGAGGTCGCCCTGCGCTTCCCCGCGGTCGGCGTCGTCCTCCTCACCTCCGACGCGAGCCCCGCGCTCTTCTCCGCCGCCATGGACTCCGGCGCCCGCGGCCTGATCGGCCTGCCCCTCGCCTACGAGGAGCTCGCCGCCCGCGTCCAGGCCGCCGCCCAGTGGTCCGTGGGCGTACGCCGCCACCTGGGCCGGGGCCCGGAGCTGCCCAGCGGGCCGGGCGGCAGGGTCGTCACGGTCACCGGGGCCAAGGGCGGGGTCGGCGCCACCTTCGCGGCCGTGCAGTTCGCGCTCGCCGCGGTGGCCGCCGGCCGGCGTACGGCGCTGGTCGACCTGGACCTCCAGGCCGGCGACATCGGCTCGTACCTCGACGTGCAGTTCCGCCGCTCCATCGCCGATCTCGCCGGCATCCAGGACATCTCCCCGCGCGTCCTCCAGGACGCGGTCTACGACGACCGCACGGGGCTCGCGCTGCTCCTGGCCCCGGCGGACGGCGAACGGGGCGAGGAGGTCGACGACCGCGCCGCCCGGCACGTGATCGCCGCCCTGCGCGCCCGCTACGAGCTGGTCGTCATCGACTGCGGCACCCAGGTGACCGGCGCCAACGCCGCCGCGGTGGAGCTGGCCGACGTGGCCGTCCTGGTCACCACCCCCGACGTGGTCGCCGTACGGGCGGCCAAGCGGATGGTCCGGATGTGGGAACGGCTCCAGGTCAGGAAGGCGGAGGAGACGACGACGGTCGTCAACCGCTGGACCAAGCAGACGGAGATCCAGCCCGCCCTGATCCAGAAGATCACCAAGACCCGGGCCGTACGCACCCCCGTGCCGGCCGCCTTCAAGGAACTCCAGGCCGTCGTGGACGCGGGCCGGGTGCAGGACCTCGACAACCGCTCGACGGTCAAGCAGGCCCTGTGGGCGGTGGCGGGGGAGCTGGGACTGCTGACCGCCCCCGACGCGGAGCCGGCCGCCGTCCCCGAGCAGCCGGGCGCGGGCGTCGCCCTGGCCGTACGCGGCTCCGGCCCGGTGGCCCGGCTGCGCGGCGGCGACCGGGGCGCCTTCGGACCGTGGTCGCGGCGCGGGCGGGAGGGCTGAGGGGTGTCGGGGCGGAGACGGTTCCGTTTCCGGGACCAGGGGGACCAGGGTCAGGTCGTGATCGAGTTCGTCGGCATGCTGCCCTACATCCTGCTGATCGTGGTGGCGGTGTGGGAGTGCGTGCTGATCGGCTACGCGTACTCCCTGGCCGGGAACGCGGCGGACGAGTCGGCGCGGGCCGGGGCGGTGCACGGCGCCGGTGCGTGCCAGGAGGCCGCGGGGGAGCACATCGGTGCCGCCTGGACCATGGCCGCGACCTGCGGGAGATCGGGGAACCTCTACAAGGCGGAGGTTCGTCTCAACCTCCCGATCCTGTTCCCGGGGTTCAACATCGGCGTCCCCATCATCGGCACGGGCGGCTCTCCGAACGAGGAGGAGTGACATGAACCGGATCCGGATCTGTGGTGTCCGCCGCGGCGATCGTGACCAGGGCCAAGTCGCCCTGGAGTACATCGGTTTCCTCCCCATCCTGCTGCTGGTCGCGCTCGGCGGCATCCAGCTGGGCTGGTCCGCGTACGTGGTCCAGCAGGCCCAGACCGCCGCCCGTGCGGCGGCGCGCGCGGAGGCGCGCGATCCGGGTGCGGGTGTGGCTGCCGGCCTGCAGGCGATCTCGCCGAGCCTCGCCGCGGGAGCGGAGATCGAGCCGACCAAGACCCGGGACGCGGTCAGGATGACGGTGACCCTCACGATCGAATCGATCATTCCGGGGATGGGCGACCTTCCAGTCACCCGGAGCGCCGTCATGCCCAACGACGACCCCGAGGTGACCGGACCATGAGCCTGCGTTCCAGGGTGAACACCCCCGACGACCGCCACAACCCGCGCGAGGACGGCCGCCTGGTCTCCTCATACCGCGCGAAGCTGCTGGAGGAGATCGACCTCGCCGAGATGTCCGCGCTCGCGCCGGCCGAGCGCCGAGCGCGCCTGGAGCGCGTACTCGGCCACATCATCAGCCGCGAGGGACCGGTCCTCTCCACCGCCGAGCGCGCCCAGCTCATCCGCCGCGTCGTGGACGAGGCCCTCGGCCTCGGCGTGCTCGAACCGCTCCTCGAAGACCCCACCATCTCCGAGATCATGGTCAACGGCCCCGACCAGATCTTCGTGGAGCGCTCCGGCCGCGTGGAGCAGCTCCCTCTCCGCTTCGCCTCGCACGAGCAGCTGATGCAGACCATCGAGCGCATCGTCTCCACGGTCAACCGCCGTGTGGACGAAGCGAATCCGATGGTCGACGCCCGCCTGCCCAGCGGCGAGCGCGTCAACGTGATCATCCCGCCGCTCTCGCTGACCGGCGCCACCCTCACGATCCGCCGCTTCCCTCGAGCCTTCACCCTGCACGAGATGATCGGCCTCGGTTCGCTGGACGAGCAGATGCTGCTCCTGCTGTCGGGCCTGGTCACGGCCAAGCTGAACGTGATCGTCTCCGGGGCCACCGGCACCGGCAAGACCACCCTCCTCAATGCCCTCTCCGGCCTGATCCCGGAGGGCGAGCGCATCATCACGATCGAGGACTCCGCCGAGCTCCAGCTCCAGCAGGCACACGTCATCCGGCTCGAGTCCCGCCCGCCTAACGTGGAGGGCAAGGGCCAGATCACCATCCGCGACCTGGTCCGCAACTCCCTGCGCATGCGCCCCGACCGCATCATCGTCGGCGAGGTCCGCGGCGGCGAGACGCTCGACATGCTCCAGGCGATGTCCACCGGCCACGACGGTTCGCTTGCCACCGTGCACGCGAACAGTGCCATCGACGCCCTGATGCGCCTGCAGACCCTCGCCTCGATGTCGGAGGTCGAGGTCCCCTTCGAGGCCCTCCAGGACCAGATCAACAGCGCCGTCAACGTCATCGTCCAGCTGACCCGCTTCGGCGACGGCATGCGCCGCATCACCGAGATCTCCCTCCTCGACTCCCACGGCCGCGAGCCCTTCCGGATCACGACGGTGTGCCGCTTCGCGGCTCAGCCCATGGGACCCGACGGCCGCGTCCACGGCCGCTTCGAGTACTACCCGCTGCCGCGCTGGCTCGCCGACCGCCTCTACATGAACAACCAGCCGATCCCACAGGCCTTCGGGGTCGCACCGGCTGACGCACCCTTCACCGACCCGCTCACCGGCCCCCTCCCCGCCCGCATCACCCGGACCGCCCTGTGAACCCACTGATCTCGCTCACCCTCGGCGCCACGCTGCTGACCTGCGTCCTGGCGGTCCTCGGCATCCACGCCTACTCGACGGGCCGCGCCCAGCGCGCTGCGCTCATCGAGCGCCTCTCGGCGACCGGTCTGCCGGCGACCCTCGGTCGCACGCGCCGGTTCCCGGGCGTGGACCGGCGCCTGCGCAAGACCAGGCTGGGCCGCGGCATCGGGCGCAAGCTCGCGGTGACCGGACTCGACCTCACCGTCGGCGAGTACTTCGTCTACATGCTGGCCGCGGTCGCCGGGATCTGGCTGGTCGCGGCCTCCTTCCTGGCACCCTTCTTCGGTCCGGTGGCCGGCCTGATCGCCCTGTGGGGGGCCAACGCCTTCCTCAACTGGCAGCGGTCGCGCCGCACCGAGCGGTTCATCAACCAGCTCCCCGACGTGGCCCGGATCCTCGCCAACGCCACACAGGCCGGCCTGGCTCTGCGCACGGCCATCGGCATGGCCGCCGAGGAACTGGACGCACCGGCCGGCGAGGAGCTGGCGCGAGTGGCCGACCGGCTCGCGGTCGGCCACCCCATGGAAGAAGCTCTGGGCGAGATCGAGGAACGGCTGCCTTCGCGGGAACTGGTCGTCCTGGTCTCCACCCTTGTCCTGTCTGCCCGCGCGGGCGGCGCGATCGTGGGCAGCCTGCGCAACCTGACGGTGACGCTGGAGCAGCGGAAGGAGACCCGCCGTGAGGTCCGTACGCAGCTGTCCCAGGTGACGGTCACGGCGTACCTGGTACCCGTCATGGGCGTCGGCTCGCTCCTCCTGGTGGACGCGATGATGCCCGGCGCGCTGGACCGCATGACGGGGTCCGTCGTCGGGCAGAGCGCCGTCCTGGTCGCGCTGGGGCTCTTCGCGCTCGGCTTCGTCTTCATCCGCCGCCTGACCAAGATCGCCGTCTGAGGAGGCCGGAATGATCGCGCTGCTCCTGGCCCTGGCCGTGGCCCTGTCGGTCTTCGGCGTGTTCCACGGCATCCGGCTCTACCGCGCCGACACCAAGCTCCCGAGCGACCTGATGCTGGCCCTGGAGGTCGGCGCCACCCGTACGACGGCCGTCGGCTCGCTCATCGACCGCGCCGGAATCCGCTACGCGCCGCTGATACTGCGCCTGATGGGCCCGGACAGGGTGGCACGCAAACGCCGCCAGATCGACAGGGCCGGAAACCCGTCCGGCCTGACCATCGACCGCTACGCCGCACGCCGTGCCGTCTATGCTCTCCTGGGTGGTGTGGGGGCCTTCGCCATGCTGATCAACGGGCAGTTGGTCCTGGCGCTGGTCATGGTCGCCTTCGGGATCTTCTGGATCGAGGCCGGTCTCTGGTCGGCGATCCGGATCCGCCGCGATCACATCGAGCGGACCCTGCCGGACTTCCTGGACGTATTGGCCGTGGTCGTCAGCGCGGGGATCGGCTTCCGGCCCGCGCTGGAACGGGTGGCGGACAAGTACGAGGGCCCGTGGTCCGACGAGATCAGGATCACCTTGCAGCAGATGACCATGGGGGTCAGCCGCCGTCAGGCCTTCGACGAGCTGCGCCGACGCAATGACTCGGAGCAGGTGGCGCAGTTCGTCACCGCCCTCCAGCAGGGCGAGGAACTCGGCTCCCCGATCGTCGACACCCTGATTGCAATCGCCGAGGACATGCGCCGCACCGATGCCCAGAACGCCCGCCGACGGGCCGCCAGGGCCGTCCCGAGGGCGACCTTCGCCGTCACCACCTTCATGCTGCCCGGCACGATGATCCTGTTGATCGGCGGGTTCGTGTATGGAGCGGACGTCGACTTCAGCGATCTGTTCGGGGGCGGCTGAGCCATGACGGCCTCTCTGGACGTCACGACGTCTGCCGCCGCCCGGGACCGCCCGTCCGCAGGCTCCGCAGTGCGGTTGCCGATTTCCCTCCAGGTCAATGCCCTGCAGGCGCTGTGCCGCCAGGTCTTCGCGTTTCGCCTCGTGATGATCGCCCTCGGGACCCCGGTCGTGCTCAGCCGCACGGCACCCGGGGCACCGACGCACCTGGCAGGCGGCGCGGTCCTCCTCACCTTCCTGCTGTCCTACGTCCTGTTCCGCGAATGGGAGCGCTTCGGACCGCTGCTCCTGCGCCACCGCTGGCCGCTGGCGGTCGACTGGATGTTCTTCGGCGGGCTCCTGTTCCTGACGGCCACCCCCGGCACCAGCTCGCCGCTCCTCCTCGCCTCGGTGTGCACCCCGCTGCTGGCCGGGATCGTCTACGCCCGGGGCGGCGCGGCCGTCTACGCGATCGTCCAGGCGGCCGTGGTGGCGGTCGTAGCCGAGGCACTGGTTCTGGCGGTGTGCTGCGTCCTGGCGGGCGCGGCCGGGGCGAGCCTGCGCGGCCTGTTCCTCCGTTTCGGGACGGCCGGCGAGGCCCTGCTGGAGACGAAGGCCCGCCAGGCGGTGGCGGAGGCAGTACAGGTCGAACGGGACCACCTGGCAAGAGAGTTGCACGACTCCGTCGCGAAGACCCTGCACGGTCTGGCCCTCGCCGCCGAAGCCCTGACCCGAACCTCCGACCCGGCGGCCCTCCGCCGACAGGCCGCCCTGATATCCGGCGCGGCCCGCCGTGCGGTCGCGGAGTCCCGGGACGTACTGACCGACCTGCGCCGGGACCCGGACGCGCCGGGGGTGTCACTGGCCTCGGAACTCCAGGCCCGGATAGCCCCGGGCGAGGCTGAGCTGCGCCTGACGGGCACGCTCCCGGTGGTCCCCTCCCCAGTGGCCCGGCACCTGCTGGCGGTGGCGGGGGAGGCCCTGGAGAATGCCCGGCGGCATGCGGGAGCCGCGCGGATCACCGTCGAGGCGGCTGTGGCTGCCCCTGACTTGGTACTGGTGATCGAAGACGACGGACGCGGGCTTCCGGGCGATGTTGACCTTACGTCGCTGTCCGGCACGGGCCGTTTCGGCTTGGTGGGCATGGCGGAGCGAGCAGCCGCGATCGGTGCCCGTCTGCACATCGGAGCCCGCCCGGGTGGGCAGCCGGGGACGCAGGTCCGGCTGGCCCTTCCGCTGGCGGCCCTCGCTCTGGGGGGTGGTGTGTGATGGCGCCGCTGCGCGTACTCATCGCCGACGACAACCCGGTCGTACGGGCAGGTCTGGCGGCCCTCCTGGCTGCCGCGGAGGGGATCCAGGTGGCGGCCGAGGCGGTGGACGGCCGCGAGGCGCTGCATCTGACCCGGCTCCATGCGCCTGATGTGGTCCTGCTGGACGTCCGGATGCCGGGGGTGGACGGCATCTCTGCACTGCCCCACCTCGTACAGCTCGCGCCCGTGCTGATGCTGACGTACAGCCAGGAGTCGGAGATCGTCCGCGAGGCGCTGTTGTTGGGTGCGGGTGGCTATCTGGTGCACGGCGAATTCACGCCGGACTACCTCGTCGCAGCCGTCCGCGACGTCCGCGCCGGGCGGGCGCATTTCAGCCCGACGGCGGCGAGTGCGGTGCTCGCGGAACTGCGGACCTCTTCGCACCAGCAACGAACTGTGGGACAGTCGACGGAGCGTCTTCCCAACCATGCTGTGTTCGGGCTGAGTTCACGTGAGGAGGAGGTCATGGATCTCATCGCTTCCGGTATGAGTAACCAGCAGATCGCAGCCAGTTGCTTTATCAGTGAGAAGACGGTCAAGAACCACATCAACCGGATCTTCGCGAAGCTCCAGACCGCCACGCGCAGCGAGGCGATAGCCCGTTGGCTGGGAACCGCCCGTCCGGGGGTGGCTGGCCATGGGTAGACGGAGTGCGCAGTGGGTCCGTAATTGGGTCCCGGGACCCTTTGCAACTGCTGGTGTGTCGACGTACCGTCCGCGAACCGATATCGGCGCCGGCTCTGGAGAGGACTCCCATGCAGAACCTCAAGCTGCTCAAGGCGATCGTCGAGCGGAAGAACCGGATGCGGCGGGGTGGGGACGAGGGGCAGACGGTCTTCGAGTACCTGGGGATCATCGTGATCATTGCGTTGATCATCGCGGCGATCATCGGGTCTGGACTCGCGGCCAACATTGCGGCCGCCATCTCAGCGGTCTTGGCGGACATCACGTCCTGATGGCCAGGGCGGTGTCGCGTGACGCGGGGCAAGTTCTCCCCTTCTACGCCGCGATGATGGCATGTCTGCTCTTTGCTGCGTTGGCCTTCGTCGTCGTCGGGATGGCGGGGGCCACGCGCAGCGATGCGCAGGGCGCCGCCGACGCAGCGGCGCTCGCGGCTGCCCAGGAGGTCAGGGACAACGCGTTCAGGGGCAGGAATCTCCTCACTCTCACACCGGAGGACTGGGAGGAGATCATCAGGGGTCGTCACTTCGATACCGAAGGGGCTTGTGCCAAGGCGACTGCCTTCGCCGGCACGAACGACGCCACTGCGGCATGCGACTTCGACGTCCCGGAGTTCACCGTCTCGGTGACGACCAACGGCACAGTCGGGGATTCGGTCGTCCCCGGGACCGAGAACGTGCATGGCCGCGCCACTGCAACGGCCCTGATCGAACCACGGTGTTCCCTGCAACCCGCGCCCACCCCGCCACCACCCGAGGGTGGCGGCCCTGTCGACATTCAGTGCCGGGACGGATCGGTGATCATCGTGAATCCGTCAGATCCTGGGTCTTTGTACAAGCTGGCGAGGAAACTCTTCGTTGTGCGACTGGCCGACTGACATCGAACGAGAGACAAGGAAACGGCGTACATGAGCATGCGGCAGAAGGCGAAGGTCCGCGGGGGAGCGGCCGTTGTGGTTGCGGCGGTCTTGGCCCTCGCGTTGGCCGGGTGCGGCGGAGGTGGCGAGAAAGCGAAGGAGCCGACGAAGTCCGCGACTCCCCAGAGTCAGGAAAGTAGCCCTCAGCAGCCCGCGCCCACGGCAAGTAAGGGCTCGGGGCCTCTCGAGGTGATCGCTACGGCGCAAGGGCCGTCCGGCGTTGTCGTGGAGCTAAATTCGGCTGTACGCGACCAAGATGGGTACGTCACCGTCAGCGGTCAGATCAAGAACACAGGTTCCACCACGTTCTCCAACATCGGGCCCTTGCGCGGTGATGAGAAGACTGCCAGTCCCGCGTCGGTTGCCGGCGCAAGTTTGGTCGACGCCGTGGGCAAGAAGCGTTACCTCGTGCTGCGTGACACGGAGGGACGTTGTGCATGCACTACCGGTCTCGCGTTCATCAAGAGCGGGGAGAGCGCCGGCTTCTTCGCTCAGTTCCCCGCACCACCAGCCACCACCACCGAGGTCGTGTTCGGTCTGCCGACCTTTGCCGCGGCCACCATCAAAATATCCGGGTGACCCCATGACCAAACGCCATCGCACTTCCGCTGCCACGGCCGTCGCCGGTCTCATCATCGCGGGCGTCCACTTCATCGGCGCGACCAGCGCGCAGGCGGATGACGTAACGCCGTCTGTACCTCCCGGGACACAGGCCTCGGCCTCGGCCCCTGTGCCTGTCAAAGCTGACTCTCCTGGTCTGAAACTCCCGCAAGGCGGTGTCCTCGCACCCCCCAAGGTGCTGGACATGGTGGAGGTAGTCGAAGACATCGGCGGCGAGGAGCGGCGCCAGGAGACGAACCAGACCGTCATGATGGCGCTCCAGTCCGAGGTGATGTTCCCCGAGGACAGTGCCATCTTCAACGCCCAGGCCGCCGCCCGTATCCAGGCCATCGCGCAGGAGATTAACACCCAGAAGGCCACCACCGTCCGGATCTTCGGTTTCACCGACGACCAGGGCAGCTACGAGCACGGCAAGGAACTCTCCAAGAAGCGTGCCGACGCGGTCCAGGCCGAGCTGGCGAAGACGGTGACCAATCCCAGCGTCACCTTCGACGTACGCGGCTACAGCGAGGACTACCCGATCGCCGACAACGGCACCGAGGAAGGCCGCAAGAAGAACCGCCGCGTGGAGATCACCTTCCCGCGCAGCATCAAGTAGAGCGGGGCCCCGTCACCCGCGCTGGCGGGGGCGGGGTCAGTCCGTCAGCAGGTGGTCGGCCTTGCCGGCCTTGATGTCCCGGATCAGCTGGTGCAATGCCTCGCGGGTGTCCGTGAGGTAGGTGTGCTCCTGGCCGGACAGGGCTATGTAGCTGTTGCCGTCCCCGTCCACCCCGATTCGGTAACAGGCGCTGGCCTCAGCGCAGTAGGGGTCTTCCCAGGTGATGTTGGTCATCGTTCGCCTCACAGTTGGCGCGCCAGGCCGTGGATGAAGTCGCGTGACTTGGCGGGCGAAAGGCTGAGCCGTTCCGTCCAGTCCAGTTGGGCGCGGTATTTGGATAGTTGGGCCTCGTTGTGGAGGAAGTCGGGGCCATGTGTGGTGTCGCTCTGCACGGTGTCGAGCTGGGGGACCGGCCCCTCCAGGTAGTTGACCGTCTGCCCGGCTCCGGGGAATCCTCCCGCCTCGAAGGGGAGAACACGGACGGCGATGTTGTCCTGCTCGGAGACCTGGAGTAGGTGCTCCAGTTGCGCCCGCGCGACCTGGCGTCCACCGAACTGCATCCGCAATGCCGCTTCATGCAGGATCGCGACGTACGCCGGTGCTGATCCACCTTCCAGTACCTGTTGGCGCTCCAGTCTGTGCGCCAGGCGGAGTGCGGCCTCGGGTTCCGGGAGGGCCGGTACTGCGAACCGGAAGATGGCGAGTGCGTGATCGCTGGTTTGCAGGAGCCCCGGAATGTGCACCGAATGTGCGCACCGGATCCGGGTGGCGTAGGACTCCAGTTCCGCGATGTCGAGTATCGCGGAGGACAGAGCGCCCCGATAGCGCTCCCACCACCCCCGTTTCTGCGGCTGGGCCATGGCGACAAGTGCGTCGATGTACCGCTCGTCAGCGCAGTCGCAATGGCAGGCCAGCGACCGGAGTCGCTCCTCGCTGATGGTGCGGATCCCCTGCTCGATGGCCGAGATCTTGGAGCGGTCGACACCTAGCAGTCCTGCGGCGGACTCGGCGGAGACGTCTGCTGCCAGCCTCAACCTGCGCAGCTCGGCACCCAGTCGCTTCTGTCGTTCGGTCGGCGAGGTCCTCGGGGGCATGGGTGCAGTCTGCCGTGCCGACAGCCCGCAGATCCACAGTGGCTCAACTTCCGAACTGAGGTGGTCAATTGTCCACCCGGTTCGCTACCTTGAGTAGTGCACCGCTCACGCAAGGGAGTTGGAAGTGCATCGCCGCAGCATGCCTCGGCCTCGGCCTCGGCGACGAGCCACTGCCCCCACGCAACGCGAGAGCAACCGAGCTCACGACAGGGAGTCCGTCATGCTCAGCCCCTTCATGGCCCCCAGCCCCGGCTGCTTCGACGCTTGCCCGCCGAGCGACGAGCCGCCGTCCCCCGACGGGCTGTCGTGCAGCCTGACCGTGCCCGGGGAGCCCTACAGCGCCCAGATCGCGCGCAGCACCGTACGGTCCGTCCTGCACGCACATCGCCTCGACGGGGTCGTGCCCGCCGCCGTGCAGGTCGTCGGTGAACTCATCGCGGCGGCGTGGTACTTGGACCCCGGTCGGAGCCTCTACCTCGCCCTCCGCCACCGCGAGGGGGCCCTGCGCCTCACCGTGTACGACGGGCACGCGGCCCACGCCCACCCCCGCCTCGCCGCCCACTGCGAGGCCCGCCGACGGGCCGCGCTGCGCGTCATGGCCGCCGTCGTGCGGGACTGTGGCGGGGCCTGGGGGTTCGGGGAGTCCCGGGAGCCCGGCGGCGGGACGCGGACCTGGGCGAGTCTGCCGGTCGCCGGGGCCGCCGGGTACCTGGGCGGGTCAGTTGCCCCGGCGGAGTGAGATCAGTACGCGCTTGTTCTCGTCGCGGGTGACGAAGAGACCGCTGCCGCCCACGTCGGTGAGGAGCGGGACGTTGACACCCGCGCCCAGTACCTTCGCCTCGCCGGTGGCGGAGTTGAGGTCGACCTGCGCGACGACCGCATCGGAGCCGGAGCCCACTTCTTCCTCGACCTCTCCGTAGGCCGTCCCGTCGTCACGGACCGAGGCGAGGTTGATCGTCTTGCGGTTCCCGTCACCCGCCAGGCAGATGCCCCGCTTCTTCTCCAAGTCGAAGGCGACCGGGCCGGCCGCGAGGTAGCGGCCCGAGGGGGAGGCGAAGGTCCGGTGGTCGGGGGACTGGTCGAGGATGTCGGGCTTCTCGTTGTACGCGCACTCCATACGGGCCAGCAGGGCGCCGGTCCGTACGTCGTGCACCGACCAGGTGGCGGGACTGTCCGAGTCGTACTTCCCTCCGTTGTCCCACGAGGCGAGGAGACGGCCGGCCGCCACCCCGTACGCCCTGCCGTTCCAGTCGTCGAGGATGCCGGCCTTCTGCTGCACCCCGTCGGGGCGGACCGTGTCGCTGAACCAGCGGCCCGGCATGCCGAACCCGCGCCCGAGGCCCATCGAGACCAGGGGGCCGTCGGCGCTCACCGCCATCACCCGGCTGCTCTTGCAGGCGGCGGCCTGGGCGCACTGGGGCAGGAGCCCGTTCGGGTCCTTGTACGGGGTGACGGTCCCGGTGGTCACGTCCACGGTGGCCCCGGAGCGCGGGTACGGCCCGGTGTCCCCGTACGCGACGAGCAGCCGCCCGCCGTGCGCGCCGACCCGGACCTCGTTCGGCGACGCCGACACCGGTACGTCCACCTCCCGCAGGGGCTTGACCCCCGAGCCCGAGGCGTCGGACGGGAACACCGCCAGGCGCACCACCTCGGTGCCCTCGTGCAGCGCGTCCTTGCCGCTCATCCCGTGGGCCCACGCCACGACATAGCCTCGGCCGTCCTGCTCGAAACCCATCAGGTCGGGGATCTCCACCTCATCGTCGGACGAGGCCTCGCCCTCGGCGGCTCCGACGGGTGTCGGGACCTTCCACGGGACGGAGCTCCAGCCGACCTTCCCGCCGGCGCCGGCCTTGGCCTGCACGGTGTAGCCGTCGGAGGACCCGTAGAGCATCGCGACCATGTCGCTGCGGGGTACGTCCGTGAACGGCAGCGATCCCACCGAATCGGGCACCCACCCGAGGGTCTCGTCCCAGCCCTTGGCCCCGTCGTACTGCGGGGGCACGCTCAGCTTGGCCGGCGCCTTTGCCGCGTCCTGCTGGCCGAAGACGCCGGAGGCGCCCTTGCCGTCCCCGCCCGTGCCGTTCGTGCTGTCTGTGCTGCTGCAACCGGCCACCAAGGTGACCGACAGGACGGCGCCCGCCATTGTTCTCGCCGCTCGCATGTTCCCCCGCTTTGGCCGCTGTTGATCAAGTGCGGAGTGAGGGTAACAACGGCCACGGACGGCACGGGGTGTTTCGGACACCACGCCGACGGACGGCCGTCAGCCGCGCCGGCGGGCGGAGTTCAGGCGGGCCGCCTGGCGGGTCAGGTGGTCGCGTTCCGCGAGGTTGGGGGCCTGGTGGGCCGCCTCGGCGTACAGGCGGGCCGCCGTCGCCGGGTCGCCGTCGCGTTCGTGGAGGTACGCGGCCACCGCCGTGTGGCGGGGGAGCGTGGCGTCCAGTTCCGCGAGGGCCGCCAGGCCGGCGCGCGGGCCGTCGGCCTCGCCGACCGCCACCGCGCGGTTGAGGCGGGCGATCGGGCTGTCGGTCAGCCGGACCAGCTCGTCGTACCACTCCACGATCTGCACCCAGTCGGTCTCCTCGGTTCTCTGCGCGTCGGCATGGAGGGCGGCGATGGCAGCTTGGGCCTGGAACTCGCCCAGTCGGTCGCGGGCGAGAGCGGGATGGAGCATGCCGATCCCCTCCGCAATCAGCGCCTTGTCCCAGCGGCCGCGGTCCTGCTCGGCGAGGGGGATCAGGCTGCCGTCGGGGGTGGTGCGCGTCGCGCGCCGGGCGTGGTGGAGCAGCATCAGGGCGAGGAGCCCGGACACCTCGGGGTGGTCGATGGAGGCCGCCAGGCGGCGGGTGAGACGGATCGCCTCGGCGGCCAGGTCTATGTCGCCGGAGTAGCCCTCGTTGAAGACCAGGTAGAGGACGCGCAGGACCGTGCCGACGTCGCCGGGGCTGTCGAAGCGGACGTCGGAGACGGTGCGCTTGGCGCGGCTGATGCGCTGCGCCATGGTCGCCTCGGGGACGAGGTAGGCCGCCGCGATCTGGCGCGTCGTGAGTCCGCCGACGGCGCGCAGGGTGAGCGCGACGGCGGAGGACGGGGTCAACGACGGGTGCGCGCACAGGAAGTAGAGCTGGAGCGTGTCGTCCACCCCGGGCGCGGGGCCGGGCGCCGGCTCCTCCTCCACCCGGTCCTCACGACGGCGGCGGGCGGTGTCCGCCCGCGTCGCGTCGAGGAACCGTCGCCAGGCCACCGTGACCAGCCAGGCCTTCGGATCCCGGGGAGGGTCCTCGGGCCAGACCCGGACCGCTTCGAGCAGGGCCTCCTGTACGGCGTCCTCGGCCGCCGCGAAGTCTGCTCCGCGGCGGACGAGGATTCCGAGGACGTTCGGGGTGAGGCTCCGCAGGAGGGCCTCGTCGATGGACACGTCAGTGGCACTCGGGGACGGTGGGCGGCGCGGCCAGGAACGGGCGCAGCTCCAGCCACTCGTGGATCGGCTTGCCGCCCGCCCCGGGAGCCGCCGACAGCTCACCGGCCAGCTCGACGGCGCGCTCGTAGCTGTCGACGTCGATCACCATCCACCCGGCGATCAGGTCCTTCGTCTCGGCGAAGGGGCCGTCGGTGACCGGCGGGCGGCCCTCGCCGTCGTAGCGGACCCAGGTCCCCTCGGGGGCGAGGGCCTGACCGTCGACGAACTCGCCGGTGCCCTCCAGCCGGTCCGCGAAGTCGCGCATGTACTGGATGTGGGCCGTGATCTCCTCCGGAGTCCACTCGCTCATGGGGACGTCGTTGGCGCAAGCCGGGGCGCCGCGGTAGTGCTTGAGAAGCAGGTACTTGGCCATGGTGGTCTCCTCGGTGCGGTGCGGCCCATTCTGGCCGCTCTCACTGAGGAGACGGAGCCCGGCACGGGTTCTCGACATCACCGCCGAAGTTTTTCCACGGGATGTCGAGGAGCCGGACCGGGCGGACGTGCCGCCCGGTCCGGCGTGTGGATCCGGCCTTCCGGCCCGGCTGGATCAGGCACGGTGGCCGCGGCCGTCGTGGCCGCTCCAGTCGCCCTTCCAGTCGTTCTTCCAGTTGTTCTTCCAGTCACCGTTCCCATGGCCGTTCCAGTGACCGTTTCCGTACCAGTACGTGTGGCAGTCCCACCGGCCCCAGCTCTGGTGGTGGGAGCGCTGGTGCCAATGGCAGTAGCGGATGCGGTAGCCGTCGTCACCGCGATCGCGGTGACCGTCGCGACCGGATGCCGCCGCGGTGACGCTGGTGGGGTCGGCCTGCGGCGCCGCCGTCGACGCGGCGAACGCGTTGGAGGGCAGGAGTGCGCCTGTGGCGGCCAGGGCGGCCGAGGCGGTGAGAACGGCGAACCGTTGTCGTGTGCGGGGTCTGTGGGTCATGAGAGTTCACCTCCGGCGAGCAGACAGGGACAGGGCGGAGAGAAAGGCCGATGATGCGGGTGGTCACCTGCTCTACGTGATCCCCCCTCCATTGAGCCCGGGCCGGCGCACCGCGTCATGCCCCTGACTTTCGGGGCTTGACAAACCGATCGGACCGCGACGGCCGGGGAGCGGCGTCTCAGACCCGCCGCTGGTCCGGCAGGTCCAGCGCCTTGTCCCGCCAGCGGACGAAGAGGCTCTCCGCGTCGCCGCTGTACGACCACGGGACCCGCGTGGCCCTGTTGTCCAGCAGGGCGAAGACGGCCGGCGCCTGCGCCTCCATGCCCGCGTGGACCAGGCCGTGGGCCAGGTAGTTCAGGTCGGCGACGTCCTGGGCGTACGACACCGTGCGGTGGGCGATCCAGTTGTCCAGCGCGTTGCGCAGGTCCCAGCGCGCCCGGTCCCCGCTCCAGTGGTAGGCCAGACCGATCGCCGTGCGCCCCTCCGCCTCCGTCTGGTGCCGGTACTGCTCCGCCCGCGCCACCTGCGGCAGCACCACGAGCGGGGAACCGGGCGGGGCGTAGACGGCCACGTCCCAGGCGAAGTTGTTGGCCTCGCCGTTCGATCCGTGCCAGCGCGGGGAGAGGTAGCGCAGCGCCTGGTGGTGGGCTTCCCGGTGGTAGGGGTCGCGGGCGCGGAGCTCCTTCCACCAGTGGCCCATGTTCGGGTCGCCGCGGTCGTACAGCCTGGCGAGCGTCACGAGGGAGACGTACGGGTACGGGTCCTCGGGCGCCAGATCGGCGGCCCGCAGACACAGCCCGGCCACCTGATCGAGGCTGTCGTTCGCGGGCATCGCCCCGCTGCGCGCCGCGGCGAACGTCCGCATCACCTCGGTCTCCGCACGCAGTACGGCCGCGTCCGGATCGGCCGGGTCGGCGGCGTACCAGACGTCCACGGTGCGCCGGCTCGCCGCGGCGTCCGCGAGCAGCCGGATGCGGTGCGCGCGCCGGTCCCAGTCGTCACGGGGGTGCTCGGCCAGCAGGTCACGGGCCCCTTCCCAGCGGCCCATCACCATGTCCTGACGGCACTGTTCCAGGCCTCGGTCGCCGTACGCCTGGTCGTAGACCGGTGCTCCGGAACGGCGGCGGCGCGGCCAGGGTGCCATGGACACTCCTCGGATCGGTGGGGGTGGACGACGGGGGCGACGGGCGCGCCGGCGCCGGTGCCGGCGCCGGTGCGGGCGGCACGGGTGCCGGCGCTCTGCGTGCCGTCAGAAGTCGGTGAGCACGTCGTCCCGCCGGTCGGCCGCCGCGAGGCCGGGTCCGCCGCCCGGTCCGGAGCCCTGTTCCTCGGAGAAGACGTCCTGTTCGGGATCCAGCGGCCGGGGCCGGAAGTACGAGGCCCCCTGCAGCCGGGAGAAGGTCATCGGGATCAGGCCCAGCGCGAGTGCCCCCAGGCCGATGGCGAGGGCGCTGCCGGTCAGTTCCGGAACCGACATCGCGAAGATCCAGATCATGAACAGGGCTCCGCCGAGCGGCCACAGCCCGACGAGGAGGAAGGTGCCCACGGACCTGAACAGCACCTTGCGGTAGGCGACCACGGCCGCGAGTCCGGCGAGGGCGTAGTAGAAGGCGATGTGCAGGCCGATGCCGCTGACGGCGTCCCGTACGAACTGCGTGCCGGAGCCGGCCGAGGCGGACACCGCGACGAGCAGGAGGGCCACGGCCGCCACGGTGGCCGTGGCGACGGAGGGCGTCTGCCAGTTGCGGTGGATGCGGCCGAACGCGGCGGGCACGGTGCGGTCGCGGCCCATGGCGAAGAGCGTGCGGGTCGCCTGGAGGAGGCTCGTCTCCAGGGTGGCGATCATGGACAGCACGACGGCGAGGACGAGCAGCCGGCCGCCCCAGCCCGGCCAGACGGCGTCGCCGAGCACGGAGAGGAAGCCGTCGGGGTTGTTCCGTACCGCGTCCGCCCCGATGAGGATGTTGGTGGCGATGGTGAAGACGACGAAGATCGCGAACGACAGTGCGACGCCGATCAGGCCGCCGAGCCCGAAGGAACGGCGACTGGTGCGGGTCTCCTCGTTGAGATTGCTGGAGACGTCCCAGCCCCAGTAGCTGACCCCCGCGATCAGCGCGCCGGCGACGAAGCTGTGCGACGCGTCGAAGTGGCCGAAGCCGAACCAGGAGAGCGAGAAGTCCGCCGCGTTCCCGTCCTTGACCAGGGCGGCGACGGCGAAGGCCAGGAGCAGCACGAGCTGCAGGCCGGTCAGGATCCGGCGGGTGTACGGGCTGATCCGGGCCCCCTGCGCCACCACGCCCGCCATGAGCAGGAACCAGCCCGCGCCGACGGCCGTGGCCAGGCCGGTGTGCGAGGCCAGCTCGGGGCTGATGAGGGCGAGGGTGGCGCTGCCGGCCGGGAGGGTGGCCGACACGAGGAAGGCCGTCGCGGCGACGACCAGGGCCCAGCCGCTGAGGAAGCCGAGGAAGGGGTGCAGCGTGCGCGCCACCCAGGCGTAGCTCGCCCCGGCGTTGACGTCGAGGCGTCCCAGATGGCGGAAGGCCAGCGCGATGCCGGTCATCGGTATCGCGCAGTACAGGAGCACGGCGGGGCTCGCGACCCCGACGGCGGCGATGAGCGCGGGGATCGTCGCGGCGACGGTGTACGCCGGCCCGCAGCCCGCGACCGCCATGACGATGGAGTCGAGCGTCCCCAGGCTGCCGGCGCGCAGGCCGCCCCCGTCGCTGCCGGCCCTTTTGCTCACCACTGGCTGTGCCCCTCTGAGCCGCGTACAAGGGCTAGATCTTGCCCGCGGTGGCGGTGGGGACACAAGGGCTACTCTTCGGTTTCTTTTGTTCAACTACCTGTTGATGGCTGGGATTAGCGGTCCGTGTGGGGGGATGCTTCGGATTTCGTCGTCCGTGCGGATGTCTTCTGCGGGGCGGAAACGACTTCGGTGCGCACCGGGGCTCGGGGGCCTCGATGCGCACCGAAGGGTGGGTGGGGCTGGGTCAGCAGGAGGGGATGCGGTTCAGGTTCTCGGCGTAGCGGGCGGCGATCCAGCCGCGGCCGTCGGCGAGCTTGTACCAAAGGGTGTTGCCGTCGACCGAGGTGCCGTTGGTCTTGCACATCACCTGGACCTCGGTGCCGTGCTTGATCGCGCCGGTCTTCTTGTAGTGCGTGCCGGGGCCGGTGCGGACGTGCAGCTTGTCGCTGACGATGCGGGCCGTCGGCTTGCCGGGCTTGTCGCCCTTGCCACCGTGGTCCTTACCGCCGTGGTCCTTGCCGCACTTGCACTTGCCGGGCTTGCCCTGGTCGCCCTTGTCGCCCTTCGGGCCCTGCGGACCCCTCGGACCCTGGTCGCCCTTGGGTCCGCCCGGTCCGCGGTTGCCCTTCTCGCCCTGCTCGCCCTTCGGTCCGCCGGGGCCGCGGTCGCCCTTCTTGCCCTGGTCGCCCTTCGGTCCGCCCGGTCCGCGCGAACCAGTCGGTCCGGCCGGGCCGGTGTTCCCGCGGTCACCCCGGTCGCCCTTGTCGCCCTTGTCGCCCTTGGGTCCGCCGGCCGGGCCGGTGTCGCCCTTGGGGCCCTGGGGTCCGCCCGGTCCGGGCACTCCCGCCGGTCCCGCCGGACCGGGGTTGCCCGTGTCGCCCTTCGGCCCGGGAGCCCCGGTGTCGCCCTTCGGGCCGCCCGCCGGGCCCGTGTCGCCCTTCGGGCCGGGTGCCCCGGTCTCGCCCTTCGGGCCCTGGGGGCCTCCGGCCGGTCCCTGGTCGCCCTTCGGACCCTGCGGTCCCGCGTCGCCCTTCGGTCCCTTGTGGCCCTTGGGACCCTGCGGACCCTTCGGCCCGTGCTCGCCCCTCTCGCCGCGGTCACCCTTCTCGCCGCGGTCCCCGCGGTCCCCGCGCTCGCCCTTCTCGCCCCGCTCGCCCTGGTCGCCCTTGTCGCCCTTGGGGCCGGGGCGGCCCGGCTTGCCGTGGTGACCGGGCTTTCCGTCGTGGCCCGGCTTTCCGTCGTGGCCGTCCTGCCCGTCGTCGCCCTTGGGGCCCGTCACCGGGGTGGACACCGCGTACAGGCCGGGCGAGGAGCCTGCCCCGGCCGCCCACTCGCCGCCGTCGAGCGTCGTGCCCTCGGGAGCGTCCGCGTCCACCCGTACGAGTACGCCCAGCCGGGTGCCGCTCTCCGCCGGGAAGGCGAAGCCCGCCCGGGTCCCGGCGTCACAGGTCAGCTGGCGGGCGTTGCCCGAGAGGGTGCAGGGCGCCCCCGAACGGTCGCCGTTCCAGTAGAAGCGGGCCTCGGGGAAGGTCGTCCGCTCCGGCGCGGTGATCCGGAAGCTGCTGCTGAGCGCCGGATCCCCGTCCGTCTCCGCCACGATTACCACGCGGCCGGTCTTTCCGGCGGCGATCGAGGGGACGTACGGCTGGGAGAACCGGATGTGCGGCGAGCCGGCGGCGAAAGCCGGCACGGCCGGCAGCAGGCAGGTCGCGGTGACGGCCGCGACGACCAGGGCGGCCGACGTGCAGCGGGAAGCAGACAAGGGTGTTTCCTCCGCGAGGAAAAGCGACGGAACCGGAGGGCGACCGCCGAATGCGGTCTTCCGGTGGACAAAAGTTCCAACACCAGTTAAAAGCTGACAATGCGACCCGGTTGTGTACGACGCGTAACCGATCACTCGGCAGCCGCGTGAATCCCTCCGCCGGCCCGGACCAGGACGCAGGCGGCCTCGCGCGCCCGCACCGCCGCTCCCGGGCCCGGTTCCAGGGCCGCTACCACCGTCGCCCCCTCGACCAGCAGCAGCAACTGCTCTGCCAGCCCCTCCCGGCCCGGCCCGGCGGCGTCGGCCAGCAGGGCCCGCAGCTCCGCCTTGTGGCGGCGTACGACGTCCAGCACTCCGGCGGGCCCCGCGCCCAGCTCCCCGTACGCGTTCAGGAACGCGCAGCCGCGGAAGCCCGGCTCCGAGAACCACCGGGCGAGCCACTCGAAGACCGCCCCGACCGGGTCGGCCTGCCCCGCGACCGCTGCGCGCAGGCTCCCCATCCAGCGGCGGTCGCGGCGCTCCAGATAGGCGGTGACCAGGGACTCCTTGGCCGGATAGAGGCGGTAGAGCCGCTTGAGCGGGATCCCCGACTCGGCGCGGATCCGGTCCATGCCCACGGCCTGGATGCCTTCGGCGTAGAACAGCGCCTCCGCGGCGTCGAGCAGGCGGGTGCGGGCGTCTTCGTCGTTCATCGGGGCGGCGGGCATGGAAGCAGCGTAGACCAGAATCGCTTGCGCGGAGAACGTACGTTCTCTAGGCTCGGGGCAACGCAGAGAACGAGCGTTCTCCCCTCCCTCTGCCTCTGCCCCGCCTTGCCCTGCCCCAGTCGATGTGGAGAGGTATCCCACCGTGACCGCTACTCGTTCCGTTCGACCGCCGCTCCCGCCCTTCACCGAGGAGTCCGCCCGCGCCAAGGTGCAGGCCGCCGAGGACGCCTGGAACAGCCGCGACCCCGAACGCGTCTCCCTCGCCTACACCGAGGACTCCGCCTGGCGGAACCGCGACCGCTTCCTGACCGGCCGCGCCGAGATCCGCGCCTTCCTCGCCGACAAGTGGGAGCGCGAGCTGGAGTACCGGCTGCGCAAGGAGCTGTGGGCGTACACCGACAACCGCATCTCGGTCCGCTTCGAGTACGAGTGGCACGACGCGAGCGGCCAGTGGTGGCGCAGCCACGGCAACGAGCAGTGGGAGTTCGACGCCGCGGGTCTGATGCGCCGTCGCGAGGCCAGCATCAACGACATCCCGATCGACGAGTCGGACCGCCGCCTCTGAGCCCGGAGTCGGGACGGTTACGCTCCGCAACCCCCTCCCCAGTCTTCGGAGTTATGCTTGCAGGAACCCTTGGGAGGCAATGTGACCGAGCGCAAACCGCCTGGTGTCAGCTTCGAATCCTTCGTGGACCGCCAGATCAGACAGGCCGAGGCGAGCGGCGAGATCGAGAATCTGCCCGGCTTCGGAAAACCGCTGGCCTCGCTCGACGCCCCGTACGACGAGCTCTGGTGGGTCAAGGGCAAACTGCACCGCGAGGGCTTCGCGGTCCTCCCGCCGGCGCTCGCACTCCGCAAGGAGGCGGAAGACGCCCGCGAGGCGATCAAGGCCTCCCGCACCGAACGCCAGGTCCGCGACCTCCTCACGGAGATCAACGACAAGATCCGCACGGCCCTGCGCAGGCCCCCGCCCGGCCCCCCGCTGAACCTCAAGGAATTCGACGTCGAAGCCGAACTCGCCCAGTGGCGGGAGTCCCGCGAAGCCCGCTGACGGCCGCCCCGCAAGGGTTGGTGTCAGGGGCCGACGGAAGCGGGTAACGTCTTTGTCATGTTCTTCCAGAGGCCGATTTACGAGTGAGCGCGTGATGGGCCCCGGCTGACGTCCTTCGACGACGACGCCGCCGACCGTCCCCCACCAACGCATCCGTAGATCACTCCGCACTCATGACCGGGAGAACCCGTGACCGTCAGCAAGAACATCAACAACCCCGTGGGCCAGGGCGGCGGGCAGCGCAAGCGCCAGTCCCGCGCCGAACGGGCGAACAACGGCCCGCACCGCAACCTCGACCGCCAGGGCGCGGCCGACCAGAGGGCGGAGTTGCTGCGCAAGATGCGCGAGAAGGCAGCCGCGGCCGAGGGCGCCGACCGGACGGACGAAGCCCCCGCCCAGAGCTGAAGCACCACCGCCCCCAGGGCGACCCCGCACGAAGCAGGGCCCGGACCGCACCACGCGTCCCGGGCCCTGCTGCCGTTTCAGGCCTCCGGGACTCCCGCCAGGCGCCGGGGGGAACCACTCCAGGGGTGGGGGGCATCTGGTGAAGCATGGGTGTCTTGATCTTCGGGCTGTTCTTCACCGTCGGCTGGGCCCTGGCCCTCGCCGGGCTCGGGTACGCCGCCTCGGTGCTGTGGCGAGGCCGGGGGGAGCAGTGGGTACGGGGTCACGGGCGACCGTTCGTCCGGCTGCTGCTCCCGGCGCCCGCATACCTCCGCTTCGACCGGACGCTCGCCGTGGCGGTCCTGCCGGCCGACCTCTGGCTGGTGTCGGCGGTCCTCGCGTTCGGCATGGAAGGGATCTTCACCGAGGAGTGGCTGGGGTACCCCGGCATGATGGATCCCGGCGGGCAGGGCTACCAGGCGGGGGCAGTGGACCTGCTGCGCACGACGGCGTTGTGGAGCGCCTCCGCCGCGATCCTCGGGCGGTGCTGGACCACGGCGGCCGTCCAGCTGTCGGTCCTGCCGTTGTCGGCGCTCTGGATCGCCTCGCTCGACACCTACTATCACTGACCCCGCACGGGGCCGGCCGCCCCGCGCCGGCGGGTGGTCCATCCGCCGTCAGGCTCTGGTCGCCCCCAGTGCGGTCAGGGCCTCGGCGACGCGGTCCGCCTGGTGGGTGGCGCCGCGGAGGTTCGGGTGGAGGACGGTGCAGGCCTCGCCCCGGGCCGGGATGGAGCGGCAGAGCTCGGAGGGCGGGTCGCTCTGCTCGCCCGGCCCGGTCAGGCTGTCCTTGATCCCGTACATCCAGCGCTGCTCTCCGCTCGCGCACACCCCGTGCCCGGTGCTGGAGGAGTAGGTGTCCACGTACACCGCGCCGCTCCGGCGGGCCTGCTCCCTCAGGAGGGCGTTGACCCGGCGCTCCAGGCTGTCGAGCCAGGGCATGTCGCCCTTGGTGACGGTTCCGAGCTGGTGCCAGGACCCCCAGCCGCAGCCCGCGGCCTCGTCCACGACGGCCGGATACCCGACGACCGCCACCCCGGCGCGCGGGGCGCGGGTGCGGATCTCCTTCAGCAGGGCGGAGAAATCGGCCTCCAGCGCGCTGAACCGGGCGTCGAGCCCCGCGGCGCCCCCGCCCCGCGTGTAGTGATCGGTGCACGGGGTGCCCGTACCGAAAGAGGCCAGGCCGCGCTTCACGCAGGTCTCGACGATCTCGGAGAAACCCACGGAGTTGCCGCCGGCGCCGACCGTGACGAGATCGGCGGCTGCCGTAACGGCCCTGATCTGCGCCGGCTTTGCGGTCCACCCTCCCGGTGGGGGCACGGATGGTGGCCCCTTCAGCTCGGACTGCGGCCCCAGCAGCCCCGCTCTGACCTCCGCGGCGGAGCAGGTGACATCGGTGAGCTTCAACTTCAGCCGCCGGGCGGCCTGGTGTGGATAGTCCTGCTCGGAGCGGCCGCATCCGTCGGTGTTCCAGGGGCGCACGAAGGAGGCGGCGCTATACGAGTCCCCGAGGGCCACGTAGGAGAGGGGCGCGGGTGCCTGCGGCGCGAGAGCGGTGACGAAGGCGGCTGCCGCGGCAGCGGCGGTGGTGACGGCGAGACGCATCATGACGGCGGTGCCTTTGGCTCGGGCGCCGAGGCTCTTCCGCAGCGCACATCACCAAAAGTAGCCGCATTGACTACGGAGAGTAATAATTTGCCGCCTTGTTCGTTCGATCGAGTGAACGCGGGGGCGGGGGCGGGGGCGGGGGGTGGGGTCTATGCCTGCCGGTGGGCCTGGGTGATCAGGTCCGTCGCGACCTCCAGGGCGGCCTGCCGGGTCTCCTCCGGGTTGTCCCCCTCCACGTGCTGGAGGAACATCATGCCCGCGTGCAGGGTGAACAGGGCGCTCACGCACCGCACTTGGTCGGCCAGCGGGGCGTCCTCCTGGCCGGACCGGAGCAGCTCCACCAGGGTGAGGAGGCGCTTCTTCACCGTCTCGCCGATGCTCAGCTCCCGCAGCGACGCCTGGTTCTCCTGCATGAAGCGGTACAGGGAGGCGCCGCCCGCCATCGCCTCGCTGTAGCGGCGCAGGACCTCGCGCTTCATCTCCAGCGTGCGCGGCTGCTCCTCCGCCCACTGGATCAGCTCGTCGATCGGCCGGGTCAGGTCGTCGAACAGGCTGATGATGATGTCTTCCTTGGTCTTGAAGTGGTAGTACAGCGCCGCCTTCGTGACCCCCAGCCGCTCCGCGATCTCCCGCAGCGACGTCTTCTCGTACCCCTGCTCGGCGAAGAGTTCCAGTGCGATGTCCTGGATGCGCTGCCGCGTGTTGCCGCGGCGCTGCTGCGGACTGCTGCTGGACATGGGCTCTCCCCTGATTACTTACTTGACGCCCGGCTAGTTACGGGTCTACCTTCCCCAGTGTAGTGAACTAGCCGGTCGGCAAGTAAGTCCCAGGGCCGGTGCGTATGCGCCAGGGGAGTGGAACATGGTGGAAATCAAGAAGAACGCGGACGCCTCGGAGGAGGTGAAGCCGCGCAGCGTGCGGGTCGTCCTGATGGCGCTCATGATCGCGATGCTGCTGGCCATGCTGGACAACATGATCATCGGTACGGCCATGCCCACGATCGTCGGCGAACTCGGCGGCCTGGAGCACCTCTCCTGGGTCGTCACCGCCTACACCCTGGCCACCGCCGCCTCCACCCCTATCTGGGGCAAGGTCGGCGACATGTACGGGCGCAAGGGCTCCTTCCTCACCTCGATCGTCATCTTCCTGATCGGCTCCGCGCTCAGCGGCATGGCCCAGGACATGGGCCAGCTCATCGGCTTCCGCGCGATCCAGGGCCTCGGCGCCGGCGGTCTGATGGTCGGCGTCATGGCGATCATCGGTGACCTGATCCCGCCCCGTGAGCGCGGCAAGTACCAGGGCATGATGGCCGGCGTGATGGCCCTCGCCATGATCGGCGGACCGCTGGTCGGCGGCACCATCACCGACCACATGGGCTGGCGCTGGTCCTTCTACATCAACCTGCCGCTCGGCGCCGTGGCCCTGGCCATGGTCACCGCGGTGCTGCACCTCCCGAAGAAGACCCACGGGGAACGCCCCAAGATCGACTACCTCGGCGCGGCGCTGCTCACCATCGGCATCACCTCCACGGTCCTCGTCACCACCTGGGGCGGCACCGAGTACGCGTGGGGTTCCACCGAGATCATCGGCCTGATCGCCGTCGGCATCGTTTCCATCGCCGGCTTCCTCTACGCCGAGACCAAGGCCGCCGACCCGGTCATGCCGCTGCACATCTTCCGCAGCCGCAACTTCACCCTCATGTCCGTGATCGGCTTCCTGGTCGGCTTCGCGATGTTCGGCGGCGTGCTGTACCTGCCGCTCTTCCAGCAGTCGGTCCAGGGCGCCTCGGCCACCAACTCCGGCCTGCTGCTCCTGCCGATGCTGCTCTCGATGATGGCCGTCTCGCTGGTCGCGGGCCGGATCACCACCAGCAGCGGCAAGTACAAGATCTTCCCGATCGTCGGCGGCGGGCTCATGGTCGTCGGGCTCTTCCTGCTCGCCACCATGGACACCGGGACGAGCCGCCTGATGTCCGGCGTCTACATGGCGGTGCTCGGCGCCGGCCTCGGCTTCCTGATGCAGATCACGATGCTGGTCGCGCAGAACAGCGTCGAGATGAAGGACATGGGCGTCGCGTCCTCCTCGGCGACCCTGTTCCGCACGCTCGGCGGCTCCTTCGGCGTCGCGCTGATGGGCTCCCTGTTCACCAGTCAGGTCACCAGCACCATGACCGACCGGCTCGGCCCCGAAGCGGCGACCGCGGCGGGCTCCGCACAGCTGGACGCGGCGAGTCTGGCGAAGCTGCCGGAGCTCGTGCGGGACGCCTACCAGCACGCGGTGGCCGCCGGTACGCACTCGGCGTTCCTGCTGGGTGCGGGGATCGCGGTACTGGGCTTCGTGGCCGCCTGGTTCGTCAAGGAGGTCCCGCTGCGGGGCGCCGGACCGGCGGGGGGCTCCGACGGTGGAGGCCCGGCCAGGGCCGAGGCGGCTCCGGAGACGGTCGTCGTGCACTGAGTTGCTCGCGCGTCGGTGAACGGTGGGCCCGGCCCGGTGGATCTGCGGATCCTTCGGGCCGGGCCCCCGTCGTACCCCGGGCGGGGCTGGATCGGTCGGACTACTTCAGGGCCGAGTGCTTCCGCCATTGGTCCCAGGGCAGGTTCCACTCGCCGAAGCCGTTGCCGGCGGCCACCGTTTCCTTGCCTCCCGTGACGTCGAAGACGTCGCCGATCTGTGCCTGGGCGTAGAACCACGTGGCGTCCGCCGCCTTCATGCCGATGCAGCCGTGGCTCCTGTTCGCCGAGCCGATGTAGCTCTCCGCCCATTCCGCCTGGTGCGCGAACGTGCCCGAGACCGTCATGCGCATCGATTTGTCGACCCACTGGTCGTAACCGGTCAGGCCGACCGAAGCGGCCGTCATCTTGATCTTTCCTTCCTTGGCCATGAGGGGCATCCTTCCGCTCCACGTCGGCGTCTTCGCCGGGTCGCCCGCCGTGATCGGTATGGACTTCACCACCCGGCCGTCGCGCTCCAGCGTCAGCTTGTGGGCGGGGACGTCGACCTTGGCCAGCTGGCTCCTGCCGATGGTGGCGGAGGTCGAGTACGACTTCGTCAGGTAGCGTCCGGATCCCGTGTCCACCCCCGACAGGGGGGCTTCCAGGGTCACCCGGGTGCCCGGCTTCCAGTACTCCTTCGGGCGCCAGTCCACGCGGTCCTTGCCGGTGAGGGTCTCCGTCAGCCAGCCCCACGAGCCCTCGGTGTCGTTGTTCGTGGTCACCTTCAGCCGCCGCTCGATCTCGGCCTTGTTCTTCACTTTGTGGTCGAAGGTGAGGGAGAGCGGCTGGCCCACGCCGACCGTCGTCCCGCCCGCGGGCAGCACGGTCACCGTTTCCGTCTGCTCCTTGGCGGGCTTGAGGGTGTGGAAGGCCGACTCGGACGCCGTCTCCTTGCCGTCCGCCGAGGCGGCCGTCGCCCGCACCTTGTACTCGGTGTCCACCGCCAGGCCGTCCTCCGGAGTGAACGCCCCGTCCTCGAGCGTGCCCCCGACCGGTTGCCCGTCGGGTCCGGTCACGGTCAGCGCCGTCAGTGTGCCGTTGTTCACCCGCGCCGTCAGCGGCCCGCCCGGCTTGACGTCCTTCGCCCCGTCAGGCGGTACGAGACTCAGCTCGGCGGCCGGCCGCGAGGCCTCCGCGGCGTTCCCGCCCCCGTCGCCCCCGCACGCCGTCACCGACAGGGCGAGCAGGGTGAGCAGGGCGAGCAGCGCGTGCGGGGCGAAGGAGGGGGTGATTGCTGCCTTGCGCATGGGTAGGTGAACCTCCGGCTAGAGCCCGGGTCTTGGCACCGGGATGTCCGGTATGAGGCCGGTCCGTTCGTCCTCGGTTTCAGTCGGGACGGAATTCGGGACGATCAAGGACCAAAGTCCTCCAACCCGGAATTTATGGGCCATTCGGCTGGAACCCCGCATCCCCGACCGACGTCCTGACCAGTGCGAGGTCACACGGCGGACGTGGATATGGGGAGTTGAGACAGCACATGGGGTTCATGACGCACACGCAGATGCGGGGTACGAAGGCACGGATCGCCGTCGCCGGAGCGGTGGCGGCGGTGGCCGCGACCGCGTGGGGGGTGACGGCGCTCGCCGGCCCGGGCCACGACACCAACCTCCGACACGTATCCCGGCAGACCGACGACTCCGCGAAAGGCGGCGGCGACGCCGAGCCGCAGGCGCCCGGGAAGCCGGGCGGGCAGGTCCCGGACGGCATAGCCCACGCGTCGGAGAGCGGCGGCGACGCGGTCAACATCACCATCGACGACGGACCCGACCCCAAGTGGACCCCGAAGGTGCTGGAGGTACTGAAGAAGTACGACGTGAAGGCGGTCTTCTGCATGATCGGACCGCAGGCCAAGGAACACCCCGACCTGGTCAAGAAGGTCGTCGCCGGCGGCCACCGGCTCTGCGACCACACGATGGACCACAACACGGGGATGGACAAGAAGCCCCTGGCCTACCAGCAGCAGCAGATCCTCGACGCGAAGAAGCAGATCGAGGACGCCGCGGGCGGCGGGGCCAAGGTGGAGTACTACCGGGCCCCCGGCGGCGCGTTCACCCCCGAGAGCAGGGCCCTGGCCGCCGCCAACGGCATGCGCCCGCTCGGCTGGAACGTCGACACCAAGGACTTCAGCAAGCCCGGCGTGGCCACGATCGTCGCCGCCGTCAAGGCCGAGATCGGCAACGGCCCGACCATCCTGTTCCACGACGGCGGCGGCGACCGCGCCCAGAGCGTCGAAGCCCTCGACCAGGTCCTGGCCTGGCTGAAGGAGCAGGGCCGGCCCACCGGCTTCCCCGTGGTCACCGGCCCCAGCGCCTGAGCCGCAGCGGCCGCCTGACACGCCGTCCGGTGGCGAACGGGTGAGGGTCGACGCCCCGGCGCCGCCCGCGGTGTTCCCTGGTCGCGCACGCAAGCCCGTACCGGCGCGGCCCCGCGCCCGTACGTCCGTACGCCCGACCAGGAGGTCTCCGTGGCCATCGCCCCCGGGAAGCTGTCCGACCCCGTCGTGGGCGCCCTCGTCAGCGCGGTCAACGCGCACGACAAGGACGCCTTCCTCGCGCTCCTGACCGCGGACGCGACCATGTCCGACGACGGTACGGAGCGCGACCTCCACGCGTGGATCGACCGGGAGATCTTCGACGCCGGCGGCCACATGGACGTCCAGTCCGAGTCCGACGGCGGCCGCACCCTGACCATCGGCTACCGCAACGACACCTGGGGCGAGATGCGCACCTCCTGGAGGTTCGTCATCGCCCCCGGCGGAGGCCGCATCAGCCGCTTCGAGACCGGCCAGGCGTAGTCGGAACGTCCACCGGCCCCCGGCCGGATCCCGTACGGGTGAAAGGGTGCCCGGCGTCGTTCCGGCCCGCCGGAGGGTCCCGTTGGTCCGGGCATGAACCGCACCCGCACCGCCGCCCTCGTCCTCGCCGCCGCCGCGGCCCTCGCTCCGGCCCTCTCGGGCGGTGCGGCCACCGCCGCGGGCAGCGCGGACTACCTCCAGGACCCGAGCGGAGGGGAGGGGAAGATGAAGTCGATGTGGACCAAGGACGACATGCACAAGGTGGAGGCGCAGTTCCGCTTCCACCCCGGCATCCAGTACAAGACCATCACCCGCCCCGGCCCCAAGGGCGCCGAGGAGTACGAGCGCAAGATCGGCGATCCCGCCACGCTGGCCTGGGAGCCGGGGTACGAGTTCGCGTGGTCGGTGTCCGACTCGCAGGGGGTCAAGAAGCTGCTCACGACGAAGGACGGCAAGCAGGTGTTCGTCCTGCGCGCCGTCCTGCGCAACGCCCGGCGCGCCGAGGTGGCGCAGGTGCGCCGGGATCTCAAGGACCGGCCCGCGACGGGCCGTACGAAGGTCCCCGGCGGCAAGCGCATCACGTGCGACACCGGGAAGTACACGGTGGAGTGGTCGGTGACCCGCACCGGCTACGGCACCCTCACCGGGTCCCTGTCGTGGGACTCCAGCTGCGAGCAGTACCGCACGGCCTTCACCCCGAAGAACCAGGGCGCGAGCTAGCCGAGCCGGATCGCATCGCCCCGCGTCCCCGGAGGGGACGGGCGGAGGGGGTGAGGTGGGTGAGGTGGGAGAGGTGGGCCGGCCGCCCCGCGCGCCTTGTGGGCGCTCGCGGGCGACTGGGCCTCGGCCTTGGATCAAGGCCGTACCAGCCATGATGCCGCACGGGGTGGGGTGCGGCAGGGGGCGAAGGTCCCTTTCGGAAGGGGCGTTCGGGGGTATCTGCGCGTCGGTCCGGCCGCGCGTCAGCGGGCCTTCTTGGCCTCCTTGGCCTTGGAGGCGATCTCCTCCAGGACGGCCTTGGGGTCGCCGCCGGGGTCCACGGCGCGGCCGATGTTCCGCTTGATGGTGTCACTGATGACCACCCAGGACGGGTCGTCGACCGGGTAGAGCTGCGCACCGCGCAGGGCGTTCAGGAACTGCTGGTCGTTCTTGTCCATGCCCGAGGTTCCGGCCATCGTGCGGGAAGCCGAGACGGTGGACGGCAGCAGGTGGTAGCGGCCGGCGAAGTCCGACAGGTTCTTGTCCCGGTAGACGAACTCCAGGAACGTGCCGATCTCGTCGCGGTGACCGTTCTGCTTGAAGGCCATCATCCAGTCGGCCACGCCCACGTTCGGCGGGACCTCCCCGGTGTTCAGCATGTCCGAGGCGGGCATCGCGACGGCACCGACCGTGATCCCCTTGTTGCGCGCCTCGTGGGCGAGCTGGGGGTAGCCGTTCAGCATGCCGACCTCGCCGCGCGTGAACGCGGCGAAGGCGTCGGCGCGGTTGAGCTTGGACGGCGGAACGGGGCCGAGCAGCCCGGGGGCGACCAGGTTGTTCTTGATCCACGTGAAGGTAGTGATGTTCTGGTCCGAGGCCAGGCTGTAGTTGCCGCTGCTGTCGGCGTAGCCACCGCCGTTGCTGAGCTCCCAGATCATCGCCTCGGCGTGCGCCTCCTCCGGGCCCAGGGGCATGGCGAACGGGGTCTTCACGCCCTTGGCCTTGAGCGCCGTGGCGGCCGCCTTCAGGTCCGACCAGGTCTTGGGCTGCCAGCCGTTCTTGGAGCCCTTCGGGATGATCCCGGCCTCGGTGAACAGCTCCTCGTTGTAGAAGAGGAGGCGGCTGCTCGCCACGAAGGGCAGGCCGTAGAGGGTGTTGCCGACGGAGCCGGCGTCGGAGAGGGGCTGGAGGAAGTTCGCCTCGGCGGCGACCGAGAGGAGTTCGGGCGCGGAATAGAGCTTGCCCTGCGCCGCGAAGTCCGAGTAGCCGCCCATGAGAGCCATGTCCGGGGCGTTGCCGGCCTTGACCATGCGGGAGACTTCACGGTCGATGTCGGCCCACGGCAGGATCTGGACCTGGACCTTGATGTCGGGGTGCGAGGCGGTGAAATCAGCCGTCACCTTGTCCCAGAAAGCCTTGGAACTGCTGTTGGCCGAGGCGTCGCCGTATTCGGCGGCGACGAGGCGGAGGGTGCCGCTGTCATCAGCGCTTCCACCGGAGCTGCCACAGCCGGCCAGCGGTATCAGCAGACCGAGCACGACCGTGGTGGCGGCCGTGCCGAAGATTCTTCGTCGCACGGGTGTATTCCCCTGATTTTCTTTTGAGTCCCGTTATTACTTATGAGTTACTCCGGGCTGTGCTGTCCCTCAGTGGCCCGTTGGCCGGAATTCTCTCCTGAGGGAGGGTGGTTGGTTCCATTGGGTCGGCACTTGTGGTCAATGCTCCAAGTGCGGCATTTCAGAATGGTGTTTTCCGATATGTGATCAACAATTCGGACGCGCGTAGACATGCCGAAACGCCCGTTTCCGGCCACGGAGCGCGGCGGAACGGGTGGGAGGGGGGGAGGGAGAGAGGGGAGGGGAGGGGAGGGGAGGGGAGGGGAGGGGCCGTGGCGGGGGAGAGGCGGGGGAGGGGCGGGAACTCAGTCCGCGAAGTCGCCCGCGTACGGATCGGGCTCGCCCGTCTCGGGGTTGCGCCCCTCCTGCCAGCGGCGCTGGGCCTTGCGCCAGTGCACGAAGCTGAGGTGGCCGCCGTCCCAGAAGGTGATGCTGACCGGGCTCACGTCGAACTCGTCGGAGCACAGCAGGTAGAGGAACTCGGCCATGCCGTACGGATACACCGCGAAGGAGTCGGCGGTGTGCCGGCCGACCACCAGAACGGGCCAGCGGTCGGGGTCGGGGTCGGTCGTCAGCCAGCACAGGATGTCGGAGCCGCCGGTGACGCCCCAGGCGAGGATCGACTCCGGGTCCACGTCGAAGGCGGCCCGGCCGCCCTCCGCCTCCCAGACCTGACGGGCGTTGGCCGTCTCCTCCGCCATCTGCGCCGGATCCCACTGGAGTCCGGGCTTGGGCAGCGGAAGCAGCACGCTGGCCTCGCCGTTGATCGAGCCCGCGCCGAAGCGGCCCATGAAGGCGATGAAATCGGCGGGGAAACGGCTGCCCCAGACGGCCTCGGCCGCCTGCCAGTCGATGTCCTCGTCGGCTCCGTGGGTCGCCGGCATGATCTGCTCCAGCGCTTTGACGCGCGCGTTCTCGGTCATGCCGCTCCCCTGCCACACCCCAGCTCAACCGCCCCAACCTACCGCCGGTGCGGGGCCGCGCCTAGCGCGTGGTGAGACGGACCCGGAGCGGGGAGCCCACGCGCAGGCCCCAGGCGGCCATGGCACCGGCCTCGGCCTCCAGGACGTGGCGGGCGCGCAGCCGGGGGAGACCCAGCCGGCCGGGCGCCATGGTGGTCAGCGCGATGACGGTGAGCCGGCTGTCGAGGTGGGCCACGTCGATGGCGAAGCGCATCCGGAAGGTGTGCACGCTCGAGGCCGGGGTCAGGAGCATCGCCCCCTCGATCCCGTCCCGCCCGAGCAGACCGCGCGTGCGGGCCCGATAGGAGGCGGCCACCTCCACGGGCACCTCGAGGGGCACCTCCAGCGGCTCCGGGTGCCCCGCACGTTCCGGGTGTCCCGCGGGCATTCCCGGTGCCGCGCCCCGGTCGACGTGGGCCGCGCCCCGGTCGACGTAGAGCGTGGCCCCGCCGTCGCGCCACCGTTCCCTCTTCCCCATGCGGGCCACCCTAGGCCGCCGCCACCGCCCCCGATACGGGCTTCGGCGTCAAGGCGGCGCACCCGAGGGGGTCCCCCCGGGGAGGGACCCCCGCAGGTTGGTCCGTACGGGCTCCGGCCGGGCCCCGCAAGGGCTGTGGGGCCGTTTCGGTTCTGCGGAGTGCTCCCGGCCGGCTCCGGAGCGTAATCGTGGCGCGGTGATGCGCGCAGCAGGCTTTACGAAGGGTTATGGTGGAACCCCCCCCTCGGGCCGGTCCGTATCCCCCCCACGGACCGGCCCGTTTTTTGTCTCCGGGCAGCGCCCGGCAAAGGCGCAGGTCAGCCCCGCTGGGCCCAGATGTTGGCGCCGGGGGTGGACACGGCGAAGGAGTCGATCTCCTTCAACTCCTGCTCCGACAGCGGTGCGCCGGACAGGGAAGCCACGTTTTCCTCGAGCTGCTTCACGCTCGATGCGCCGATCAGCGCCGAGGTCATCCGCTCGTCCCGCAGCACCCAGTTCAGCGCGAGCTGGGCCAGCGTCTGTCCGCGCCGCGCCGCGATCTCGTTCAGCCCGTTCAGCCGGCGCACGACCTCGTCCGACAGCAGGTCCGGGTTGAGGGACTTGCCCTGGGTGGCCCGAGAGCCTTCAGGGATGCCCTTGAGGTACTTCCCGGTCAGCAGCCCCTGCGCGAGCGGCACGAAGGAGATGCAGCCCATGCCGGCCTCCTCCAGGGTGTCCAGCAGGCCGTCGTCCTCCGTCCAGCGGTTGATCATGGAGTACGAGGGCTGGTGGATGAGGGGACGGATCCCCATCTCCTTCAGCAGCCGGGCCGCTTCGGCCGTCTGCTCCGCGGTGTACGAGGACACGCCCACGTAGAGCGCCTTGCCCTGCTGGACCGCGGACGCCAGCGCGCCCATGGTCTCCTCCAGCGGGGTGTCCGGGTCGAAGCGGTGCGAGTAGAAGATGTCGACGTAGTCGACGCCCATCCGCTTCAGCGACGCGTCCAGCGACCCGAGCAGGTACTTTCGGCTGCCCCACTCGCCGTACGGCCCCTCGTGCATGAGGTAGCCGGCCTTCGTGGACAGGACGAGCTCCTCGCGGTGGGACGCGAAGTCCTGCGCGAAGATCTTGCCGAAGTTCAGCTCGGCCGAGCCGGGGGGCGGGCCGTAGTTGTTCGCCAGGTCGAAGTGGGTGACGCCGAGGTCGAAGGCCCGGCGCAGGATCGCCCGCTGGGACCCCAGGGACGCGTCGTCGCCGAAGTTGTGCCAGAGGCCGAGGGAGATCGCGGGGAGCTTGAGGCCGCTGCGGCCGGTGCGCCGGTACTCCATGGAGTCGTAGCGCGAGGGCTCTGCCCGATAGAGATTGTTTTCAGTCACGTTGTCCTCCCTATCACGGACTTGTGACAGGACCGAGTTGGGTGCCGGATCCCTCTCCGCAGTAATGTGGCGGTCTGTGGCGGACTTGGGGGGACCACCGCATTCCGCACGGGGGTATCGCTCGGAGGGGCTGGAAGATCGTGAAGCTGCGCGACCTGGTACGCCGTCCTGTGTACAGGCTCTACGCACGCCGGGTGGAAGGCCGCATCGATCATGACGAGACGCCCAAGCACATCGGCGTGATCCTGGACGGGAACCGGCGCTGGGCGAAGGCGTCCGGGGGCACGACGGTGCAGGGCCACCAGGCCGGCGCCGACAAGATCTCCGAGATGCTGGGCTGGTGCACCGAGACGGACGTCGAGGTCGTCACCCTGTGGATGCTCTCCACGGACAACCTGGACCGTCCCGAGGTCGAGCTCCGCCCGCTGCTCAACATCATCGAGAACACCGTCCGGGGCCTCGCCGCCGACGGCCGCTGGCGCGTCCACCACGTCGGCAACCTCGACATCCTGCCCGCCGGGACCCAGAGCGTCCTGAAGGAGGCCATGGAGGCCACCCGCGACGTCGACGGGATACTCGTCAACGTCGCGGTCGGCTACGGCGGCCGCCAGGAGATCGCCGACGCGGTCCGCTCGCTCCTGCTGGAGCACGCCTCGAAGGGCACCTCCTTCGAGGAGCTCGCCGAGATCCTCGACATCGAGCACATCGCGGAGCACCTCTACACGCGCGGCCAGCCCGACCCGGACCTGGTGATCCGCACCAGCGGAGAGCAGCGGCTGTCCGGATTCATGCTGTGGCAGAGCGCGCACTCCGAGTACTACTTCTGCGAAGTCTTCTGGCCGGCTTTCCGCAAGGTCGACTTCCTGCGCGCCCTGCGCGACTACGCCGCCCGTCACCGGCGCTACGGCAGCTGATCCGCCCGGCAGGGCACCCGTACGGCACCTGACCTGCGGGTCTCTGACGCCCCCTCGGCACCTCACGGCGCGCCCGGACCCCTCCGTGGCGCGCCGCACCCGTGTTCCCGTACGTCCTGCGCGTCCCCCGGAGCCCTCCGCGCGAGGCCTTCACCAGGGATTCACCGAGCGTCCGTCATATGCCATGGCATGGCTGGACCCATTCGGGGAATATCCCTTGCAGGTCGACGCCCGATCCACGGGTGTCGAGTCTCAGCGGACGGCATGGGGTCGTCCGCCCGGGAGGCCCTTTGCACCAGGACGCACGTGCGGTTCGCACGGACGGAGTGGAGGGCCGGAAGTCGGCCCGCGCAGGGGTGCCGATGACCGGTCCGGTCTTCATGGCCCGACCTCTTCCGAGGGGGTACGTCCTTCCGTGGTGACCAGCACAAAGAGCCGCCTGCCCGACAGGCGGACCTACGTCCTCGACACCAGCGTCCTGCTGGCAGACCCCAACGCGATCACCCGCTTCGACGAGCACGAGGTAGTGCTCCCGATCGTCGTGATCACCGAGCTGGAGGCAAAGAGGCACCATCCCGAACTCGGCTACTTCGCCCGCCAGGCCCTGCGCCTGCTCGACGACTTCCGGGTTCGCTACGGACGCCTCGACGCACCCATCCCGCTGGGCGATCTGGGCGGCACCCTGCGCGTCGAGCTCAACCACTCCGATCAGAGCGTCCTGCCCGCCGGTTTCAGGCTGGGGGACAACGATTCGCGGATCCTCGCGGTCGCGCGCAACCTCCAGGCCGAGGGCTACGACGTCACGGTCGTCTCGAAGGATCTGCCCCTGCGCATCAAGGCCTCCTCCGTGGGGCTGATCGCCGAGGAGTACCGCGCGGAGCTCGCGATCACCGATGCCGGCTGGACCGGCATGAGCGAGCTGGCACTCTCCGGTGAGCAGGTGGACCTCCTCTTCTCCGAGGAGCGGCTCTACGTGCCGGAGGCCGCGGAACTTCCCGTGCACACCGGGCTGGTCCTCCAGTCCGAGCGCGGCAAGGCGCTCGGCCGGGTCACGGCCGACGGCAACGTGAAGCTCGTACGGGGCGACCGCGAGGCCTTCGGGCTGCACGGCCGCAGCGCCGAGCAGCGGATCGCGCTCGACCTCCTGCTCGACCCCGAGATCGGGATCATCTCGATGGGCGGCCGGGCCGGCACCGGAAAGTCGGCGCTGGCGCTGTGCGCGGGGCTGGAGGCCGTGCTGGAGCGGAGGCAGCACCAGAAGGTGATGGTCTTCCGGCCGCTGTACGCGGTCGGCGGCCAGGACCTCGGCTACCTCCCCGGGGACGCCTCCGAGAAGATGAGCCCCTGGGCCCAGGCGGTGTTCGACACGCTCTCGGCGGTCGCCGGGCGTGCGGTCATCGAGGAGGTGCTGAACCGCGGGATGCTGGAGGTCCTGCCGCTCACGCACATCCGCGGCCGCTCGCTCCACGACGCGTTCGTCATCGTGGACGAGGCGCAGTCCCTGGAGCGCAATGTCCTGCTGACCGTTCTGTCCCGTATCGGGGCCAATTCGCGGGTGGTTCTCACCCACGACGTGGCCCAGCGGGACAACCTGCGGGTCGGCCGGTACGACGGAGTCGTCGCCGTGGTCGAGAAACTGAAGGGGCATCCGCTCTTCGCGCACGTCACGCTGACCCGTTCGGAGCGCTCCCCGATCGCCGCGCTGGTCACCGAGATGCTGGAGAACCTGTAGGGCCGCCCGGCCGACCCGCACGGGTCGCAAAGCAGGTAAAACACCCATAGCGGGAAGGTGAGTTGGCGCCGCCCGGCAAAGGCCAGAGAGCCTAGCCGGGCGGCGCCTTCACGCACAGGGGTTTGTCGAAACCAGTGGCGACACGGCAGGTGTGACCTTTCCCACGCAACGGAGAATTGCCCTGCGGCGTCGAGGTCCGGCAGAGTCTGTTTTCCGTCAGGCCCCGCATACGGCACACCTGTATCTCCCGTGAGATACGCGCAGTACCGCTAACTCCACAATCGATCGCCGTATGCCGCCCGGAGCATCACGCGGCACTCCCGCAAGGGAGTTGCCCACGGGCCCGCGCCTCCAGTGACCGAACCACCACGGAGGCCAGTGTCGAGGGCACTATTGCGCCCGCGCGGTCACTGCGGGCGCTGCTGGAAGGAAACCGTGTGAGCCGGATCTCGGTTCGGGGATTCGCTGTGGCTTCGGCCACGGCCGTCACCACCGTCGGCGCCGTCGTGGGTGTTGCCACCGGCGACCCCGTCGCGAACGATCTCGAGACGACCGCGTCCGGGGTGACCCTCCTCACGGACATCCCGCTCGGCGAGCAGGCGCAGGTCCAGAACGCGTCCCTGACGCAGCAGGCCGACTCCATCGCCCACGCCGCCGACACCGACGCCAAGCGCTCGGTGGAGGAAGCGGCCCGCATCCAGGCCGCCCAGGACGCCAAGGCGAAGAAGGCCGAGGCGCAGAAGGCCGCTGACGACAAGGCGAAGAAGGAGCGTGAGGAGAAGGAGCAGGCCGCCAGCCGTTCCAACCCCCGCGACGGATCCTCCTTCGCACCCCAGGCCACCTACACGGTCGCCCAGGTCAAGGCGATCGCCAAGCAGATGGTCCCGGCGGGGCAGTTCCAGTGCTTCTCCAACATCATCAACCGGGAATCCACCTGGAACTACCGTGCCGTGAACGCGTCCTCGGGCGCCTACGGCCTCGTCCAGGCCCTGCCCGGTTCGAAGATGGCCTCGGCGGGCGCCGACTGGCGCACCAACCCCGCCACCCAGATCGAGTGGGGTCTGAACTACATGAACTCCCGCTACGGCAGCCCGTGCGGCGCGTGGAGCTTCCACCAGGCCAACCACTGGTACTAGGCACACCCGGACACACCGGTACGAGAGCGCGCCCGCGCGCCTCAACCTCGAAGAGCCCCGCATCGTCCTACGGTGCGGGGCTCCTCGCGTGTACGGTCTTTCGAGGTGTGCCCCGGCACGCGGTCCAGGGCGGGGGAAGGGAACGAGATGGCGAAGACAGGCTGGCTCGGCCGGCTCGGCAAGAGGCTGAGCCACGTGGAGGCCCGGCTCGCGGAACGGCGCGCCGAGGTCGAAGCCGAGACCTCCGACTCCGCGCCGCCCCCCCAGGCCCAGGCGGCCTCCGCGGCGCCCGCCTCCCCGCCCCCCGCGGCCCCGGGCGCCGAACACGCGGGCTACACCGCCCCCGTGCGCCCCGACCCCGTGTCCGTCATCCCGTGGGGGGTGCGCGTCGCCGCCGAGGCGAGCTGGCGGCTGCTGCTGCTCGCCGGGATGCTCTGGGTCCTGATGCGGGTGATCAGCGAAGTCCGCCTGGTCGTCCTCGCCTTCGCCGCCGCCCTCCTGGTCACCGCGCTGCTCCAGCCCTTCGTGGTCCGGCTGCGCCGGCTCGGCATGCCCCGCGGGCTGGCCACGGCCGTCACCGCGATCCTCGGGTTCGTGGTCATCGGGCTGGTCGGCTGGTTCGTGGTCTGGCAGGTCATGGACAACCTCGACCAGCTCTCCGACCGGCTGCGCGAAGGCATCAACGACCTCAAACTCGCCGCGCTGGACAGTCCGTTCCACGTGACCGAGAAGCAGATCAACGAGATCGCCAAGAACCTCAGCGAGACCATCGGCACCAACACCGAGCAGATCACCTCCGCCGGCCTGCAAGGCGTCACGGTCCTCGTCGAAGTACTGACGGGCATGCTGCTCGCGATGTTCTCCACGCTCTTCCTGCTCTACGACGGCAAGCGCATCTGGACCTGGACCACGAGCCTGCTCCCGGCCGCCGCCCGCCCCGGCGTCGCCGGCGCCGGTCCGCGCGCCTGGCGCACCCTGACCGCGTACGTGCGCGGCACGGTCCTGGTGGCCCTCATCGACGCCGTGTTCATCGGCCTCGGCCTGTACTTCCTCGACGTGACGATGGCCGTGCCGCTCGCCGTCTTCATCTTCCTCTTCGCCTTCATCCCGCTCGTCGGCGCGGTGATCTCCGGCGCCCTCGCCGTGGTCGTGGCCCTGGTGACCCAGGGTCCGTTCACCGCGGCGATGGTGCTGCTGGTGGTCCTGGCCGTGCAGCAGATCGAGGGCCACGTGCTCCAGCCCTTCATCCTGGGCCGGGCGGTACGGGTCCACCCGCTCGCGGTGGTGCTCTCGGTGGCGGCCGGCGGCCTGGTCGCCGGCATCGGCGGAGCGGTGGTCGCCGTTCCCCTGGTCGCCGTCACCAACACGGTGGTCGGGTACCTGCGGGCCTACTCCCGCGAACAGCTCCATCACGGGCTCTCCCCGGTCGGCCCCGGGCCGCACGGTGCGACGGCCCTGGGTCAGACGGCAGCCGAGGCGGAGGAGACACGTACGGGTGATAACGGAGCCTGAATTTGACGGCGGCTCGTACCGCATACCGGGGCCGGACGTCCTGGAGGAGCCGGAGGGCCCGCAGGGGCCGGAGCACTACGAGGGGTCCCCGCCTCCCGGCCGGCGCCCCTGGCGGTGGGCCCTCGGAGGGGCCCTGATCGCCTCCACGCTGTGGGCGGGCGCCTGGTGGTCCGTGACCCCGCAGGACGACCGCCCGCCGCTGCGCTACGCGCTGCCCCAGAGCCTGTGCGACGAGGCGAAGCTGCCCACGCTGGCCCGGCTGGCCGAGGTGATCCAGTGGAATTCCACCCCGAAGCTGTTCGAGCACCCGGGAGTGGACCAGGCGTACTGCCGGCTGAGCACCAACACGGACCCCTCGGAGAAGCCCGGGTTCCGGCTCTCGTACGAGGCCCAGGCCTCGATGACCCTGCACAAACGGACCGACCCGGCCCCGGAGTTCGGCGCGGATCCCGCGCCCGCGGGCTATGCCGGCATGAACCGCGCGGAGCCGCGCTCGGTGCCGGGGCTCGGGGAACGGGCGCTGATCTGGGAGATGGAGTACGAGCAGTCGTGGCGGCTCGCCGTTCTCGACGGGGGTGCGGTGTTCACCGTGGACGTGTCGGTGTGGGCGTTCGGCCCGGACACGGTCGACGGTGACGGGAATCCGATCTCCGGTTCCGGGCCTCCGCAAGATCCGCCGAAGCCCGATTCCGACGCGGTCCAGGCTGCGATGATCGACGACATGCACGGCCTGATGAAGGCGCTGCGCAGGTAGGCGCGATTGCCGCGGGGGCGCGGGGGGACGGGGGACACGGGGATGATCGGCGAGCCGGAGATCGACGGGGGCTGGGAGACGGCGAGCGGGGCGGACGGCACCGCGGAGGCCCTCCCGGGCGGGCGCGAGCTCGAGCGGGAACACGTACGGGGCACGCGCGGGCCATGGCTGTGGGCGCTGGCCGGGGTGGTGGCGTCCTCGGCGGTGTGGGCGGGCGCGCTGGCCGTGCAGGAAAGTTTCCTCCCGGACGTACCGCGCCTCGGCTACCGGCACTCCCCGGACCTGTGCAAGGAGTTCGACCTCAAGACGGTCAGCCAGGCGGCCGGCCGGGAGTTCGAGGGGCGCCAGAGCGGCGCGGGCATGTTCCTCGCGCAGGACTGGTCGTACTGCACGGTCTCCACGCAGTACGAGGACGGGGCCATGATGTACGGGGCCGAGCTGCTGGTCGAGCTGCACAAGAAGGGCGACCCCGCGCCGGAGTTCGCCACCGGCCCCGGGACGGATCCGGCGACCCGGATGGACACCGACGAGCGGGAGGAAGTGCCCGGCCTCGGCGACCGGGCGGTGCTCGACCGGCAGTACGCGCGCGACGGAACGCGGCTCATGGTGCTGGACGGAGGGGCGGTCTTCACCCTCACCGTGCAGTGGTTCCACGTGCGCGAGGCCGCGGCCGTCGACGGGAACGTCCCCGCCGGCACCATCGACGAGAACGCGATGCACGCGGCGATGATCGAGGACATGCGGACACTGATGACGAAGCTGAAGCGCTAGCGCGCGCGAAGGGCCCCGCGACCGGAGTCGCGGGGCCCTTCGCGGCGCGTACGGCGGGGTGTCACTCCCCGGCGAGGGCGGCTTCCGCGTCGAGGGTGACGGCGACGGCCTGGATCACCGAGGCGATCTTGAAGGCCTCCTGGACCGTCTCGCGGTCCACGCCGGCCTTGCGCAGGACCTGCTCGTGCGAGTCCAGGCACTGGCCGCAGCCGTTGATCGCGGAGACGGCGAGCGACCACAGCTCGAAGTCGACCTTCTCCACACCCGGGTTGCCGATGACGTTCATCCGCAGGCCCGCGCGCAGGTTGCCGTACTCCGGGTCGGAGAGCAGGTGGCGGGTGCGGTAGAAGACGTTGTTCATCGCCATGACCGCGGCGGCAGACTTGGCGGCGGTGTACGCCTCCGGCGACAGGGCCGCCTTGGCCTCCGGCTCCAGCTCACGCAGGACGCGCGGGGACCGCGCGGCGATGGCGCAGGACAGGACCGTGCCCCACAGCTGCTGCTGCGTGAGGGCGTCCTGATTGCCGATGACCGAACCGAGGTTCAGCTTCAGGTCCTTGGCGAAGTCCGGCAGGGCGGACTTGAGGGAGTCGAGGGACATCGCTCACGCACCGGCCAGCAGCGCGCCGGCGTCGAGGGTGCCCTCGCCCTTGGTCCAGTTGCAGGGGCACAGCTCGTCGGTCTGCAGGGCGTCGAGCACCCGCAGGACCTCCTTGGGGTTCCGGCCGACGGAACCGGCGGTCACCATGGAGAACTGGATCTCGTTGTTCGGGTCCACGATGAAGACGGCACGCATCGGGAGACCGTCCGAGCCGAGGATGCCCAGGTCGGCGCAGAGCTCGCGCTTGATGTCGGACATCATCGGGAAGGGCAGGTCACGCAGGTCGGCGTGGTCCTTGCGCCAGGCGTGGTGCACGTACTCGGAGTCGAGCGAGAAGCCGAGGATCTGGGCGTCACGATCGGCGAACTCGTCGTTGAGCTTGCCGAAGGCGGCGATCTCCGTGGGGCACACGAAGGTGAAGTCGAGCGGCCAGGAAAACATGATCTTCCACTTGCCCTCGTAGGTCTTGTGGTCGATCTGCGCGAACTCGGCTCCGGCGTCGAGCGAGACACAAGCGGTCAGGTCGTAGGTGGGGAACTGGTCGCCGACAGTGAGCACGCGCTCTCCTTGCGGATAGGAAAGTGACCCTTTTGGGGGCTTTCCGAGGGGGTTGGACGTATCTCACATGCTGACACAGCCGCATTGATTGCGGAAATAGCTACCCTGATGAGCTCTGATCGGAGGTGCCTATCAATGGCCGTGGGTAACAGGGGAACGAAACAGCCGACGCTCGCCCAGTTGCGGGCCTTCGCCGCCGTGTCCGAGCAACTGCACTTCCGGGACGCGGCCGCCGCGATCGGGATGAGCCAGCCCGCGCTCTCCGGGGCCGTGTCCGCGCTGGAGGAGGCGCTCGGGGTCCGGCTGCTGGAGCGGACCACGCGCAAGGTGCTGCTCACGCCCGCCGGGGAACGCATCGCGGGCCGGGCGCGGGCCGTGCTCGACGCGATGGGCGGGCTGCTGGAGGAGGCCGAAGCGGTACGGGCCCCCTTCACCGGGGCGCTGCGGTTCGGGGTGATCCCCACCGTGGCCCCGTACCTGCTGCCGACCGTGCTCGGACTCTTCCACCGGCGCTACCCCCGGCTCGACCTCCAGGTACACGAGGAGCAGACGGCCTCCCTGCTGGAGGGGCTGGCCGGGGGGCGGCTCGACCTGCTGCTGCTCGCGGTACCGCTCGGGGTGCCCGGAGTCACCGAACTGCCCCTCTTCGACGAGGACTTCGTCCTGCTCGCGCCGCGCGATCACCCGCTCGCCGGCCGCAAGGACATCCCGCGCGAGGAACTGCGCGGGCTGCGGCTGCTTCTTCTCGACGAAGGACACTGTCTGCGCGACCAGGCCCTCGACATCTGCCGCGACGCGGGACGCGCCACCGGGGCGGACGTCACCACGACCGCCGCCGGGCTGTCCACCCTCGTCCAGCTGGTCGCGGGGGGCCTCGGGGTCACGCTGCTGCCGCGCACCGCGCTGCGCCTGGAGACCGCCCGCAACGAGCACCTGGCCACGGGGTACTTCGCCGAACCGGCGCCCTCGCGGCGCATCGCGCTGGCCATGCGGACGGGAACGGCCCGCGAGGAGGAGTTCCGCGCCGTCGCCGACGCGCTGCGCGAAGCCGTACGCCCGCTCCCCGTCTGGCTGACGGACTGAGGAGCGGGTGCAGGGCGGTCGCGAACGGGGGCTACTCGGTGCGCAGCCCGTCCGGGCGCATCAGGCGCAGCAGCGGCGGCAGGCTGAGCAGGGTCACCAGGACGGCCACGCCCCCGCCGATGCCGATCATCGACAGGATCGAGGTCCAGTCGATCCGGAGGGTGACGGCGGCCATCTGCATCAGCACGACGCCGAGGGCGACTCCGACCACCGTGGCCAGGGCCAGGCCCAGGCCGATCGGCAGGGCGGTCTGCCAGAACACCGACATGCTCAGCGTGGAGCGCTTCGTGCCGAAGGCGACCAGCGCCGACAGCAGCTTCTTGCGCTCGCGCAGCTGCTCCAGCTGGGAGACCAGCAGGCTGGCGCCGATCAGCATCAGGACGCAGGCCGAGCCGACGAAGAGGCCCGTGCGGATGGAGGAGTACCGGCTCGCGGTCTCGATGGCCTGCATGGTCATGGCGACGGCCAGCGGATCGGCCTTGAAGGCCGCCGTGCGAGCCAGCTCCAGGGCATCGGGCTGCTTCGGGTCCAGCTTCACGTACACCTGCGAGGTGTGGAAGTCGCCGAGCGCCTTGGGGGCCGCAGCCGGGGTGACGAGCAGGCCGCTGCGCAGCGTGCCGTTCGGGTCCTTGCGGGCCGCTGCGGTCTTCGCGCCGGCGGGCACCGTCCAGGCGGTGGGCGGGGCGCCCTCACTGCCGTAGACGTTTCCCGCGAACAGCTTCTCGCCCGGCCGGGCGGTGTCGCCGTCCATGCCGCCGGAGTCGGCGCCGCCGGTGAGGACGAAGGTGTCGCCGTCCTTGCAGGAGGGCAGGGTGCCCACTTCCCTGAGGGCGGCGCAGGTGCCGATCGTCAGGGAGATCGACTTGTCCTCGTAGGACATGCCCGGGGTCCGCGCGGCCTGGGTCGAGGTCAGGGCGACGGCCTGGGTGACGCCCTCGGTCCCGGCCAGCTGCCGGCCGACGGCCTCCACGCCCTCGGAGGAGCGCATGAGGATGGAGAGCGAGGCCCGGGTCGGGTCCTGGCCGGTCTCGCGGGTGTACGAGGCCTCGGTGCCGGCGAAGAGCATCTGCAGGGCGATGGCTCCGGCGACCGCCACCGCGATGCCGTTGACCAGCCGGGCGGCGCTGCCGCTGGTGAGCTGGAGCCGGCGGGAGGCGAGCTGCCAGGAGACCGGGCCCGCGCCGCCGATGCGGCCGACGACCCGTTCCAGCACCCAGGGGAGCAGGACGGTGATGCCGGCGAGGAGCAGGACCACGCCGCCGGAGACCTGCCACTGGTTGAACTGTCCGCCGTCGTTGCCGCGGCCCATCATCGGGGCCAGCAGGCCGATTCCGGCGAACGGGAGCAGCAGCCGCCACCAGACGCGGCGCTTGCGCGGGGTCGTCGTACGGACCACGCCGAGCGGCTCGATGACCACGCCGCGCAGGGCGAACAAGGTCACGGCGACGGCCGCGCCGGGTACCGCGATCGCGACGAGCGCGGCCAGCCAGGGGGTCGGGTTGAGGTCGGCGGCGAAGACGCTGCGCTGGTGGAGGTCCATGGCCGGGGCGAGCTGCCGGGCGGCCAGGAAGAAGCCGGTGCCCAGCACCAGGCCGATGAGCGAGCCGGCCATGGCCTCGCCCGCGGCGATCCGGCGGACCATCCGGCCGTCGGCGCCCACCAGGCGCAGCGCCGCGAGCCGGCGGTCGCGCCGGTCGCCGCCGAAGCGCACCGCGGCGGCGATGAACACGCCGACGGGCATCAGCAGGGCGACGAACGTCAGCACCACGAGGAGGGTGAGGACGGGGTCCAGCGCCTCCTTCTGGACGGCGATCTCGAAGGCGGTGACCCGCTTGACGTAACTGGGCGCGGTCTTGTGGAGTTCGGCGAGCTTGTCGCTGCCCGCGTAGAAGTAGAGGTCGCCGGGGCCCACCAGGCCCGCGTCGCCGATGGTCGCGACGATCTTCCCGTCGAGGCGGTCGCGCAGCAGCTCGCCCTCGCCGGTCTTCATCAGCTTGTCGAGGGCGGGGGAGACGGCCAGTTCGCCGGGGCCGGGGAACTTCTTCAGGCCGGGCGGCAGCGGGGCGTCCGGCCCCTCGGGCTGGACGAGCCGCCCGTCGACCCCGAAACCGCGGTACGACTGGTCCGCGTCCACGATCAGCAGGGTGTCGCGGCCGGCCTCCCGGATTTGAGGTGCGCCGGACGTCTGGCGCGCGTCGCCGCGCGCGTCGCGTGCGGCCATGGCGGCGGGAATCGCGCTGGTGACGAGCAGCAGGGCGACGCCGAGGCCGACGCCCACGCCGGTGAGGAGGGTACGGGTCCAGCCTTCGCGGCCGCCGCCGAAGGCGAAGCGGGTGCCCAGTGCGAGGTCGCGGAGCCAGACGGCGAGCGCACCCTGCTCGCCCGGGCCGCTCTGCTTCCCGTGGGTGCCGTGACTCATATCGCGCGCTCCATGTCGCGGGACTTGCCGTCGCGCACGACGATCTCGCGGTCGGAGTACGCGGCCACGCGGGTCTCGTGCGTGACGAGGACGACGGCGGCGTTCGTGGACCGGGCGGCCTCGGTGAGCAGCTGCATGACGAGCTCGCCGTTGAGGGAGTCGAGGGCGCCGGTGGGCTCGTCGGCGAAGATCAGACGGGGGCCGGTGACGAGGGAGCGGGCGACGGCGACGCGCTGGCCCTGGCCGCCGGAGACCTCGCCGGGGCGCTTGCGGCCGAGGTCGTCGACCTGGAGCCGCTCCATCCATTCCAGCGCGGTGCGTTCGGCCTGCTTGCGCTTCACGCCGGTGAGACGGAGCGGCAGGGCGACGTTCTCGACGCAGGTCAGCTCGGGGACGAGCTGGCCGAACTGGAAGACGAAGCCGAACTCGCCGCGGCGCAGGGCGCTGCGCTCGCCGTCGCTCATGGCGGAGAGCTCGCGTCCGGCGTAGGTGATGGTGCCGGAGTCGGGTGTGACGATCCCGGCGAGGCAGTGCAGCAGGGTCGACTTGCCGGACCCGGAGGGGCCCATGATCGCGACGACCTCGCCCGCGTGGATGGAGAATTCGGCGCCGTCGAGGGCGTGGGTCGTGCCGTAGGTCTTGCGCAGGTCCGTGGCGCTGAGCAGCGTGCCGGCGGGGGTCATCGGCGTATCTCCTGGGCGAGCTGGTCGAGGCGGGCGGCGGTGAGTTCGAGCCACCGCAGGTCCGCTTCGAGGTGGAACAGGGCGTGGTCGCAGACCAGCTGGTCGGCGAGGTCCCCCTTGCGCTTGCGCTGGGTGAGGATGCGCATCAGGCGCAGGTGTTCGGCGCGCTGGGTGTCCAGCAGCTCCTGGGCGCTGCGGCCGGTGAGGAGGGCGAGGACGACCTTCGTGTAGAGGGTCGACTGCAGGTACGGCTCGGGCTTCTCGGGCTGGGCGAGCCAGCCTTCGACGTCGGTGATCCCGGCGTCGGTGATCGCGTACCGCTTGCGCTCGGGGCCGCCGCCGCTCTCCACTCCGTCGACCTCGACCAGACCGTTCTTCAGCAGCCGGGACATGGTCGAGTAGACCTGCCCGTAGGCCAGGGGCTTGTCGTGGCCGAATCTCTCGTCGAAGGTCCGCTTGAGGTCGTAACCGTGCCGGGGTCCGGCCTCCAGGAGGCCGAGGAGTGCGTGACTGATGGACATGCCGATGACTATACACGCGGTGTATACGCTCGATGTATACACGCGGTGCAGAGATGATCTTCGGACGGTTTGCGCCCATTCGTAGGGACCGGCGGGTGTACGGAGCGCGGTTCGGGACGGGGGCCCGGCGCGGCTGGCACGTTGTGGGCATCGGCCCCGCACCCGAAAGGCCCGCCATGCACGCACCCCCCACCGGCGTCACCGCAGCGCTCCCGCCCCAGCAGTCCGCCCCCGCGGGACAGCCGGATGCGGAGCCGTCCCCCGAGGCCCCGCATCCGGTCCCGTGGTGGGCGTGGGCCCTGGCCGGCGGGCTCTTCCTCCTCTACGCGGCGCTGTCGCTGCGGACCCACGCGCGCCTGCACTCCCACAGCTTCGACCTGGCGATCTTCGAACAGGCCGTCCGCTCCTACGCCGTGGGCCGGCTGCCGGTCTCGGAGGTCAAGGGGCCGGACTTCCCCATCCTGGGCGACCACTTCAGCCCCGTCCTGGCCGTACTGGCCCCCCTGTACCGGATCTTCCCCTCGGCGCGGACCCTCCTCGTGGCCCAGGCGGCACTGGTCGCCGTCAGCGTGCTTCCGCTGACCCTCTGGGCGCGCCGGACGCTGGGCGACGCGGCCGCCGTGGTGATCGGGCTCTGTTACGGGCTCTCGTGGGGCATCGCGAGCGCGATCGGCTTCGACTTCCACGAATGGGCCTTCGCCGTACCGTTGCTGGCCTGCTCGCTGGCCGCGCTGGGCAGCGGGCGGCTGCGCGCCGCCGCGTACTGGGCGCTGCCGCTCGTGCTGGTGAAGGAGGACCTCGGGCTGACCGTGGCCGTGATCGGCGGGCTCATCGCGTGGCGCGGCGGCCGGGGCGGGCGCCGGCCCGGCATCGCCCTCGCCGTGACGGGCGCGGCGTGGACGCTGCTGACCATGACGCTGGTGCTGCCCGCCCTGAGCCCGAGCGGCTCGTACTTCTACGCCTCCTACCTGGGCGGGGGCGCAGGCGCGGCGGCCGCCGGGTCGGAGGCCGCGGGCGGCTTCGGGGACCTGCTGTTCAAGGCCACGATCGGGCTCGTCACCCCCGACACCAAGGTGGCCACGCTGCTGACGGTGCTGGCGCCGACCCTGTTCCTGGCCCTGCGCTCCCCGTTGGTGCTGATCGCCGTGCCGGGGCTGCTGTGGCGGGGGATCTCCGACAACCCGGCCCACTGGGGGACCGGGTACCACTACTCCCTCACGGTGATGCCGATCGTGTTCGCCGCCTTCGTCGACGCCCTGGCGCGGCGCGGCACCACCACCGCCGGGCTGCGGCGCTACCTGGCGGGTGCGGTCGGGGTCTGCCTGCTGCTGCTGCCGGTCCACTCGCTGGGGCAGTTGGGGCGGCCGGCCTTCTGGCGGACCGACCCCCGGGTGGCCGTGGCGCAGCGGCTGATGGACCGCATCCCGGACGGGGCCACGGTCCAGGCCTCGGACGGGCTGGTCCCGCACCTGTCGAACCGTACGAGCGTCAGCCTGCACGGCTGGGCGGACAGCCGGCCGGACCCCGAGTGGATCATCGTGGACACCGGGGTGGCGCCGGAGCTGCGGTGGCCGCTGTCGGTGATCGACGAGTCCATCGCCCTCGCCCGGGCACGGAGCGAGGGGTACCGGGCGGTGGCCCAGGAGGACGGCTTCGTGTTGCTCAACCGGCCTTCTTAGCGGGCCGGCCGGAGGTCCGCCGGTCCGGTGCCCGGCCGGCCGTCCCGGCGGGCTCAGGAATCCGGAGTGGTGCGGGGGCGGCCCCGGGGTGCGATCGGGCCCGCCCCGCCGGGGAGGCGGCCGGCCTCGGCCAGGGCGCGGCGGAGCAGGAACTCGATCTGCGCGTTGGCGCTGCGCAGTTCCTCCCCGGCCCACCGCGCGAGCGCGTCGTGCACCTGCGGGTCGAGCCGCAGCAGCACTTGCTTGCGGGCCTGCCGCCCGGCCGCTTTGGGCGGCGCCGCGGGCGGTGCCTCGCCCGCACCGGACCCGGCTGCCCCGGAGCCGGCCGGGCCGGTGGAGGCCGCCCGGTCGGTGGGGGAGTCCGTGCCGTCGTCGGGGATCACTGGTAGAGGGTGCCCGTGTTGATGACCGGCTGGGCCGCGCGGTCGCCGCACAGGACCACCATCAGGTTGGACACCATCGCCGCCTTCCGTTCCGGGTCGAGGTCCACGATCTCCTGCTCCGCGAGGCGGTTCAGGGCCAGCTCGACCATACCGACCGCGCCCTCGACGATCTGCTTGCGCGCCGCGACGATCGCTCCCGCCTGCTGCCGCTGGAGCATCGCGGAGGCGATTTCCGGGGCGTACGCGAGGTGGGTGAAGCGGGATTCGATGATGTGGACGCCGGCCGCCTCGACGCGGGTGGACAGTTCGACGGCGAGCTTCTCGGTGATCTCCTCGGCGTTGCCGCGCAGCGACAGGCCGCCGTCCTCGTGGGCGTCGTAGGGGTACTCGATCGCGATGTGCCGGACGGCCGCCTCGGTCTGGGTCTCGACGAACTCGGTGAAGTCCTCGACCTCGAAGACGGCCCGGGCGGTGTCCTCGACCCGCCACACGACCACGGCCGCCAGCTCGATCGGGTTGCCGTAGGCGTCGTTGACCTTCATGACGGCCGTCTCGTGGTTGCGGACCCGGGTGGACAGGGGCCGGCGGGAGGTCAGCGGGTTGACCCAGCGCAGTCCGTCGGTGCGGACGGTGCCGCGGTAGCGGCCGAACAGCTGGACCACGCGGGCCTCGCCCGGCGAGACCGTGTTCAGCCCGCCCATGGCGATGAGGGCGGCGAGGATCAGAGCGACGCCCGCCGCGATCAGGCCCACCTTGGCGCCGTCGGTGCCGGACACCGCGCCGAGCGCGATCAGGCCCGCCCCGGCCGCAACTCCCGCCAGGCCGAGCAGCAGCGCGAGCCCGCCGCCCACGCTCCGCGCGGGGAACTCCCGTACGCCGGTCTCGGTACCGCCCGTGGTGTTCGTCATCTTCCGCCCCGTTTCCCTCAGTTGCGGCCGGTCGAGCCGCTTAGCAAAGTGATATCACTTTTTCGGGTCTAACGGGAGCCCGACGGGAGCCCGATGGGAGTCGGGTGAGAATTGGACGGCCCGGACGGTGGGAAGGTGGTGCGGGTCCGGCAACCTCCGGGGTTCCGGCTGCGTCGGTTCCGGTGGGGCGGGTGCTCATTGTCACGTCCGAATTGCCCCGTATATCCATTGGGTGGCCGGTTTTTGTCACAGCCTGCGGTGTTAGCTTTCTGAGCTGACGTCGGGGGGTTATCGAGCGGAGCGGGAGCGATGGGCCGAGCAGAAGCGCGAAGGGCGCAGCAGCAGCGCGGTGCGCGACGAGCGCCGCGCGGGCGCGGCAAGGGCAAGGGCGGGAAGCCCACCGGCATACGCCGCTTCTTCACCTGGAGGAAGGTGCTCGGCACCTTCCTCGGGGCGACGCTGCTCGGCATGGCGGCCCTGATCGGCCTCTACTTCTACGTGGAACCGCCGGACCCGAACGCCGACGCGCTGACGCAGAACAACGTCTACAAGCTCGCCGACGGCTCGGTCATGGCCCGCGTCGGCGCGACGAACCGTCAGATCGTCTCGATCGACAAGATTCCGAAGAACGTGCAGACGGCCTTCATCGCGATCGAGAACAAGTCCTTCTACAGCGACCGGGGCATCGACCTCAAGGGCATCGGCCGCGGCCTGTTCAACACCGTCACCGGCAAGGGCAAGGCGGGCGGTTCGACGATCACCCAGCAGTACGTCAAGAACTTCTACCTGACGCAGGACCAGACTCCGACCCGCAAACTGAAGGAGCTGATCATCTCCCTCAAGGTCGACCAGGAGATGAAGAAGCCCGAGATCCTCGCGGGTTACCTGAACACCAACTTCTACGGGCGCAACGCCTACGGCATCCAGGCCGCGGCCCAGGCCTACTACGGGGTCGACGCCGACAAGCTGACCCTGGAACAGGGCGCGTACCTCGCCGCCGTCCTCCAGGCCCCCAGCCAGTACGACTGGGCGACCGCCGGCCCGAACGGCAAGAAGCTGGTCATGATCCGCTTCAACGGCGTCCTCGACAACATGGTCGAGATGGGCGCGCTGGACCAGGCCAAGCGCCAGGAGATGAAGTTCCAGGAGCCGATCAAGCCCAAGGCGGCCGCCGGCTCGGAGGGCCAGAAGGGCTACCTGATCCAGGCCGCCGACGAGGAGCTCAAGCGCCAGACCGGCATGACGGACGCCATGCTCAAGGCCGGTGGCTGGGAGATCACCCTCTCCATCGACCCGAAGAAGCAGGCCGCGCTGGAGAAGGCGGTCCAGGACGAGCTGGAATCCAAGCTCGACCGCAAGGGCCGCCCCGTCGACGCCGCCGTGCAGGCGGGAGCCACGTCCGTGGACCCGAAGACCGGCATGATCGTCGCGATGTACGGCGGCACCGGGCAGAGCGAGCAGTGGGCCAGCAACGCCCTGCGCAAGGACTTCCAGCCGGGCTCGACCTTCAAGCCGGTCGTGCTGGCCTCCGCCCTGGAGCACAAGGCGAGCACGCAGGAGGGCAAGCCGATCACGCCCAACGCCCTCTACGACGGCACCAGCAAGCGTCCCGTGGTCGGCAGCGACACTCCGTTCAACCCGCAGAACCAGGACGACCGCGACTACGGCGACCCGATGATGACGGTGCAGTCCGCCACCAACTCCTCGGTGAACTCCGTGTACGCCCAGATGATCGTGGACGTCGGGCCGAAGAACGCGAAGACGACCGCCCTGGAACTCGGCATGCAGGACCGCGACGGCTGGCCCGAGGACAGGCCCGCCATGTCGCTCGGCACCATGAGCGCCGACACCCTGGAGATGGCCGGCGTCTACGCCACCTTCGACAACCACGGCAAGAAGGTCACGCCGAGCATCATCAAGTCCGCCGAGCACGCGACCCGCGAGTACAAGCCGGTCCGCGCCGTCGGCAACCAGGCCATCAGCCGCAAGACCGCCGACACCGTCACCAAGGTGCTCACCGGCGTCGTCGAGGACGGCTCCGGCAAGGCCGTGAAGAGCTCGGCCTACGAGGCCGCGGGCAAGACCGGCACCACCGAGAAGAACGTGGCCGCCTGGTTCACCGGCTTCACCCCGGAACTGGTCACCGTCGTCGCGATGTTCGGTGACGAGCCCGGCACCCACACCCAGACCAGCCTGACCGGTACCGCCGGCGGCGGACGCGCGGGCGGCTCCAGCTTCCCGGCCGCGATCTGGAAGGAGTACACGCTCGCCGCGCTCAAGGGCGCCGACACGGGCTCCTTCGACCTGGAAGAGGCCGACATGGGCAAGGTCCAGTCGTCGAGCCCCAGCAACTCCCCGTCGAGCACGCCGAGCAAGTCCGCGAGCGGCACCCCGTCGCCCAGCAGCACCCCGTCGCCGAGCCGGACGCCGAGCGGCACCCCGTCGCCGAGCCGGACGCCGAGCGGCACCCCGTCGCCGAGCCGGACGCCGAGCGGCACCCCGTCGCCGAGCGGGAGCAAGTCGAACTCGCCGAAGCCCCCGCCGTCGGACCGGGAACCGGAGCGGTAGCCACCGCAGGACCCCGCCCCGTACACACCACTGCCCCGCGGCTTCGTGCCGGCGGGGCAGTGGTGCGTACGGACCGGGTGGCGGCCCGGTCAGCGGCGCTCGGGCACGCCCGGCGCACCCGGCGCACCCGGTACGGGCGGCAGGGCCAGCTCGAACCAGACGACCTTGCCGCTGCTCAGCCGGGTGGCACCCCAGCGGCGGGCCATCCGGTTGACCAGGAACAGGCCGCGGCCGCCCTCGTCGTCGTCCCGCGCCCGGCGCTGGCGCGGCAGCTGCGGGGAGTCGTCGCCGACCTCGCAGCGCAGTACGTCCGTCCGCAGGAGGCGCAGGGTCACGGGCCGCTCGGCGTACCGCACGGCATTCGTCACGACCTCGCTGACCAGGAGCTCCAGGGAGTCCTCCAGCTCCTCCAGACCCCAGCGCGCCAGCGCGCGGCGGGCGAACCGGCGGGCCCGGCCCGGAGCGGTCTCCTCCGGGTCCAGGAACCAGTACGCCACGTCGCTGGGCGCGATCCCGTCGAACCGGGCCGCGAGCAGCGCGATGTCGTCGTCCCGGTCACCGGGGCCGAGCATGTCCAGGATGTCGTCGCACAGGGCCTCCAGCGGCGGCGGGTGGTCCAGGCCCGTCAGCTGCGCCGTGGTGGCGAGGCGCTCGCGGAGCTGCTCGATGCCGGTCCAGACGTCGCGCAGCCGGGACTCGACGAGGCCGTCGGTGTACAGCACGAGGGTGGCCCCGGCCGGGGCGTCCAGCTCCACGGCCTCGAAGTCCACGCCGCCGACGCCGATGGGGGCGCCGGGGGGTACGCGCAGCACCTCGGCGCGGCCGCCCAGGTGCAGCAGGACCGGCGGCGGGTGGCCGGCGTTGGCGATGGTGATCCGGTGCGAGACCGGGTCGTAGACGGCGTAGAGGCAGGTGGCCATCCGGTCGGAGCCCAGGCGCTGCGCCTGCTCGTCCAGGTGGTGCAGGACCTCGGCGGGCGGCAGGTCGAGCTGCGCCAGCGTCTGGGCCGTCGTGCGGAGCTGTCCCATGATCGCGGCGGAGGTCATGGAGTGGCCCATGACGTCGCCGACGACGAGTGCGACCCGGCTGCCGGGCAGGGGTATGGCGTCGTACCAGTCGCCGCCGACCCGGGCCGTCTCGGCGGCGGGCAGGTAGCGGCTGGCGAGGCGGACCCCGGTCGGCTGGGGAAGGCTGTCGGGCAGCATCGTGCGCTGGAGCTCGTCGGCGATGTACGCCTCGCGGCCGTAGAGCACGGCCTTGTCGATGCCCAGCGCGGTGTGGGTGGCCAGCTGCGCGGCGACCAGCAGGTCGTTCGTCTCGAAGGCCGGCCGCTCGGGGGTGCGCAGGAACACCGCCGCGCCGATGACGCGGCGGCGGCCCCGCAGCGGCGCGAGGATGGCCCGCTGGCCGCGCGGGACGGGGTGGTCGGAGCCCAGCAGCTCCGGCAGGGCGGCCCGGGCGGCGGCGGAGGACCCGAAGACGGGCCGCACGCCGCGCAGCACCTCGGCGAGGGCCCCGCCGGGGCGGATCTCGCACAGCTCGGCCGCGGGCAGGTCACCCTGCGGGCCGACCAGGGCGAGCTGGCTGAAGTCGAGCTCGCCGTCGGGGGTCATCGCGCCGACGGTGCCGGCTCCCGCACCGGTGCCGGCTCCCGCACCGGATCCGGCTCCCGTGCCGGTGCCGGCTCCCGCTCCCGTGAACTCGTCGATCGGCCGGAGCCGGTCGGTTCGGCGGAGCCTTAAAACGACCGGTCCGACGGGCCGCTCGTCGCCGACGGGGAGGGGATCGCGCAGGTAGACGAGGATGGCGTCGGAGAAGGTGGGCACGGTGGCCCGGCACAGGCCGAGCACGATCTCGTCGAGGTCGATCCCGCGCGCGATCCGCCGGGTGGCGGCTCCGACGAACCGCAGCCGGTCACCTTCCCGCCGCGCGATGGTCGCGTCGACCCCGATGCCGCTGACGGGTCCTTGCGCGGTCCCGGACGCGCCGGAGCCCGGTCCGGACGCGGTGCCGGGCCGACCCGTCTCGCGGGCCGCCTCGCGACCCGTCTCGCGGGCGGCTTCGCCGTCGCGGGTGCGCGCACTGCCGGCCTCGGCGGCCGCGGCCTCGTCACGGCCGGCCCGGACCCGGGCGGCGCCCTGGCCGGGCGCGGCAGGGGAATCGCCGGGCTCCCCGGCACCGTCGGAGGCGGACGGCACCTCCGCCGTGGCGCGGGGGCGGGGCAGGTCCGCCGCCTGGGGCTGCGCGTGCGTGCGCACGGCCTCGGCCGCCGGGAGCGGGGCCTTGCCGTGGCCCAGTTCCTCCGTGCCGTGGCCGGACTCGTCCGTCCGACCGCCGGAGGCAACCGGCTGGGGGCCCTCCTGAGAGGTGGGGTACTCCGTCACGCGTGGCATTCCGTCCGTTTGCGCTCGATGTGCGCTGCACTCAACTCGGTCAGTCGCGGTATACCCGCTCAGCGGCGGGGACACCATCACCCCGCGTTTCCGCGTCCCGCTCGTTACCTCTCGTTATCGCGTCGGCCTAGGTCAAATGCTGTTCTGACGGCGACATTTGCCCCCCGACGCCCCGGTGCAGGACGATCCTACGATTGCCCCCCGGGGGCGCATCAAGGGTCTCATGAGGTCATATGCGCCGGGGTGCGGTCCCAGTCCTCCGGCAGGGCCGGTACGCCCCAGGCCGGGTCCGGTCGCCAATCCTGCCAGCCTTCGGAGAACGGCGGACCCCAGGCCCGGATCACGTCCACCGCCGCGCGGCCGGCGTCCCGTACGCGCCGGGCCTGTTCCGGGTCCATCAGACCGGACCGCTGGGCCTGCGCGAACTCGTCCTCGTCCAGCCACTTCCAGCTTCGGTCAGGGTAGACGGCGATGTCGAGGAAGTGGTCCACGGAGTCCACGCCGCCGGCCCACCGGGACCGGGGCTCCTCCAGATTCACGTACCAGTTCTTGAGCCGCCAGCCGGGCCCCCAGAACAGCCACACCGACCACGGCTCCCCGGGCCGTGCCAGCTTCAGCACCCCGGCCCCGAACCAGCGTGACCGTACGGTGGTCCGCGGCGCGGTGTACCGGGTGGCGAGCGGCTCCTCGTGGACCGGGGTCCCGTCGGCGAGCACCGGCTTGACGCACTCGGTCCCGGGGGCCATCCACACCGCGAGCAGCTCGTCGGTGTCGGTCACCACGGTCACGGGCCGGCAGATGTGGACGGCGCCCTTCGCGCCGGGCGCGTGATCGCGGTAGCGCCAGAGGATCTGCTCCCCGGGCGCCCAGCGGACGCCCTCGGCGGCGCCCCGCTCCACGGTCCGCTCCGCACTCCGTGCCGCGCCCCGTGCCGAGCCCCGTGCGGAGCTCCGCGCACTGCCGCCCCCGCGGCCTCCGGTACCTGTCATGGGCAGATCTTAGGGCTGGGGTCCGGAGGATCGCTGCGCTGCAGGTCACCGAGGTGCCCGGGGGCGGGAAACGACCGGATCCGGACCCCGGGACGGGGCGGCCGCGCCGGGGTCAGGGGCGGGTCATCCGCAGCACGTCCAGCGCTTCGTCGAGCTGCTCCAGGGTGAGGTCGCCCCGGTCCACGTAGCCCGACTCGAGGACGACCTCGCGGATCGTCTTGCGCTCCGCGAGGGACTTCTTGGCGACCTTGGCGGCCTCCTCGTAGCCGATGTACCGGTTCAGCGGGGTCACCACGGAGGGCGAGGACTCGGCGTACTCCCTGGCCCGGGCCGTGTTGGCGGTGATTCCGTCCACCGTGCGGTCGGCCAGCAGCCGGCTCACGGAGCCCAGCAGCCGGATGGACTCCAGGAGGTTGCGGGCCATCACGGGGAGCATCACGTTGAGCTCGAAGTTGCCCGCGGCGCCCGCCACGGCCACCGCCGCGTCGTTCCCCATCACCTGGGCGGCGACCATCAGCGCGGCCTCGGGGACGACCGGATTGACCTTCCCGGGCATGATCGAGGACCCCGGCTGGAGATCCGGGAGATTGATTTCGGCCAATCCGGTGCGCGGGCCCGAGGCCATCCAGCGCAGGTCGTTGCAGATCTTGGTGAGCGAGACGGCGACCGTACGGAGCATTCCGGACGTCTCGACGAGGGCGTCCCGGGCCCCCTGGGCCTCGAAATGGTCCCGGGCCTCGGTCAGCGGCAGCCCCGTCGCCGCGGCCACCTCGGCGATCACGGCCGCGGAGAACCCGGGCGGGGTGTTGATCCCGGTGCCCACGGCGGTCCCGCCCAGGGGCAGTTCGGCCAGCCGCGGCAGCGCCGCGCGCAGTCGCTCGACTCCATAGCGGAGCTGGACCGCGTATCCACCGAACTCCTGGCCCAGGGTGACCGGGGTGGCGTCCATCAGATGCGTCCGGCCGGCCTTGACCACCTGGGAGAACTCGGCGGACTTGCGTTCCATCGCGCCGGCCAGGTGCTCCAGGGCGGGGATGAGCTCGCCGGTGATGGCGGCGGTGGCCGCGATGTGGATGGAGGACGGGAAGACGTCGTTGGAGCTCTGCGAGGCGTTGACGTGGTCGTTGGGGTGGACGGCGCGGCCGAGCCGCTCGGCGGCCAGGGTGGCGATCACCTCGTTGGCGTTCATGTTGGACGAGGTGCCGGAACCCGTCTGAAACACGTCCACGGGAAAGTGCTCGTCCCAGCGGCCGTCGGCGACCTCGCCGGCCGCCGAGACGATCGCGGCGGCGATGGCCTCGTCGACCACGCCGAGCCGGGCGTTGACGGTGGCGGCCGCGGCCTTGATCCGGGCCAGGGCCTCGATGTGGGCGCGCTCCAGGCGCAGCCCGGAGATGGGGAAGTTCTCCACGGCGCGCTGGGTCTGAGCTCGCCATTTGGCGTGCGCGGGGACCCGTACGTCGCCCATGGAGTCGTGCTCGGTGCGGTACTCCGCGGAGTCCTCGGTCGGCTGCTGATCATCGGTCATCTGTGGTGCCTCCTCAAAAAGTTGAGCAATTGTCTTGTTCGGACTGTTCCCAACTCGCCTACTGGCCAGTAAATACCGGGGGTAACACTGAGATCGGGGAGGCGCTCATGGCACGTGTCCGTACACAATCCAGGTTCAGATCTACCTTTGCCGCCGTCGCGGCGGTCGCGGCCGCCCTCGGGGGCGTCACCGCCATCACCCCCATGGCCCAGGCGGCGACGACCGCCGGGTCTTCCGCGGGGGCCGCCGTCGGGGCCGCCGTCACGCCCCTCACGCCCGAACTGGAGGCCATCCGGGCCGCCGAGGCCGTCAAGATCTACGGAGACTCCGCGATCCGCCCCCTCGCGGACCGCAAGACCGGTCTGATCTCGCTGGGCGACAGCGAGATCTCCGGCGAGGGCGTCGGCAACTACGACCCCGCCACCAACACCTCGTCCAACCAGTGCCACCGCTCGCCCGACGCGGCGATCCACCGCACCGGCATCGCGGCCGACTACACCTTCAACGCGGCCTGCTCCGGCGGCTACACGGGCAACATCAAGATCGGCGGCAGCAAGCAGTACGCCGACGAGCTGGTGCAGAGCGACAGCCTGGCCATCAAGGCCCGCAACACCAAGATCAAGATGGTACTGCTGGTCGCCGGAGCCAACGACGACCTGCAGTTCGGCCCGGTCATGACCGACTGCGTCACCCGATGGGTGCTCAGCCAGGGCACCTGCGAGCCGAAGTACGGCCCGGGCTGGCAGGCCCGCGTCGACGGGCTGAAGCCCAAGGTGCAGTCGACGATCGGCGACCTCAAGACTGTCATGCGCGACGCCGGTTACGCCGACACCGACTACAAACTGGTCGTGATGGGCTACCCCAGCCCGATCGGCCCCGACTTCAACGACAACCCCGACTTCCCGGGCAAGCTCCCCGGAGGCTGCGCCGGCTACGACTCCGATGCCGCCTGGGGCCGCAACTACGCGGTGCCCACCTTCGAGAAGGGCATGCGCGCGGCCGCCCTCGCCGCGGGCGCGACCTACCTCGACAACTCGCGTCTCTTCCAGGGCCACGAGGTCTGCATGGAGGACACCTGGGCCCGCGGCCTCTACCTCGACCTCGGGGACCACTTCCCGTGGGACGAGAACACCGCCCGGCAGTCCTTCCACCCCAACTACCGCGGCCACGGCGCCTTCGCGTCCTGTCTGACCCAGCTCTACTCCTCCGGCCTGCGCGAGGCCTCCTGCGCCGACCCGGCGAGCACCGGCACCCCCGTCCTGCAGGCCGGGGCCTGGGACGACCTCTACAAGCCGCTGAAGAACGAGGCGACGGGCAACTGCGTCGACTCCAACGGCGGCGCCAGCGCCAACAACACCAAGGTCCTTGGCTGGGACTGCCACGGCGGCCGCAACCAGGGCTGGTGGTACGACTCCGCGAAGAAGTCCCTGCACGTCGAGCTCACCCACGACCGCTGCCTGGACGCACCCGGCGCCAACTACGGCGGCGGCACCGCACTGATCATCTGGAACTGCCACGGCGGCGCCAACCAGCAGTTCGTCCGCGACGGAGCCACCTTCAGGCCCGCCGCCGCCCCGGGCATGTGCCTGACGGTGGCCGCGGCCCACGAGCCGCTGCGCCTCCAGACCTGCAACGGCTCGGCCAACCAGCGCTTCGCGTAACCCCTCCGGCAACCCGCTCCGGCAACCCCCTCCGGACCCGCACCCCGTAGGTTCCGGCGCCCGGACGACAGCCCCGTCCGGACGACAGCCACACCCAGACGACCCCCCACACCCGGCCGGCGCACCCCGGCCGGGTGCTCACATGTCGAGCAGCAGCTTGCGTACGTCCCGGGGGCGGTTGGTGATGAGGGTGTCCACGCCCAGGCGCACGCACAGCTCCACGTCCTCGGGCTCGTCCACGGTCCATACGCGGACCTCGAGCCCCTTCGCCTTCAGCCGGCCCACCAGCCCCGGATCCCGCCGTACGAGCTCGATGCCCGGGCCCGCGTGGGTGGCGTACGGGGGCCGGACCGGACGGACCCTGCGCTCGATCAGGTACACGGCCGGCAGCCCCGGCGCGAGGCGGTGCATCCGGGTCAGCGCGGTCCGGGAGAAGCTCATCACCTCGACGCGGCCGGCGGAGCCGTCGGCGAGCCCGTACTCCCCGAGCAGCCGCACGAGCTCGGCCTCCAGCCGGCCGCCCGCGCGGGTGGGGTGCTTGGTCTCCACGGCCAGCCCGACCGGGTACGGCGCGGCCAGCGCCTCCTTGACCAGGTCCTCGAAGAGCAGCACCCGGGCCCCGGCGTGGCCGGGCCCCTTCCACGCCCCGAAGTCGAGGGCGCGCAGCTCCTCGTACGTCATCTCGGAGACGACCCCGCGCCCGTCGGAGGTCCGCTCGACCCGCCGGTCGTGCACACAGACCAACCGGTGGTCGGCGGTCAGCCGTACGTCGCACTCGAGCGCGTCGGCCCCGTCGGCGATGGCCTGCCGGTAGGCGGCCATGGTGTGCTCGGGGTGCTCGTGGGAGGCACCGCGGTGGGCGACCACGCGGGTGGCGCGCGCGGTGGAGGGGAACGGCTGCGTCATGGAGTAGACGGTAACCGGATGCGATGACCGGGCCGGTGCAGCGTGCTCCACCGACGGCCGAACAGTTCGTGACGGTTCCCCGCGCACGCTGCGTACTCCGCGCACCCCGCGCACCCTGCTCGGCCGTCGGTACGGGGCCCCGGCCCCCGCCCGGTCAGTCCCCGTGGCCGAGGCCCGGGCGGGTCGGGCCGGTCTCCGGGGGCGGGGGGCCCTGGCCGGACGCCGGCGGGGTCGGGGGCCCGCCCTTTCCGGGCCGGGCGACGCCGAGCTGCCAGAGGTGCCCCCCGGGCGCCCCCCGGCCGGGCGGGGCCGCCTCGGGCGCGGGGGGTGTCTTGGGCACGGGGGGTGCGGGGGCGGCCGGGGTCGCGGGGGCTGCCGGGGTGGCCGGAGTCGCCGGAGTCGCGGAGTCGACCGTGGCGGCCGGGGGCGCGGTGGCCGCCGGGTCGATGGCGGCAGCCGAAAGCGTGGGGGCTTCCCGGTCCACGGCGGCGGCCGGGTCCTCCCGGGCCACGGTCGTGGCCGGGGTGCTCCGGGCAGGCTTGGAAGGGCGCTTCCAGCGGTCCGGCACCGTCTCCAGCCGCTGTACCGCCTGAGTGTCCCCCTCGCGCACCTGCGCGACGGCCCGTGCCCGGAGCGCGCTCTGCCGGGCGATGGGGGCGAACCCCGGCGCGGCGTTGCCCGTCTCGGAAGGCAGCGCGCGCGTTCCCATCGCGTTCAGCTCCTGCTGGAGTCCGTTCTCCGGGGGGAAGACCTCGCGCGGCAGCTGCCAGGACGCCGCGCCGTCGACGTCGACCCGATGCTCCTTGCCGTCCACGTCGAAGGTGAGGCCGTAGCCGATGTACTGGTCGTCCCGGTCGAACATCAGGTCCCCCCTGACCTGGCCGCCCCGGTCCCGTACCTGGTCCGCCAGACCCTGGACGGCGGCGGGCAGCGGGTTCGTACGGCCCAGGCTCGCGACGTAGCCGTCCGCGTCGACCGTCACCGTTTCCGCGTTCTCCTCCTGGCTGGTCTTGTACGTCATCCGGAAGCGGGTCCGCCCGTCTTCGCCCCGGACGGTTTCGATGTCGCCGATGCTCGCGTAGCCGAACTCCAGCCGCCCGTCGCCGTTCTCCTTGCCCCACTCGGCGTCCATCGCGTCGAACTGCACCTGGTGGGCCAGGGCGGGCGGCGGATTGCCCCGACCGATGATGGTGACCCGCGCGTTCGGGTTCTCACGCAGGATGATCTCGGCGTTCGCGACGCCGGTTCCGCCGGATCCGGCGATGATCCAGTGATCGGCGTCGCGCGCGTCGAACCGGTTGTCGGCGACCTCGTCGCCCATCAGCGCCCGCCCGGGAGCGTCCTCGCGCGCGGCCTCCCACTTCTGGGTCGCGTTCAGGACCGCGAAGCAGCCCTCGATGCGGGTGGCGGGGCTGCCGTCCGGACCGGCCCGCAGCAGTTCGTTCAGCGGGGACGCATCCAGCTGTTCCAGGACGGTCCGGGTGTCGGCGCCGCCCCGCTCGGCCTCCTGCAGCGAGGCGCGCAATTCGCCCGCCCCGGCGACACCCTCGCCCTCGAGCTCCCGCAGCCGGTCCCCGACCAGCCGCAGGGCTTCGCCCCGGCTCTCCACCCCTGGCCGGCCGCGCTGGTCGCGCACGGTTCCGGGTACGAGTTCCGGCGGCAGACCGGTCGCCACGACGGGCGTGCCGTCGCAGGTCACCTGCAGGGGTTTCCCCGTCGCGACACCGTCCTTGCCCAGGGTGTTGATCTCGGCGACGAGCTCGCCGTTCTCGCCGAGCTCCAGTCGCGCGTGCCCGTTCACCATGTCGCCCTGGGTGGCCAGCTGGTCCTCCCACACCCGGACCGCGTCGATGGGCACCCGCTTGCGGGGGTCGTCCACCGCCGCGTAGGGGTCCACTCCCATCCACTGGGCCAGATCCCGGTCCTGATCCGCCGACTGCACGATCCCGACGCCGGGATCCCGCTGCCACCGCCCGACGGCATCGACCAGCAACGCCTCCGGGTCCCGGCCACTGAGGCTCGCCCCGCCGCCGATCGTCACCTTGCGCACCGGGGTCTCCCCGCGCGCGATCTGCTCCTGGAGCTTCTGGTCGGTCTGCTCGCTGACATGCGTCCGCCACGCCGACCACTCGCCGACGGCGACCCCGGTCTGGTCGCGCGGCAGCGGGAGCCCGTTCTGGTCGTAGCCGGGCATGGCCATGGTGACCTCGCGCCGCCCGATGAACGCGGCGACCTGCCGCTCGGCGCGGGTGGCGGCCTCGCGGGAGGCCTGGAGTGCGGTGGCGTCGGCGGGGTTGAGCTGCTCTATGGGATGGGCGAGGTCTCTGACGAGGCGCTTGGAAGCAGGGGACATTTGTCCGACTGACGCCCTGAGCCGGTGGACCGCCGCGTTCGCTTGTGAGGAAAATGCCTCGTGATCCACTGCGGCGGTCGGCCGGATTCCGTACGGGTCGAGCAGCGCAGAGAATTCGGCCCGCGCGGCTGCCTGCTCCTGCGGCGAAAGGTCAGGGTCTGCCTGCCGTGAGGCAAGCCAGTCGAGCTCGCCAATGCGTCCCATGTCTGCGGCGGACAGTTCCCGCTCGGCCGGGAGCTCGGGACCTTCGCGGAGGAGATCCTCCCGCACGGGAGTCAGGCCCTCGGCCGCTCGCTGACGCACCGTGGTGAGTTCGCCCAGCTCGTGGGCGAGTACCCGTCCCAGCAGTTCGCGCGGAAGGCGATCGGAGACGAGGATCACGTAGTTCTGTGACTTGGTGTTCGTCGCCGTGGCGACGATTCCCTCGGCCTCCAGCGGAACGGCGTCCACCCAGATGGTCGCCTCGTCGCCGTTGCCGTCCAGCAGTTTGAAATGCTGGCGCCCCGCCCCGTCCTGAAGCGACTGGAAGCCACCGAGCCGCTCGCGCAGGACAGCGGCGGCCACCCCTTCCATGTCCTGGGCTGCAGCCGAAACGAGCTCGGCCTGCTGTCCGGACTGGTATGGCGGTAGGGCCCCGGTACCCATCAGAGGGTAGGCCGACGGCTCCATGTGATGCCCCTCCCCAGGAAGCGTCATATGCACATCGCACAACAGACTTTAAGATCATGCCATGTTGAGAGCTCGCTCTTCGTCGGAAGCGCACCTGTACATGGACCTGCACCCCTGTGACTGTGGGGGGGCGGATTTCGAGCGTCGGCATCACCTGGAGCAGCACGGTGATGACCTCGTGGCGGTGTATGAGGGTGTGTGCCGTGGCTGTGGTCGGGACCGGCGCTTCGAGTTCGTGATGGCGGTGGAGATTCCGCCGCCTCCGCCTGCTTACGGTGGTGCCGAGCCGTCCGAGATCATCGACCCCGGCGAATTCTCCGAGGTGGCGGACCGCTTCGGTCGTTGGGCGGGGATCGGGTTGCTGAACTCGCCTGAGTCCGAGCACCACAAGTACCGGGGTGCGATGGCGAGTGCGCTGGCTGCCGTCGAAGAGGTGTTCAAGTTCATCCCGGCGGGCCAGGACGCCGTGCCCGCGTCCGCCTTCACCTCTGCGCGGGGGAGGGCCCGCTACGAGAAGGACCCAGAAAATTTCACGCGTGAAATCCTTGAGATCGAGCTCGACATTACGCGCCGGTCCCTTGAAGCCATCGACAGCGTCGCGCGCCCGTCGGGCGGAGCTGACGCGGCCGCTGGGTGATGTTGAGAGCTCGCTCTTCGTCGGAAGCGCACCTGTATATGGATCTCCACCCCTGTGAGTGTGGGGGTGCGGATTTCGAGCGTCGGCATCACCTGGAGCAGCACGGCGATGACCTCGTGGCGGTGTATGAGGGTGTGTGTCGTGGCTGTGGTCGGGACCGGCGCTTCGAGTTCGTGATGGCGGTGGAGATTCCGCCGCCTCCGCCTGCTTACGGTGGTGCCGAGCCGTCCGAGATCATCGATCCCGGTGAGTTCGCGGAGGTCGCGGACCGGTTCGGCCGTTGGGCCAGCCTGGGGGTGCTGAACTCGCCTGAATCTGAACACCACAAGTACCGGGGTGCGATGGTGAGTGCGCTGGCTGCCGTTGAAGAGGTGTTCAAGTTCATCCCGGAGGGGCAAGACGCGGTTCCCGCGTCCGCCTTCACCTCGGAGCGAGGGAGGGCCCGCTATGAGCGGGGGCCGGGGAAATTCGGCCGCAAGCTCCTCAACTACGAGCTCAGCATCACGCGCAAGGTCCTCGCGAACATCGACGACAGCATCGCGCGTACCTCCGGCGGAGCCGACCCCGCTGCCGAGTAGAACGCAAGACAAGACAAGAGGGGCCCCGCGCCATGCGGCGCGGCGCCCCTCTGCGTTCGTCAGGTCACAGGCCCGGGCCGCGGACCGGGATGTGGGTGAACGTGGGTTCCGGGGCCGGGTTCTGGAAGAAGTCGTTGCCCTTGTCGTCGACCACGATGAAGGCCGGGAAGTCCTCGACCTCGATCTTCCAGACGGCTTCCATGCCGAGCTCCTCGTACTCCAGGACCTCGACCTTCTTGATGCAGTCCTGGGCGAGGCGCGCCGCCGGGCCGCCGATGGAGCCGAGGTAGAAGCCGCCGTGCTTGCCGCACGCGTCGGTGACCTGCTGGGAGCGGTTGCCCTTGGCCAGCATGACCTTGGAGCCGCCCGCCGCCTGGAACTGCTCGACGTAGGAGTCCATGCGGCCGGCCGTGGTCGGGCCGAAGGAGCCGGAGGCGTAGCCCTCGGGGGTCTTCGCGGGGCCCGCGTAGTAGACCGGGTGGTCCTTCAGGTACTGCGGCATCTCCGCGCCGGAGTCGAGGAGTTCCTTGATCTTGGCGTGCGCGATGTCGCGCGCCACGACCAGCGGGCCCGTGAGGGAGAGGCGGGTCTTCACCGGGTGCTGGGTGAGGGTCGCGAGGATCGTTTCCATCGGCTGGTTCAGGTCGATGGAGACCACGTCCGCGGATTCGGATTCGGCGAGGTGCTCGTCCGTGGTTTCCGGGAGGAAGCGCGCCGGGTCCCGCTCCAGCTGCTCGAGGAAGACGCCCTCGGCGGTGATCTTCGCGGTGGCCTGGCGGTCCGCGGAGCAGGAGACGGCGATCGCGATCGGGAGGGACGCGCCGTGGCGGGGGAGGCGGACGACGCGGACGTCGTGGCAGAAGTACTTGCCGCCGAACTGCGCGCCGATGCCGATCTTCTGGGTCAGCTCGAAGACCTGCTGCTCCAGGGCCTCGTCGCGGAAGCCGTGGCCCAGCGGGGAGCCCTCGGTGGGCAGCTCGTCCAGGTAGTGGGCCGAGGCGTACTTCGCGGTCTTGAGGGCGTGCTCCGCCGAGGTGCCGCCGACCACGATCGCGAGGTGGTACGGCGGGCAGGCCGCGGTGCCGAGCGAGCGGATCTTCTCTTCCAGGAACTTCATCATGGAGGCCTCGTTGAGGACCGCCTTGGTCTCCTGGTAGAGGAAGGACTTGTTGGCGGAGCCGCCGCCCTTGGCCATGAAGAGGAACTTGTACGCGCCGCCGTCGGTCGCGTACAGCTCGATCTGCGCGGGCAGGTTCGAGCCGGTGTTCTTCTCCTCCCACATGGTGACCGGGGCCATCTGTGAGTAGCGCAGGTTGAGGCGGGTGTACGCGTCGTAGATGCCGTGGGACAGGGCCGCCTCGTCGGCGCCCTCCGTCAGGACGTTCTGGCCGCGCTTGCCCATCACGATCGCCGTGCCCGTGTCCTGGCACATCGGCAGGACGCCGGCCGCCGCGATGTTCGCGTTCTTCAGGAGGTCGAGGGCGACGAACTTGTCGTTCGCGCTGGCCTCGGGGTCGTCGATGATCCGGCGCAGCTGCGCGAGGTGCGCGGGGCGCAGGAAGTGCTGGATGTCGTGGATGGCCTCTTCGGCGAGCTTGCGCAGCGCCTCGGGCTCGACCTTGAGGAAGGTACGGCCGTCGGCCTCGAAGGTGGAGACGCCTTCGGAGGTCACCAGGCGGTACGGGGTGGAGTCCTCGCCCAGGGGCAGCAGGTCGGTGTACGCAAACTCTGGCATGACGGCAGTCATTCCCTCACTCGGCAGACGGCGCTGACGACCGTTTGGCAGCGCGGTAACCAGCGTAGGACCTCTTCCGGCGGCTTTTGTTGTGAGGTAAGGCTCACTGGCCGGTATCGCGATCTATCGTGTCTCGCTATGCTGGGGTGCGTGGACCTGGAAAAGCAGCCCTCATCCGCGCCGGCCCCCGCGCCGGCCCCCGCGCCGGCCCCCGTGCCCGCCCCCGGGTTGCGCGCCTCCGATGCGGACCGGGACCGGATCGCGCACATCCTCGCCGACGCCGTGGCCGAGGGACGGCTGACCGCCGAGGAGCACTCGGACCGGCTCGACTCGCTGTACGCGCTGAAGACGGTCGCCGAGCTGGACGTGCTCGTACGGGACCTGCCCGCGCCCGGCGCCGGCAGCCGGCAGGAGCCCGCGTACGCGGGAGCACCCGCGGGCGCCCCGGTCGAGACGATCGTGGCCGTGTGCAGCAGCTCCTCCCGCAAGGGGCGCTGGCGGCCGGGCGCGCACACCCGTGCGGTCTCCGTCATGGGTGACATCAGCATCGACCTGACCCAGGCGGTCTTCGAGCAACAGGTCACCGAGATCAACGTGACCAGCATCCTCGGCAACGTCGAGATCCTGGTCCCGGAGAATGTCACCTTGCGCGGCTACGGCAGCGGGGTCCTCGGCAATTTCGAGGTCCGGGGCGAAGGGCGCGTGGAGACCGACCCGCAGGCCCCGGTCGTGATCGTCCGCGGTTTCGCGCTGCTGGGCAACATCGAGGCCCGCCCCAAGCTCGGCGCCCGCCTGGTGGACCTGGCGAACAGGCTCCGCAAGGGCCTGGAGGGCGCCCGGTAAGGCCGACACGCGGGCAACTGGAGCTGAAATCAGCCCCCTTGGCCGGTAGGTGCTCGTAAGGTCGGGCTCATGACCGCATCCAAGTGGGACCTGCTCGACCAGGCGCACGCGGCGCTGCGCTCCGTCGCCGTCGCCATACCGGCCGATGCCCTGAGCGCACCGACACCGTGCGATCAGTGGAATGTCGGCCAAGTGCTCCAGCACGCGGCGGGCGACCAGCTCGCCTACGCGGGCCGCCTCACCGGCGGGCCGGGACCGGCGGAGGACCCCTTCGCGCCCACCGGCACCCTGGCCGGCAGCCCCGCGGAGCTGCTGGAGCCCGCCCTCGACGCCGCCGCCGAGGCCTTCGCCGGGGTCGCGCCCGGCACCGCGGAGGTGGCCGTCCCGCTGCCTCCGTTCACCCTCGACGCCGAGACCGCGGTCGCCGCGGCCGCCCTCGACGCGGCCGTCCACGCCTGGGACCTTGCGGTCGCCACCGGCCAGGCCTCTCCGCTGACGCCCGCCCTCGCGGCGGCCCTGAGCCCGGCCGCCCGGGTGCTCGCCGAGCCGCTGCGCGGGTTCGCGTACGCCCCGGCGCTCACCCCCGCGCCCGATCCGGACACTGATCCGGCCGGTGCGCTGCTCGCCTTCCTGGGCCGCAGCCCCGGCTGGACGCCGTCCGCCGCGTGACGTCCGGGTGACGGGGGCGCGGCCGGGCGGGGCCGGGAAGGGGCACGAGGGGCCGGGCCGGGCGGGAGCACCTTTCGGTCGAACCGGCCGGATCGGCGGCACACGGTGCATAGGGGCGCCCACAGCGGGTAGGGACAGGTGCGTCGCCTCTCTCGCTCGCGTATACGTCGTCAGGAGTAGACCGTGCCGCATCCGCCGCGCCAGTCCCTGCAGGTAGCCGCCGTCCAGAGTCTCCAGGGGCGCCCGGCGGCGGTCGTGCCGAAGCCTCGGGTGCCGGCCAGGGAAGAGGACGGCCCATGGCACGCGGACGCGGTGTGCCGGCGCGACGAGGCCGGGCTCTTCTTCGCCCCCTCCAAGGAGCCGACCGCGGCCCGGCTGTCCCGTGAGGACGCCGCCAAGCGGGTCTGTGCCCGCTGCCCCGTCATGGTCGCCTGCCGGGAGCACGCGCTGATCCAGCCCGAGCCCTACGGGGTCTGGGGCGGGCTGACGGCCGCCGAGCGCCGGGTGGTGCTGGCCCGCCGGCGGCGCCGGGCGGTGGAGCTGCGCGAAGCCTCGTAGGCGGCGCGGGGCTCCGCGCCGCGCGGGCCGGCAGCGGACCAACGGCAAGAACAACGACAACCGAACGGCAAGAACAACGACAACCGAACGGCAACGGCAAAGACGAACGGCAAAGGGGCGCCCCCGCCGCACGCGGGAGCGCCCCTTCCGTGATGCCGTGCCGCCCGTGGCCTACTTGGCGCGGTCGAAGTCGATCGCGCTGTACGCGCGGAGCTTCGAGAGGCGGTGGGTCGAGTCGATCTGCCGGATCGTGCCCGACTTCGAGCGCATGACCAGCGAGGAGGTCGTCGCGGTCTCCGAGCGGTAGTGGACGCCGCGCAGCAGCTCGCCGTCGGTGATGCCGGTGGCGACGAAGAACACGTTGTCGCCGGAGACCAGGTCGTCCGTGAACAGGACGCGGTCCAGGTCGTGGCCCGCGTCGATCGCCTTCTGGCGCTCGGCCTCGTCCTTGGGCCACAGCTTGCCCTGGATGGTGCCGCCCATGCACTTGATCGCGCAGGCCGAGATGATGCCCTCGGGGGTGCCGCCGATGCCGAGCAGCAGGTCGATGCCGCTGTCCTCCGTGACGGCCAGCACCGAGCCGGCGACGTCGCCGTCGGAGATGAACTTGATGCGCGCGCCGGTCTCGCGGATCTCCTTGACGATGCCCTCGTGGCGGGGGCGGTCGAGGATGATCACGGTGACGTCTTCCACGGCCATGTTCTTGGCCTTGGCGACGCGGCGGATGTTGACGGAGACCGGGGCGTTGATGTCGACGAAGTCGGCGGCCTCGGGACCGGTGACCAGCTTCTCCATGTAGAAGACCGCGGACGGGTCGAACATGGTGCCGCGGTCGGCGGCCGCCAGAACGGCGATGGCGTTCGGCATGCCCTTGGCGTTCAGGGTGGTGCCGTCGATGGGGTCCACGGCGATGTCGACCTCGGCACCGGTGCCGTCGCCGACCCGCTCGCCGTTGAAGAGCATCGGGGCTTCGTCCTTCTCGCCCTCGCCGATGACGACGACGCCGTTCATCGAAACGGTGGAGATCAGGGTGCGCATCGCGTTGACGGCAGCGCCGTCGGCGCCGAGCTTGTCACCGCGTCCGACCCAGCGGCCCGCGGCCATGGCGGCGGCCTCGGTGACCCGTACGAGTTCCAGGGCGAGGTTGCGGTCGGGTGCCTCCGGAGAGACTTCGAGCTGGGGCGGCAGGTTGTGCTCGGTCATCGGAGCGCACCTTTCTGTACGGCGACGGCCGGGAGTGAGGGTCCCTGGACTCTATCGGTACGTCGACATATTGAGCAGACCGGGTCACGTATGAGCGCCATATCGGTCAGCCGATTGTCCTGAGCGGACATCTTGCGCCGCCCGTGGCGCGCCATTGCGACCCCGGCGGTGATCGCCCGGAGCCATGCGGGACGATGGTGTCGTGGCAGGTATGAAGGGCAAGCAGACGGTCGTGGACATGGTCCGGTCGCTGGCGGTGATCGGGCTCGTGGTCGGGGGGATCTATTTGGTCATCCCACATGACGAGAAGGCCGATCCGACGAACGTGGTCGACTACCGCGTCGAAAGCCTCACGGCCCGGCGCGCGGCCCCGTACCCCGTGGCGGTGCCCGTCGGGCTGCCGCCGGAGTGGCGGGCGACCTCCGTCGGGTACGCGCGCAAGGAGGCCAGCGCCTGGCACCTGGGCTTCCTGGACCCGGCACAGCAGTACGTGGCGGTGGAGCAGTCCGCGGACGCCACGGACAAGTACATCGGGAAGGTCACCCGGAAGGCGCAGGCCACCGGGGAGACCCAGCAGGTCGGGGACCAGGTCTGGGAGCGCTGGGACGGCGAGAAGTACGACGCCCTCGTGCGCAAGGAGCAGGGCTACGTCACGGTCGTGACCGGGACGGCCTCCTTCGAGCAGCTCGGCGCGATGGCCGCGGCGCTGGAGTTCAAGCAGGGCTCGTAGGGCACGACGCAGTACGACGCAGTACGACGCAGTACGACGCGAAAAGGCCGCGCCCCCGGGATTCCGGGGAGCGCGGCCTTTTCGTTCACCGCCTGCGGGGCCGGCCTCAGACGGTCGTGATGACCTGGTCGAACTCCAGGCGCGGGGAGCGCGGGAACCAGGCGTCCTCGCCCGGCTTGCCGATGTTGATCACCATCAGCGGGGTGTGGTCGTCGTCCAGGAACTCCTTCTGGAGGCCGGCGAAGTCCAGACCGGTCATCGGGCCGGCGGCCAGGCCGGCGGCGCGGACGCCGATGATGAAGTACGCGGCCTGCAGCGCGGAGTTGACCAGCGCGGACTGCTCGCGGACCGGGCGCGCGGAGAAGAAGGCGTCCTTGGCCTGCGGGAAGTGGGGGAGCAGCTGCGGGAGCTCCTCGTGGAACTCGTTGTCCGCGGACAGGATCGCGACCAGCGGGGCGGCGGCGGTCTTGGCCTGGTTGCCCTCGGCCATGTGCTTCACGAGGCGCTCGCGGGCCTCGGGAGAGCGGACCAGGGTGATGCGCAGCGGCGTCTGGTTGAAGGCGGTCGGGCCGTACTTCACCAGGTCGTAGATCGCCTGGACCTGCTCCTCGGTCACCGGCTCGTCGGAGAACGTGTTGGCGGTGCGGGCCTCACGGAAGAGGAGGTCCTGAGCGGCGGCGTCGAGAACGAGAGACATCGGAAAGCCTTCTTCTGTACGGGACTGAAGCGATGCCCAGAGACTACGACGAAAGTAGATGAAAATTCAACTAAATCTGTTTCCGGGTGAGCGGGATCACTCCCCGCCGGCCCCCTCGGCCGCCTCGCGCGCCGCCAGCGCCGAGTCCAGCCGGGCGCGGGCCCCCTCCAGCCAGTGGCGGCACACCTTCGCGAGCTCCTCGCCGCGCTCCCAGAGTGCGAGGGAGTCCTCCAGCGAGGTGCCGCCGGCCTCCAGCTTGCGGACGACCTCGATCAGCTCGTCCCGGGCCTGCTCGTACCCCAGCGCCGTATCGGTCTCTGCCATTCCCGCTCCCACCTTAACTGTGTAGTACACCGAAATTTGTTGCGGCAGTGTGAAGCGATCTGCCGGTCAAGCGACCTGCCTACGAGGGCCCTTCGGCCGAGGCGACCCGCACCGAGAACTCTCCCTCCGCCACCCGCGCCCGCAGCACATCGCCCGCCGACACGTCCTCGGGCGAGCGCACCACGTGCCCGTCGCCCCGCTGGAGCACTGCGTACCCGCGCTCCAGCGTGGCCGCCGGGGACAGTGCCACCACGCGGGCGAGCGTGTGCGCCAGCTCCGAATCGGCCCGGTCCAGCAAGTGCCCCAGGGTCCGGCGGCCGCGCGCCAGCAGCGCGTCCACCTCCGCCTCCCGGGTCTCCACCATCCGCTGGGGATGGACGAAGACCGGCCGCGCGAGCGCATGCGCGAGCCCCCGCTCCTCCCGGTCGAGCAGCCCGCGCACGGCGCGCAGCCCCCGGCCCTGCAGCTGGCGCACCCGCTCCAGCTCCTCGCCGACGTCCGGGACCACCTTCTTCGCCGCGTCCGTGGGCGTGGACGCCCGCAGGTCCGCGACCAGGTCCAGCAGCGGGGAGTCGGGCTCGTGCCCGATCGCCGAGACCACCGGCGTACGGGCCGCCGCGACGGTCCGTACGACCTCCTCGTCGGAGAAGGGCAGCAGATCCTCCACGCTGCCGCCGCCGCGGGCCACGATGATCACGTCCACCTCGGGCATGGAGTCCAGCTCCTTGACCGCCTGGATCACCTGGGGCACCGCGTGCACCCCCTGGACCGCGACGTTGCGGACCTCGAAGCGGACCGCCGGCCACCTGCGCCGGGCGTTCTCCAGGACGTCGCGCTCGGCCGCCGAGGCACGACCCACCACCAGCCCGATCAGCTGCGGCAGGAACGGCAGCGGCTTCTTGCGGTCCAGCGCGAAAAGCCCCTCGGAAGCGAGGGAGCGCTTGAGCCGCTCCAGCCGGGCGAGGAGCTCGCCGATGCCGACGGGCCGTATCTCGGTGGCCCGCAGGGACAGCTGCCCGCGCGGGGCGTACCACTCGGGCTTGGCGAGCACGACCACGCGCGCGCCCTCCGTCACGGAGTCCGCGACCTCGTCGAAGACCTGCCGGAAGCAGGTCACGCTGAGGGAGATGTCGTGCGAGGGATCGCGCAGCGTCAGGAAGACCACCCCCGCTCCCGGCCGCCGCGAGAGCTGCGTGATCTGCCCTTCCACCCACACCTGACCGAGCTTGTCGATCCAGCCCCCGATGAGCCGGGACACCTGACCGACCGGCAGCGGCGCGTCAGCCGACGAATTCAGACCCATGCACGCAGGCTAACCGCCTGCGCCGACACCGGCGTCGGGCCGGGAGCCCTGATCCTGCCCGCGCCGCCCGCGCTGGGCCACCAGCACGCACAGGCCCGCCAGCAGCCACACCGCCCCCACCAGTTGCGCCGTCCGCGAGGCCTCGACGATCACCGTGATGGTCACGGCGGCGCCGAGGACCGGGATCACCAGGTGCTTGAACCAGTTCGGAGCCCCCTCGCGGCGCTTGACCACGAACCAGCCGACCACCGAGGCGTGCAGCAGCGTGAACGCCACCAGCGCCCCGATGTCCACCACCGAGACCAGGTGGTCCAGCCCGTCGTCCCGCCGGGCCGCCCACACGGCCGCGATCAGGGTGACCGTCGCCGCCAGCAGCAGGGCCGGGCGCGGGGTCCCGTGCGAGGTGTGGGAGAGCACGCGGGGCAGCCGCCGCTCGCGGGCCATCGCGAAGAGCAGCCGGCCGGCCGCGGCCTGTCCGGCCAGCGCGGCGAAGGCGGCCCCGATGGCCTTGCTGACGGCGACCAGGTCGTGCAGCCACATGCCCACGGAGGCTTCGACGGTCGTGTAGAAGGCCGGGCCCTGCTTCGCCGGGTCGGCCGCCAGCTCCGCCGCCGAGAGGGGACTCAGGAGGGCCGCCAGATAGGTCTGGGCGATGAACAGCACGCCGGTCAGCGCCAGGCAGAACAGCACCGCCCGGGCCACCTTCGCGCTGCCTCCGGTGACCTCCTCGGCGAAGGAGGCGATGGCGTCGAAGCCCAGGTAGGACAGGACCGCGACCGAGACCGCGCCGAGCACGGCGGCCGTGGAGAACCCGCCGAGCGAGCCGTCCCCGGTGAAGGGGGAGAGCCAGGCGCGGTGCTCCGCGCCCCGGACCAGCACGGTCACCGCCGAGACCAGGAACACCAGCAGGACCGCGATCTCCATGGCCAGCACGGCGAAGCCCACGCGGGCGGCGGCCCGTACGCCCCACAGGTTGAGCAGGGTCGTCACGACCACGGCCAGGGCCGTCCACACCCACCGGGAGACCTCCGGGACCAGGGCGTTCATGGCGATGCCGGAGAAGAGGTAGGCGACCGCCGGGATCAGCAGGTAGTCGAGCATCGCCATCCAGCCGGCGATCAGCCCGGGACCCTCGCCGAGGCCCTTGCGGGCGTACGTGAACACGGAGCCGGCCTGCGGGGCCACGCGCACCATCTGCGCGTAGGAGAAGGCCGTGAAGGCCATCGCCACCGTCGCGACGAGGTAGACGAGGGCGACGGCACCGTGCGATTTGGCGTCGAGGGTGCCGAAGACGCCGACCGGGGCCATGGGGGCGATGAAGAGCAGCCCGTAGACCACCAGGTCCCGGAATCCGAGACTGCGGCGCAGCGAGGTGCCCGGCGCGGCGGACGGGCCGCCGGAGGGACCGGACGGACCGGGCGGGCCGGGCGGCGTGCTGGGATCCGTCGCGGACGCCATCTTTCCTCCGGGGGTAAGGCAGGTGCGGATGTTCGACCCAGTTTGTGCCGAACGGGCGACCCCCGGCCTGCTGGACACCCCCGTACGATGGAGCCCATGACTGCTGACGCCCCCGCTCCCGCATCCCGCCGCGTTCTCCTGGCCGCCCCGCGCGGCTACTGCGCGGGCGTGGACCGAGCCGTGATCGCCGTCGAGAAGGCCCTCGAACAGTACGGCGCGCCGGTCTACGTGCGGCACGAGATCGTCCACAACAAGTACGTCGTGCAGACCCTGGAGCGGAAGGGAGCCATCTTCGTCGAGCGGACGGAGGAGGTCCCCGAGGGGTCCATCGTGATGTTCTCCGCGCACGGCGTGGCCCCCGTGGTCCACGAGGAGGCGGCGCGCGGCAAGCTCGCGACGATCGACGCGACCTGCCCGCTGGTCACCAAGGTCCACAAGGAAGCGATCCGCTACGCGAACGAGGACTTCGACATCCTCCTCATCGGCCACGAGGGCCACGAGGAGGTCATCGGCACCTCCGGCGAGGCCCCGGACCACATCACCATCGTGGACGGCCCGCACGACGTCGAGAAGGTCACCGTCCGCGACGAGTCGAAGGTCGTCTGGCTGTCGCAGACCACCCTCTCCGTCGACGAGACGATGGAGACGGTCGACGCCCTGAAGACCAAGTTCCCGCTGCTCGTCTCGCCGCCCAGCGACGACATCTGCTATGCCACCTCGAACCGCCAGGAGGCGGTCAAGGTGATGGGCAAGGACTGCGACCTCGTCATCGTCGTCGGCTCCAAGAACTCCTCGAACTCGATCCGCCTCGTCGAGGTCGCCCTCGACGCCGGCGCGCAGGCCTCGTACCTCGTGGACTTCGCCAGCGAGATCGACGAGGCCTGGCTGGAGGGCGTCACCACCGTCGGTCTGACCTCGGGCGCCTCGGTGCCGGAGGTGCTGGTCGAAGAGGTGCTGGAGTGGCTGGCCGCGCGCGGGTACGCGGACGTGGAGATCGTCAAGACGGCCGAGGAGTCCATCGTCTTCTCCCTGCCCAAGGAACTGCGCCGCGACCTGCGCGCGGAGGCGGCGGAGCTCGTGGCGGCGCCGGGCGCGGGTGCGGGCCCGGCTTCGGGCGTACAGAAGTAGGCATCTCCTCGGCAGGGCGCTCCGGCGGGACTTTTCGTACGGTGAGTCCATGGAGATCTTCGGCGTGGACATCGGCGGTTCCGGGATCAAGGGCGCTCCTGTGGACCTGGACCGTGGCGACCTGGCGCAGGCGCGCCACAAGGTGCTGACACCGCAGCCGGCCACCCCCGACGGGGTGGCCGGCTGCGTCGTCGAGGTGGTGCGCCACTTCGGCTGGGAGGGCCCGGTGGGGGTCACCTTCCCGGGGGTGGTCACGGGCGGGGTGACCCGGTCGGCGGCCAACATGGACAAGGCCTGGGTCGGGGTGGACACGGCGGCGCTGCTCTCCTCGCGCCTGGACGGCTGCCCGGTGACGGTCCTGAACGACGCGGACGCGGCCGGGGTCGCGGAGATGGCCTACGGGGCGGGGCGCGGGGTCGACGGCACCGTCATCCTGCTCACGCTGGGCACCGGGATCGGCAGCGCGCTCTTCACGGGCGGACGGCTGGTGCCCAACACCGAGCTCGGCCACCTGGAACTGAAGGGCCACGATGCGGAGACGCGGGCCTCGGTGAAGGCGAAGGAGGACGGGGAGCTGACCTGGGAGCACTGGGCGCGCCGGGTGGGGAAGTACCTGGCGCACGTGGAGATGCTCTTCTCCCCGGACCTCTTCATCATCGGCGGCGGCGTGAGCCGAAAGCCGGAGAAGTTCCTGCCGCTGATCGAGGGCGTCCGGGCGCGGATCGTGCCGGCGGAGCTGCAGAACAACGCGGGCATCGTGGGCGCGGCGATGGCGGCGCGCTCGGCTGCGCAGCAGTAGCCGCAGGCCCGGGCCCCCGCAGGGCCCCGGGCCGCCGGGCTCATGCGACCGCCGGGCTCAGACGACGCCGGGCTCAGGCGACCGCCGGGCTCAGGCGATACGGCGGGGCATCCGGCGGCGGCCGATGAGGACGGCCTTGCGCACCACCGCGATCAGCGCCGCCACGAGCGTGCCCGCGTACAGCCAGCCGGCGTGCAGGGACAGCGCGGACACCAGCCCCATCACCTCGCCGGCGAACCCGCCGGAGCCGCCCGACACGGGCCACACTCCGGCGGCGAAGGCGATCGGGGCGGTGATGGGCGCGGTGATCAGGTCGGCGGGCCGTACCCACAGGGCGGTGGCGGCCGCGACCGGCAGGAAGAACAGGCCGTAGACGAACAGCGAGGCGTCGAACAGCAGCCAGTCGAGGCCGCCGATCAGGAACATCGCGGCGCAGGCGAAGAGCCCGCCGCCGAGCCCGGTCAGCCGGGGCCGCGGCAGCCGGCGCACCGGCGTCGGCCCTCGCTGGGGGGTCCGCTCGGCAGACCGCTCCGCCGGGTGACGTACCGTACGCGCCTTGTATCGCTCCACCCTCCAAAACTAGGCGGGGAAGCAGCCGATCGTGTGCCCGGACACGCGTACATCCGGGCCCCCTCATCGGAAAGTAAACTGTCCGATGGCCCACTCCGGGCCGCCGCCCCCTCCAGCTACGGGAAGTCGCCAACGTGTCGCTCACGATCGGAATCGTCGGCCTGCCGAATGTCGGCAAGTCGACCCTGTTCAACGCCCTGACCAAGAACGACGTGCTGGCGGCCAACTACCCGTTCGCCACGATCGAGCCGAACGTCGGCGTCGTCGGCGTTCCGGACGTCCGCCTCGGCGTCCTGGCCGGCATCTTCGGCTCCGCCAAGCTCCTCCCGGCGACGGTCGACTTCGTCGACATCGCGGGCATCGTGCGCGGTGCGTCGGAGGGCGAGGGCCTCGGCAACAAGTTCCTCGCGAACATCCGCGAGTCGGACGCGATCTGCCAGGTCATCCGCGCCTTCAAAGACGAGAACGTCGTCCACGTCGACGGCAAGGTCTCGCCGAAGGACGACATCGAGACCATCAACACCGAGCTCATCCTCGCGGACCTCCAGTCCATCGAGAAGGCGGTGCCCCGTCTGACGAAGGAGTCCCGCCTCCAGAAGGAGAAGGTCGCGGTCCTCGCGGCCGTCGAGAAGGCCGTGAAGATCCTCGAAGCGGGCGACACCCTCTTCTCGCACGGCATCACGAAGGGCACGGAGCAGGGTGACCTCCTCCACGAGCTGCACCTGCTCACGGTCAAGCCGTTCCTCTACGTCTTCAACGTGGACGAGGACGAGCTGACGGACGACGCCTTCAAGGCCGAGCAGAGCGCGCTGGTGGCCCCGGCCGAGGCGATCTTCCTGAACGCCAAGCTCGAGGCGGAGCTCATCGAGCTCGACGACGACGAGGCGCTCGAGCTCCTCCAGTCGGTCGGCCAGGAGGAGCCCGGCATGGCCACCCTCGGCCGCGTCGGCTTCGCCACCCTGGGCCTGCAGACCTACCTGACGGCCGGCCCGAAGGAAACCCGCGCCTGGACCATCAAGAAGGGCGCCACCGCCCCCGAGGCCGCCGGTGTGATCCACACCGACTTCCAGCGCGGCTTCATCAAGGCGGAGATCATCTCCTTCGAGGACCTGGTCGCCTGCGGCTCGGTCGCCGAGGCCCGTTCCAAGGGCAAGGCCCGCATGGAGGGCAAGGACTACGTCATGCAGGACGGCGACGTGGTCGAGTTCCGCTTCAACGTCTGAGTGGTCCGAAGGGGCCGGCTCCTACGTGAGCCGGCCCCTTCGGTGTGCGGTCACTGCGGTCAAACCAGTCAAATCCGGTCGAGACGGTCAAGATTTCGACCAGCGCTTGGTGAGAACCGTTATGGCTTCCGTCACATCGTCGAGGCGGCTGTCGTCCGTCCTTATCACCCTCGCGAGTTCAATGTGGAGAAAACGCAGCTTTTCCTCGGCCGCCACTTGGCCCTGCTCGTTCGAGGTTCCGGACAGTTTGCATTTCCGGACATTGGCCCGGCAGACCTCCAGGCCCTCGTCGGTCAGCGCCGCCGACAGGGTCCTGGCCTCGGACACCGCGCGGTCCCCGGCCCCGGTCGAGACCACGGCGTCGAATTCGGGGAAGGACTCGTTGGCGAACCCGTGCAGCTGCACGCCCGGCAGACCGCGCTCCATCAGCTCCTCGATCACCTTGTGGAACACCGAGTCCGTGCGGTGCGCCACATCGGCGGAGTCCCCTTCGCCGGCGGTCCGGTGGGCGCCGGCCAGCACCATCACCCCGCCGGGCGCCCCGCGCAGCACGCGGGCGCCGAGCCGCTCGGTCTCCTGGTCGGCGACGGGGTGGGGGACCTGCACGCTCCAGGTCAGCGGGACGCCCAGGTTGACGTACACCCGGCCCCAGCCGCGGTTCGCCGAGCCCGAAGAGCCCGCCGCGTCCGCGACCTCGGCGTAGTCGCGGCCGCTGACGGTGTCCGTGAACGACTGCACGGTGAAATCGACCTCGGCCAGCCGCTTGCGCGCCGCCTCCTCCTTGCCGTCGAGGAGGAGGGCGACACCCTGCGTGACCGTCCGGCGCTCGGTCGCGGTGGGGATCCGGTAGCCCCCCCGCTCGCCGAATCCCTGGGTGAATGCCGTAATCCGCTTTTCCAGGTCGACCCCCGGGGCAGCCGAAGGTCTGGAATTCACCTGCATTTCGCCCGATGGTTGCCCTGCGGAGAGCGTGAAATACGCCACAATCGCGGCCATGATGGCCACCGCGCACAGAGTTGCCTTAATCGTTATACGTTTCGCGAGGAACGGAGTCATGATCGGATAAAGATAGACCGAGTGAAGATATCCGCCTCTCTCGTCACGCTCCGCACCGGAGCGCTCACCCTGCTCCTGTCGACAGCCCTCACCGGCTGTGGACTCCTCGGAGACGGGGGATCCGGTGGTGATGCCAAGGGTCGTCTGTCCACGGGGTCCGGTGGGCGTTCTTTCACCGTGGCCGCGGCCGGTGACGTTCTCATCCACCCCGAGCTGACCGCTCAGGCCGAGCAGGATGCCAAGGCCAAGGGCAAGGCCGGCATGGACTTCGGACAGATCATGGCCGGGGTGAAGCCCGTCATCAGCAAGGCCGACCTGGCGATCTGCCACATGGAGCCCGTGCTGGGCAAGCCGGAGGGGCCCTTCCAGAGCTTCCCGGACTTCATCGCGCCGCCGCAGGTCACCACGACCCTCAAGGACCTCGGGTACGACACCTGCTCGACCGCGTCGAACCACGTGCTCGACCACGGTGAGGGCGGTGTCAAGAACACCCTCGACGCCCTCGACAAGGCGGGGCTCAAGCACACCGGCTCCGCCCGCAGCCAGGCGGAGGCCGCCAAGCCGCTGATCATGGACGTCAAGGGCGTCAAGGTCGCGCAGATCTCCTTCGCCGGCGGGTTCAACGGCCGTCAGGTGCCCGCGGACAAGCCGTGGCTGGCCAACAAGACCTCGCTGGACGCCATCTCGGCCGCCGAGAAGGCCGCCCGGGCCGCCGGCGCCGAGGTCGTCATCCTCAGCATCCACTGGGGCACGGAACACCAGCCCGCCCCGAACTCGCTCCAGCTGAGCCTCGCCAAGAAGGTCGCCGAGAAGACCGGCATCAACCTGGTCATCGGCCACCACGCCCACGTCGTCCAGCCCATGGAGAAGGTCGGCGACATCTGGGTCGCGTACGGGCTCGGCAACCAGCTCGCCCGGCACGAGGTGCCCAGCGGGCTGTCCGAGGAAGGCGTCATCGGCTGGTTCGAATTCGCCGAGAAGAACGGCAAGTGGGACGTCAAGGCCCGGTACGTCCCCACCTTCGTGGAGCTGCCGCCGGAACTGGAAGTCTCCGACCCCGCGGTCAAGCTGCCCGACACCGGACAGGTCAAGGACCACAGGCTGATCGAGCTCGCCACCGCGCTGAAGAACGACAGCGGGCTCTCGGCCGAACGGCGTGCCCGCTACCAGCTCGCGTACGAACGCACCCAGGGCACCTTGCTCAACCGGGGCGGCGGCAAGGACGGACTGGCGCCGCTGACGAACCGCTAGGACCCGGGCGAACGCAGTCCGCCCGCCGGACGTGTCGCCCAGCGAACCCGCACCCGCACCCGCACCCCGCACCCGCACCCACAGGAGTCCCGTTGTCCGCGTCGCGCACGAAGCGGCGGCAGAAGGCCCGCCGAAGGGCTGACATGTCGCTGCTGGGCGGCATCCGGCCGCCCATCGCCGCGCTGTCCGCGCTGCTGCTCGCCCTTGCCGCGCTCACCGCATTCCACCTCGGCAAGGTGGGCAATGAGTCCGTCCCCGAGGCGGTCCGCACGTCCCAGCAGTACTTCGCGGAGGACGGCGCCATCGCGATGCGGGCTTCGCTGGACGAGTCGATCACCGACATCTCCCGCACCGCCACCCTCTTCAACGCGGGCGCCCCGGTCTCCGCCGACACGGTGCTCGACAAGCTCGGCAACGTCTACCAGAAGTGGCGCGGCACCGCCGTCATCGAGGTCAAGTCGGGACGGCTGGAGGCCCAGCGCGGCGAGAACGTGCCGCTGAAGGCCATCGACCACACCAAGCTCGCCGAGGCCAACGGCCTCGTCCCGCGCATGGTGCGGCTGGAGAACGGCGAGACCCGCCTGCTCACCTTCGCCGTGCTGTCCTGGCCCGGCCAGCCCCAGAAACTGCTCGTCGCCTCGAGCAGCCTGAGGTTCCCCGGCGTCAGCCTCGGCAAGTTCCGGGCCATCGCCGTCACCGACCCCACCGGACAGATCCTCAGCAGCGACGGCATCGCCAACGACGAGCAGATCCAGTCCGAGGACGTCAAGGAAGACACCGAGCAGGCCCGCAAGCAGCTCAAGAAGTACGCCAAGATCGCCGCGAGGAAGACCAAGGCGAACCCGCTGACCACCAAGGAGCCCGGCGGGGGCGGCTTCCGCGGTGTCAGCGGCAGCCTGCTCGGCTCCTCCAACGGCGGTGAGCGGACCGTCGTCGGCTACGCGAGCCTGACCGGCCCCGAGGCGGGCAAGGGCACCGCCGCCACCGCCCTCGGGCTGACGGTCATCTCCCTCATCAGCGTCACCGAGGACCGGGCCTCCCTCGTCGACCCCTTCTTCGGGATCGTCGCCGCGGCCGTCCTGCTCGTCATCGGCCTCCTCGCCGTCTCCCTCCTCATCGGCACCGTGCAGAAGCCGCTGCTCCAGCTCTTCCTGGAGAGCCGCCGGCTCAGCCGCGGCGACCTGAACCGTCCGGTCAACCGGCCCAAGTACGGTGAGGCCGCCCGCATCGGCACCGCCCTGGAGCGGCTGCGCCGCCAGCTGCTCGGCGAGTCCTCCGAGGACCAGAAGGCACACAGCCCCGGCCGCGGCCGCGGCCGGATCGGTGCCCGCGCCCTTCTCGCCACCTGCGGCGCGCTCCTGCTGCTGTGGTCCGCGCCCCTGGTGCTGCTGCTCAACCGGGCCGGCGACTCCGTCGGCGTACCGCAGACGATCGTCCAGGACCAGCGCGAACGCACCGACACCCTCGCCGACCGGGTCCGCCGCGCCCTCAACGAGGGGCACACGGACCTCGCCTCCGTGGGCTCGCTGATCGGCCCGGCCACCACCCCCGCCGAGATGACCGGCATCCTGGAACGCACCCTCACCCAGCATGGCCGCTACGAGTCCCTGTACGTCCTCCAGGCGGACGGCACCATCACCGCCAAGGTCGGGGCCGAGCCCCGGCGCCCGCACGGCAAGGCACCCGCCGTCGACGCGCCCGTGGCACTGCTCGAATCCGGCAACGCGCCGGTCATCGTCGAGTTCGCCGCGGCCCCCGGCATCAAGGGCGCGTCCGTGGTCGGAGAGCTGCGCATCGACTTCCTCAACTCCCTGCTCAAGCGTCCCGGCCTGGGCGAGATCCGGGTGATCGACGAGAAGCAGCGCATCATCGGCGGCAACAACGGCTACCTGGCCTTCTCGCAGCTGCCCAACGACAGCCTGCGGGCGCTGGTGGCCGGCACCAACCAGAAGGTCGGCAAGGGCCCGCGCCCCAGCAGCGTCGTGCTGCGCAACGACGACCAGGACATCACCATCGCCGCCGCGGTCCCGATGGCCGGCGGCGGCGCCGCCAAGCCGCTCACCTGGACCGTGGTCAGCTGGCAGCCCGCCAAGGGCCTGGCCATCCCCGAGTACAACCTGCAGAACCGCACGGTGCTGGCCGGCCTGCTCGGCCTCACGGCCGCCCTGGTCTGTCTCGGCTGGCTCCAGATCGTGGTGGTCCAGGCGCTGCGCGAACTCGCGCGGCGGGCCGAAGCCCTGGCGGACGGCGACCGCCGCACCGTCCTCTACCCGCGCCACCACGACGAGGTCGGCGCCGTCACCCGCAGCCTGGAAGTCATCAGGCAGCAGCTCCAGGAACTGCGCAAGCGGGAAGCCACCAGCACCGCCGGCCGGTCCGGCCAGGCTGCCAAGGCCGGAAGGAACTGACCCCGTGCTCTTTCTCTTCAGCGTGTTGGTCGTCTGCTGCGTGGTGATGCTGATCGCCGGCATCATCGAGCAGCGGCGGCACTTCGCCAACCTGGCAGAAATACCCACCCGGGTGCTGGTCAACGGCATCCGCGGCAAGAGCTCCATCACCCGGCTCGTCGCGGGCGCGCTGCGCGGCGGCGATCTGGTCACGGTCGCCAAGACCACCGGCACCGCCGCCCGCTTCATCCACCCCGACGCCACCGAGGAGCCGGTCTACCGCAAGTTCGGCATCGCCAACGTCGTCGAGCAGATCGGCATCGTGCGCCGCGCCGCGGCCTACAAGCCCGACGCGCTGGTCATGGAGTGCATGGCCGTCATGCCGCCGCTCCAGGAGCTCAACCAGGCCAAGCTGATCCAGTCCACCATCGGCGTGCTGTGCAACGTGCGCGAGGACCACGTGGCCGAGATGGGCCCGACCCTCGACGACATCGGCCGTTCGCTGTCCCGCTCCATGCCGCACGGCGGCATCTGCGTCACCGCCGAGAAGGACCGCTTCCACGTCCTCCAGGAAGAGGCGGACGCGCGGAACTGCCGGCTCATCTACGCCGACCCCGAGATCGTCAGCGACGAGGAGCTGCGCGGCTTCAGCTGGTTCACCTTCAAGGAGAACGTGGCCATCGCGCTGGTCGTGGCCGATCTCCTCGGCATCGACCGGGAGACCGCGCTGCAGGGCATGTACGACGCCCCGCCGGACCCGGGTGTGCTCTCCGTCGAGCGTTACGTCGGCCCCGGCGACAAGCGGCTGCGGTTCGCCAACGTGTTCGCGGCCAACGACCCCGAGTCCACGCTGATGAACATCAACCAGCTGCTCGACCTCGGCGCGATCAACCGCCCGCTGAACGTGGTCATCAACTGCCGCCCCGACCGTGTCGAGCGCAACGGCCAGATGGGCCAGATCGTGCCCGACCTCAAGCCCGACAAGGTGTTCGTGATCGGGCACCCGTCGAAGAGCGCCATCGACGCGATCCCCGCCGACTGGCGCGGCCGTGCCGTCGACCTCGGCGGCGACGGCCGGGACGGCGAGGAGTTCATGAACGAGCTCTTCGACCACCTCGGCGCGGACTCCTCGCTCGTGGCCATCGGCAACATCCACGGCCAGGGCGAGATCCTGCTGGAGCACCTCGCCGAGCTGCCCTCCTTCGAGGAGGACGGCGACGCCCTGCCCACGCCGGGCGCGCCCACGCAGCACGTACGGCACGACCAGACCATGACGCTGTACGTCAAGCACCTCGACCCGTACGCGAACCTGCCCGCGGCCGAGGAAGCGCGCCGGATGCGCAACCCCCACATCCCGCAGCCGCGCGGCGAGGGCCAGCAGCACCCGAACCCGCAGTTCCCGCACTACCCGAACCAGCAGTTCCCGCAGCAGTTCCCGCAGCCGCGGCCCTACGCGCCCGCGTACGAGCAGTTCCCGCCCGCGGAGCAGCAGCAGTACCAGGCGGCGCAGCAGCAGCAGCATCAGCAGCAGCAGCGCCCGGAGCTGACGTCGGCGGCGTGGCCGCAGCTCCAGCAGCCGCAGCCGCTGGCCCTGCATCCGCAGCCGCTCCAGCAACAGCCGCAGCTCCCGCCGCCGCCCCGCCAGCACCAGAACCCGCAGCACCAGAACCCGCAGCACCAGAATCCTCAGCCCGAGAACCCGCAGCACCCGCAGCACCCTCGGCCCCCGCAGTGGTCTAACCCAGGAGAACCCCGTTGATCCCCGCCGTCCTCACCCCCGAGATCGCCGCGATCGGCATCGCCCTGGGTCTGCTGTTCTCCCTCGTCTGCTACCTGACGACCAACCTGTCTCCCGGCGGCATGATCACCCCGGGCTGGCTCGCCCTCACCCTCATCGAGGACCTCCAGCGCGCCGCGATCGTCCTCGGCGTCACCGTCCTGACGTACGCGCTCACGCTCGTCGCGCAGCGCTACGTGATCCTCTACGGCAAGCGGCTGTTCGCGACCGTCGTGCTCATCGGCGTGCTGCTCCAGGGGGGCGTCGTGATCCTGCTGCAGATGAAGTTCCCGCTGCTGTACGCGAACCAGACCCTCGGCTTCATCGTGCCCGGCCTGATCGCCTACCAGCTGGTCCGCCAGCCCAAGGGGGCCACCCTGCTGGCCACCGGCTCCGCGACGCTGATGACGTACGTCGTACTGACCGCCGGCATCCTGCTCGGCGTCATGCCGCACGCGTGACCCCGCCGCGGTCCGCCGCCCCAGCCCGTCCTTTCGCCCGCCCGACCGACCTCGCCCGGAGTAACCGATGACCGCCACGTCCAAGCGCCGCACACGTCCCGTCCTGCACGCGGCCACCGTGATCGCCCTGCTGGCCGGCAGCGTCTACTTCACCATCGAGCTGCGCAAGGAGGAGCAGGCCAAGGCGCCCGCCATCCAGTCGCTCGTCGACGCCCCCGTCGCCGGCAAGGGGGGCGGCGACGAAGGCGCGCAGAAGTGGGAACGGCTGAAGAACCCGGAGCGCTCCGTGCTGCGCGACGGCAAGGGCGGGATCCTCGCGACCTTCACCGACGGCGCCCGCACCGCCACGCTCACCGGCCCCAGCCGCACCTTCACCGAGCCGGCCACCACCAAGACCCGGGTGGTCACCGAGAACTGGGTGCGGCTGATGCCGGAGACCTGGCGCAGCGGTGCCGAGAAGGAGCAGTGGTTCCAGGAGTGGTTCAAGAAGTACCTGGGCAGCGAGGAGGACGACATCTTCGCCATGGCCTTCCAGTACGGAGACCAGGCCCCGGTCAAGAAGGACGCGGAGGGCGTCTCGTACGCCGGCGACGCGAACTTCGGCCCGATCAACCCCAACGGCTCGGTCGGCAACGACTACCGCCTGGAGGAGTCGGACTTCTACGACTACCTGGGGATCCCGTACACCTTCCGCAGCGGGACCACCGCGAAGCCCGAAGCGATGCGCGCCCGCTCGATGGACTGCTCCGGCTTCGTCCGGACCGTCTTCGGCTACCGGGCCCGCTTCCCGCTGATGGCCACCGACACCGCCGGTGACGGCCTGCCGCGCACCGCGAACGGCATGGCCCGTTCGAAGACCGGCGTGAACGTCATCCCGCTCAAGGGCGTCGGCGCCGAGAACCGGCCCACCTCCATCGACGTCCTGCAGCCGGGCGACATCCTGTTCTTCAAGCTGGACGGGCGCACCGGCGAGCGGCTGGACCACACGGGCATCTACCTCGGCACCGACACCGACGGCCACCAGATCTTCATATCCAGCCGCGAAGAGGCCAACGGACCGACCATCGGCGACAAGGGCGGCACCTCCCGCCTCGACGGCAACGGCTACTACGCGACGACCCTGCGGAGCGCGAAGCGGCTGTGACCGGGGGCTCGTAGCCAGGGCAACGGGAAGGGGCCGGACTCCGACGAGTCCGGCCCCTTCCGCATGCCCTGCCGGTATTCAGCCGCTCCGCGGCGGCGTGAGCGTGCCGAGGTCCAGGTTGATCTCGAAGGGCACGGGGCGCCGGAGGGTGTTGCGGAAGATGCCGGCGGGCGCGTAGGCCCCGGTGGGCTCGTCGAGCTCGTAGACGTGGACGACGGGTGCCCCGTCCTCGTCCTCGATGCACCAGTAGTGCCGGATACCGGCCTCGGCGTATTTGCGCAGCTTTACGGTGCGGTCGCGGTGGGCGGATTCGGGGGAGACGACCTCGACGACGAGCTTCACGTCTTCCGGGGCGTACCAGGTGCGGTCGGGGTCATAGGGCAGGTCCGTCAGCAGGAGGTCCGGCTCGGGACGGTTGCGGGCATCAAGGCGGATCGTCATCTCCCGCTCGACCTCGCAACCGGCGGGTACCTGTGCCGTCAGCGTGGTGGTCAGCGCGGTGACAAGGCGGCCATGCCAGGACCGCTGCGGCGACATCATGAAGACGAGGGCTCCATCGATCAGCTCGGTGTGGCGGGGCGCCTCGGGGAGACGGTCGAGGTCCTCCGCGAACCAGCCTTCCGGGCGCGGAGGGCGCATCCAGTCGGGCAGTGCGGTCATGAGCCAACCATAGCGATTGCGGCCGTTCAGGGGAGCTGTGCCGGTGATCCCCGGTCAGCCGGATTTCAGGGCCGCCAGGAAGTCCAGCCGGGTTTCCAGGCGGGACAGGTCGCGGTGCGTGAGGTGTTCGATGCGGGCGATGCGCTGGCGCAGGGAGTTCACGTGGAGGTGGAGGCGGGCGGCGCAGGCGGTCCAGGAGGCGTCGCAGTCGAGGAAGGTCTCCAGGGTGGTCAGGAGCTCGGTGCGGTGGCGGGCGTCGTGATCGCGCAGAGGGCCCAGGAGACGGGTGGCGAAGGCGCGGCGGGCTTCGGCCGGGATGAGGGGGAGCAAGGACAGGATGTGCGAGGTGAGGTCTTCCGGGCCGCGGACCGTCACCTGCCCGGGGGCGGCGCGGGCGATCCGCAGGGCGTTGTGGGCCTGCTCCAGTGACCGGCGGGCGTTGCCCGGCTCGGCCACCGGGGAGCTGACGCCGATCGAGACGCCGTCCGCCGGGCCGAGCCAGCGGACGAGCGCCGCGGAGAGCCTGCGCTCGAGGGCAGCGTGGTCGAGGGCCGGGTCGGGGTGTGCGTCCGAGGGCTCGGGGACCAGGACGAGGAGTACGGCCCGGTCGCCGTCGACGGTGGCGGCGATGTCCTCCGTGGAGACCGGAACCGGGCCGTCCTCCTGGATCAGGGCCTCCTCCAGGAGGACGCGCAGGGCCGCGGCGGGGACGGGGCGGCCCGCGTGCCACTCGCCGCCCGCGACCACGAACTGGCACCGCGGCCAGTGGCCGACTCCGCTGACCACGGCCTGCGCGGTGCTGCGCAGCCGGATGGGGATCTCCTCGGCCGGGACGTCGCTGTGCAGCAGGGCGAGGGAGCGGTCGGCCAGGTCGTTGCGCGCCGTCTTGGCCTGTTCGTGGGCGGCGCGGGCGTCGGCGACCAGTTCGACGGTGCGGTCGAGGAGTTCCCGGTCGGGGGCCGGCCAGAGCGAGGTGTCGGCCTCCAGGACGAGGAGCCAGTCGCCCAGCTCGGCGGCGTGGGGAGCGGATCCCGATGGCGGCACGGGCGCGGGTACCGGTACGAGGGAGTACGGGCGGGCGCCGAGCGTGACGGGGTGGGGGGCCGTCCCGCGTGCACGGCGGGCGGCGAGGTGGCGGGCGGCCAGTGCCGCCGCCGTCTTGGCGCGCAGGGGCGGCCGGGGTCCGGAGACCTGGCGTCCGGTCGCGGACAGGACGCGCACGTCGACGCCGAGGGTGTGCCGCAGCAGCTCCAGTACGGAGTCCGGGGCGGCCCGGTCGGCGAGGAGCCGCCGGTGGCGCTCGACCAGGGCGGCGAGGCCGGCGATGCCGGCGGGGCTGCCGGGGTCCCGGCGGTGCAGCCGGCGCAGGACGTACTCGGTGACCGCGGCGAACGAGGTCTCCGGCCGTACGGCGATCAGCGGGAGTCCGTGGCGCCGGCAGGCACGCACGAGGTCGTGCGGGACGAGCCCGTGTTCGACCTCGCCGGCCGCGAGGGCCGTGACGCCCGCCCGGTGCAGGACGCGTACGAACGACTCGGCGTCCCCGTCCTCCCGCCACCAGGCGAGCCCCGTGAGGACGAGCTCTCCGCCGGTGAGGAAGCGGCCGGGGTCGGCCAGGTCATTGGTCGCGACGGCGGAAATGGTGCGGTCGAGGGAGGGGGTGCCGGGCGGGGCGTCGGTCTCGTCGGTGGCATGGCCCACGAGCAGGAGCAGCCCGAGCTCGGTGGCGTCCAGGAGTTCACGTAGCCGCATGATCGCTACTTTCGCACGGAGCGGGGTGTGCGGGAGAGGAATCGGCGCAGCTCACAGCGGTGCAGCCGTGCGAAAGCACGCTCGTCCACAGCCGTTGGAGAAGCCGGTTCTGAGCGATCGGTGACTGCCTCGCCCCGTGGGGTGCGGGATCTACTTCTGCGCATGCGGCCGACGCCGACTTCTGGCCACATGCGAATGGAATGAGGAGGGCCGCTCATGGAATTTCTCCGCCCCGCCGACTGGGGGAGGCGCTCGCCGCGAAGGCCGGCCACCCCGCGGGCCGTGCCGATCGCGGGTGGGACGGACGTGATGGTCGAAGGACCGGCCGCCCGCGCCGGGCAGCGTGTCGCGCACGGGGGTCGCGACACCGGCACGGGCGCGGGCGAGACAGAGACCCAGAGCGAGCCCCAGAGCGGGAGCCGGAGCAGAGGCGTGGGCGGCGAACTCGCCACCGTCCAGCAGACGTTCACCGACGGCCGCCCCGTCCGGTGCGGCTTCACACGTAGGACTCCAGGAAGGACGGTCTGATCATGGCTGGCATCACCACCGGCATTCCCACCGAGGTCACCCAGGGAACCCAGGGCACCCGCACCAAGGGCGGCATCGGAGAGTCGACGCTGCGCCCGGACGGCACCCTGAAGGTGACCGGCGAGTTCGCGTACTCCTCGGACATGTGGCACGAGGACATGCTGTGGGGCCAGGCCCTGCGGTCCACGCTCGCGCACGCCGAGATCCTGTCCATCGACGTCTCCGAGGCCCTGACCCTGCCCGGCGTGCACGCGGTCATGACCTACGAGGACCTGCCGACCCCGGTGAAGTACTACGGGATGGAGTTCCAGGACACTCCGGTCCTGGCGCACGGCAAGGTCCGCCACCACGGAGAGCCGGTCGCCCTGGTGGCCGCCGACCACCCGGAGACCGCCCGCCGCGCCGCCGCGAAGATCAAGATCGAGTACCGGGAGCTGCCGCTCGTCACGGACGAGGCCTCGGCCACCGCGCCCGGTGCCGTACTCGTCCACGAGAACCGGGACGACCACCACTCCGGCCACGTCCCGCACCCGAACATCGTGCACCGCCAGCCCATCCTCCGCGGAGACGCGGCGGCGGCCCGGGAGCGCGCCGACGTCATCGTCACCGGCGAGTACACCTTCGGAATGCAGGACCAGGCCTTCCTCGGACCCGAGTCCGGACTGGCCGTGCCCTGCGAGGACGGGGGAGTCGACCTGTACGTGGCCACCCAGTGGCTGCACTCGGACCTCAAACAGATCGCCCCGGTCCTCGGCCTGCCCGAGGAGAAGGTCCGCATGACGATGGCCGGTGTCGGCGGCGCCTTCGGCGGCCGCGAGGACATCTCGATGCAGATCACCGCCAGTGTGCTCGCGCTGCGCACGGGCAAGCCGGTGAAGATGGTCTACAACCGCTTCGAGTCCTTCTTCGGGCACGTCCACCGCCACCCGGCGAAGCTGTACTACGAGCACGGCGCCACCCGCGACGGCAAGCTCACGCACATGAAGTGCAAGATCGTGCTCGACGGCGGGGCCTACGCCTCGTCCACGGCCTCGGTCGTCGGGAACGCGGCCTCCCTCTCGGTCGGTCCGTACGTCATCGACGACGTGGACATCGAGGCGGTCGGCCTCTACACGAACAACCCGCCGTGCGGCGCGATGCGCGGTTTCGGCGCCGTCCAGGCCTGCTTCGCGTACGAGGCCCAGATGGACAAGCTCGCGGCGAAACTGGGCATGGACCCGGTGGAGTTCCGCCGGCTCAACGCCATGGAGCAGGGCACGGTCATGCCCACCGGCCAGGTCGTGGAGGGCCCGGCCCCGGTCGCCGAACTGCTGCGCCGGGTCAAGGCGCGTCCGCTGCCGCCCGAGCGCCAGTGGGAGAGCACCGAGGGCGCGGCCGACGTGCGCGCGCTGCCGGGCGGTCTGTCGAACACCACGCACGGCGAAGGGGTCGTCCGGGGCGTCGGCTACGCCGTCGGCATCAAGAACGTCGGCTTCTCCGAGGGCTTCGACGACTACTCCACGGCCAAGGTGCGCCTGGAGGTCATCAACGGCGAGGCCGTCGCCCTGATCCACACGGCCATGGCGGAGGTCGGCCAGGGCGGCATCACCATCCACGCACAGATCGCCCGCACCGAACTCGGCGTCCAGCAGGTCACCATCCATCCCGCCGACACCCAGGTGGGCTCGGCCGGTTCGACTTCGGCGGGCCGCCAGACGTACATGACCGGCGGATCCATCAAGAACTCCTGCGGGCTCGTCCGGGAGGAGGTCCTGGAGCTGGGCCGGCGCAAGTTCGGCGCCGAGCACGCGGGATGGGCCGGCGCCGGACTCCTCCTGGAGGACGGGAAGGTGATCAGCGGCGGGGGAGAGGTGCTCGCCGCCCTCGTGGACGTCCTGGAGGACGAGGTCGTGGAGATCGAGGCGGAGTGGCGCCACCGGCCCACCGAAGCCTTCGACCTGCGGACCGGTCAGGGCAACGGTCACGTCCAGTACTCCTTCGCCGCGCACCGCGCGGTCGTGGAGGTGGACACCGAGCTCGGACTCGTCAAGGTCGTGGAGCTGGCCACCGCCCAGGACGTGGGCAAGGCCCTCAACCCGCTGTCCGTGGTCGGCCAGATCCAGGGCGGCACCGTCCAGGGCCTGGGCGTCGCGATCATGGAGGAGATCATCGTGGACCCGATGACCGCGAAGGTGAAGAACCCCTCCTTCACGGACTACCTGCTCCCCACCATCCTGGACACGCCGACGCTCCCGGTCGACTACCTCGAGCTGGGCGACCCGCACTCCCCGTACGGGGTACGGGGCATCGGCGAGGCCCCGACCCTGTCGTCCACCCCGGCCGTCCTCGCGGCGATCCGCGCCGCGACCGGGCTGGAGCTGAACAAGACGCCGGTGCGCCCGGAGCACCTGACCGGGTCCTGACCGGTCGCTGAGCCCGGATGTCACCCTGATGACGCCGGGGCGTCACCGGCCGCCGGAAGCGTGCGCGGGGGAGGGGGGTCCGGGCCTCCCTCCCTCCACTCTGGCCACCCCAACGTGCCCTAGTCTCTTGACCGTTAACGACTTGGGGGCAAGGCCGCACTCCTCGTCCTCGCGTCGTTCCGCAACGAAGACCGGGGGAAGAACATGATGCGGAAGATAGCGGCCCTGCCCAGTGGGAGACTGGGCAAATGGGTCGTCATCGCGGTGTGGGCGGCCCTGCTGGTGCCGGCCCTCATGCTCGCCGGAAAGCTCGGTGACGTCGAAGAGAACGACAGTTCGGCCTGGCTGCCCGGCAATGCGGAGTCGACCGCCGTCGTGGAGCGGGCCGGGAAGTTCATGCCCGCGGACACCCTGCCCGCCGTCGTGGTCTACGACCGGTCCGCCGGGGTCACCGACGCCGACATGGCCAAGGCCAAGGCCGACGCCGAGGCCTTCAAGGGCATCGAGAACGTCGTCGGGCAGGCGCAGGGCCCGGTGAAGTCCGACGACGGCAAGGCCATCCAGACGGTGGTCCAGGTCAAGACGGACCAGTCGGGCTGGGAGGGGATCGGCGCGGTCGTCGACGCGATGACCGAGGTCGGCAAGGAGAACGCCGGCGGTCTCGGCTTCCACGTCGCAGGCCCGTCCGGTTACGCGGCCGACTCGATCAAGGCCTTCAGCGGGGGTGGGGCCCTGACGACGATCACCGCGCTCGTGGTGGTCGCGATCCTGCTGCTGACGTACCGGAGCCCGCTGCTGCCGCTCCTGCCGCTGCTGACCGTGGGCGTCGCCCTGGTCACCTCGGAGGCGGTGATCTACGTACTGGCGAAGAACGCCGGCCTGGTCGTCAACAAGCAGACCAGCTTCATCCTGACCGTCCTGGTCTTCGGTGCCGCCACCGACTACGCGCTCCTGCTCATCTCCCGTTACCGGGAAGAGCTGTTGAAGCACGAGGACCGGCACGACGCGATGGCGGAGGCCCTGTACCGCTCCAGCCCCGCGATCATGGCCAGCGCCGCGACCGTCGCGGTCAGCCTGATGCTGCTGATGCTGGCCACCCTCAACTCCACCCAGGGACTCGGCCCGGCCTGCGCCGTCGGTGTCCTCGTCGGACTGCTCGCCATGGTCACCCTGATGCCGGCCCTGCTCGTGGCCTGCGGCCGCTGGATCTTCTGGCCGGTGAAGCCCGCCTACGGAGCGCCCGCCACCGCCGAGAACGGAATCTGGGCCCGGGTCGGCACCGCCGTCTCCGGCCGGCCGCGGCTGGTGTGGATCGGCACCGCGCTCGCGCTCGCCGTCATGGCGCTGGGCGTACTCGGCCTCAAGGCCGACGGGCTCGCCAACAAGGACCAGTTCACCCACACCCCGCAGATGGCCGTCGGCGAGCAGATCCGGTCGGAGCACTTCCCGGCCGGCTCCGGCGACCCCATCTACGTCGTCGGCAACGCCGTCTCGGCGCAAGAGGTACGGACCGCACTGCTCGCCGTCCCCGGCATCGCGGCCGTCTCGCCCCCGACCGTCAGGGACGGCGAGGCCATCCTGCTCGGCGAGCTGAAGGACGACCCCAGCAGTACGGCCGCGATGACCACCGTAGAGAAGGCCAGGACCGCGGTCCACGCGATCGAGGGCGCCGATGCCCAGGTCGGCGGCAGCTCGGCGGTCATGCTCGACACGCAGACGGCCGCCGCCCGCGACTCCAAGGTGATCATCCCGATCGTCCTGGTCGTGGTGCTGCTGATCCTCATGCTGCTGCTGCGCTCGGTCGTCGCGCCGCTGCTGCTCATGGGCACGGTGGTGCTGTCCTTCGGCGCCGCCCTCGGCGTGAGCAGTCTCGTGTTCGACCACGTCTTCGGCTTCGCGGGCGCGGAAGCCTCCTTCCCGCTCCTGACGTTCGTCTTCCTCGTCGCGCTGGGCATCGACTACAACATCTTCCTGGTCACCCGGGTGCGCGAGGTGTCGATGGAGCAGGGCACCCGGCGCGGCGCGCTGCTGGGCCTGTCCACCACCGGTGGTGTGATCACCTCGGCCGGTCTGGTGCTGGCCGGAACCTTCGGGGCGATGGCCTCGCTGCCGCTGGTGTTCGCGGCCGAGCTGGGCTTCGCGGTGGCGTTCGGCGTCCTGCTGGACACCATGATCGTCCGCTCGGTCCTCGTCACGGCGCTGACCCTGGACGTCGGCCGGTGGATGTGGTGGCCGAGCAAGCTGTTCCTGCGCGAGGACGACCCCGAGCCCCGGGTCGAGACCCCCGACCTGCAGCCCGTCGGCGGTAAGTGAGACCTCGCACGCACACGCGCGAAGGGCCTCCCGGCTCCGGCCGGGAGGCCCTTCGCGGTGAGTGCTTCAGCCCGAGGTCAACCCGGCGGCGATGGCGGGCACTTCCCCCGACCGCGTCCCGCGCCGCCCCGCCCTGCGCCGCCCCGTCCTGTCGCGCAGGACGCGGGACGCCGGCAGCAGCGTGCACAGGACCGAGAGCGCGGCGCAGACACCGGCCACCGCGCCCATCGGGAGCCAGGGGACGACCACCGGCGAGTCGACCCCGAGGACCGCGAGGGCGGCGCGCATGCCCGTCAGGTTGACCGCGGTGACCGCCGTCCCCAGGAGGGCGCCGACCGCGGCCGCCAGCAGGGATTCGGCCGTGGTCACGGCGAGTACCTGGCCGCGGGTGGCCCCGGCCAGCCGGAGCAGGCGCAGGTCGCCGCCCCGGTCGGAGGTGGCCATCAGCAGGGTGTTGGCCAGCGCGATCGCCGTGTAGACCAGGGCGATGCCCAGGACCAGGACGTAACCGAGCGCCGTGAAGCGGTTCGTGCGCGGGTGCGTCGCCGTCAGCCACTCCTCCTTGGTGTGGGCCGTGGCCCCGTAACGGGCCGCCGTCTCGCGGACCGCCGCGGCCGCTGACGCGGGGGCCCTGACCTCGATGCGGGAGACCTTCGCGCCGGGCGCGTTGCGCGGGGTGACGTAGGCCCCGTTGTCGCCGGTGCCCGTCCGCATCACGGCGACGATGCGCAGCCGGGCCGCGGTGCCGTCGGCCAGCCACAGCGGTACCGAGTCCCCGACCCGGTGCTGCCACCACTCCTGCGTGACGATGATGCCGCCGTCGTCCAGGTCGGCGACCGAGCCGGCAACCACCGGTAGCCGGGAGACCTCCGCCAGCGCCGCCGGGTCGACCGCGAAGGCCTCCGTCGGCACCTTCACGAACCCCTCCTCCAGCACCGTCAGCCGGGTGTCGGCCACCGAGAGGGCGCTCGCCTCCGGGACACCGGCGAACCCCCGGGCCGCCGCCCGGTCCGGCAGCCGCCCGCCGGTCAGTACGTAGTCCGCGCCGGTCCGGGCCCGGGCCTCCACCGCCTTGGCTTCCTTCAGGGTCCAGGCCGAGCCCAGCAGCGATCCGGTCAGCGCGACCATCACCAGCACCGGCGCCGCCACCGCGGCCGTCCGGCGGACCCCGGCGGAGGCGTTCGCCCGCACCAGCCGGCCGGCGTAGGACGTCAGCCGGACCGGCACCCACATCAGCAGCCGTACGACGGGCCGTACCAGCACCGGAGCCAGCAGTCCGCACGCGGAGATCAGCAGCATCGGCTGCCAGGTGTACGTCTTGCGCTTGAGCAGCGAGCCCGGATCCGACCCGAGCCGCCACCCCACGAAGGCGACCGCGCAGAGCAGCAGGCCGCCCCCGGCCACCCAGCGCCCCGGGGTCATGGGCCGCCCGTCGGTCACGGCCTCGCGCAGCGCCTCCAGCGGACCGACCCGGCCCGCCCGCCGGGAAGCGGCGTACGCCCCCGACAGCGCGACGAGCAGTCCCGTCCAGAACGCCGTGTGCAGCGGCCAGGTCTGGTCCCCGATCGCGTACCCGGCGGGCGCCAGCCCCTGCGCCACCGTCCAGCGGGCCATCAGCGGGGCACCCTCCCGGCCCAGGGCGACCCCGGCCGCGGATCCGGCCAGCCCGACGGCCGCCGCCTCCGTCAGCACGAGGCGCCGCAGCTGCCCGGGCGTCGACCCGGCCAGCCGCAGCAGCCCCAGCTCGCGCCGCCGCGCGGCCACGGCGTACGAGAAGGTCGACGCCACGACGAACGCCGCCACGAACGAGCTCACCCCGCCCGCGGTACCCAGCATCGAGTTGAGGCCCACCACCCCGGCCCCCGCGGGCAGCGCCGCCGAAGCGGCCAGCCCCAGCCCCATGACCGTCATCAGCGCGACCCCCAGGGCCACCGCCACGAACGTCCCCACCTGTGTCATCCAGCGCCGCCGCAGCGACCTCAACGCGATCCTCAGCATGGTTCCCAGCCAACCGGCCGCGCGGCCCCCGGTCAGCGGGGCAGGGGCGAGCTTCGGGGGTATGGCCAGCCCTACCTCCGACGGGACCCTCCGACGGGACCCTCCGGCGGGACCCGCCCGCGGGTCAGAACCCGCGGACCGAGGCGACCGTGAAGGCGGTCGGCGCGCCGGTGGACGGCAGCACCCCGCCGTCCTTGTCGAACTGGGACCGCACCACGAGCGTCCGCCCCGGGACCCGGACCAGCGTGGTCGGGATCTGGAGCGAGGGGTCCGTGACGGTGCGGACCAGGCGGGCCCGGGTGCCGTCGGCCGAAACCTGCCAGCGGCTCAGGGTGTTCCGCGTGTTCTGGGCCGCGCGCAGGACGCCGCCGGGCGCGAGGTCGAGGCCGTCGGCCGTCTTCAGGTCCCCGCCGGTCAGCGCCACGCGGGAGACCGCGCCGGAGACCGGGTCGATGCGGTACAGATCGCCGGCCGTCATGTCGACGGTGAGCAGGAACCGCCCGGCCGGGTCCGCGGTGATGCCGTTGAGGCTGAAGCTGCCCGCCGGGGACGGGGTGAGCCGCCCGCTCAGGTCGTACGCGGCCCGCAGCGGGCCGGAGCCGGCGGCGAGTTGCTCCGGGGTGACCCGGTAGACCACCGCGCGGACGCTGTCGGTGAGGTAGGCGGTGCCGTCCGGGGTGACGGCCAGGTCGTTGAGGAAGCGCGGTGCGCTCCCGGGTATCTCGAAGTGGGCCGTACGGGCCCCCGAGCGGGTGTCGTAGACGGAGACGCCGGAGGTGGAGTCGGTCACCCAGAGCCGGCCGTGGCCGTCGACCCGCAGTCCGTTCGCGGTGTGGCGGCCGTCGGTGCCGGCGGGCAGGAAGACCTCCGCCGCGCGCCCGCCGGAGCGGGCCCGGTAGACGGTGCCGTCCTTGTAGGAGCCGACGTAGACCGTGCCGGTGCGGGGGTCGGCGGCTATGCCCTCCGGGAAGACCTGCGTGCCGGGGAGGGTGAAGGCCGTGGAGATGCCCGTCCGGGCCCCCTGGCGATCGGGGCCGTCGGCGGCCGTGGCGCCGGCGGCCGTGACGCCGGCGGCCGTGACGCCGGAGGCCGTGGCGGCGGGGGCCGCGCCGAGGGTGAGGGCGGCGGTCAGGGTGAGCAGGGCGGCGGGCAGGAACTTCTTCGTCGAGCTCTTCGTCATCGGACGTCCTCTTCTCTCTATGTGGGCACGAATCTAAGTTAGGGCTCTAATGCATGCAAGGGCTTTATGATGCGGGGATGACTTCCATGCCCGCCGAGGAGCGCATCGGCTCCCACATCAAGCGCGCCGAGCAGGCGCTCCTCGGGGCCAAGAACACGGCGGTGAAGCCGGCCGCAGTAACGGTTCCGCAGTACGCCGCCCTGCTCTGGCTCGCCGAGAAGCCCGGGATCTCCGCCGCCTCGCTCGCCCGCCTGTGCGGGGTGACGCCGCCGACCATGAACACCGTGCTGAAGAACCTCTCGGAGCGCGGCCTCATCGAGCGGACCCCGCACGAACTGCACCGCAACGTCCTGGAGACCCGGCTCACCGAGGAGGGGCGCTCCGTGATGGAGCTGGCCGACGCGGGGGCGGTGGCGGTGGAGCGGGCGCTCGCCGCCGAGTTGAGCGGCGAGGAGCGGAAGCTGCTGATCGAACTGCTCGGGCGGTGCGCGGGGGTCCTCGACGCGCTGAAGTGAGGTGCCCGGAATCCGGATCGTGATTTTGCGCTGATTTGGAACTTTCCGGGGGATTCACACATCAGGACTAGGGGGATCCCAGTCCCTTCTGTCCCACCGGGGGGCAGTCATGACCGTTCGGAGCGAAGTTCGTGCACCAGGACCCGCAGCGCCCGCGGCCCGATGACCAGCCGTACCAGCCCCACCAGCAGGGATTGTCACACCAACCCGATGGCGCGCCCGCCTACGGCAGCGAGGCGTACGTCCCCCCGCACATACCCGAGCCCCCGCGCCGCTCCCGCCGCGCCCGCTCCCGCCGCGTGCCGTGGATCGGCGCGGCCATGGCCTTCGTGCTCCTCCTCGGAGGCGGTGGCTTCGCGGCCTGGAAGCTGGACTGGTTCTCCGGCAACGGCTCCTCGGTGAGCTTCGGCACGACCCCGCCCTCCGCTGACACCGGTGCGGCGCAGGGCGGCCCGGGCGAGGCCCCCGCGAGCCCGCCCACGCCGACCGGCGACCCGGACGTACGGCAGGCGACCGGGCCGGCCTCCGCGTTCAAGCAGACCGCCAAGCTCGACGACGGCACGGTCATCGCGAAGACCCGCCTCAAGGGCGCCAAGTCCGGCTTCGAGGGCGACGTCTGGGTGTGGACGCCGAAGGAGTACGGCGACCCGAAGTACGCCAAGAGCGGCTTCCCGGTGCTCATCGCCCTCCCCGGCGGAAACGGCTTCCCCGACAACTACTGGGCCGACCGCAGCCTCGGCCTCCAGAAGGCCATCGGCGAGGGCGTCAAGGCCGGCACCAGCCTGCCGTTCATCGTGATCATGCCGGTGCTCAACCCGGACCCGAAGTACTACTACGACGGCTCCGACATCCCCGGGCGGCCCAAGATGGGCACCTGGATCGCCGAGGACGTCCCGGACTTCACCCGCGCCAACTTCCGTACGTACAAGTCCCGCGACGGCTGGGCCTTCATGGGCTCCTCCTCCGGCGCCTTCGTCGGCATGAAGCAGGTCCTCCAGCACCCGGACAAGTTCAAGGCCGTGATCGCCAGCGGCGGCGAGATCGTCCCCGACTCCCCGTTCTGGAAGGGCCACCAGGCGGAGATGGACGCGAACAACCCCGAGAAGCTCGCTCAGAAGCTGATCGACGCGGGCGGCCCCGAGGTCTACATCAACTTCCAGATCGGGACCAAGGAGAGCGGCAAGGAACGCATGACGCAGTTCCGGCAGAAGTACGCCAAGGGCCCGGTCAAGATGACCATCCGCGACATCCAGAACGGCGAGCACAACGGCTGGCACTACGTGCGCGGCATGAAGGAAGGCTCGCTGGAGTGGGTCAGCAAGGTGCTCAAGGGGCCGAAGCCCGACGCGGGCTGACAGCGAGCGGACGCACCCGCGCGGGGGAGCGGCGCCCGCGCGCACCGCGCGCGGCGCGCGTCCCCCACGTGGCCCTCGCCACGTCCACCCGTCCCAGGCAACCCATCCGGTCGTTCATACCTCTGTTATGGATGTAAGGGGGACCAAACGGTCCAACCCGCGCTCCCAGGGGGCGCCGGAGAAGGAACGGGAACGATCCGTGCACCAAGACCTGCAGGGTGAAGCCGCCGCCACGACCGAGAGCGCAGGTCCGGCGGCCGAGGGCGGCGCCGCGACCGGGGACCACGGCGCCGCGACCGGGGGCCGCCGCCCCACGCGCCGGCTGCGCCTGATCCTGATCGGCGGGGGCCTCGGGCTCACCCTCCTGGCGGGCGGCGGGGCGGCCGCGTACCACTACAACCTCTTCTCGGACATAGGCGATCCCGTCTCCTTCGGAAAGCCCCGGCCCGCGGCCTCCGCCGCCTCGCACGCCGAGCCCGGCGTGCTCATGCCGACCGGGCCGAAGGCCTCGTTCGTCCGGACCTCCCGGCTGCCGGACGGCACCCAGATCGCCAAGACCACCCTGACGGGCAAGAAGTCCGGGTTCAAGGGCGACGTGTGGGTGTGGGTGCCGAAGCAGTACGACGACCCGGCGTACGCCGACAGCGCCTTCCCGGTCCTGATCTCCCTGCCCGGCGGCCGCGGCTACCCCACGAACTACTGGGGGACGGGCCCCGGCCTCGGCCTCCAGCAGGCCGTGAGCGACGGGGCGAAGTCCGGCAAGAGCCTGCCCTTCATCCTGATCATGCCGGTGATCAACGCCGACACCAAGCACCACTTCGACGGCTCCGACATCCCCGGGCAGCCCAAGATGGGCACCTGGATGGCCGAGGACGTCCCGGATTTCGCGAAGGCCAATTTCCGGACCTTCACCTCCCGCGACGGCTGGGCCTTCATGGGCTCCTCGTCGGGCGGTTTCGGAGCCCTCAAGCACGTCCTGAAGTACCCCGACCGCTTCAAGGCGGCCATCGCGAGCGGGGTGGACACCGCCCCCGATTCCCCGCTGTGGCAGGGAAACGCGCAGGCCATGGACGAGAACAACCCCGAGAAGCTCGCCGCGAAACTGATCGCGGCGGGCGGTCCCGAGGTCTACGTCAACTTCCAGATCGGCACCAGGGAAACCGGCCGGGAGAAGGCCGAGCGGTTCATCAGGGACCACGGCAAGGGTCCCGTGCACACCAAGCTGCAGGTGATCCAGGATGGTGAGCACAACGGCAAGTCGTACGTACGCGGGATGAGGGAGGGTGCGCTGGAGTGGATCAGCAAGGTGATGTCCGCACCCACCCCGAAGCCCCGGCCGGCCCCGAGCGGCGGCGCGAGCGGCGCCGCCTCGCGGTGAGCCCCGGCATCAAGGGGATCGGGATCGCCTCGGCCGCCCTCGCGGGGGTCGCCGCGCTGCTCGCCGTGGTGTTCGTCGACTCCGGCGGCTACGAGGACCGCGCGGCGCTCCCCTTCCCCACCGTCGGAGTCCTCATGGCGGGCGGCGAGCACTGGTGCACGGCCAGCGTCGTCGACAGCCCGCTGGGCAATGTCGTCGCCACCGCCGCGCACTGCGTGGCCCCCGCCGGCGAGGACGGCCGGCCGGGCGAGGCCGCGCACGACGGGCTGGCCATCGGCGAGCTCTCCTTCGCCCCCGCCTTCTCCGGCGAGGGCTCCGGGCAGCGGCCCCTCGGGCTGTGGAAGGTGCGCTCCGTCCAGGTCGACGAGCGCTGGAGCAAGTGGGGCGAGGACACCGCCGACTTCGCCTTCCTCAGCGTCGAACCGGATGCGGAGGGGCGCAGCCTGCAGGAGGTCGTCGGCCGCGGGGAGGCCCCGAAGCCCGTCTGGACCTCCGGCTACGAGCGGGACGTGACCGTCGTCGGCTATCCGGAGTCCGAGCACAACCCCGAGAACAAGCCCGTCGCCTGTACGACGCAGAGCCGGCACGACGAGGACGACCCCGACATGCTCTACATCAACTGCGCGGGGTTCTGGACGGGGACGAGCGGCAGCCCGTGGATCGCCGACCGCGGCGGGCCGGGGCGGCCGGGGCAGCTCATCGGGGTGCTGAGCGGCGGGGACACCGACGTGGACTCCACGGCCGCGCTGTTCGACGACCGGGCGAAGGCCCTCTACGAGCGGGCGGCGAAGGCCGCGGACTGAGGTCCTGCCGGCCCCTCAGTCGCGGCGCTCCGTGCTCACGATCACGCACACCGCCGCCACGACGATCGCGCCGCCGAGCACGATCGGCCAGGTCAGGGCCTCGTCGAGGATGAGCCAGCCCAGGGCGACGGCCACGACCGGATTGACGTAGGCGTACGTGGCCACCAGCGAGAGCGGAGCCGCGCGCAGCAGCCACACGTACGCGGTGAAACCGACGAGCGAGCCGAACAGCACGAGGTAGCCGAGGGCCAGCCAGGACGCGGTGGAGTACGAGGTGAGGTCCAGCCCGTGCTGTTCGCCGCGGCACAGGCCGACGAAGATCCCGCCGGCCCCGCCCGCGAGCATCTGGTACGCGCTGCCGGTGAAGGGGTTCGCGGGCAGGGTCAGCTTCGAGCCCGAGAAGGAGCCGAGCGACCAGCACACCGAGCCGGCCAGCACCAGGAGCACCCCGCCGAGCGCGATCTCCCCGCCGAATCCCGGGCTGGTCAGGACGGCGAGCCCGCCGAGGCCCAGCAGCACACCGGCCAGGGTGCGGGGGGAGGGGCGGTCGCCGGAGCAGGCGCGCAGGACGACCAGCCACATCGGGACCGCGGCCACCAGGAGGGCGGCGAGCCCGGAGGGAATCGAGGTCTCGGCGAGGACGACGAGGCCGTTGCCGCCGAGCACCAGCAGCAGCCCGACCAGGACGGCGGAGCGCAGCTGGGCGCCGGTGGCCTTGAGCGCGGCCGGGCCGTCGCGCCAGGCCACGATGCCGGCCAGGAGGAGCCCGGCGGTGATGAAGCGGGCCCCGGCGGAGAGGAACGGGGGCATGGTCTCGACGACGATCCGGATGCCGAGGTAGGTCGAACCCCAGACGACGTACACGAGGGCGAGGGCGATCCAGACACGGGCCGTTGAGGTGCGCATGACGCGGAGCCTATGTCGTTGGCCCCTGCAACCATCGGCGGGTCCCGGACCGGGCCCTCGCGCGGGCCGCCCCGAAGACCGTCCCGAGGGCCGTCCCGAGGGTGCCCGGGGCCGTCCCGGTCAGGCCACCGGCGCCGCCAGCCCCGTCTTGGCGCCCGCGCCGCAGAGCGGGACGACCGCGGTGCGGCCCTGGAGGGGGTCGTCGGGGGCGGTGGGGCCGACCGCGGCCCAGCAGGCCGCGGCCGTGGGTTCCACGAAGAGGCCGCGCCGGGCCAGGTCGAGCTGGGCCGCGCGGACGCGGTCGTCGCCGACGGTCAGGAAGGTCCCGCCGGACTTGCGGACGGCCGCCAGGATCTGGCGGGCGCGCGGCGGAGCCGGGATCGCGATTCCCTCTGCCAGGGTGGGGAGTTGGGGCACGGCGGCGGCGTCCTCGGCGCCCGCGCGGAAGGCGGAGGCCAGCGGGGCGACGGCCGCCGACTGGACGGCGATCAGGGTCGGCGCGCGGACCCCGCGCAGGGCCAGCTCCTCCACCGCCAGCGCGGCCCCGAGCAGCAGGGTGCCGTTGCCGACGGGGACGACGATCACCTCGGGCAGGTGGCCGCCCAGCGCCTCCCAGATCTCGTAGACGTACGTCTTGGTGCCGTGCAGGAAGTACGGGTTGAAGACGTGACTGGCGTAGAACACACCCGGCAGGTCGGCCGCTTCGCGGGCCGCCACCGCCGCGGCCTCGCGGCCGCCCGGCACCACCGTCACCGCCGCGCCGTGTGCGCGCATCTGCTCCGTCTTCTTCGCCGAGGTGCCCTCCGGCACGAAGACTTCGCAGTCCAGCCCGGCCCGCGCGCAGTAGGCCGCGGAGGCCGTCCCGGCGTTGCCGCTGCTGTCCGCCACCACGCGCCGCGGCCCCAGCCGGCGCGCCAGTTCCGCGAGCATCACCGCGCCGCGGTCCTTGAACGACAGCGTGGGCATCAGGAAGTCGAGCTTGGCGTGCACTCGCTCCGCCAGCGGCACCAGCGGGGTGTTCCCCTCCGCCAGCGTGACGGCGAAGGCGCCGGTCAGCGGCAGTGCGGGGCCGTAGCGCCAGAGCGAGTGGGGGCCGGCCGCGGGATCCAGCACGGCGGCCGGGTCGGGGGCGAAGTCGAGGTCCCACGGGCCGCCGCAGACCGGGCAGCACCAGGGGGCCGTCCGCGCGTCGGCGCGGGTGCCGTCTTCGGCGCAGACGTAGCCGGGTAGTGCGTGCGTCATGTGCGGTGAGCCTTTGCTCGTTCATGGCTGACGTATGGCACGGATGTTACGCGTTCGTTGTCCTCTTGTGGTGGAGCGACTCCGTGGGTCAACCTTTCGTCAGCGGCGCATCGTTGAGCCGAATTGCTTGTCATGAGCATGGCTAAAGCCATGTCCTGGCGACAGGTCCGACGACCGCGCACCCCCCGCAGCGCACCACCTATGAGGAGGACCCCTCAGATGTCCGCGACGCGTCACACCCGCCGGAAGATCACCGGCATCGGAGCGACCGCCACACTGGCCCTCGCCCTCGGAGCCGCCCTCGCCTTACCCGCCTCGGCGGCCCCGCTCGCCCCGCAGGGCGTCATCGAGAACGCCGGCGCGGAGGGCACCGTCTCCGGCAGTTACATCGTGACCCTGAACGACTCCGCCGCCCGCTCCACCGCCGCCAGCGGCAAGGCCGTGGCCAAGCGGTACGGCGCGAGGATCGACCGGACCTACAGCGCGGCCCTCAACGGCTACTCCGTCGAGGTGTCCGAGGCGCAGGCCAAGAAGCTCGCCGCCGACCCCGCGGTCAAGTCCGTCGTGCAGAACCGGGTGTTCACCGTCGACGCCACCCAGCCGAACCCGCCCTCGTGGGGCCTGGACCGCATCGACCAGACGGCGCTTCCGCTGAACCAGAGCTACACCTACCCGGACAAGGCCGGCGAGGGTGTGACGGCGTACATCATCGACACGGGCGTCCGCAAGACGCACCAGGACCTCGGCGGCCGCGCTTCCGACGGCTACGACGCCATCGACAACGACAACACCGCCCAGGACGGCCACGGCCACGGCACGCACGTCGCCGGCACCGTCGCGGGCACCTCGTACGGCGTGGCCAAGAAGGCGAAGATCGTCGGCGTGCGCGTGCTCGACAACAGCGGCTCCGGCACGACCGCCCAGGTCGTCGCCGGCATCGACTGGGTGACCGCCAACGCCGTCAAGCCGGCCGTGGCGAACATGTCGCTGGGCGGCGGCGCGGACTCCGCGCTGGACACCGCCGTGCGCAACTCCATAGCCAGCGGCATCACCTACGGGGTCGCGGCGGGCAACGAGTCCACCAACGCCAACACCAAGTCCCCGGCCCGCGTGACCGAGGCGATCACCGTCGGCGCCACGACCAACACCGACGCCAAGGCGAGCTACTCCAACTACGGCGCCGTCCTGGACCTCTTCGCCCCCGGCTCCTCCATCACCTCCTCGTGGGGCACCGGCGACACCGCGACCAACACCATCTCCGGCACCTCGATGGCGACCCCGCACGTGGTCGGCGCCGCCGCCCTCTACCTCGCGGCCAACCCGGCGTCCACCCCGGCCCAGGTCTCCACGGCCCTGGTGAACGCGGCCACGCCGAACGTCGTGACCAGCCCCGGCACCGGCTCCCCGAACCGCCTGCTCTACGTCGGGGGCACCACCACTCCGCCGAACCCGGGCACCCGCTTCGAGAACACCGCCGACTACGCGATCGCCGACAACTCCACGGTCGACTCGCCGATCACCGTCAGCGGGGTCTCCGGCAACGCCCCGAGCACGCTCAAGGTGGACGTGAACATCCTCCACACGTACATCGGTGACCTGAAGGTCGACCTCGTCGCCCCCGACGGCACCCTGTACAACCTGCACAACCGCTCCGGTGGCAGCGCGGACAACATCGTCAAGTCCGTCACGGTCAACGCCTCCTCCGAGGTCGCCAACGGAGTGTGGAAGCTGCGGGTCAACGACAACGCGAACATCGACACCGGAAAGATCGACTCCTGGGCGCTCCAGTTCTGACCCCCATGAGGTCGGTGACGCGATGAACCCGGCGGGGGCGACCGTTTCGACGGTCGCCCCCGCTGCGTACTATTCGCGCATTCGTACGCCCGCTTCTGGAGCCCCGTGAGCACGCAGCCCCCGCACCACTGGTCCGGCCCGCCCCCGCAGGGGTACGCGTACGGGCCGCCCCGGCAGGGGTACGCGTACGGACCACCGCCGCTCAACGGCTTCGCGCTCGCCTCCCTGCTCGTCGGGCTGCTCTGCTTCCCGCCCCTGGGCATCGTCTTCGCGATCGTGGCCCTCGTGCAGACCGGCAGGAGGGGTCGGACCGCCGGGAGGGGCGAGCGCGGCAGGGCGCTGGCCGTTTGCGGGCTGGTGGTGTCGGTGCTGCTGTCCGGAGTCCTGGTCGTCGCCACCGGGTGGGCCGCGGACGGCTTCTTCGAGCGGGCCCGCGCGATGGGCCCGGCCGAGCCCTACGAGGACGTCGAGGGCGAGCCGGCCGACCTCTCGGAGCTGGGCGTCGGAAGCTGCTTCAACGTCCCCGGCGGGGACCTGCTCGCCGAGGACCCCTTCGTGTACCGGATCGCCTGTACGCAGGTCCACGACGCCGAGGTCACCCTCGCGCACTCGCTGAGCGGGGCGCGGTTCCCCGGCGAGGAGGAGCTGAAGGAGTCGACGGCGCGGGAATGCTGGCGAGCCCAGGACGCGTACGCGATGGACACCTGGGCGCTGCCCCCGTACGCGGAGATGTTCTACTTCGCGCCCTCGCGCGCGACGTGGGAGGACGGGGAGCGGCGGCTGGTGTGCGTGATCGGCACGGCGGAGCAGGAGCAGCGGGGCAGTCTGCGCAAGGATGCCGGAATGCTGGAACCGGACCAGGTGGCCTTCCTGCACGCGATGAACGAGGCCGATCTGGCGCTGGGCCACGCGCCCGACGAGGACGTGGACGAGGCGCTGGAGGAGTACCGGGCCTGGGCGCGGGAGATGGACGAGGTGCTGGCCGCGGAGGCGCGGATGCTGGACGCGGCGAAGGCCCGGCCGCAGGTGGCCGGGCCGGCGGGAGTACAGGCGGAGCGGGTGGAGGCGGCGCGGCGGCACTGGCGCCGGGCCGCGGAGGCGACGACCGGGGACGGGTTCGTGAAGGCCTGGGACCAGGCGCTCGAGGAGCTGCCGGTCGCGACGGAGAAGGCGCTGCGCGGGGCGTACGGTCTGTCGACGACGGTGCCGGAGTGGCTGGAGGAGCCGCAGGGTGACGGCTCGGGTGCGCCGAGCCGGGCGCCGTCCGTGGAGCAGGCGATGTTGTCCGTGTGACGGGTGGGTTTGAGTGACCTGGCTTCATCACTTCGGGTGAAACTCTGGCCCTTGCTTGCGATGGACAACCGTCGGTTGCCAGGCTGTAGCTGTCTGTCAACCTGATGGGAGTGGCCTGTGACTTTCGGCGAGCAGCCGGCCTATCTGCGCGTCGCCGGTGATCTGCGACGGAAGATCGTCGATGGGTCCCTGCCTCCGCACGCCCGGCTCCCTTCACAGGCCCGGATCCGTGAGGAGTACGGGGTCTCCGACACGGTGGCCCTGGAGGCGCGCAAGGTCCTCATGGCGGAGGGCCTGGTCGAGGGCCGGTCCGGATCCGGCACCTACGTGCGCGAACAGCCGGTCCCGCGGCGCGTCGCCCGCTCCGGCTACCGCACCGGCGGGGTCTCGACCCCCTTCCGGCAGGAGCAGGCGGAGGCGGGCGCACGGGGCACCTGGGACTCCAGCAGCGAACAGGCCGCCGCCCCGGCGGACATCGCGAAACGGCTCGGCATCGAACCGGGCGAGCGGGTGATGCGGACGAGGTACGTCTACCGGGACGCGGGCGAGGTGATGATGCTGTCGACCTCCTGGGAGCCGCTCGCCGTGACCGGCCGGAGCCCGGTGATGCTGCCGGAGGAGGGCCCGCTGGGCGGGTCCGGGGTGGTGGACCGGATGGCCGCGATCGACGTGGTCGTGGACAACGTGGTCGAGGAGGTCGGTGCGCGGCCGGGGCTGGCGGAGGAGAACATGCAGCTCGGCGGGGTGCCGGGGCATGTGGTGCTGGTGATCGGGCGCACTTACTTCGCGTCCGGCCGCGCCGTCGAAACCGCCGACGTCATCGTCCCGGCCGACCGCTACCGCTTGGCGTACCACCTGCCGGTGAGGTGAACCCGGGCAGCCCGGCCGCCTGCGCGGTGCACTGCCGCGCGGGGTGCGGGGCCCGGTCCCTCTGCGGCGCAGCTCCCGGGGGCTGGTCCCCGCAACGGCGGCGAGCCGGAACGTATCTGCGGGAGCGGCCGCAGGGGCGGTGGGGCGGAGCATCCGCGGCCGGGTACCGGAAGGCGGACAGGGGGTCCGCGGGGCGTAACCCCGCCGTCACGCCGGGTCCGGGGGCGTAACCGCCGGGCAATGCCCAAGCGTGACGAGCCGTCACGTCGGCGGCCTACCTTCCGGCGGTATGACCGATACCGTCACCCCCGCCACGGCCCCCGCGCCGCCCCGCAGGAGCTACGCGAAGCTCGCCGCCGACGAGAGCCGCGAGGACTACTCGCTCAGGTACGCGCCCCACTCCTTCCGCCGCTGGGGCCCCGGCACCGTCGCCGGCACCGCCCTCGGCGGCATCGCCTACCTCGCCGACTTCGCCATCGGCGCCTCCATCGTCTTCGCCTACGGCTTCACCAGCGGGGCCGCCGCGATCCTGGCGGCCGCCGCCGTCATCTTCCTGACCGGCATCCCGATCGCCCGGGCCTGCGCGAAGTACGGCCTGGACATGGACCTGGTCACCCGGGGCGCTGGGTTCGGGTACTTCGGTTCCACCCTCACCTCCCTCATCTACGCCTCCTTCACCTTCATCTTCTTCGCGCTCGAGGGCTCGATCATGGCGCAGGCCATGCACCAGGCCGTCGGCCTGCCGGTGGAGATCGGCTACCTGATCACCACGCTCATCGTCATCCCGATCGTCTTCAAGGGGATGGGCGCCCTCGCCAAGGTGCAGGCGTGGACCCAGCCGATCTGGCTGATCGGTCTGGTCCTGCCCTTCCTGGTGCTCGCCTTCGAGGCCCCCGACGCCTGGGGCGCCTTCGCGCACTTCGGCGGGACCGAGGGCGCAGGGTCCGGCTTCTCCTGGATCGGCTTCGGCTTCGGCACCGGCATCGCGCTCTCGCTCATCGCGCAGATCGGCGAGCAGGCCGACTACCTGCGGTTCATGCCCGCCAAGACCCCGGCCAACAGCCGCCGCTGGAACTTCGCCGTACTCGCCGCCGGCCCCGGATGGGTGATCATCGGCGCCGCCAAGCAGCTCGGCGGGGCGTTCCTCGCCTTCGTCGCCCTGGAAGCCGTCGGCAAGACCCACGCGCTGGAGCCGATCGCCCCGCAGCTGGAGGCGCTGCGCCCCTGGCTCGGCGGTCTCGCGCTGCCCGTCGCCGCCCTGTTCGTCATCGTGTCCCAGATCAAGATCAACGTCACGAACGCCTACAGCGGCTCGCTGTCCTGGTCGAACTTCTTCTCCCGGATCACCCACCGCCACCCCGGTCGCGTCTGGTACATCTTCCTCAACCTCGGCATCGCGCTGACGTTGATGGAGCTCAACATGTTCGCGATGCTCGGCAAGCTGCTGGGCTTCTACTCCAACGTCGGCATCGCCTGGATCGTCGCCGTCGCCGCCGACCTCGTGATCAACAAGCGGCTCGGGCTCAGCCCGCCGTACATCGAGTTCAAGCGGGCCTACCTCTACGCGGTCAACCCGGCGGGTTTCGGCTCGATGGTGATCGCTTCCACCGTCTCTATCCTCGCCTTCTTCGGTCTTTTCGGGACATACGCGGAGGCTTTCTCCACCTTCATCGCGGCCGGACTCGCGCTCGTCCTCTGCCCGTTGATCGCCTGGGCGACGAAGGGGAAGTACTACCTGGCCAGGACGAACACGGTCAACGGCCCGGACGTGACCGTCCCGGACATCACCGCCACGCACGTCTGTGCCGTCTGCGAGTCCGCGTACGAGCTCCCGGACATCGCCGACTGCCCGGTCGTCTCCGGCCCGATCTGCTCGCTCTGTTGCTCCCTCGACGCGACCTGCGGGGACGTCTGCAGGAAGGAGAGCGCCGGCGGCGCCGTGATCCTGCCGCTGCCGACCGTGCGCGGGCTCTGAACCGGCGCGCACGGCCCACTCGTACGCATGGCCGGATGCGTACGCCTGCGAGGTACCTCTTCGTGAAAAACCGTATCCGCTGAGTAAAGGTCGGGCGTAGGCTCGGGCATATGCGCAATGCGGTTTCCCGGGCAGGTACGTCGGCGGAGGGTGAAACGCGATGAACGACAGCGGTGCCCTGCTCCCGTGGCTGGTCATACGTGAGGACGACAACGGCAACCGCTACCGGGTGGGCCGGTACTCCACCCGGGCCGAGGCCCAGAAGGTCGCCGACAGCCTCGAAAGCAGAGGGCACAAGCAGCTCTACTGGATCGAGCGGCTCGGCCAGGACAGCACCGCCGGCCGGACCGGCACGAGGAACTGAGCAGTGCGGCGCACCCGTCGCCGCTGCCATAGGCTCCGCCCATGACTGTACGAGTGGTCGTGGGCGGAGCCCTTTGTCATGAGGGGCGCCTGCTGGCCGCCCGCCGGAGCGCGCCCCCGGAGCTCGCCGGCCGCTGGGAGCTCCCGGGCGGCAAGGCCGAGCCGGGCGAATCCGTACCCGAGGCGCTCGTGCGGGAGCTGCGCGAGGAGCTCGGCGTGGAGACCGAGGCGCTGGAGCGGATCCCGGGGGAGTGGCCGCTGAAGCCCGGCCTCGTCCTGCACGTGTGGACGGCCCGGCTGCTCTCGGGCGATCCGCTCCCGCTGGAGGACCACGACGAGCTGCGCTGGCTGCGGCCCGAGGAACTGGACTCGGTGGACTGGCTCGACCAGGACCGCCCGGCCGTCGCCGAGGCCGGCCGCCGGCTGGGCGCAGCACGCGACGGGGTTCGCGGGGGCCGCGGGGGCGCGTGACGCGCACGCGCTAGGCCGTCTGCGCCACAGTGCGCCGGTCCGTGGGGGCCCGAGTGGTACGACGCCGTGAATATCGGGTATGTCGCTATTAATCCCCATCTCGTACTTGTACTCGAGGTTCTGTTCCCTGCTGAACCGGACTGGGGTCGCCAGTCGGCCCGGGAAGTGATCGGCGTGATCGACACAGACGGTGAATGCGCCGAATGGGCCTTTCCCGCCGAACCGGGTGCCGTCCGCACCGCCCGCCACGCGGTGCGCGGCACTCTTCGCGACTGGGGTCTCGACTCCGTCGGCGACGTCACCGTCCTGCTGGTCAGCGAGCTGGTCACCAACTCCCTGAGGTACGCCTCCGGCCCCATCGGAGTCCGTCTCGTACGGCGCAATCCAGCCGCCCGGGACGCTCCCTCGGGTCCGGCCCTTCTCGTGGAGGTTTCGGATCCGCTTCCGGATCCACCCCGCGAGCGCGTCGCCGCACCCGACGACGAAGGGGGCCGCGGACTCCACCTCGTGGCGGTCTCCGCACAGCGCTGGGGGACCCGTCACGGGAAGTCGGGCAAGACCGTGTGGTTCGAATTGGCTCTTCCTGGTGAGTAACAAGGTGAGGGGCAGCCGACGATCACAAAGCTTGGCTGGAAAACAACGGGATCTTTTTGTGATCGCGAAGGCCGTGTCGTAGAGCGCCGTGGTGCTGAATACTTCGGTCATGGCCGGTCCGGTTGCGGTGAGCTGGAGGGGACGGTCGCGTGAGCGAGATACCTGTACAGGCACATCAGGCCCGTGTGCCCGGGGGAGCGTCCGGGGAGACCTGGCGCGACTCCCTGTGGCACAGCAGCCCGCCTGGCTCGATATATGACTACATAAAGGTCGCTTCCTTCTCGATCGGGCCCGACGGGCTGATCGACCAGTGGAGTCTGCGCGCCGAGGAACTCTTCGGGCTGACCGCGGCCGAGGCCGTCGGCCGTGACCCCGTCGACGCCTTCATGCCCCCGGAGCTGCGCGCCGGCGCACACCGCAGGGTGGCCGAGATTCTCGACGGCAAGGAATGGACGGGTCTGATCCCCTTCCGGATCCCCGGCGGCGACGGTGCGCACGGGGTGGCCGAGATCTATGTGATGCCGACCCAGACCGAAACCGCCGAGCGGGCCGCGCTCTGCGTCGTGGTCGACGTACGCGCGCTGCGCCGGATCGAATCCGATCTGGCCGCCTCGCAGGCGATATTCGGTCAATCCCCCTTCGGATTCCTGCTCTTCGGCACGGACCTCACCGTGCAGCGGGCCAACCGCCGCTTCGCGACCGTCTTCGGCGGCGCCGCCGAGGAGCACCGCGGCCGCACCGTCCACGACTACCTGCCCGCGCACGAGGCCGACCGGATGGCCGAGGCCCTGCGCAGGGTCCTGGAAACCGGCGACTCGGTCAACGACCTCCAGATCACCGGCGCCGCCCCCGGCAGCCGGGACAACCGGCACTGGTCCATCAACCTCTACCGGGTGCACGGCGGTACCGGCCGTCCCATCGGGGTCGCCGGCATCGGCATCGACGTGACCCGCCGCCACCTCGCCGCCCGCGAGGCCGCCGGGGTCCGGCGGAACCTGGCCCTGCTCAACGAGGCCGGACACCGCATCGGCAACTCCCTCGACCTGGAGACCACCGCCCGCGAACTCCTCGACGTCACCGTCCCCGGCTTCTGCGACCTGGCCGCGGTCGACCTCTACCAGGGCCTGCTGCTCGGCGACGACGACCGCCCCGCCCGCCCGCAGGGCCCCGGCGTTCCCAGCCTGCCCGGCTACGGACCCGGACGCGCGCCCTCGGCGCCCCTGCGGCGAGTGGCCTTCTCCTCGGCCGTGTCGGACGCGCCGCTGTCCGGTCCGGGCGCGCTGGTCTCCGTAGGGGAGGTGCACCGGTACCCGGCCGGCTCGCCGGGGGCCTTCGCCCTGCGCACGGCGCGGCCGCGGCTCGTGGAGGGCGGCGGACCCGAGTCCGGGGACCTCGTGCAGTCCACGCTCGTGGTCCCGCTGGTCGCGCACGACACGGTGGTCGGGCTCGCGCAGTTCTCCCGCACCAAGGGCAGCGAGCCCTTCGGCGAACGCGACCGGGCGGTCGCGGTGGAGCTCGCCGCGCGCGCCGCCGTCTGCATCGACAACGCGCGGCTCTACCGGCGCGAACACGAGCGCGCGCTGATACTCCAGCGCAGCCTGCTGCCCCCGGGCGACCCGGAGGCCGCCGGACTCGACATCGCCTGCCGCTACCTGCCGGGCAACGCCGCCACCGAGGTCGGCGGCGACTGGTTCGACGTCATCGAGCTGCCCGGGCACCGCACGGCGCTGGTCGTCGGCGACGTCATGGGCCGCGGACTGCGGGCCGCCGTCGCCATGGGCGAACTGCGCACCGCCGTACGAACCCTCGCGCTGCTGGACCTGGAACCGGCGGAGGTGCTGACCGCGCTGGACGAGATCGCCCGGGGCCTCGGCGCGCCCGGCGGCTCCCAGCAGGCCTCCCGGGCCGCCCTGCACTCCCGGGACGCCGACCGCTCCGAGGTGTACCTCGCGACGTGCGTCTACGCCGTCTACGACCCGGTCACCAGGCGCTGCACCATCGCCAACGCCGGCCACATGCCGCCGGTGCTGGTCGAGCCGGTGGAGGAGGGCGGTACGCCCCGCCCCGGACTGCTCCTGGAGATCCCGACCGGGATGCCGCTGGGCGTCGGCGGGGAACCCTTCGAGGAGGTCGAGGTCGAACTCCCCGAGGGGGCCCTGCTCGCGCTCTACACCGACGGGCTGGTGGAATCGCGGACCCATCCGCTGGAGGAGGGCCTGCGCGGCCTGCGGGACGCGCTGGCCGATCCGTCGCGCCCCCTGGAGGAGGTCTGCGACCACGTCCTGAACACCCTGGACACCCGGCACGGAGAGGACGACATCGCGCTGCTGATGGCCCGGGTCCAGGGCCTTCCGGTGGACGCGGTCGGCGACTGGCAGCTCCCGCGCGAGGCCCGCTCGGTGGGCCGGGCCCGCGAGCTGGCCCGGGCGAAACTGCCCGCGTGGGGCCTGGAGGGACTGCTCGACACCACGGAACTCCTGGTGAGCGAGCTCGTCACCAACGCCCTGCGCTACGGAGAGGGCGAGATCCGGCTGCGCCTCCTGCTGGACCGGACCCTGGTCTGCGAGGTCTGGGACGCCAACCTGGTCCAGCCCCGCCGCCGCCGGGCACGGGACACCGACGAGGGCGGCCGAGGCCTGCAGCTGGTCGGTCTGCTCTCCGCGGGCTGGGGCACCCGCCGCACCCACCGGGGCAAGACGGTCTGGTTCGAGCTCCCGCTCCCGGGCGCGGTGGCGGAATCGGTGACGGAACTGTCGGCGGAGCAACTGCTGAGCATGTACGGGTGAGCATGTACGGGTGAGCGGGGCCGGGTGAGCGGGGCCGGGTCCCCGGCGTCGGGGTCCGCAGCCCCCGGTGACACACGCGTACGGGCCGCCCCCGGAAGGAAGCGGCCCGCACCGGCAGGACGTTCAGGCGGCCTTGCCCGCTTTCAGGGCGGCCAGCCGGGCCTCGATCTCCGAGGTCTTGCCGAGGTCGTCCAGGGACTCGAACTGGGCGTCCAGGGAGGAGGCGGCCAGCTCCTGCTTGCCCAGGGCCATGGCCTCCTCGCGGCGGACCTTCTCCTCGAAGCGGTTGATGTCGCTGGTCGGGTCCATCACGTCGATGTTCTTGACCGCGTCCATCATCGTGTTCTGGGCCTGCGCGGTCTTGGCCCGCGAGACCAGCTCGTCGCGCTTCGCCGTCAGCTCCGTCAGCTTGGTCTTCATCGAGTCCAGGCCCGACTTCAGCTTGTCCACCACCTCGGTCTGGGCGGCGATCGTCGGCGCGGCCGTGTTCGCCTCCTTCTCCGACTGCATCTGGCGGCCGAGGGCGACCTTCGCGAGGTTGTCGAACTTGTCGGCGTCTGCGGCCGACCCGGACGTCCGCAGCTCGTCGGCCTTCTTGCTCGCCGCGAGGGCCTTGCCGCCCCATTCCGCGGCCGCGTCCACGTCCTCCTTGTGGTCCGCCTCCAGCATCCGCAGATTGCCGATGGTGGTGGCGACGGCCTGCTCCGCCTCGGAGATGTTGTTCGTGTAGTCGCGGATGAGCTGGTCCAGCATCTTCTGCGGGTCCTCCGCCTGGTCCAGCAGGGAGTTGATGTTGGCCTTGGCGAGCTGGGTGACGCGGCCGAGGATGCTCTGCTTGCTCATGTGCGGGGTCTCCTTGGGGACGGGAAAGCGGGGGATGGGGTAACGGGGGAACACGAGGGAGCGGAGAACGAGGGAACGAGGGAACGAGGGAACGAGGGGAAGGTCCCTGCGAAGGGGGTGGCCGCGAGGCCCCCGGCAAGCGGTGTGTGCGTCAGAAGCGGCCGCCGCCGCCCATCCGGCCGCGCGTGCCGCCGCCGCCGAAGGAGCCGGGTCCGCGCCCGCCGCCGCCCCCTCCGCCGAAGCCGCCGCCGAAGCCGCCCCCGCCCCCTCCGCCGAAGCCGCCTCCGCCGCGGCCGCCGCCGCCCAGGATCTCGCCCAGGATGATCCCGCCGAGCACCGCGCCGCCCATGCCGCCGCCCTGCTGCCGGCCGGCACCGCCGTACGGGTTCTGGTAGCCCCGTACGTCCTGCTCGGCCAGTTGCTGCGCCTGGCGCGCCAGCGAGTCCGCCTGCTGGGCCTCGGCGAGTGCGCCCGCCGGGTCCGAGCCCGCCAGGGACGTGGACCGCTCCAGGTGGCGCTGGGCCTCCGCCAGCCGGGTACGGGCCTGGCTGCCGATCGCACCCCGGCTGGTGGTGATGTAGTCCGTGGCCGCGCCGATCGCGCTGCGGGCCGTCAGCAGGGCCTGGTCGAGCAGGGCCGCGGCCCGCTGCCGGCCCGACTCCCGCTCGCGGGCCCCGGCCAGCGCCTCGTCGAGGGCCGCGTCGGCCTCCTCCACGCGGCGCAGCGCGTCCAGCGGGTCGTACCGGCCGGCGCTCTGCTCCTGCCGTACGTCGGCCAGTACGGCCTGCGCCCGGCTGATCCGGCCGCGCAGATCGGCGGTCGAGGTGCCCTCGGCGGTGCCGGACAGCAGTCCGCTCGCGTCGGCGAGGTCCGTGTCCGTCTCGTTGAGCGCGCCCGTCAGCTTCCCGGCGGCCTCCGCCAGCTCCTGCGCGCGCCGCTCCACCGCGTCGACCAGGGTGGCCGCCTGGTCCACCGCGCCCTCGGCCGCCCGGACGTGCACGGCGGCCTTGCCGTTGTCGCCGGTGCCGATGGCGGCGCGGGCCTCGCCGAGGCTGGTCGTCGCGAACAGCAGCCGGTCCTTGGCCTGTTCGGGGTTGGAGGCGACCGGCGCCGCCGCGGAGTCCGCGTACTGGCGGCCGAGCGCCGTGAGGGTGGCCTCCGCGATGGTCGTACGGCCCGTCAGGGCCCGGAAGTGGGCCTCCACGGTTTCGAGCGCCTGCGGGGCGTTCTTCTCCAGGTCCCGCAGCCGGTCGAAGTCCGCCGACTCGGCGTCGAGCCGCCGGCTCGCCTCCGTACAGCGGGCCACGATCTCGTCGAGCATCCGGCGGCGGGTGGCGTCGTCCTCCGGGTACGCGTCGTCGAGCTGCTGGCGCAGCCGGAACGCGGCCGTCAGCTCGCTCTTCCCGAACTCCACCGCCTGCGTGAAGGACGACACCGCTTCCTCGCCGAACTGCGCTGTGGCGAAACCGAGTTCCTCGGTGCTGGTGCGGATCGCGTCGTCGGTCTCCACCAGCAGGGCCTTGGCCTTGGTGTCCAGCTCCGGCAGGGAGAGCGGGGCGGGGCCCTGCCCGGACCAGCCGGTGGTCTTCGAGCCGCCGCTGCCGCCCGCCTGCTTGCGCTTGCGGCGGGTGTACGCGTACGCGCCGAGGGCGCCGGCCGCGCCGACCGCGACCACCGGGAGGACGAAGTCCCCGGCGCCGCTCTCGCCGCCGCCCGCCGCGGCGCCTCCGGGGTCGGCCTCGCCGGGGACGACCGCCGGCACGGGTACGGGCTGTCCGCCCAGGACGGCGTCATAGCCGTCGGCGGCGCCGATCGCGGCGCCCGCCCAGTCGTTCTGCCTGAGCGCCGGCTCGATGGCGGTCTGCGCGACCGCCGCGAGCTGCTCCTTGGTGAATCCGGAGTCGACATCGGCCGAATAGGCGTACTGCCTGGCGCCGGTGGCGACGGCCAGCAGGACGTCGTTCTGGCCGAGGCCGTTCTTCTGTGCGGTGGCGTCGGCCCAGCTCTGCGCGGACCGGCCGGAGAAGTCGCGCACGTACGTGACGAACAGCTGGACCTTCCGGTCGGCGTACAGCTTGTCCAGCGCGGCGGTGACCTCGGCCTTGCGGTCGCCCAGGGCGCCCACCCGGTCGGTGATCTGCCCCTGCTGGGACAGGGTGACGGGGTCGTCGGCCCGGGCGTCCGGGGCGGCGGCCGTCGCCCAGCCGGTGAGCGCGAGCAGCGCGCCGGCGAGTGCGAGACCGGTCCGGACGGGTATCCCGGGGGCGGTGCGGCTCTTCGTGCGTCTCTTCGTCCTGCTCTTCGGCGGAGTCACATTTCGGAGGGTATGGGTGGTTCAGTGCCCCCGCACCCGGAGGCCACCGGCCCGGCTACGGCAGGCCGTACGCCGTGAGCTCCGGGCGGGAGAGGACGAGGTGGTCGCCGGCCAGGACGCTGCCGCCGGCCGTGATGTGCGGGTGCTCCCACCGTCGGCGGATCTTGCCCGTCATCGGGTCGAGAACCGCGATGGAGGGACCCGTCGAGCGGTTCAGCAGTCCGCGCCGACGGCCGAGGGGCACGTTGACGTACAGCCCGCCGGGCCGCAGGCCCAGCAGTTCGAGAGGGGCTTGCCAGCGCCGTGTCCCTGTCTCGGCGTCGAGCGCGTAGACCACGTCGTACCCGCTCCGCCGGCGGACGGACGCGAAGACCGTGCCGTGCCCGACGAGCACGACGGGCCATGCGCGGCTGGGGTCCGGGTCTTCGTACAGGTTGACCTGCCACACTTCCAGACCCGTGCCGCGGTCCAGGGCCCGTACGACCCTGCCGTCCAGCACGTGCACGAGCCCCAGTGGGGTGCGCTCGAAGGCCTCCCCGCCCCGGAGCTGGGCCCACGGCGACCGTCCGGTGGTCGGATCCAGTGCGCACAGGTATTCACCGTCGGTGATGACCAGGCCGTCTCCCGTGTCCGCCACCACCCCGCCGCCCATCGTTGTCGAGCGCTGCCACAGGGTCTCGCCCGTCATCGCCGCCACTCCGGTCACGACGCCCCAACCTCCGTGCACGAGCACCGGCCCGAGCGCCCGCATCAGTGATCCGCCGGGCAGGTCCCGCCACCACCGCACTCGCCCGTCGCGCGGCTCGCGCGCCAGCAGCCTCACTTCGTGCGCGCCGCGCCGCTTCACCTGGACGTAGACCGTGGCGGTGTCCGCCAGGGCGGACACCGCCACCGGGTCGGTCCCGGGCAGCGGCGGTGCGGCCGCGCCCTCGTCGGCGTGGGCCGTCCAGCGGGTCAGGCCGGCGTCGGTCCTTACGCAGCCCACCTCCGTGCCCGCCTGCCACACCACATGGGCGCCGGCGGCGTGCAGGGTCTCCGGTACCGCGCCCGTTTGCCACGCCCGCACCCCGGGAGAGGGCCGGCGCGCGGGCGGCACGGGGACCGAGTCGGCGGAGGGGTCGGCAACGGGCCGGCCAGACCCGATGGAGAGGGACCGGGCGGCCGCGGAGATGGTCCGGCCGGGCCCGTAGAAGGACGGGTTGGACTGGATGGCGAAGAGGCCCTCCCCGTGCGCGATCACGCTCACCGTGTCCGGTACGCCCAGGACCGCCGTCCCGGGCGGTGGCGGGCTCCCCGGGTCGGCCGAGAGCTCCGCGAGCCAGGGTGCTCGGCCCGTCGCCACGCACTCCCGGGCGATACGGGCCAGCGCGCGGGCCCGGTCCGCCGCCTCGGGCAAGCTCCGGGCCAGGTCCGCGCGCTCCCGTGCCGCTTCGGGGGCGAGCGGGGGACGGGAGACCTGCTCGACGGCGGCCCGGGCCCGCGCCAGTGAGTCCAGCGCGTGCCCGGCCTTCTCGTCGTCGGCCGTCCGCGGGTGGCGGCCCAGCAGGTTCGCGGCCCGGGTGCGCAGCCGTTCTGCCTGGACGAGCCGCCCCTGCTCGGTGTGGTGCGCCGACTCCTCGCGCAGCCAGGCCGCCCGCTCCTCCAGGAACCGGGGCAGCTCTTCCTCGGCCTGCTCCAGGGCCACGGCCCCGGCCACCGCGTCCCCGGCTTCGGCGCGGTCGTGCGCCACCTGGCACAGCGCCAGCAGCCGGCCCCCGGCGGAGCCGATCCGTTCGCTGAGGCGCAGGGCCGCCGCCAGGTCGCCGGGGGCGACGGCCAGCACCAGGTCGTAGGTGGCGGCCCCGCGCAGGGCGGGATCCGCGATGGCGGCCAGCCGGAGCTCGGCCTCGACGGGATCGGCCGCCGCGAGAGCCGTGTCGATGCGGGCGTGCAGCCGCTTCCCGGCCGGACCTCCCGAGAAGTGGTACTCGGCGATCCGTGCGGCCTGTTCGGGCGCGAGCCCGGCCAGCTGTTGGGCCACGGCTCCCAGCGGGCCCGCGCGGCCGGCCGCAGGCACGGTGAACAGCGCCTGCTGCGCGTCCGTCAGCAGCCGCCGCGCCCGCGCCGGGGCGTGCGCGGCGGTGGCCGCGGCCAGATCGGTCAGCCGCCGGGCCACCTGGGCCCCGTCGGCCCACGCGGGCAGCGAATCGTCCTGATGGGCGCACTCGCTCCACGCCGCGAGCTCTGCCTCGGCCAGCAGCCGGCCGGCGAGCTCCGCGTCGAAGCGGGCCGCGGCGTCGGCGGCGACGGCGAGCACCTCGACGCGCGACCCGTCGCCCGGCGGGGTGCCCCCGAGGGCGCTCTCGGCGTCCCGCAGCAACTCCCGTACCAACTCCCGTACGGCGGCGGGAACCGCCTCCGTCCCGGCAGCGGACGCGGACACCGGCCCGGACGAGGCGGCAGGAGCGTCAGCCGGGGCAGCCGGGGTGGCCTGGGCCCCCGGAGCGGACGAGTGCGGGGGATCGGCCGGCGCACGGGGGGCCGGCTCCGGCCGGGCCGCGGAAGCCGCGGGAGAGGGCCCCGCCAGCCCCCGCAGCGCCTTCGCCACCGTGGCCGCCGACTCCGGCCGGTCCGCCGGGGCCTTGGCCAGGAGGTGCAGCACCAGCCGGTCCACCTCCGGCGCGACCGGCACCCCGGCCTCGCGCAGCGGGAGCGGCGGGTCCTCGAGGTGCCGGCGCAGGAGCGCGAGGTTCCCCCCGGCCTGGCCGAAGGGCGGATGCCCGATCAGCAGGGCGTACAGCACGCACCCCAGGGCGTACAGATCGCACCGCGCGTCGACGTGTTCACCGCGCCACTGCTCGGGGGCCATGTAGGGGGCGGTTCCGAGCCATCCGCCGGTGACCGTCCAGCCGGCCGTGGCGTCGGCGGAGTGTGCGATGCCGAAGTCGCAGATCTTCAGCCGGCCGTCGGGCAGCAGGAAGAGGTTGGCCGGCTTCAGGTCCCTGTGGACGACGCCCTGTTCGTGCGCGACGGCGAGGGCCTCGGCGGTCTGGGCGGCCAGCTCCAGCGCGGACTCCACCGGCAGCCCGCCCGGTGACCGGGACAGCGTGGCGGCCAGGTCCTCGCCCACGAGGAGCTCCATCACGATGAAGAGCTGTCCGTCCTCCTGGCCCACGTCGTGCACGACCGTGATGCCGGGGTGCTGGAGCCGCGCCCCGATGGTGGCCTCGCGCCGGAAGCGTACGACCACCTGCTCGCTCGCCATCGCCTCCAGCACCAGCTTGACCGCCACGGCCCGGTCCAGCGCCGTGTCGTGCGCGCGCCACACCTCGCCCATGCCGCCCCGGCCGAGCCGCTGCTCGAGGCGGTACCGGCCCGCCAGCTCATCCCCCACCCGCACCGCGAATGCCCCCTGACGTCACGTCAACGACGTTGCTCAGGGGGCATTCTGTCCTGCCGAGTGAACGATTGGGGGCGGCTATTGACCGGAGCGACGGCCGATCTTGTTCCCCAGCCACACCAGCGGGTCGTACTTGCGGTCCACGGCCCGCTCCTTCAGCGGGATCAGGGCATTGTCGGTGATCTTGATGCCCTCGGGGCAGACCTCCGTGCAGCACTTGGTGATGTTGCAGTAGCCGAGCCCGTGCTCCTCCTGCGCCGTGCGCTTGCGGTCCAGGCCCGCCTCGGCCGCCGCGTCCAGCGGGTGCATGTCCAGCTCCGCCACCCGCATCAGGAAGCGCGGACCGGCGAAGGCCACCTTGTTCTCCTCGTGGTCACGCACCACGTGGCAGGTGTCCTGGCACAGGAAGCACTCGATGCACTTGCGGAACTCCTGCGAGCGCTCCACGTCGATCTGCTGCATCCGGTACTCGCCCGGCGCCACCCCGGCGGGCGGCACGAAGGCGGGCACCTCGCGCGCCTTCTGGTAGTTGAAGGACACGTCCGTCACCAGGTCGCGAACGACCGGGAAGGCGCGCAGCGGGGTCACGGTGATCGTCTCCTGGCGGGAAAAGGTCGACATGCGCGTCATGCACATCAGCCGCGGCCGTCCGTTGACCTCCGCGCTGCACGAACCGCACTTGCCCGCCTTGCAGTTCCACCGCACCGCGAGGTCGGAGGCCTGGGTGGCCTGGAGCCGGTGGACGATGTCCAGGACCACCTCCCCGTCGTGCACCTCCACGGTGAAATCGCGCAGCTCACCGCCCTCCGCGTCGCCCCGCCAGATCCGGAACGCGGCATCGTAGCTACTCACTCGTAGAGCTCCTCTTCGGCGAGGTACTTGACCAGCTCTTCCTTCTCGAAGAGCGCGAGCAGGTCGGATCGGATGGGATCGGTGCGCACCCGGGTCAGCTCGATCCGGTCCGCGGCCGGATCCGAGGGCGCGGGGTCGACGGGCCGGCACAGCAGGTTCACGGGCCGCCAGGACCGCTCCATCGCCGGGCAGTCCTCGCGGGTGTGCCCGCCCCGGCTCTCGGTGCGTTCCAGGGCGGCGCGGGCCACGCATTCGCTGACCAGCAGCATGTTGCGCAGGTCCAGGGCGAGGTGCCAGCCCGGGTTGAACTGCCGGTGCCCCTCGACCCCGGCCCGGGAGGCCCGTACGCGCAGGGCCGCGAGCTTCTCCAGTGCCTGGGCCATCTCGCCCTCGCGGCGGATGATCCCGACGAGGTCGTTCATGGCCGTCTGGAGCTCCTGGTGCAGTGTGTACGGGTTCTCCGCGCCCTCGGCGGCATGGAACGGGGCCAGCGCCTCCGCGGCCGCCGCGTCGATCTGCGCCTGGGACACCTCGGGCCGCCCGCCCACGGCCGGGGCGTCGCGCGCCGCGTACTCGGCGGCGTGCAGTCCCGCGCGGCGGCCGAAGACCAGCAGGTCGGAGAGGGAGTTCCCGCCGAGCCGGTTCGAGCCGTGCATCCCGCCCGCGACCTCACCGGCGGCGAACAGGCCCGGCACCCCGAGGGTGGCGGCCGTATCGGACTCGACCGCGATGCCGCCCATCACGTAGTGACAGGTCGGGCCGACCTCCATCGGCTCGGCGGTGATGTCCACGTCCGCCAGCTCCTTGAACTGGTGGTACATCGACGGGAGCCGCCGCTTGATCTTCTCGGCCGGCATCCGGGTGGACACGTCGAGGAACACCCCGCCGTGCGGGGAACCGCGCCCGGCCTTGACCTCGGAGTTGATGGCGCGGGCCACCTCGTCGCGGGGGAGCAGCTCGGGCGGGCGCCGGTTGTGGTCCGGGTCCTCGTACCAGCGGTCGCCCTCCTCCTCGGACTGCGCGTACTTCTCCTTGAAGACGTCCGGGATGTAATCGAACATGAACCGCTTGCCCTCGCTGTTGCGCAGCACCCCGCCGTCGCCGCGCACCGACTCGGTGACGAGGATCCCCTTCACCGAGGGCGGCCAGACCATGCCGGTCGGGTGGAACTGCACGAACTCCATGTTCAGCAGCGGGGCCCCGGCGAGCAGGGCCAGCGCGTGGCCGTCGCCGGTGTACTCCCAGGAGTTGGAAGTGGTCTTGAAGGACTTCCCGATCCCGCCCGTGGCGAGCACCACCGCCGGGGCCTCCAGGACGAAGAACCGCCCGGTCTCGCGCTCGTAGCAGAAGGTGCCCGAGACCCTCTCCCCGTCCTTCAGACTGCTGTCTTTCAACACGCGGGTGACCGTGCACTCCTGGAAGACCTTGAGCCGGGCCTCGTAGTCCCCGTACTCCTTGAAGTCCTCCTGCTGGAGCTGGACGATCTTCTGCTGGAGGGTGCGGATCAGCTCCAGCCCGGTCCGGTCGCCGACGTGGGCGAGCCGCGGGTACTCGTGCCCGCCGAAGTTGCGCTGCGAGATCTTCCCGTCGGGCGTGCGGTCGAAGAGCGCGCCCCAGGTCTCCAGCTCCCAGACCCGGTCCGGGGCCTCCTTGGCGTGCAGCTCCGCCATCCGCCACTGGTTCAGGAACTTCCCGCCGCGCATGGTGTCGCGGAAGTGCACCTGCCAGTTGTCGCCCTCGTTGACGTTGCCCATGGAGGCGGCGATGCCGCCCTCCGCCATCACGGTGTGGGCCTTGCCGAAGAGGGACTTGCAGATCACGGCCGTGCGGGAGCCCCGCTCGCGCGCCTCGATGGCGGCCCGCAGGCCGGCGCCGCCCGCGCCGACCACGACCACGTCCCACTGCTGCCGTTCCACTTGGGTCATCTAGAAGATCCTCGGGTCGGTGAAGGCGCCGCTGGCCAGCAGGTACACGTAGAAGTCGCACAGGGCCACGCTGATCAGCGAGGCCCACGCCAGCTGCATGTGACGGGAGTTGAGGCGGCTGATCCAGCCCCACAGGCGGTAGCGGACCGGGTGCTTGGAGAAGTGCCTGAGGCGGCCGCCCATGATGTGCCGGCAGGAGTGGCAGGACAGCGTGTACGCCCAGATCAGCCCGATGTTGAGCAGGAACAGCAGGGTTCCGAGGCCCATGTGGCCCCACGCGTAGTTCTCGTCGCGGAAGGTCAGCACGGTGTCGTACGTGAGGATGCCCGCGACCGGCAGCGCCGCGTAGAAGAAGTACCGGTGCATGTTCTGGAAGATCAGCGGGAAGCGGGTCTCGCCGCTGTACGAGCCGTGCGGCTCGGCGACGGCGCAGGCCGGTGGCGAGGCCCAGAAGCCCCGGTAGTAGGCCTTGCGGTAGTAGTAGCAGGTCAGCCGGAAGCCGAGCGGGAAGACCAGGATCAGCAGCGCGGGGGACAGGCCCCACCAGCTGCCGAGGAGGTCGAGGTTCGGGCCTCCGCGCATCTCCTCGCAGTTCTCCGCGAGACACGGGGAGTAGAAGGGCGAGACGTACGGCGCCGCGTAGTAGTCGGCGTTGGCGAAGGCCCGCCAGGTCGAGTACACGATGAAGGCGAGCAGCCCGGCCGCGGTGCCGGCGGGGGAGAGCCACCACCGGTCGGTCCGCAGGTGCCGGGCCTCGATCGCGGCCCGCGAGGCGTCGTGGACGCCGCCGGGCCGCTGTGGGGATGGTTGGGTGCCTGTGGCCAAGAGGGACTCCGGGTGGAGTGATGAGGGGTGCCCAAGAGGCCCGTCCGCCCGTCGCTGCGGGTGACCGGATCCGGTGGGGCGGGTGGGGTGTGCGGGAGGGGCGGGTCGCGGGCGAGGCGGGTCAGGGAGCGCGGCGGTCGCGGGCGCCGACGCCTTCGTCGTCGACGTCCGTCCACAGCGCACTGTCGTACGGGGTGTCGGGGACGCTGACCATGGCGCCCTCGCCGGGGGGCCGGGGGGCGGCCGGTGCCTGACGGGCCGTGTTCGCGACGTCCCGCTCCAGCTGCTCCACCGAGCGGACCAGCTCGTTCAGGTTGCGCCGTACGGCGGTCACATCGTCTTGCAGGGACATGATTTGCCCTCACTTCCGCTGACGTGCGGTGGCAACGCTCATGTGCGCCTGCGAGTGTCGCGCCTCCCGTCCCCCGTTGTGAAGGGACGTGCAGCGATTGCGGGCGCGCAGGCCTGAACCGTGCGCCCTCCCTGCCCCCGTTTCCGTCCCTCTTACGGGGGAACGCCCGCCCGGAAAGCAAGCCGGATTGGTCCGCACGGGTGGGGTTCGCGGCGTGGCGGGGGTCGGCTGCGGCGGGTGTGGCGGGGTGTCGATTTCAGTGGGTTTCGGCACCCAGTGTGATCAGCTCCATATACCGCCGAACGTGATCAAAACATCCCCTTTCACGGCTCCCCCACGCCCCGTCCCGGAGGTACCACCCATGTCCCAGAGAAGGCGCAGGTCCTTGGCGCTCCTGACCTCGGGAGTTCTTGCACTGCCGCTGCTCGCGGGCTGCGGCGCGGGTGAAGACGAGGGCGGCCCGGCCGCCGCGGGGCAGGACATCGCGGCCGCCACCCGCGACAAGGTCGCCGACGGCGGGGTGCTGCGGTGGGCCGTGGACTCCATGCCGGGGACCCTCAATGCCTTCCAGGCCGATGCGGACGCCACCACCAACCGGATCGCCGGGGCGGTACTGCCCCAGCTGTTCGTGCTGGACGGCAAGGGGCGGCCGGTGGCCAACCCCGACTACCTGGAGAAGGCCGAGGTCGTCGAGCGGGAGCCCAAGCAGGTCGTCCTCTACAAGCTCAACCAGCAGGCGGTCTGGAGCGACGGCCGCGAGATCGGCGCCGCCGACTTCGTCGCCCAGTGGCGGGCCCTGAACGGCAAGGACTCCGCGTACTGGACGGCGCGCAACGCCGGCTACGACCGGATCGAGAAGATCGAGCGCGGCAAGACGGACCTGGAGGTCAAGGTCACCTTCGTCAGGCCGTACGCCGACTGGCGCTCCCTCTTCAGCCCCCTCTATCCCAAGCAGGTCACCGGCACCCCGGAGAGCTTCAACGAAGGGGCCCGGGGCGCCCTGAAGGTCACCGCGGGACCGTTCGGCCTGGGCGCCATCGACAAGAAGACCGGTACGGCCTCGCTGACCCGCAACCCGCGCTGGTGGGGCAGCCCCGCCAAGCTGGACACCCTGGTCCTCACCGCGGTGCCCCGCTCCGAACGCCCGGCCGCGCTGGCCGCCGGCAAGCTCGACCTGGCGGAGATCGACCGCACCGGGGCCGACCGGATCGCCCTGGCCCGCCGCGCGGCCGCCAAGGCCGACGGGGCCCACGGCCCGGCCGCCTCGGTGACGGCCGCCCAGGCCACCCTGTCGTGGGCGCTCGCCTTCGGAGCGGACGAGGACAAGGCCAAGGAGGCGCAGGCCACCCGCCAGAAGCACGCGGAGTCGGTGAAGCGGTACGCCGAGGAGCAGAGCGCCCTGCGCGGATTCACCGTTCGCAAGTCCCTGGAGCCCGCCTACACGCAGCTCGCGATGAACGGCGCGAGCGGCCCGCTCGCCGACGAGCGGGTACGCCGCGCCGTGGCCCGCGCCCTGGACCGCCAGGCGCTCGCCGACATCGTCCTCAAGCCCCTGGACCTGCCCGCGAAGCCGGTGGGCAGCCACCTCGCGCTGGCCGGGCAGCAGGCGTACGCCGACAACAGCGACGCCCTCGGCGGCCAGGACACCCAGGCCTCGCAGGCCCTGCTCGCGGACGCCGGCTGGCGCCGGGGCGGCAAGATCACCGAGCCGGCGGGCGCGAAGGCGGGCTCCGAGGCCGCCAAGGGGACGGACGACTCCAAGACCCCGGCGGTCCCGGCATCGGGCCCGGGCACCGGGAACGACGGCCTCTACATCGTCGGCCAGGACGACGGCAAGCCCGGCGACGCCGCCCGCGCCGGAGCCGCCGCCCTGCGCGCCGCCCACCCCGACGACCGTCCCGAAGGCCCCGAGGACCCGGCCGGCACGGACGTGCCCGAAGGCCGGTACGGCCGCCCCGCCCAGGACGGCGAGATCGTGGACGCCGACGCCTTCGCGGAGGGCGGGCAGAACCGCCCCTCCCCGGTGCTCGCACCGGCCCCGTTCGCGGCCCTCCAGGAGCAGTCCCTGCGCACCCAGGCCGAGGCCCAGGCCGATGCTGTGGACGACGGCAAGCGCAGCCCGGCCCTGGACGCCGAAGCCGCCGCCGAACCGGCGGAGGTCCAGGCGAGCGCCGCCCCCGCCCCCGCCAAGCAGGCCGTACGCACCTCCGGCAACGTGCTCGCCAAGGACGGCAAGCCGCTCACCCTGCGCTTCGTCCTGCCGGCCGGCCCCGGGTCGGAGGCGCTGCGCACGGTCGGCGAGCGGATCTCGCAGATGCTCCAGAAGGTCGGCGTGCAGACCGAGCTGACCAAGGTGGCCGACGAGAGCTTCTTCAAGGACCACATCGCCTCGGGTCAGTACGACCTGGCGCTGTACTCGTGGCCCGCGACCGCCTACCCGGCCACCGACGCCCGGCCCATCTTCGCCAAGCCGGAGCCGGCCGCCGACGGCTCGCTGCTGGTCGAACAGAACTACACCCGGGTCGGCACCGACCACATCGACCAGCTCTTCGACCAGGCGCTCGGCGAGCTGGACGAGGCGGCCGCCCGCGAGCTGATGCGCAAGGCGGACGCCCGGATCTGGGCGACGGCCGGGTCCATCCCGCTCTACCAGCGCCCCGAGCTGGTCGCCGTGAAGCCCGGACTCACCAACGCGGGCGCCTTCGGCCTCGGAGCCCCGCGCTACCAGGACATCGGCTGGAAGAAGACGGCCGCGGCGAAGAAGAGCGACAAGAAGAACTGATGACGAAGCGGTGCATCCGGGGTTGATTCGAAGGTCTCAAGCTCAGATGTGACTCAAGTCCCTTGCCCGCCGGTTCGCCCGGCGGGCAAGGTCGTACGTACCCGTTGACCCGCGTGTTTACCGGCTCCACCCATGGTCGGGTCCCCCCACCCAGGACCCCGCTTTGCTCAGTCGTCCGGCCTCTTGACAGACCCCCCGGCAGGCGGTTCCCGCCAGCCGACGTACGATGGGGTAAGGCCGTGGCAGGTTTTCCGCCCGGTCGAGGCGCGCGTGCCGGACCGTACGCGTCGCCATCCACGATCCCGGGAGAAGCGCCGAAGTGCCCACGCGCCACGACATCCGTAACGTCGCCATCGTCGCCCACGTCGACCATGGCAAGACGACCATCGTCGATGCCATGCTCAAGCAGGCCGGTGCCTTCGCCGCCCACCAGCACCTCGACGACCGCATGATGGACTCGAACGACCTGGAGCGTGAGAAGGGCATCACGATCCTCGCCAAGAACACGGCGGTGAAGTACCACCCGAAGGACGGGTCGGCCCCGATCACGATCAACATCATCGACACCCCCGGCCACGCCGACTTCGGTGGTGAGGTCGAGCGCGGTCTGTCGATGGTGGACGCGGTCGTCCTGCTGGTGGACGCCTCCGAGGGTCCCCTGCCCCAGACCCGCTTCGTCCTGCGCAAGGCCCTGCAGGCGAAGATGCCGGTCATCCTCTGCATCAACAAGACGGACCGTCCGGACTCCCGGATCGACGAGGTCGTCAACGAGACGTACGACCTCTTCCTCGACCTGGACGCCGACGAGGAGCAGATCGAGTTCCCGATCGTCTACGCCTGTGGCCGTGACGGCGTGGCCTCGCTGACCAAGCCGGAGGACGGCACCGTCCCCGCGGACAGCGACAGCCTGGAGCCCTTCTTCTCCACCATCCTGGCGCACGTCCCGGCCCCGGTGTACGACGAGGAGGCCCCCCTTCAGGCCCACGTCACCAACCTGGACGCGGACAACTTCCTCGGCCGCATCGCGCTGGTGCGCGTCGAGCAGGGCGAGCTCCGCAAGGGCCAGACCGTCGCGTGGATCAAGCGTGACGGCACCATCTCCAACGTCCGCATCACCGAGCTGATGATGACCGAGGCGCTCACCCGCAAGCCGGCCGAGGTGGCGGGCCCGGGTGACATCTGCGCGGTCGCCGGTTTCCCCGACATCATGATCGGCGAGACCCTGGCCGACCCGGAGAACCCGATCGCGCTTCCGCTGATCTCGGTCGACGAGCCGGCGATCTCCATGACCATCGGTACGAACACCTCCCCGATGGTCGGCCGCGGCGGCAGCGGCAAGGGCGCGGACGCCAAGTCCGCGGTCAAGGACCGCAAGGTCACCGCCCGCCAGGTCAAGGACCGTCTGGACCGCGAGCTGGTCGGTAACGTCTCGCTCCGCGTCCTGGAGACCGAGCGTCCCGACGCCTGGGAGGTCCAGGGCCGTGGTGAGCTCGCGCTCGCCATCCTGGTCGAGCAGATGCGCCGCGAGGGCTTCGAGCTGACCATCGGCAAGCCGCAGGTGGTCACGCAGGAGATCAACGGCAAGGTGCACGAGCCGGTCGAGCGCATGACCGTCGACGTCCCCGAGGAGCACATGGGCGCGGTCACGCAGCTCATGGGCGTCCGCAAGGGCCGCATGGACAACATGTCGAACCACGGCTCCGGCTGGGTCCGCATGGAGTTCGTCGTCCCGTCGCGCGGCCTCATCGGCTTCCGTACCGAGTTCCTGACCGGTACGCGCGGCACGGGCATCGCCCACTCGATCCACGAGGGCCTGGAGCCGTGGTTCGGCCCGCTGGTGACCCGCAACAACGGTTCGCTGGTCGCCGACCGCTCGGGTTCGGTCACGCCGTTCGCGATGATCAACCTGCAGGAGCGCGGTGTCCTGTTCACCGAGCCCGGCACCGAGGTGTACGAGGGCATGATCGTCGGCGAGAACTCCCGCGCCGACGACATGGACGTGAACATCACCAAGGAGAAGAAGCTCACCAACATGCGTGCGGCTTCCGCGGACAACACGGAGAACGTGGTGCCCCCGCGCAAGCTCTCCCTGGAGCAGTCCCTGGAGTTCTGCCGCGACGACGAATGCGTCGAGGTGACCCCGGAGGCCGTCCGCATCCGCAAGGTCGTCCTGGACCAGAAGGACCGCTCGCGCACCGCGTCGCGCGCCAAGTCCGGCAAGTAGTCGCGTAGGACCTAGGTCACACCTGGGTCCTGCCCGGTACGGGCTTCAGTGAACAGCCCCCTCCGTCACGTACACCGTGACGAAGGGGGCTGTTCGCTTTTGTCAAGCGGATTGTTTCGGTCCGGTGTCCGCATACCGACCGTGACACTCCGGAAGAAGAGCTAACAGTCCGTTTCGTTCATGTCTGTCTCCTATCCGTTTGTCCGGATTTCGGGTTTTAGCCGTAGTGCGATGTTGTGAAAACGAGACCACTTAAGTGTGGTTTACGGTCAGGCAGTCCCTGAGGATGGCTCCATTGAGCTCGGGTCAATGGGTCACACGCTGTGGGGAGCGTCGACTCACGAGCACACTCGGGACACCGGTCCTATCGCCGTCAGGGGTGTCGGCGAAGCACACCTGTGTCCTTCACATCAGACAGTGGACTCATGAGGAGGAAACCCATGCGCGGTGCCAAGAGCGCCAAGTGGGTAGCGGGCGCGATTGTCGTCGCCCTGGCAGCGACTGCCTGTGGCGGCGGCGATGGCAAGGAAGCCGGCGCCAAGGGTGAGGTTGACCCGAACGGCATCTACTCGATCGAGGTTGGCGAGCCGGAGAAGCTTCTCCAGCCGGCCGACACGATGGAGTCCAACGGCTCGATCGCGATGTCGGGCCTGTTCGCCCAGCTCGTCGACTACGACGCCGACGGCAAGATCGTCAACGTGAACGCCGAGTCGGTCACGACGACGGACAGCAAGCTGTGGACCGTCAAGCTGAAGCCGGGCTGGACCTTCCACGACGGCACCAAGGTGACCGCCGAGTCCTACGTCAAGGCGTGGAACTGGGCCGCGAACATCAACAACAAGCAGGGCAACGCGTCCTGGTTCGCCGACATCAAGGGCTTCGAGGCCCTGCACCCCGAGGCCGAGGGCGCCAAGCCCACCGGTGACGCTCTCGAGGGTCTGAAGATCGTCGACGAGAACACCTTCACCATCGAGCTCGCCAACGCGGTGCCGTACTTCGCGTACAAGCTCGGCTACGAGGTCTTCTCCCCGCTGCCCGCCTCGTTCTACGCGGACCCCGCGGCCGCCGGTGAGAAGCCGGTCGGCAACGGCCCGTACAAGTTCAAGTCGTGGGAGCACAAGAAGCAGATCGAGCTCACGCGCTTCGACGACTACAAGGGCGCGGACAAGGCGAAGAACGGTGGTGTGATTCTCAAGAACTACACCACCCTCGAGACCGCCTACGAGGACCTGAAGTCGGGCAACGTCGACGTCCTGCGTCAGATCAGCCCGAAGGACCTCCCGGTCTACCGTGCCGACCTCGGTGACCGCGCCGTGGACCAGGCGTACTCCGCCGTCCAGACGCTGGCCATCGCGTACTACGCCGACCAGTGGAAGACCCCGAAGAAGGTCGACCCGAAGGTCATCCAGGGCCTGTCGATGGCGATCGACCGCGACACCATCACCAAGACCGTGCTCCAGGGCACCCGTGAGCCGGCGACCGGCTGGGTCGCCAAGGGCGTCCTCGGCTACACGCCGACCGGTTCCGGTGACGTCACCAAGTTCGACCCGGCGAAGGCCAAGGCCCTCATCGCCGAGGGCGGCGGCGTCCCGAACAACGAGATCTTCATCCAGTTCAACTCGGATGGCGGTCACAAGGAATGGGTCGAGGCCGTCTGCGGCAGCATCACCTCGGCCACCGGCGTCAAGTGCACCGGTGACGCCAAGCCGGACTTCCAGGCCGACCTCCAGGCCCGCAAGTCCAAGCAGGTCAAGTCGATCTACCGCTCCGGCTGGGTCCTCGACTACCCGGTGAACGCCAACTTCATCAGCGACCTGTTCCGTACGGGCGCCGGCGGCAACCAGGGTGGCTTCAGCAGCCCCGAGCTCGACGCCAAGATCGCCGCGGCCGACAGCGCCGCGACCCTCGACGAGTCCGTGAAGGCCTACCAGGCCATCGAGAAGGAACTCGTCAACTACATGCCTTCCATCCCGCTCTGGTACTACAAGGTCAACGCGGGCTACTCCGAGAAGGTCCAGAACGTGAAGTACGCCCAGGACGGCGACCCGATCCTCGACCAGGTCGAGGTCAAGAAGAAGTAAGTCCTACCGCGTAATTCCTTTCGACGGATGTGGGCCGGCGGGGAGCCGGCCCACATCCGGGCCTACATGCAGCGCCCGGGGGGCCCTTTCGCGACGCAGTGACGGAACCGTCACGCGCGTGCGTGGCGAAAGGGCCCGTCCGGCTGCGCCTGCCGCATCTTCTACGGAGGCATGATGGGGCGCTATGTCGCACGACGACTGCTCCAGATGATCCCGGTCTTCTTCGGGACGACCCTGCTCATCTTTTTGATGGTGTACAGCCTGCCCGGCGACCCCGTGGCCGGACTCTTCGGGGACAAGGGCACCGACCCCGCAACGCTGGCCGCCCTGCGTCACCAGCACGGTCTGGACCTGCCGCTTTGGCAGCAGTACTGGAACTACATCACCGGCATCCTGTTCCACTTCGACTTCGGATCCCAGATCCGCAGTGGACGTGAGATCACCGAAGTGGTCGGGGCCGCGTTCCCGGTCACCCTGCGCCTGGCCTTCCTGGCCTTCGCGATCGAGATCGTCCTGGGCCTGGCCCTCGGGATCGTCGCCGGTCTCAAGGCCGGCAAGTGGGCCGACAACCTGATCCTCGTCCTCACCCTGCTGATCATCTCGATGCCGGTGTTCGTCCTCGGCTTCATCGTCAAGTCGGTGTTCGCCTTCCAGCTCGGCTGGATCGAGCCGAACGTCAGCAACGACGAGACCTGGGGCGAACTGCTCGCGCCGGCCATCGTGCTGGGCTCGCTCTCGCTCGCCTACGTGGCCCGCCTGACCCGCACCTCGATGGCCGAGAACCTGCGCGCGGACTACGTCCGCACCGCCGTGGCCAAGGGCCTGCCCAAGCGCCGCGTCATCGGTGTGCACCTCATGCGCAACTCGATGATCCCCGTGGTCACGTTCCTCGGCACCGACATCGGCGCCCTGATGGGCGGTGCCCTCGTCACCGAAGGCATCTTCAACGTCCACGGCGTCGGCGGTCTGATCTACGAATCGGTCGTCCGCCGCGAAGGCCAGACCGTGGTCGGTGTCGTCACCGTCCTCGTCGTGGTCTACCTGATAGCCAGCCTGCTCGTCGACCTCCTCTACGCGGTCATGGACCCGAGGATCCGGTATGCCTGATCTGACCAAGACCGACATCGTGGCGGCCGAGACCTCGGCGGCGCCCGGCGCCCCGGTGGAGCCGGTGAAGGCCGAGAAGGCCCGCAGCCTCTGGGGCGACGCCTGGGCCGACCTGCGTCGCAACCCGTACTTCGTCATTTCCTCGGCGCTGATCTTCGTGCTCCTCGTGATCGCCGCCTTCCCGGGCTGGTTCACCAGCATCGACCCCACCAAGGGCGACCTGGTCCACCACTTCCTCGGCAAGCCGGAACTGGGCAAGGTCGGCTCTCCCGAGTGGCTCGGCTGGGACGGCCAGGGACGCAGCGTCTACGCGCGCCTCGTCTACGGCACCCGCGCCTCGGTCATCGTCGCGATCTCCGTGACCGCGATCGTCACCGTGCTCGGCGGCATCACCGGCATGATCGCCGGCTACTTCGGCGGCGTGACCGACGCGATCATGTCGCGCGTCACCGACATCTTCTTCGGCATCCCGTTCCTGCTCGGCGCGATGGTCGTCCTCCAGGCCTTCACCGACCGCACCGTGTGGACGGTCGTCTTCGCCCTGGCCTTCCTCGGCTGGACGCAGATCAACCGCGTCATGCGCGGAGCGGTCATCACCGTGAAGCAGGCGGACTACGTGCACGCCGCCAAGGCGCTGGGCGCAGGCACCACCCGGATCCTGTTCCGGCACATCCTGCCGAACGCCATGGCCCCGGTGATCGTGGTCTCCACGATCGCGCTCGGCGGATACATCGCGGCGGAGGCCACCCTGTCCTACCTGGGTCTCGGCCTCGCGTCGCCGACCATCTCGTGGGGCGTGGACATCTCCGCCGGTGCTTCGCAGATCCGAGTGGCCCAGCACATCCTGCTGTACCCCTCGATCATGCTCAGCATCACCGTCCTCGCCTTCATCATGCTCGGCGAAGCGGTCCGCAACGCCCTCGACCCCAAGCTGCGCTGAGGAGGGCGTAAGTGATCACCATGGACAACACCTCCAGCCTTCCCTCCCCGCGTGACGGGGACCCGCAGACGCCGCTCCTCGAGGTGCGCGACCTGCACGTCGAGTTCCACACCCGCGACGGTGTGGCCAAGGCAGTCAACGGCGTCAACTACAGCGTGAGCGCCGGCGAGACCCTCGCCGTGCTCGGCGAGTCCGGCTCCGGCAAGTCCGTGACGGCCCAGGCCATCATGGGCATCCTCGACATGCCCCCCGGCAAGATCCCGCAGGGCGAGATCCTCTTCCGCGGCCAGGACATGCTCAAGATGAGCTTCGAGGAGCGGCGCAAGCTGCGCGGCCGGAAGATCGCCATGATCTTCCAGGACGCCCTGTCCTCCCTGAACCCGGTGCTCACCGTCGGCTACCAGCTGGGCGAGATGTTCCGCGTCCACGAGGGCATGTCGAAGAAGGACGCCCGGCTCAAGGCCATCGAGCTGATGGAGAAGGTCAAGATCCCGGCGGCGAAGCAGCGGGTCGACGACTACCCGCACCACTTCTCCGGCGGTATGCGCCAGCGCATCATGATCGCCATGGCGATCGCGCTGGAGCCCGACCTGATCATCGCGGACGAGCCGACCACGGCCCTGGACGTCACCGTCCAGGCCCAGGTCATGGACCTCCTCGCGGAGCTCCAGCGCGAGCTCAACATGGGCCTGATCCTGATCACCCACGACCTCGGCGTGGTCGCCGACGTCGCGGACAAGATCGCGGTCATGTACGCCGGCCGGATCGTCGAGACCGCTCCGGTCCACGAGATCTACAAGCGCCCGGCGCACCCGTACACCCGCGGCCTGCTGGACTCGATCCCGCGCCTGGACCAGAAGGGCCAGGAGCTCTTCGCGATCAAGGGCCTGCCGCCGAACCTGCTGCGCCTGCCGTCCGGCTGCTCGTTCAGCCCGCGCTGCATCGCCGCGCAGGACGTCTGCCGGTCGGAGGTCCCCGCCCTGCAGCCCGTCAGCGAGCAGGACGGCACCGAACTGGCCGGCCGTCACAGCGCGTGCCACTTCTGGAAGGAGCAGCTCCATGGCTGAGCTCACCAACGCCCCCGCACGGGAGCCGATCCTCCAGGTCCGCGGCCTGGTCAAGCACTTCCCGCTGACCCAGGGAATCCTGTTCAAGAAGCAGGTCGGCGCCGTCAAGGCCGTCGACGGGATCTCGTTCGACCTGTACCAGGGCGAGACCCTGGGCATCGTCGGCGAGTCCGGCTGTGGCAAGTCCACCGTCGCCAAGCTGCTGATGAACCTGGAACGCGCCACCGCCGGCGAGGTCTTCTACAAGGGCCAGGACATCACCAAGCTGTCCGGCCGCGCCCTGAAGGCCGTCCGCCGCAACATCCAGATGGTGTTCCAGGACCCGTACACCTCGCTGAACCCGCGCATGACGGTCGGCGACATCATCGGCGAGACCTACGACATCCACCCCGAGGTGGCCCCCAAGGGCGACCGGCGCCGCAAGGTGCAGGAGCTCCTGGACGTCGTCGGTCTGAACCCGGAGTACATCAACCGGTACCCGCACCAGTTCTCCGGCGGCCAGCGCCAGCGCATCGGCATCGCCCGCGGCCTCGCGCTCAACCCGGAGATCATCATCTGCGACGAGCCGGTCTCCGCGCTCGACGTATCGGTGCAGGCCCAGGTCATCAACCTGATGGAGAAGCTGCAGGAGGAGTTCAACCTCTCCTACATCTTCATCGCGCACGACCTGTCGATCGTCCGGCACATCTCGGACCGCGTCGGTGTCATGTACCTCGGCAAGATGGCCGAGATCGGCACCGACGAGCAGATCTACGAGCACCCGACCCACCCGTACACCCAGGCGCTGCTCTCCGCGGTGCCGGTGCCGGACCCGGCCGCCCGCGAGGGCCGCGAGCGGATCATCCTCACCGGTGACGTCCCCTCGCCGGCCAACCCGCCGTCGGGCTGCCGCTTCCGCACCCGTTGCTGGAAGGCCGAGGAGAAGTGCTCCGTCGAGGAGCCGCTGCTCGCCATCCCGGAGCGCTTCCAGGGCGTCAAGTCGCTGGCCGCGCACGAGTCGGCCTGCCACTTCGCGGAGGAGAAGGCCGTCCTGGCCGTCTGACCTCCCGCGGCGACACCACAGAGCGCCCGTCACCGGATCTCCCCGGCGGCGGGCGCTCCGCCGTTCGCGCAGCCGTCGCGCAACCGCCGCGCACGGAAAGCCGGTTGCGGGCCCGCCCCGGTGGCTCCGACAGTGATCTGATGACCGACATGCTGACCGTACGCCCCGGGCCCGGAGACGCCGAGGACATCTGCGCTCTCCTCAACGCCATCGACCTGCTGGAGATCGGCCGCCCGGAAACCGACCTCGGCGCCGTCGAAGCCGATCTGCACCATCCCGACGTCGACCTGGCGAAGGACTCCTGGCTCGCCTTCGAAGGCGGCCGGCTCCTCGCCTACGCCCTGGTGTGGGCCGACTCCGGCCCCGGCCGCGTCGACTCCGAGCACTACGTCCTGCCGGGACACGGCGCGGCCGCCGTCCGGCTGCTGGACCTGATGGAGGTCCGGGCCCGCGAGCTGGCCGCCGGCGCTCCGGACGCCGTCCTGCGCCTCCAGCTCAACGCCCGGCCGACCCTCGACGTAGGCCTGCTGTCCGGCCGCGGCTATCGCACGGTGCGCCGCTACCAGGTGATGACCCGTGCACTGGACCCGGCCGACCCGCCCCCGGCCCCTCCCGCGGGTCTCACCCTTCGCCCCTGCGACGGCGACGAGAGCGAGCGCCGCCGCGCCCACGCCCTGATCGAGCAGACCTTCGCCGCGCACTTCGGGCACGTGGACCGTCCGTACGAGCCCTGGCTCGACCACATCGACGGCCGGGGCCTGGACTGGTCCCTCGTGTGGATCGCCGCACTGCCCGGGGAAGGCGACGTAGGCGTCCTGCTGACCCGGGACGACCGCACCAGCATGGGATGGTTCAGCCACATCGGCGTCGCCGAGACCGTGCGCGGCCGGGGTGTCGGAGGCTTCCTGCTGCGCCACGGATTCGCCGCCTACGCCGCCCGCGGCCGGACCGTCGTGGGGCTCGGCGTGGACACGGCCAACGAGACCGGCGCGCTCGCGCTGTACGAGGCGCACGGCATGACGATGCACTACGCGGTGAACACCTGGCAGCTCGCTTTGCACTCGCAGGGGTGACAGGCGGGCGGCGCGAGGGTGCAATCGGTCCAACGAGGAGTGTGCGGGACCCCACATAGGGTGACATTGGGCCCTAAGTGAGTCTTGGGATCCAGTAGGAGGCACTCCATGCGCGGAGCCACCCACGCCAAGTGGGCCGCATGTGCGGCGGCCGTCGCCCTCGCGGCGACCGCCTGCGGCGGCGGAAGCGACAGCGGCGGAGGCGGCGCGGACGGCATCGTCAGCTCCTCGTGGGGCGACCCGCAGAACCCGCTGGAGCCCGCCAACACCAACGAGGTCCAGGGCGGCAAGGTCCTCGACATGATCTTCCGGGGGCTCAAGCGGTACGACCCCGAGACCGGTGAGGCGAAGAACTTCCTCGCCGAGAAGATCGAGACCACCGACAGCCAGAACTTCACGATCACGCTGAAGGACGGCTGGAAGTTCAGCAACGACGAGCCGGTCACCGCGCAGTCCTTCGTGGACGCCTGGAACTACGGCGCGGACGTCACCAAGAAGCAGAACAACTCGCCCTTCTTCTCCGACATCGTCGGCTACGCGGACGTTCACCCCGAGAAGGGCGACCCCAAGACCAAGACCATGTCCGGCCTGGTCGTCAAGGACCCCAAGACCTTCACGGTCGCCCTCAAGGAGAAGTTCTCCACCTGGCCCGAGACCCTCGGCTACCAGGCGTTCTCCCCCCTGCCCAAGGCCTTCTTCACCGACCACGAGGCCTGGCTGAAGAAGCCCGTCGGCAACGGCCCGTACACGGTGGACTCGTACACCAAGGGCACCGGCATGAAGCTGCGCAAGTGGGACGCCTACACGGGGGAGGACAAGGCGGTGAACGGCGGAGTGGACCTGAAGGTCTACACCGACAACAACACCGCCTACACCGACCTGATCTCCGGCAACCTCGACCTGGTCGACGACGTCCCGGCGCAGCAGCTGAAGAACGTCGCGAACGACCTCGGCGACCGCTACATCAACCAGCCGGCCCTCATCATCCAGACCCTCACCTTCCCGCTGTACGACCCGCAGTGGAGCAAGGAGGGCATGGACAAGGTCCGCCGCGGCATCTCGATGGCGATCAACCGCGACGAGATCACCAAGCAGATCTTCCGCGAGACCCGTACCCCGGCCAAGGACTGGACCTCCCCGGCCCTCGGCGACAAGGGCGGGTTCTCCGCCACCGCCTGCGGCGAGGCCTGCTCCTTCAACCCCACCGAGGCCAAGAAGCTCATCCAGGAGGGCGGCGGCCTGCCCGGAGGGAAGGTCTCGCTGACCTCCAACGTGGACACCGGCTCGCACCGCGAGTGGATGGACGCCGTCTGCAACAGCGTCAACAACGCGCTCGGCGAGGGCCCGGTCTGCACGGTGAACCCGATCGGCACCTTCGCCGACTTCCGCAACCAGCAGAGCAGCTTCAAGCTGACAGGCCCGTTCCGCTCCGGCTGGCAGGCCGACTACCCCCTGATCCAGAACTTCCTGGAGCCGCTCTACTACACCGGCGCGTCCTCCAACTACGGCAAGTTCAGCAACCCGGAGTTCGACAAGCTCGTCGACGCGGCGAACCGCGAGAGCGACGCCGCCAAGGCGACCGGCCTCTTCAAGGACGCCGAGAAGATCCTCGCCGAGCAGATGCCGTCGATCCCGCTCTGGTACCAGAACGGCAGCGCGGGCTACGGGGAGCGCGTCTCGGACGTGAAGCTCAACCAGTTCAGCGTTCCGGTGTACGACCAGATCAAGGTCAGCTGACCCGCCCTCGGATCGAACCTGGAGCAGTCCATGGGACGTTATGTGATCCGGCGACTGCTCCAGATGATCCCCGTGTTCATCGGCAGCACGTTCCTGATCTTCTTCATGGTGTACGCGCTCGGTGACCCGGTCGCCGCCCTCTTCGGAGACAAGGCCCCCGACCCCGCCACCGCCGCGCGCATCCGCAAGGACCTCTACCTCGACCAGCCCCTGTGGAAGCAGTACCTCCACTACATGGGCCAGATCTTCCAGGGCGACTTCGGCACCGCCTTCAACGGCCAGAAGGTCACCGAACTCATGGCCTCGGCCTTCCCGGTGACCCTCCGCCTGACCATCGTCGCGATCGCCATCGAGATCGTCGTCGGCATCACCCTCGGCGTGATCAGCGGCCTCAAGCGCGGCAAGTCCATCGACAGCGGCGTGCTGGTGCTCACCCTCGTCGTCATCTCGGTGCCCACCTTCGTGACCGGCTACCTCCTCCAGTACGTCTTCGGCGTCAAGTGGGGCTGGGTACGGCCCACGGTCTCCCCGGACGCCCCGTTCAGCGAGCTGATCCTGCCCGGCATCGTGCTCGCACTGGTCTCCCTCGCCTACGTCACCCGCCTCACCCGGACCTCCATCGCCGAGAACGTCAAGGCCGACTACGTCCGCACCGCCGTGGCCAAGGGCCTGCCCAGACGCCGGGTCATCACCCGCCACCTGCTGCGCAACTCGCTGATCCCCGTGGTCACCTTCATCGGCACCGACATCGGCGCCCTGATGGGCGGAGCCATCGTCACCGAGCGGATCTTCAACATCCACGGCGTCGGCTACCAGCTCTACCAGGGGATCCTGCGCAACAACTCCCCGACGGTGGTCGGCTTCGTGACCATCCTCGTGATCGTCTTCTTGCTGGCGAACCTGCTCGTCGACCTGCTCTACGCGGTCCTGGACCCGAGGATCCGTTATGCCTGAGCCCGATCCCGAGCGCGCCGCCTACGACCCGCTGGGGCCCGGCCCCCACGAGTCCATCGCCCCCACCGGCCAGGGCGGGGCCATGGATCTCGCCCTGGAAGAGGGGGAGTCCCTGGAGAAGGAACTCGGGGGAGCCCCCGCAGGCCCCCAGGAGAAGGCCCGCTCCCTGTGGTCCGACGCCTGGCACCAGCTGCGCCGCAACCCCGTCTTCCTCGTCTCCACCCTGCTGATCCTCTTCCTCGTGGTCATCTCCATCTGGCCCCAGCTCATCGCCAGCGGGGACCCGCTCCAGTGCGACCTGTCCAAATCGCAGCAGGGCTCCTCCCCGGGCCACCCCTTCGGCTACGACACCCAGGGCTGCGACGTGTACACCCGGACCGTCTACGGGGCCCGCGCCTCCATCACCGTCGGCATCTGCGCCACCCTCGGCGCCGCCCTCCTCGGCTCCGCGCTCGGCGGGCTCGCCGGGTTCTTCGGCGGCTGGGGCGACGCGCTGCTCTCCCGGGTCGCCGACATCTTCTTCGGCATCCCCGTGGTGCTCGGCGGCCTGGTCTTCCTGTCCGTGGTCACCAGCACCACCGTCTGGCCCGTCGTCGGCTTCATCGTGCTGCTCGGCTGGCCCCAGCTGGCCCGCATCGCCCGCGGCTCGGTCATCACCGCCAAACAGAACGACTACGTCCAGGCCGCGCGGGCGCTCGGCGCCGGCAACGGCCGGATGCTGCTGCGGCACGTGGCGCCCAACGCCATCGCGCCCGTCATCGTCGTCGCCACCATCGCGCTCGGCACCTACATCGCCCTGGAAGCCACCCTGTCCTTCCTCGGCGTGGGCCTGCGCCCGCCGACGGTCTCCTGGGGCATCGACATCTCCAACGCCGCCTCACAGATCCGCAACGCCCCGCACATGCTGCTCTACCCGGCGGGCGCGCTCAGCATCACCGTGCTCGCGTTCATCATGCTCGGCGACGCGGTGCGCGACGCCCTCGACCCCAAGCTGCGCTGAGGAGCCCCGCACATGCTGCTCGAAGTGCGCGATCTGCACGTGGAATTCAAGACGCGGGACGGAGTCGCCAAGGCCGTCAACGGGGTCAACTACTCCGTGGCCGAAGGCGAAACCCTCGCCGTGCTCGGCGAGTCCGGCTCCGGCAAGTCGGTCACCGCCCAGGCCGTCATGGGCATCCTCGACATGCCGCCGGGCCGCATCGCGGGCGGCGAGATCCTCTTCAAGGGCAAAGACCTGCTGAAGATGAAGGAGGAGGAGCGCAGGAAGGTCCGCGGCGCCGAGATGGCCATGATCTTCCAGGACGCCCTGTCCTCCCTCAACCCGGTCCTGAGCGTCGGCGCGCAGCTCGGCGAGATGTACGAGGTCCACCGCGGGATGTCCCGCAAGGACGCCCGGAACAAGGCCGTCGAGCTGATGGACCGGGTGAAGATCCCGGCGGCGCGCGAGCGGGTGGGGGACTACCCGCACCAGTTCTCCGGCGGCATGCGCCAGCGCATCATGATCGCCATGGCGATGGCCCTGGAACCCTCGCTCATCATCGCGGACGAACCGACCACCGCCCTGGACGTCACCGTCCAGGCCCAGGTCATGGACCTCCTCGCGGAGCTCCAGCGCGAGCTCAACATGGGTCTGATCCTGATCACCCACGACCTCGGCGTGGTCGCCGACGTCGCCGACAAGATCGCCGTCATGTACGCCGGCCGGATCGTCGAGGCGGCCCCCGTCCACGAGATCTACAAGAGCCCCGCCCACCCGTACACCCGCGGCCTGCTGGACTCCATCCCGCGCCTGGACCAGAAGGGCCAGGAGCTGTACGCCATCAAGGGCCTGCCGCCCAACCTGCTCGCCATCCCGCCCGGCTGCGCCTTCAACCCGCGCTGCCCGATGGCCCGGGCCGTCTGCCGCACCGACGTACCGCCGCTGGCCGAGGTCGGACCCGACCGCGCCAGTGCGTGCTTCTTCTGGAAGGAGTGCCTCGGTGGCTGAGTCCATCCTCGTGGTGGAGGACCTGGTCAAGCACTACCCGCTGACCCAGGGCATCCTCATCAAGAAGCAGGTCGGCGCCGTCAAGGCCGTCGACGGGGTCTCCTTCGACCTGCGGGCCGGCGAAACCCTCGGCATCGTCGGGGAGTCGGGCTGCGGCAAGTCCACCGTCGCCAAGATGCTGGTGAACCTGGAACGCCCGACGGCGGGCGCGATCAGATACAAGGGCGAGGACCTCGCCAAGCTCTCCGCCAAGGCCCTCAAGGCCGTGCGCCGCAACATTCAGATGGTGTTCCAGGACCCCTACACCTCCTTGAACCCGCGCATGACCGTCGGCGACATCATCGGCGAGCCCTACGAGATCCACCCCGAGGTCGCCCCCAAGGGAGACCGGCGCCGCAAGGTCCAGGACCTCCTGGACGTCGTGGGCCTCAACCCGGAGTACATCAACCGGTACCCGCACCAGTTCTCCGGCGGCCAGCGCCAGCGCATCGGCATCGCCCGCGGCCTCGCCCTCCAGCCCGAGATCATCGTCGCCGACGAGCCCGTCTCCGCCCTCGACGTCTCCGTACAGGCCCAGGTGGTCAACCTCCTGGAGCGCCTCCAGGACGAGTTCAACCTCTCCTACGTGTTCATCGCGCACGACCTCTCGATCGTCCGGCACATCTCCGACCGGGTCGGCGTCATGTACCTGGGCCGGATCGTCGAGATCGGCACCGACACCCAGATCTACGACCACCCCACCCACCCCTACACCCAGGCGCTGCTCTCGGCCGTTCCGGTCCCCGACCCGGAGGCCCGCGCGGGCCGCGACCGGATCATCCTCTCCGGCGACGTCCCCTCCCCGGCCAACCCGCCCTCGGGCTGCCGCTTCCGCACCCGCTGCTGGAAGGCCGAGGCGCGCTGTGCTTCGGAGGTCCCGCTCCTGGAGATCCCGGCCTTCCTCCCCGGCGGCCCGACGGCCCACCCCTCGGCCTGTCATTTCGCATCCGAGCGGGCCGTCCTTCCGCCGGGACGGCCGCCCGCACCGCCGTCGGGATCACAGCCGCAATCGCCGGCCAAGGAGTGAGCTGAAGGCCTCCAGGACCGCTCATTTTTCGCCACAGCTGTGAACGGCACCACGATTCCTTCACAACTCGGTTTACATGCAGGCAACTTGACCGTTTCTGTCCCGAGATCTGGGCCGGGCAGCCTGGATTCGTGCGGCCGTGCGGGTGCCGACAGCCGGCCGGGGAGGCGTACAGCTTCCCCGGCCGGCACTCCTGTGACCCCGGACGTGCGCGGCGTGCGCCCCTCGTGCTGCCGGAATCGATCGATGTGGCGGTACGGATAGTTATGATCCGTAGCGCACGGTGGGTATGACTCTGCCGAGCACCGAGTTGCGAGTACGCGAACCCGATGTCCGCTCGACGTGGAGGTGAAACGCCGTGGCACTATCGATCTCGGCCGTGGTGCTGCTGGCAGTCGTCGTCTTCCTGCTGGTCCGGCGTTCGGGCCTGAAGGCGGGTCACGCAGTGGTCTGTGTACTGCTCGGCTTCTATCTGGCGAGCTCGACCGTGGCTCCGACGCTCTCCCAGCTGACCAACAATGTGGCGAGCATGATCAGCGGCCTCAAGTTCTAGCGGCGTTCCGGGTCCGCGGGCCGGGCCGCCGTTTCTCGTAGGGTTACCCCCATGAACGGTCTTCCCGCCCGTCGGCTCCTGCTCGTGCACGCGCACCCGGACGACGAGTCGATCAACAACGGCGTCACCATGGCCAAGTACGCGGCCGAGGGCGTCCATGTCGCGTTGGTGACCTGCACCCTCGGCGAGGAGGGTGAGGTCATCCCGCCCGACCTCGCCCACCTGACGGCCGACCGCGACGACACCCTCGGCGCCCACCGCGTCGGAGAGCTCGCCGAGGCCATGAAGGAACTGGGCGTCGCCGACCACCGCTTCCTCGGCGGCCCCGGCCGCTTCCGCGACTCCGGGATGATGGGCGCCGAACAGAACCGCCGGCCCGGTGCCTTCTGGTCCGCCGACGTGGACGAGGCAGCGGGGTACCTCGTGGAGGTGATCCGCGAACTGCGCCCCCAGGTCCTCGTCACCTACGACCCGGACGGCGGCTACGGCCACCCCGACCACATCCAGGCCCACCGCGTCGCCACCCGCGCCGCCGAACTGGCCGCGGAGCCCACGTACCGCCGGGACTTCGGCGCACCGCACACCATCGAGAAGTTCTACTGGAACCGCGTCCCGCGCACGGTCGTCGAGGAAGGCTTCGCCCGGCTGCGCGAGGCCGGGAGCGAGGTGCCCTTCCCCGCGCCGGCCGCGCCGGAGGACGTGCCGGGCGTGGTGGACGACGAGCGGATCACCGCCGAGATCGGCGGGGACGAGGCCGCGGAGCAGGCGTTCGTGGCCGCCAAGACGGCCGCGATGCGCGCCCACGCCACCCAGATCGCGGTGGACGGGCCCTTCTTCGCACTCTCCAACGACCTGGCGCAGCCGCTGTTCACCCACGAGTACTACGAGTTGGCCGCGGGCCGGCCGGGCGTCCCGGCGGGCGAGCGCGAGCGCGACCTCTTCGCGGGGGTCCGGGCATGACCGGTACGTGGAACGCGGGGCGGATCGCCGCCCTGCTGGGCCTGTTGGCGGCCGGGGCACTGACCGGCGCGGCCGGCTGGCTCGTGGTCGACCTGTGGTTCCCGGGGGGACTGGTGCTCGCGCTCCTCGCGCTCTTCGGCCTGTTCCTCGGCGCCCGCGTCGCGCTGGGCACCGGCATCGGAGTCGGGGCGGCCACCGCGGGCTGGTTCCTCTCCTACGTGATCCTCGGCGTGCCCCGGGCGGAGGGGGACTTCCTGCTCGGTTCGTCCGGAATCAGCATGTACGCCTACCTTTTGGGTGGAGTGGTGCTCGCTGTGATGTGCGCCACGATGAACATCTCGGGGGACCGGCCGCTTTCGGCCGCCGGCAACGCCAGGTGACGCGGCGTCGGCCGCGCACGACGCCTTGACGAGCCGCTCGGACGGTGCCTGCGCGGACCCCCGGCAGCCGGGCGACAGGCGCTCAGGGGGTGCGCGCCGGGGGCGCGCAGGAGATCAAGGGGAAGCCTTCGTTCCCGGCGGCCGGGTGCGCGAGGGCGGTGGCCAGTATGGTGGACCGGCCGCCGAGCTGCCCGCGCACGCTATGACGGGCGGCGGAGCCGATCGGGAGAACCTGCCTTGAGCCGTGAAACTGACAGTCCGTCCTCCGGGCCCAACGGGCCCGGAACGGCGGCCCACCCCTCGGGTGCGCCGCCGTACGGATCAGGCCAGTATCCGTCCACGACAGTGCCCCCCGGTCAGGGCGCGGCGACCATCCCGGAGGAGAGTTCAGTGACCGCACCGCCCGCGAAGCCGTCCACACCCGATTCCGACGGGCCGAAGACGGAGACCCAGCTGACGACCCGGATCCGGATCAACATCCCGGGTTCGCGGCCGATTCCGCCCGTGGTCGTACGCCAGACCATGCCCGAAGCCGAGGCCGGGCAGGCGCCCGAGCCCGCGGCCGCCCCGCCGGCCGCGCCGGAGCCGGCTCCGGCCGAGGACCCGACCAGCAACTGGTTCGCACCGCGCAAGGCGGGCACCACGCCCGCGCCCGCCCCGGCGCAGGCACCGCCCCCGGCGCGCGGACCCGCCCCGGCCCAGGCCGGCGGCCCGCGCTTCGACGGGCCCGCGCAGCAGGGCTTCGCCCAGGGCCCGGCCGGGCCGCGCCAGGGCGCGCCGATGGGCCCCGGCCCGGGCGCGCCGATGGGCCCCGGCCCGGGCGCGCCGATGGGCCCCGGCCCCGGCGCCCCGATGGGCCCCCGTCCCGGCGGTCCCGGCCCCGCCCCCGCCCCGGCCCAGGCCGGCGGCCCGCGCTTCGACGGCCCCCCGCAGCAGGGCTTCGCACAGGGTCCCCCCGGGCCGCGCCCCGGTGCGCCGATGGGCCCCGGCCCCGGCGGCCCCGGTGTCGGCGGCCCCGGACAGGGCGCCGGCTACCCCGCACCGCCCGCCGGACCCGGAGGCCCCCGTACGGGTGCCCCCGCGGGCCCCGCGCAGGGTCCCGGTGCCGGTCCCGCCGGGCCGCCCGTGCCGCCTCCCGGCCCCGGAGCCGCCTACGGTCCCGGCTCCGGCCCCGTCGCCCAGGCCCTGGGAACCCCCGTCCCGCCCGCCCCGGCCTGGCCCGGCACCGGTCCCGGCCGGAACCCGGACGGGCCGACCGGCGGGCCCGCGCTGGGCTCCGTACCGGAGCCGAGCTGGCCCGGCCCCGAGCTGGACTCCGCCGGACATCCGCAGCCCGCGCCCGCGCCGGTGCCCGCGAACAGGGCCAAGGCCCCCGCGCCGGCTCCGGCGCGGCCCGCCAAGAAGGGCCGCAACAAGCTGGTCCTGGTCGGCGGAGCCCTCTTCGCGCTGTTCGGCGTGGCCTACGGAGCCGGTCTGCTCCTCAACCACTCCGACGTCCCCAAGGGCACCACCGTCATGGGCGTCGACATCAGCGGCAGCCGCGACGAAGCCGTCGCCAAGCTCCAGACGTCCTTCGGCAACCGCGCCGCCACCCCGCTCCGGCTCACCGTCGGCGGAAAGCCGGTCGAGCTGAAGCCCGAGAAGGCCGGCCTGAGCCTGGACAGCCAGACCACCGTCCGCAACGCGGCGGGCAGCGACTACAACCCCGTCACGGTCATCGGCTCGCTGTTCGGCAGCGAGCGCAAGGCCGAGGCCGTCCTGCCCACCGACGAGGAGAAGCTGCGGGTCGCCCTCCAGGAGCTCGCGGGCACCGCCGGCTCCGTCAGCGAGGGCACCATCACCTTCGACACCGGCAAGGCCCTCGCCGTCCCCGGCAAGCCCGGTTCCACGCTCGATGTGGACGCCTCCGTCGCCCTGGTCACCAAGGCCTTCAGCGACATGGTCGCCGGCGTCCAGGGCGCCCCCGTCGTCCTCCCGGTCGCCACCAAGGACCCGGTCGTCGACCAGGCCGAACTGGACCGGGCCATGAAGGAGTTCGCCCAGCCCGCGATGTCGGCACCGGTCCTCGTCAAGGCGGGCGCCAAGTCCATCCCGCTCGGCGCCAAGTCCCTGCCGAAGATCCTGAGCATGCAGGTCGTGGACGGCCACCTCGTCGAGAAGTACGACCTGGAAGCCCTCAAGACGGCCTACGGGAACACCTTCGACGGAGTCCTCATCATGCGCGGCACCGGCGAGAAGACCGCCGTCACCCCGCAGGACGTCGCCGGAGTCCTCGGCAAGGCCCTGCGCGGCAAGACCACCGCCGAACGCACCGCGGTCATCGCCACCAACCCGAGCTGACCCCTCGCAGCCCCGACCCGGAGCCCCTCCCCGAACCAGGGGCAGGGGCTCCGGGCACAGCCCGGGGAACGGGGGAAGGGCGGGTGGGGGACGTGCCCCGCGCAGCGGCGAGGGTCGCCGCGGGCACTTCGCCCCGCGCGGCGGAAGCCGGGCCGACGGGCTAGTTCAACAGGGCCCGCGCCGCCATCGCCTCGGCACGAATCCGCACCGCGGACGGCGGATCGATCACGTCCACGACCACCGCGTAGGACTCCATCTCCGTCGCCCCCGCCGCGAAGTCCCCCCGCTCCACCAGCAGCTTCGCCCGCTCGTACCGCAACGCCGCAGGATGCGAGGGCAGCAGAAGCGCCAGGTCCAGCGCCCACAGCGCCACCCCCGAGTGCTCGGGCCGCGACGAGGCCCACGCCCGGATGTTGTTCAGGATCCGCAGCACGATGTCCATCGTGCGGGCAGCGGTCCGCGGCCCCGCCGCCAGCTCCGCCGGACCCGCGCCCAGCGAGGCGCCCCCCGCGAAGGGATCGACGACCACACCCTCCTCCGGGTCCCCGAAGCCCACCACGAAGTGCCCCGGCAGGGCCAGCCCGTACACCGGAGCCCCGGCCCGCCGGGCCACCTCCAGCCACACCACGGACAGCAGGATCGGCAGCCCCCGGCGCCGCCGCAGCACCTCGTGCAGCAGCGAGGACGAGAGCCGGTCGTAGTCGGCCGGGGTGCCGTGGAAACCCATCCTCCCGCCGAGCAGTTCGGACACCGCCGAGGCCCACGCGCGAGCGCCCCGCAGCCCGTACGGCAGCATCCCCGCCAGCCGGTCCAGTTCGATCTGCGCCCAGTCCATGGCCCGTTCGTCGAGCTCCGGGTCCCCCTCCGCGGCCAGCAGCAGGCACAGCACGGCCAGGTCGGGCCGCTCCGCCCGCGCCTCGGCGGCGAACCGCTCCCGCCAGAGCGAGGTCACGCCGCCGCCCGGCGGTAGTGGTGGTAGGAGTGGTGCGTACCGAATCCCATCCCCTCGTACAGCGCCCGGGCCCCGGTGTTGTCGCTCTCCACCTGGAGCCAGGCGGCCGAGGCGCCCTCCTCCAGCGCCCGCCGCGCCAGCGCCGCCATCACGGCCGAGGCGAGGCCGCGGCGCCGGTGCTCCGGGTCGACCTCGACGGCCGCGAACCCGGCCCACCGGCCGTCCACCACGAGCCGCCCGATCGCCCGGCCGGGCAGCGCCGCGAACCAGACCGAGGGTCCCGCCGTCAGCACCAGGCGGGCGGTCCCGGGGTCCTTCACCCGCCCGTAGCGGGAGAGCCACTCCTCGTCCGGAGTACGGGTCAGCCGTACGCCCGCGACCACGGACTCGTCCACGGTCAGGTCCCCGACCGCCGCCAGAGCGCCGACCCGGACCTCCGCCGACACCTCGCGGATCCAGCCCCGGTCCTCCAGCTCCGCGCACAGCAGCTCCTGCGTGCCCGCGGCCCCCGTGGCGGTCTGGAGGTAGGCCGGAAGATCCCTCTGCGCGTACCAGGAGGTCACTCGCGCGAGTGCATCCTCCAGCGGGGTCCCCGGATCGCCGAGCGGCAGCACGGAGTTGGCCCGGCGGGTGAATCCGCCCGCCGCGCGCAGCGTCCACTCGCCCAGCGGCTCGCTCTCCAGCGGCACCCAGGCCCGCGCGCAGACCCGCGCGAGCTCCTCGAAGGAGGCCGCGGGCCCCCTGCGCCGGGCCGGAGCGGACGGTACGACCTTGCCCGCCACCAGCGAGGATTCCGCGATGCGGACGGACTCGCCGGACTTTCGTGTGATCGTCACCACACCCGAGTTCCAGGATGTGAGAACCCCTACGGTGTCCGTGAAACAGGGGGCTCCGGTCGAGCCGTGCTCCACCCGTCGCACAGAGACACGTTTACCCACGTCAGCGGGTGTAATCCGGATCTCCAGCCGTCCACCGGCAGTGATTTCCACAGCTCTGTCCGCCCCTCCTGTTCGGATCGTGCCCGGGAACGGAGATACTAGAGGCGGGCATCGACGACGCCGCGCTCCCGCGCGATATGGACAGCCCTTATGAGGAGGAACGAGAGCGTGACCTACGTCATCGCGGAGCCTTGTGTCGACGTCAAGGACAAGGCGTGCATCGAAGAGTGCCCCGTCGACTGCATCTACGAGGGCCAGCGGTCCTTGTACATCCACCCGGACGAGTGCGTCGACTGTGGTGCGTGTGAGCCGGTCTGCCCGGTCGAGGCCATCTTCTACGAGGACGACACTCCGGAGGAGTGGAAGGACTACTACAAGGCGAACGTCGAGTTCTTCGACGAGCTCGGTTCGCCCGGTGGTGCTTCCAAGCTCGGCCTGATCGAGCGCGACCACCCCTTCATCGCAGCGCTTCCGGCGGACATCAACCCGAGCCACTGACGGTCGGGTACCGCCCCATGCGCGTCCCTCGGTCCCGTACGGCTCGCAGCCGCACGGGACCGAGGTGTTTTGACGACGAAAATCCTGGAAAGCACGGAACACCCGGAAAGCGAGCACGCATCGTGGCCGCAGTCTCAGCCCGCCTCCCCGTCTTCCCCTGGGACAAGCTGGAGCCGTACAAGGCGACGGCGTCGGCCCACCCGGACGGGATCGTCGACCTCTCCGTCGGCACCCCGGTCGACCCGGTGCCGGAGCTGATCCAGCGCGCCCTGATCGAGGCCGCGGACTCCCCGGGCTACCCCACGGTGTGGGGCACCCCCGCCCTGCGCGACGCGATCACCGGCTGGGTGCGCGGCCGCCTCGGCGCGAGCGCCGCCGGACACCGCAACGTCCTGCCGGTCGTCGGTTCCAAGGAACTGGTGGCCTGGCTGCCCACCCAGCTCGGCCTCGGCGCCGGCGACCAGGTGGCCTACCCCCGGCTCGCCTACCCGACGTACGAGGTCGGCGCGCGGCTGTGCGGCGCCGAGCCGGTGGTCTACGACGACCCGACCACCGATCTCGACCCGGCCCGCGTGAAGCTGCTGTGGCTCAACTCCCCGTCCAACCCCACGGGCAGGGTCCTCCCCAAGGAGGAGCTCGTACGGATCGTGGCCTGGGCGCGCGAGCACGGCATCCTGATCTTCAGCGACGAGTGCTACCTCGAACTGGGCTGGGAGGCCGAGCCCGTCTCCGTCCTGCACGACGAGGTCTGCGGGGGCTCGTACGAGGGCATCGTCGCCGTCCACTCGCTCTCCAAGCGGTCCAACCTGGCCGGCTACCGGGCGGCCTTCATCGCCGGTGACGCCGAAGTCCTGGGCGAGCTGCTCCAGATCCGCAAGCACGGCGGCATGATGACCCCGGCCCCCGTGCAGGCGGCCACGGTGGCGGCCCTGGGCGACGACGCGCACGTCGAGGAGCAGCGGGTGCGCTACGCGGCCCGCCGAGAGGTGCTGCGCACGGCCCTTCAGGCGCACGGCTTCCGCGTCGAGCACAGCGAGGCCAGCCTGTACCTGTGGGTGACCCGGGACGAGCCCTGCTGGGACACGGTCGCCCACCTGGCCGAGCTCGGCATCCTGGTCGCGCCCGGCGACTTCTACGGCGAGGCGGGCGCGCACTTCGTCCGCGTGGCCTTCACGGCCACGGACGAGCGCGTCGGGGCGGCGGCCAAGCGGCTGGCGCCGTAGCCGGTCCGCGGTCCGCCTGCGCTCGCGAGGGCTGCGCGGACAGCCCGAGGGGCCCGGGAGTTCGTGCTCCCGGGCCCCTCGGCGTGCGTGGCGGCGGCTGCTAGCCGAGACCGGGCAGCCCGCCCGGGAGACCGCCGGGCAGGCCGCCCGGCAGTCCGCCGCCCGGCAGTCCGCCGCCCGGCAGTCCGCCGCCGGCGAGCGGCAGGCCCGCCAGCAGGCTGCCCGCGGCGCCGGTCACCTCGTCGGTGGGCGCCGGCAGGGTGGAGGCGTCGGGCGCGGCCTCGGCGGCGGTGTCGCCCGCGGCGGCGACCGTCGCGTCCGGCGAGGTGAGCGCGCCCAGCTGCGGCACGGACTCCAGGCCCGCGGCGCTGGCCGCGCCGGCCGCACCGACCACGGGCGCTGCCCCGGCTGCGAGGAGCAGCGCGGCACGGGCGATCCGACGGGTCAGGGGGAGGGACATGTTGCTCCTAAGCGGTAGCGGCTGAGTACGCCGTGACAACCGCTCGGAGGGGGGCGCGAGTTGCGGAGCCGGTGGGTAAAGGATCAGTAACGGATCGTTTAATCGGCTTCCGTGCCGACCGCTCGGAACCGGCGCCGACCTGCGGTTGTCCGCCCGCCGGAAGCCCCGTGTCCGCCGTACGGGTCACCCCCGTACGGGGGACGGGTCGTACGCCCGTCCACCGGTGACTCAGCCGTGCAGGAAGATCCGCACCCGGCCCGGACCCGCGGCGCCGGCGTCCCCGGCGCCGTTCCCGGCACCCGCTGCGCCTCGCTCCCGCCACCGGTCGCCTTCCTTGCCCGCGACCCAGGACTTGCCGCCGTACGAGACGCGCGTGATCCCCAGTTCGCGGGAGCCGGCCACCGCCCACTGCGCGAGCACCTGACCGGTCCGCGCCGCCCGGTCTCCGCCGCCGGGCTTCGCCACCAGGGTCACCTCGGACCCGGCGGGCGCCCCCGCGTCCTCCCCGGCACCCTTGCCGGACGCCGGATCGCCCGGATCGCCCGGATCACCCGCATCAGCGGGCAGCGTGTACAGGGGGTTCTTGCCGAGCAGCCGGGTCAGCTCCGCCCGGACCTTCGTAGGATCGCCGGACCGGGCGGGCGCGGGCCCGATGCAGGTCAGGTGGCCGCCGCCGGTGAAGGCGGAGGTCAGCACGGTGGCCTCCGGCTCGTGCTTCGCGTAGGCCTGCGGGAAACCGCTCAGCTGCACCTTCTGCGCCGCCACCGTCAGCGGGAGCCGCGAGTACCCCTTGATCTCGGCCAGCCGGTCGTAGAAGATCCCGGCCGAGTACACGGGGTCCATGATCTGGTCCGGGGTGCCCCAGCCCTGCGAGGGCCGCTGCTGGAACAGGCCCAGCGAATCGCGGTCGCCGTGGTCGAGGTTGCGCAGGGCCGACTCCTGCATGGCGGTCGCCAGCGCGATGGTCACGGCCCGGTCGGGCATCCCCTTGGAAACCCCGACCGCGGCTATCGTCGCCGCGTTCGAGGCCTGCTCGGGGGAGATCTCGTCGAACTGGCCGGAGCCCTTCGCGACGCTCTTCCCGTCGGCCGAAGCCATGCAGTAGGGCACGCCGCCGTTGTCGTTCGACTCGCGCTGCACCACGAAGTACCCGGCGACCGCCACCAGCACCAGGAAGCCCGCGGCCCAACGGATCGGGCGACGGCGGCGACGAGGGCGGGGGCGATCGGTCTGCGGCACGCGGCCCACCGTACTTGAGCCATACGACGCGTCCATCGGCCGGACGGACAAGGCTTCGCCGCAGTCCGGGGCGTTAGGGTCAGCTCCATGTCCGAATCCGAGCTGGACCTCACCCTGGACGCCGCCGAGCTGACCGCCCGGCTCGTCGACATCCCCTCCGTGAGCGGCGACGAGAAGGTACTCGCCGACCTCGTGGAACACGCCTTGCGCGGCCTCCCGCACCTGACCGTGGACCGCTTCGGCAACAACGTGGTCGCGCGAACGCACCTGGGCCGCGCCGAACGCGTCGTACTCGCCGGGCACCTCGACACCGTGCCGATCGCCGACAACGTGCCCTCCCGCCTCGACGAGAACGACGTCCTGTGGGGATGCGGCACCACCGACATGAAGTCGGGCGTCGCCGTACAGCTGCGCATCGCCGCCACGGTCCCCGAGCCCAACCGCGACCTCACCTTCGTCTTCTACGACCAGGAAGAGGTCGCCGCCGACCTCAACGGCCTCGGCAAGGTCGCCGAAGCCCACCCCGACTGGCTGACCGGCGACTTCGCCGTCCTCCTCGAACCCTCCAACGCCGAGGTCGAGGGGGGCTGCCAGGGCACCCTGCGCGTCCTGCTCCGCACGGCCGGCGAGCGCGCCCACTCCGCGCGCAGCTGGATGGGCTCCAACGCCATCCACGCGGCGAGCCCGATCCTGGCCACGCTGGCGGCGTACGAGCCCCGCAAGCCCGTGATCGACGGCCTGGAGTACCACGAGGGCCTCAACGCGGTCCGCATCGACGGCGGCGTCGCCAACAACGTCATCCCGCACGCGTGCACGGTCACGGTCAACTTCCGCTTCGCGCCCGACCGGACCACGGACGAGGCCATCGCCCACGTCCGCGAGGTCTTCGCGGACTGCGACATCGACGAGTTCGTCATCGACGACCTCTCGCCCGGCGCCCTCCCCGGACTCTCCCACCCGGCCGCCGCGGCCTTCATGGAGGCCGTCGGAGGACACGCCATGCCGAAGTTCGGCTGGACGGACGTCTCCCGCTTCAGTGCGCTGGGCGTCCCGGCGGTCAACTACGGCCCGGGCGACGCCCTGCTGGCCCACAAGGCCGACGAGCGGGTCGAAACGAAGGCGATCCTCCACTGCGAGGAACGACTCCGCGCCTGGCTGACCTCCTGAATTCCGCTTCTCGTCACCTTTGTGCGCCTAACCTGATCCAACGATCAGCAGGAGGGAGCACATCATGGGCAACCCTGAAGGGTCCGCTCGTCGTCGGCCCGAGGAGCAGCAGCTCGGGCCGGTGCTGAGGAGGCGGGGCCAGGTGCAGGCCGGCAGCACGACGGACCAGCGGCTGCTGGATTCGGCCGGGCCCTCCGAGTGGGTGCACACCGATCCGTGGCGGGTCCTGCGCATCCAGTCGGAGTTCATCGAGGGCTTCGGCACCCTGGCGGAGCTGCCGCCCGCGATCAGCGTGTTCGGCTCCGCGCGGACGCCGGCGGGTTCGCCGGAGTACGAGGCCGGCGTGCGGATCGGCGGCGCGCTCGTGGAGGCCGGGTTCGCGGTGATCACGGGCGGCGGTCCGGGTGCGATGGAGGCGGCCAACAAGGGCGCGCGGGAGGCGAACGGCCTCTCGGTGGGCCTGGGCATCGAGCTCCCCTTCGAGCAGGGGCTCAACGAGCACGTCGACCTCGGGCTGAACTTCCGGTACTTCTTCGTCCGCAAGACGATGTTCGTGAAGTACAGCCAGGGCTTCGTGGTCCTGCCGGGCGGCCTCGGCACCCTCGACGAAATGTTCGAGGCCCTGACCCTGGTCCAGACGCAGAAGATCACCCGCTTCCCGATCGTGCTGTTCGGCACGGCGTACTGGAGCGGGCTCATCGACTGGCTGAAGAACACGGTCATCGCCCAGGGCAAGGCCTCGGAGAAGGACCTCTACCTCTTCCACGTCACCGACGACGTGGACGAGGCGATCGCGCTCGTGACGAAGGAAGTCGGCAGGTAGCGCACCCCGCCGGAGGCGGCACCGGCCTCCGGCTGGTCGGACCGTCCTGTCAGGCCAGTCCCCGGCGGGCGACCGCCGGGGGCCGGTGGCCCTGGATCGAGCGGACCATGTCCAGGATCTGCTTGGTTTCCGCGACCTCGTGGACGCGGTAGACCTGGGCGCCCAGCCAGGCCGAGACGGCCGTCGTGGCCAGGGTGCCCAGGAGGCGCTCCTTCACGGGCTTGTCGAGGGTCTCGCCGACGAAGTCCTTGTTGGAGAGGGAGACCAGGACCGGCCAGCCCGTCTCCGCCATCTCCGAGAGGCGGCGGGTGGCTTCCAGGGAGTGGCGGGTGTTCTTCCCGAAGTCGTGGCCCGGGTCGATCATGATCGACTCGCGGGGGACGCCCAGGGCCGCCGCGCGCTCGGCCAGACCGACCGTGACGCGCAGGATGTCGGCCATCACGTCCTCGTACTCGGTCCGGTGCGGCCGGGTCCGCGGCTCGGCCCCGCCCGCGTGGGTGCAGACGATGCCCGCGCCGTGGCGCGCGGCGACTTCCGCGAGCTTCGGGTCCACCCCGCCCCACGCGTCGTTCAGCACATCGGCCCCGGCCTCGCAGACCGCCTCGCCGACCTCGTGCCGCCAGGTGTCGACGCTGATCACCACGTCGGGGTGGCGGCGGCGGACCTCGGCGACGAAGCCCACCGTGCGCCGGGCTTCCTCCGCCGCGTCCACGTGCTCGCCGGGACCGGCCTTCACCCCGCCGATGTCGATGATCGCGGCGCCCTCGGCCACCGCCTGCTCGACCCGGTCCAGGGCCGGCTCGTCGCGGAAGGTCGCTCCCTGGTCGTAGAAGGAGTCAGGGGTCCGGTTCACGATGGCCATGATCACCGGCTCGTGGTCGTCGAACTCGCGCCTGCCCAGTCGCAGCATCCTGCTCTTTCCTCCTTCGGCGACCCTTGCGCCTCGCCAGCGACCTTAACCTGGTGGCCGGAGTCTCTCAGGGGAGTTGATCGTGTTCGCGTTCTTGCTCATCGCGCTGGTCGTGGTCGTCGCCGGAGTCACCCTCGCGGTGGCCGGCGGAGGGTCCGAGGCCGTGCTGCCGGAGGCCGAGCCCGACCGGCTGTCCGACGCCCTGCCGGAGAACCGTCCCGTCGTCCGGGCGGACATCGACGAGCTGCGTCTGCCCGTGGCCCCGCGGGGCTACCGGATGGCCGACGTGGACGACGTACTGGAGCGGCTGGCGGCGGAGCTGGCGGAGCGCGACGCGCGGATCGCCCAGCTGACTGCTGCGGTCGCACCCGCCTCCGTGTCCGCTTCCGGGCCCGCTTCCGCTTCCGCCGACGGCTCCGTGGACCTGACCAAGGGCGCCGAGCAGTGAGCGGAGTGCTCGCCGGCCCCGACGGGAGCCTGCGGTGCCCCTGGGGGCTGGCCACCGAGGACTACATCGCGTACCACGACACGGAGTGGGGCCGTCCGGTCCACGGGGACGACGCGCTCTACGAGCGGCTGTGCCTGGAGGCCTTCCAGTCGGGGCTGTCCTGGCTGACGATCCTGCGCCGCCGCGAGGGGTTCCGGAAGGCCTTCGCGGGCTTCGAGATCGCCAAGGTGGCGGAGTTCGGGGCGGCGGACGCGGAACGGCTCCTCGCCGACGAGGGGATCATCCGGAACCGGGCCAAGATCGAGGCGACCCTCGCCAACGCCAAGACCCTGGCCGGGTGGGAGGCGGGGGAACTCGACGCCCTGATCTGGTCCCACGCCCCGGCGCCCGGGCGGGCTCCGAAGAGCACCACCGAGATTCCGGCGGTGACTCCGGAGTCCACGGCCCTGGCCAAGGCCCTGAAGAAGGCGGGCATCCGCTTCGTGGGCCCCACGACGGCCTACGCCCTGATGCAGGCCTGCGGCCTGGTCAACGACCACCTGGCCCGCTGCATGGCCCGCGACCTGCCCTGACCGGACCTGAACGGACCGGACCTGAACGGACCGGACCGGTGGGGCGAAGTCACCCACCCGCCCTTCCACCGTTCCCCGGGGCTCGGCTCCTCCGCCTTTTTCAGCCGTCCGGCGTTTGATGACCGGGGTCCGGGGCGGAGCCCCGGGAGGGGTCCGGGCACAGCCCGGGGAACGGGCGAAGGGCGGGTAGGAGACCTCGCCCCGCGCGGCGGTACCCGCCAGCCGCGCAGCCGCACCCGTACCCGCCCGGCGGAGCCGCTAGCGGCCCAGGTACCGCGGAGCCTGCTTCGCGAGGAAGGCCTCCACGGCGATGCCGTGGTCCTCGGAGGCCCCTGCCCGGGCCTGGAGGACGTCCTCACGGTCCAGGGCGTCGGAGAGCGACCGGGAGGCCCCGTACGCCAGGGACTCCTTCAGCGCCGCGTAGGCGACCGTGGGGCCCTCGGCCAGCCGCCGGGCCACGGCCAGCGCCTCGGACGCCAGCTCCTCCGAGGGGACGACGCGGTTCGCGATGCCGAGTTCCAGTGCCTCCGGGGCCTTCACGGACCGCGGGAAGAGCAGCAGATCGGAGGCGCGCGAGCCGCCGATGAGGCGGGGCAGCGTCCAGGAGACGCCCGAGTCGGCCGTCAGGGCGACCCCCGCGAAGGAGGTGTTGAAGGAGGCGGTGTCCGCGACCACGCGGAAGTCCGCGGCCAGGGCGAAGCCGAAGCCCGCGCCCGCCGCGACGCCGTTCACTCCCGCGACCACCGGCTTGGGCATCTCCGTCAGCGCCCGGACGATCGGGTTGTAGTGCTCCGCGACGGTGTTCATCGTCAGCGAGGAGCCGTGCTCGCGGTCGGCCGCGAGGAACCCGACGTGTTCCTTGAGGTCCTGGCCCACGCAGAACGCCCGGTTGCCGGCCGCGGTGAGCAGGACCGCCCGTACCGCCGGATCCGCGGCCGCCGCCCGGGCCGCGTCGCGCAGGGCGACCTTGGCCTCGGTGTTCATGGCGTTCATTGCCTCGGGACGGTTGATCGTGATGGTCGCGAGTCCGTCGGTCACTTCGTAGAGCACGCTGTCGGCCATGGCGGGGGTCCCCCTTCGTCGCGGGCTGGCTACCGGCCGGTACCGGCCGGTGCAAAGGTCAGCATGGCGGACCGGACCGGGGTCGGACATGTGATGTGCGTCAAATAAACGGAAGGGCATACGCGTGGCGCGGCGGCGAAGTATCGCAGGCGTGTCCCCGAAATGAGTGGTTTTGGTCAAGCGCGTTGCACAAGCGTTCCCAGCCGATGTTGGTCATCGGGTCCTGACATGCGGGATAATGGCCTGGAAGCAATGTGTTCGATGCCGGGTACTAGGCGCCTGAATGGAGCCGTCGGCTGACGATGAACTGGTTTCAGGAAGGGGAACGAGCATGGCGGCCATGAAGCCGCGGACGGGCGACGGCCCGCTCGAGGTCACCAAGGAGGGGCGGGGCATCGTCATGCGCGTACCGCTCGAGGGCGGCGGTCGGCTCGTCGTCGAGCTGACTCCGGACGAGGCGGACGCCCTGGGTGACGCCCTGAAGAAGGTCGTCGGCTGATCCCCCAGGGGCGCTGACAGTACTTTCGCTGCATTCTCTGCACTGCCCCGGCCGCGATCTGCGGTCGGGGCAGTGTTGTGTCCCCGGGACCCCGCCCCCGGACCGTGATCGCCGGAGCCGCGCCGTGACCTTCTCCCCGCCCGCTCCGCCGGCCTTCGCCGACTGCACGCCCCGCCAGAAGGCGGCCCGGGTCCTCACGGAGGTCCTGGCACCGGCGCACCTGGTGGTGGCCCAGCTCCTGTTGATCGGCTGGCACAGCACCGGGTCGTGGGCGGGTCTCGGCTGGGGACTGCTCGGTGCCCTGTTCTGCGGAGCGGTCCCGATCGCCATCGTCCTGCTCGGCGTCCGGCGCGGGGCGCTGACCGACCAGCACATCCGGGTCCGGCGCCAGCGGGTCGTCCCGATGGGGCTCAGCCTGGTCTCGGTCCTCGCCGGGATCGCCCTCCTGCGCGTGCTCGGAGCCCCGGCCGACGTCTTCGCGCTCGTCGTCGCGATGCTCGTCGGCCTCGTCTCGTCGCTGCTGGTGACGGTCGGCTGGCAGATATCCATCCACATGTCGGTGGCCGGCGGCACCGTGATGATCCTGCTGCTGGTCTTCGGCCCGGCGCTGCTCCCCGCGGTGCTGGTCGCCGCAGGCACGGGATGGTCCCGGCTGGTCCTGAAGGCGCACACCACCGCGCAGATCCTCGCCGGAAGCGTGCTGGGCGCCACGGCCGCGCTGACCTTCGCGCTGCTGCGGTGACCTTCGGGCAGTGCGGTGACCCTCGGGCAGTGCGGTGACCTTCGGGCAGTGCGGTGACCCTCGGGCAGTGCGGTGACCTTCGGGCAGTGCGGTGACCCCGTGTGGGCTCAGCGCCGGACCGCGCACAGCAGGCCGTCGCCCACCGGGAGCAGGGCGGCCTCCAGGGCCGGGGTCTCGCGGACGGTGCGCAGCAGCTCGCGGACGCGGAGCACCTCGACCGGCTGGGCCGCGGAGTCGACCGTACGGCCGTCGGAGAAGACTCCCTCGAAGCAGACCAGGCCGCCGGGGCGGAGCAGGCGCAACGATTCAGCGAGGTAGTCGAGGGACTCGGACGGGTCCCCGTCGCAGAAGACGAGGTCGTACCCGCCGTCGGCCAGCCGGGGCAGTACGTCCAGAGCGCGGCCGGGGATGAAGCGGGCGCGGTTGCCCGCGAAGCCGGCGGCGCGGAAGGCCTGGCGGGCGAAGGCCTGCCGGTCCGCTTCGGGATCCACGGTGGTCAGGACCCCGTCGGCGCGCATTCCGTGCAGGAGGTGGATGCCGGACACGCCGGTTCCGGTGCCGATCTCGGCGACCGCCTTCGCGTCCGCGGTGGCGGCGAGCAGGCGCAGCGCGGCCCCGGTGCCGGGGGATACGGAACGGAGTCCCGCTTCCCTGGACCGGTCTCGGGCCCATCGCAGAGCGTCGTCTTCGGCGACAAACGCGTCGGCGAACGCCCAGCTCGTCTGCCGGTTGCCGGTAATGACCCTCTCCTGTCCCCATAGTTGGCGCAACGGTGACTGTATCCGCTGGAGTCGGGAACCCGCAGATGGGACCGGGCGTTGAGAGCAGTAGAGACGCAAGAGCGGCCCGGGGCCCAGGACCCGTGCAAAGTTACTGCAAAAAAGCTTATCCAGAGCTGACGGGAGGGGTGGCTATGGTAGGGATTCCGCTGGACACCACCAGAGCCGACAGGGGAGGTGCGGCTGCGCCTGTGGATCGTGGGGGTGTCCTCCGACGCCTCTTCTGGTCGGCCGGTGAGCCGAAATCCGTGACCAACATTGCTGACCGTTTCCGCACCGTAGACACCGCAACCACCGCGACCTTCGCCGCCGATGCGGGCTCCCAGGCGTGGACCCCTCCCTCGTGGGAGGAGATCGTCAGCACGCACAGTGCGCGGGTCTACCGTCTCGCCTACAGGCTGACGGGCAACCAGCACGACGCCGAGGACCTGACGCAGGAAGTCTTCGTCCGCGTCTTCCGCTCGCTGTCCACGTACACGCCCGGCACCTTCGAGGGCTGGCTGCACCGGATCACCACGAACCTCTTCCTGGACATGGTCCGCCGCAAGCAGCGCATCCGCTTCGACGCGCTCGCCGACGACGCCGCCGAGCGGCTGCCGAGCCGGGAGCCCTCCCCGCAGCAGGTGCTGCACGACACCCACTTCGACGCGGACGTGCAGCAGGCGCTGGACACCCTCGCGCCGGAGTTCCGCGCGGCCGTGGTGCTCTGCGACATCGAAGGCCTGTCGTACGAGGAGATCGCCGCCACGCTCGGCGTGAAGCTCGGCACCGTGCGCAGCCGTATCCACCGGGGCCGTTCGCACCTGCGCAAGGCGCTCAAGCACCGGTCTCCCGAGGCCCGTGCCGAGCAGCGCGCGCTGGCCGGTGTGGCCGTGGGCGCCCCCGGCGCCGGGGGAGAGGGCGGAGCCGAGTGAGCGGGATCAGTCCGTCCCCGTCGCCCGCCGAACAGGCTTCCTCCGCCGAACAGCATCTGGGCGACCGGCTCGCCGCCCTCGTCGACGGGGAGTTGGGCCACGACGCGCGCGAGCGGGTGCTGGCGCACCTGGCGACGTGTCCCAAGTGCAAGGCCGAGGCCGATGCGCAGCGGCGCCTGAAGACCATGTTCGTGGAGAGCGCGCCGCCTCCGCTGTCGGCCGGGCTGCTGGCGCGGTTGCAGGGGCTGCCGGGAAGCGGCTCCGATGGCCCGTCAGGGCCTTCCGGTCCCTTCGGCCCGCCGGCGGGAGCCGACCCCTTCGGGTCCTTCGGCTACGCGTCGCCCGCGGCGGCCGCCGCGCCGCAGCAACAGGGCTTCCGGATACACGAGGTGGGCCGGCAGCGGCGCCGCTTCGCGGTCGTGGCCGCGGGAGCGGTGTCGCTCGCCGCGATCGCGCTGGGCGGCTCGCTGCCGATGGAAGCGGTCGAGCCCAACGCCCGGGGCGAGGCCCCGGCCGCGCGCACGGGACCCGTGGTCCCGGTGGCCGACGCGGTGGTCCGGGAGAACCGGCTGCCGAAGCCGGGCACCGTCCCGACGCTCCGTTCGGTCACCCCCCTCGCGGCGTCCCCGACGCCCTCCCGTCCGGCCGGCTCCACGCGCCCGGTGTCCCTGTACCGCTAGCCGACGGGCCCCGGGCCGTCCAGGCCGTCCCTTTCGGATCTTGGGCCGGCCCGCCTGTCGGTCCTGCCTTCGTGCTGCTGCGTGCTGTTCGGTGCTGCCCCGGTCCCGCCTGTACGGCCCGCCGGGGCGGGCGGCGCGGGCGACCTGGTTGAATCTCCGCCAGATGCGCCGCCCCGGGCGGTCGGCGGAGAGCGACAGGCAGGCGGGGAGCACCCATGTCCGACAGTCAGCAGACCGATCCGGCGGCGGATCCGGTTCCCGGCCCCCTGCCCCGGTGGTGGAGCCGCCCCGCGGATCCCGTCGGCGCGCACGAGGCATCCGTACCGGCCCCGCGGGCCGAGCCGCCCGCGGACCCGGATCCGGCCCCGGGCACGGACACGGATCCAGTGGCCGCGCCGGCCCCTGCCCCGGTGCCCCAGTGGTGGAGCCGCCCCGCGGATCCCGTCGGCGCGCACGAGGGATCCGTACCGCCCCCGCGGACCGAGCCGGACACGGACACGGATGCGGACGCGGAGCCGCGGTACGACCCGTGGGGTGCGCGGCCGCTCCAGGCGGTGGACCGCGGCCGGGCGGGGTCCCGCCGGGTCCGGCTGCGTCAGGGCATCGTCCTCGCTCTGGGGACCGCGCTCCTGGCCGGGGGCATCGGCGGCTATGCCGGCGTCCTCGCCGAGCGGCAGGCCGGCACCCGCCTCGAACTCCCGCAGGCGGCCCGGGCCGACCGGGGCCGTGCTCCCGAGAGCGTCGCCGGGATCGCCGCCACCGCGCTGCCCGGCGTGGTCACCCTGCACGTCAACGGCGCGAAGGGCAGTTCGACCGGCACCGGCTTCGTCCTCGACGGGCAGGGCCACATCCTCACGAACAACCACGTGGTCAACGGGGCCCGGAGCATAACGGTCACCTTCAGCACCGGCGAGAGCGTCGCCGCCGAGCTGGTCGGCGGCGACACCGGATACGACCTGGCCGTCGTCAAGGTCGACGGAGTACGGGGCCTGCGGCCGCTCGCGCTCGGCAACTCCGAGAACGTCGAGGTCGGCGACCCCGTCGTGGCCATCGGAGCCCCCTTCGACCTGTCCAACACCGTCACCGCCGGCATCATCAGCGCCACCGGCCGCCCCATCACCGCCGGCGGGGACAAGGGCGACGGCAGCGACGTCAGCTACGTCGACGCCCTCCAGACCGACGCTCCCATCAACCCCGGCAACTCCGGCGGACCCCTCCTCGACGCCAAGGCCCAGGTCATCGGCATCAACAGCGCCATCCGCGGCGGCGACGGCGGGGACAGCTCCGGACAGCAGCGCGGCAGCATCGGCCTCGGCTTCGCCATCCCGGTGAACCAGGGCAAGCGCGTCGCCGAGGAGCTGATGCGCACCGGCCGCGCCACCCACCCCGTCATCGGCGTCACCCTGGACATGGACTACCCCGGAGACGGGGCCCGGGTGGGGGAGAAGAAGGGCGAGGACGGGAAGCCGACCGTCACCGCGGGCGGGCCCGGGGCCCGTGCGGGGATCAGGCCGGGCGACGTGATCACCAAGGTCGACGGGGTACGGGTGCACGGCGGCGACGAGCTGGTGATCAAGATCCGCGCCCACCGGCCGGGCGACCGGCTCACCCTCACCGTGCTGCGCGAGGGCCGGGAGCGCACGCTGGAAGTGGTCCTCGGATCGGCGAACGGATCGTGACGGGCGGGTGAAAGCCGAATCCGTCCGGTCATCAGCCGGTCCTGGTGTATTGGCCTGCGGACCGGGCCGGGTACCGTGTGACAGGCCTGACGTGAAGAGAGCCGAGGAGCGGGGCAAGGTGTTCAACGACATAGGCGCACTCGAGCTGGTCACGATCGTGGTGCTCGCCATTCTCATCTTCGGCCCGGACAAGCTGCCCAAGGTCATCCAGGACGTCACGGGCGTCATCCGGAAGATCCGCGCGTTCTCCGACAGCGCGAAGCAGGACATCCGCTCCGAGCTCGGCCCGGAATTCAAGGACTTCGAGTTCGAGGACCTGAACCCGAAGAACTTCATCCGCAAGCAGCTGACCGAGAACGAGGACCTGAAGGAGATCCGGAGCAGCTTCGATCTCCGCAAGGAACTGAACGACGTCACCGACGCGGTCAACGGCAAGGAGTCCGACGCGGCCGCCGCCGGCGGGGCCCTCCCGGCCGCCACGCCGGGCGCCGGACCGGACATGCTCAAGAAGCCCGCGACCCCGGCGCAGGAGCAGCTCACGCGCTTCGACGCCGACGCGACCTGACGCCACCCGGGACCACGCGCGCGCCTGCCTGCCCGGTGAACCGCGGTCGGATGGCTATCCTCCTTTGAGTCCGGACCCAGGACGCCCGAGGGGGGTGGGCCGTTCCGGATCCCACGGAACGAGAGGCCGCTCAGATGGAGACGACGAGCAGTAGCCGGGTAGGCACACAGCCCGCCGAGGCACAGACGCCAGCCCCCGCACTGGCAGCAGACCCTGCGCACTCCCCGGACGCGGCCGCCCCGCCCGTCCCTGCCGCCCGCCGGGCGGCCGAGGGGTACCTGCGGGCCGACTTCCCCTGGTACGGGCTGGACGGTGCCTTCACCGGCCCCCGCTGGCTGATGCAGGTCGCCGCCGGCGCCGACGGGAGCGTCGAACACGGCTCGACCGGTCATGGGGACGAGCCCTCCGCCCGCGGCGAGATCGCCACCGGGGAGAAGGAGCGCTTCGCGGTGGTCGTGACCGTGGCCAGCAACCCGCTGCGGCGCACCGCCGACGGCACCGGCGTCCTGGAGGCGACCTCGGTCTCCTCGGCGGCCTGGCTGGCCGGCTCGGGGCTGCTGGCCTACAGCTGGCCGGGGCAGATGGACCACAGCCTGCGCGACGACTGGCTCGACCAGCAGACCGAGGCCGCGTGGGAACTCGCGGACGACCTCGCGGGGCCGGACTGGTCGACGCTGTCGCTGCCGGTGGACGGGGAGCCGACGCCGTTCCACTACCGCGAGTCGGAGTTCGGGTGGGTCCTCGCCGGCTCGACCGGGAGCGGGGTGCACTTGGGTGCGTACGGGCGCGGGATGAGCGCGTACGGGCTCGGCTTCTCGGTGATCGGGGACCTGGCGGCGTACGAGTAGGACGCCCAAGCGGCACACGAGAGCAGGACACGAGAGCAGGACACGAAAAAAGGGGGGCTCAGCGAGGGAATTCCCTCGCTGAGCCCCCCTTTCGTGTGCGTCAGAACTTGTTGCGCGGGGTGATCCCCAGGGACATGCCGGCCAGGCCGCGGGCGCGGCCGCCGAGCTTGCCCGCGATGGCGCGCAGGGCCGCGCCGGCGGGGGAGTCGGGGTCGGACAGGACGACCGGGGTGCCGTCGTCGCCGCCCTCGCGCAGGCGGACGTCGATCGGGATGGAGCCCAGCACCGGTACCGCCGCGCCGACCGTCTTGGTCAGGCCGTCGGCGACCTTCTGGCCACCGCCCGAGCCGAACACGTCGACCATCTCGTCGCAGTGCGGGCAGGGCAGCCCGGACATGTTCTCGACGACGCCGACGATCTTCTGGTGGGTCTGCACGGCGATCGAGCCGGCCCGCTCCGCGACCTCGGCCGCCGCCTGCTGCGGGGTGGTCACGACGAGGATCTCGGCGTTCGGCACGAGCTGGGCCACGGAGATCGCGATGTCACCGGTGCCCGGCGGCAGGTCGAGGAGCAGGACGTCCAGGTCGCCCCAGTACACGTCGGCCAGGAACTGCTGGAGGGCCCGGTGCAGCATCGGACCGCGCCACACCACGGGGGCGTTGCCCGGGGTGAACATGCCGATGGAGATGACCTTCACACCGTGCGACGACGGCGGCATGATCATGTTCTCGACCTGGGTGGGGCGGCCCTCCACGCCGAGCATGCGCGGCACGCTGTGGCCGTAGATGTCGGCGTCGACGACGCCGACCTTGAGGCCGTCGGCCGCCATCGCCGCCGCGAGGTTCACGGTGACCGAGGACTTGCCGACGCCGCCCTTTCCGGAGGCGACCGCGTAGACGCGGGTCAGCGAGCCGGGCTGGGCGAAGGGGACCTCGCGCTCGGCGGTGCCGCCGCGCAGGGTCGCCGCGAGGTCCTTGCGCTGCTCGTCGCTCATCACGTCCAGGGTGACGGCGACCGAGGTGACGCCGGGGACGCCCCGCACGGCTTCGGTGACCAGGTTGGTGATGGTCTCGCGCATGGGGCAGCCCGACACGGTCAGGAACACGGTGACGGCGACCTCGCCCCCCTCACCGATCTCCACCGATTTGACCATGCCCAGCTCGGTGATGGGCCGGTGGATCTCGGGGTCGTTCACCGTCGCCAGCGCGTCCAGGATCGCGTCCTGCTCGGGCACTGCGGCGGCGTCGGCGGAGCTTGTGTCGGTAGCCATGCCCCGATGGTACGGCGCGGTGGCGGGCCTCAGGAAAGCCCGCTAGCGGTCGCCTTCGTCACTCTCGAGCGGGAATAGCCGCCGTTCGTCCATCTCCTTGATCAGATCCTGGAACTCGGACCGGATCCAGTCGCGTGTGGCGACCTCTCCCAGACCCATCCGCAGCGCCGCGATCTCCCGGGTCAGGTACTCGGTGTCGGCCAGCGAGCGTTCGTTCTGCTTGCGGTCCTGCTCCAGGTTGACCCGGTCCCGGTCGTCCTGGCGGTTCTGCGCCAGCAGGATCAGCGGGGCCGCGTAGGAGGCCTGGAGCGACAGCATCAGGGTCAGGAAGATGAAGGGGTACTGGTCGAAGCGCACGCTCTCCGGCGCAAAGATGTTCCAGAGCACCCAGATGATGATGACGACGGTCATCCAGACGATGAACCGGCCCGTGCCGAGGAACCGCGCGACCCGCTCCGAGAGCCGCCCGAAGGCCTCCGGGTCGTACTCGGGCAGCAGCCGGCGGCGGGCCGGGCGCGGCAGGTCGAGGCGGGTGCGCGAGCGCGACAGCGCGCTCGACCCTGTCGACTGGCCGGCCTTCGCCCGCTCGCCGCGCTCGAAAGAGGAACGTTCCGCCCGCTCCGCGGCCGCCTCCGCCAGCCCGTACTCGCGGGCCTGCGCCCGCGCCTGCTCGCGCCGTTCCCGGATCTGCTCCTTGCGCCGCTCGCGCGGCTGCTCGCCGCGCCCCCGCTCAGTTCCCACGGAGGGCCCCTTCCGCACGCTCGGAATCCTCGGGACCGCCGGGGCCCTCCGAGTGGAAGTCCGTCTCCCGCCAGTCGTCCGGCAGCAGGTGGTCCAGTACGTCGTCGACGGTGACCGCGCCCAGCAGCGAGCCGCTCTCGTCGACCACCGGGACCGCGACCATGTTGTACGCGGCCAGGTAGCTGGTCACCACCGGCAGCGAGGCGTCCGGCCGCAGCGGCGCCAGCCCGGTGTCCACGATCGAGCTGACCAGGGTGAACGGCGGATCGCGCAGCAGCCGCTGGAAGTGCACCGTGCCCAGGTACTTGCCCGTCGGGGTCTCGTCCGGCGGCCTGCACACGTACACCTGCGCCGCCAGCGCCGGCGACAGGTCCGACTGCCGTACGCGGGCCAGCGCGTCCGCGACCGTGGCATCGGGCCGCAGCACGATCGGCTCCGTGGTCATCAGACCGCCCGCGGTGTTCTCCTCGTACGACAGCAGGCGCCGCACGTCGGCGGCGTCGTCCGGCCGCATCAGCGTCAGCAGGCGTTCCTTGTCGTCCTCCGGCAGCTCCGAGAGCAGGTCGGCCGCGTCGTCCGGGTCCATCGCCTCCAGGACGTCGGCCGCGCGCTCCTCCTTCAGCTTCCCGAGGATCTCCACCTGCTCGTCCTCGGGCAGTTCCTCCATGACGTCCGCGAGCCGGTCGTCGTCCAGCGCGCTCGCCACCTCGGCACGCCGCTTCGGCGTCAGGTGGTGCAGGACGTTCGCCACGTCCGCGGGACGCATCTGCTCGAAGGTGGCGACCAGGTTCTCGGCGCCCTGCCCGTGCTCCTCCAGCGAGAAGCCCGTCACCGCCGACCACTCCACGGTCAGGGTCTCGCCGCGCCGCCGCAGCGCGCCCGACTTGCCCTTCCGTACGAAGATCCGGTCGATCTCCCAGTCGCGGCGGGCCGGCAGCTGCTGGATGGCCACGTCCAGGACGGTGACCTCCTCGTCGTCCGCGACCAGGCGCACCCGCCGGTCCAGCAGTTCGCCGAGGATCAGCCGCTCGGTGGGGCGCTGCTCGAAGCGCCGCATGTTGACCACGCCGGTGGTGATCACCTGGCCGGACTCGACGCCCGTCACCCGGGTCATGGGCAGGAAGATCCGCCGCCTGCTGACGACCTCCACCACCAGACCGAGCAGCCGGGGCGGCCGCCCGCCCACGCGCAGCATCGCGACGAGGTCGCGTACCCGGCCCACCTGGTCGCCGTTGGGGTCGAAGACGGGCACACCCGACAGATGCGAGACGAAGATCCGTGGGGCGCCTGCCGCCATCCGAGCGCCTCCTACGAGCTGCGTCATCCGTCGATCACCGGTACTGCCGCCCTCAGGTTAGCCCGTACCGCACGCAACCTCCTGGTGGGGCCGTCCGCCCGGGCATCCCCCCCGCATCCCCCCGTGCACCCCCCGGCGTCCGCGCGGTGCCCCCGCGGTGCCCCCGCGCCCTCCGTACGCGCGTCCCCACGAGCTCCGCACGGGCGCCGCGCGGAGGCCCGCGTACGGGCGGGTACGCTGCCAGCTGCTCGCCGACGCAACGAGAGGGGCACCTGCCCGTGACCGCCTATTTCCCCGCCCCGCGGCTGCGCCGGGCCGCCTTCGTCAGTGCCCTCTGCGCGGGCCTGGCCGTCGTCGGCACGGGGTGCGGGGCGGACCCCGACGAGGGGACGAACGGGGTCGGCAAACTCTCCGCCGACCAGATCGAGGACAAGGCGAAGTCGGCCGTCACCGGGGCCCAGTCGGTCCACCTCTCCGGCACGCTCGTCAGCGGCGGCAAGTCCTTCACGCTGGACATGCGGCTCGGGGCGGACGGCGGCTCCGGCGAGGTGAAGTCCCAGGACGACACCACCTTCCAGCTGCTGCGGGTCGGGGAGCAGCTCTACCTCAAGGCGGGCGCCGCGTTCTGGGGGCAGTCCGAGGCGGCCGGCAAGCTCGGCGACAAGTTCGTCAAGGTGCCCGAGGGCGACCCCTCGTACAAGCAGTTCCGCGGGTTCACCGACATGCAGGTCATGCTCGACGGGCTGCTCGGGCTCGACGGAAAGCTCACCAAGGGCGAGGACTACACCAAGGTCGGGCCCACCCGGGCCGTCCAGGTCTCGGCGGACAAGGGCAAGGGCGGCAAACTCTCGGTCTCCCTGGAGGGCACTCCCTACCCGCTCCTCATGGAACGCGCGGGCGGCGCCGGCCGGGTGACCCTCGCGGAATGGGGCGCACCGGTCGAGCTGACCGCGCCCGCGCCGGACCAGACGGTGGACTACGGTTCCGAGCTGCCCACGACCAAGGAGCAGGCGGGCGGCACCGGCCAGGGCTCGGGGCAGGGCGCGAACCCTCAGGGCTAGGCCGCCCTCCCCGGCGGGCCACGGTCCCTAGCGGGACGCCTTCTTCTTCCGCTTCAGCAGCAGCTTCGGCAGCCCGGCCGGGATGGGCCGGCGGGTCGTCGCGGGGGAGCCCAGCGGAGCCGCCGCAAGCGAACCCTCGGGGAGGGCGGCCCGGACCGCCTCCGGCTCCAGGCGCAGCAGCCGGCACTCCCGCGCCCAGCGTTCGGTCATCTCGGCGGAGTCGGGCGCGTTGAGCCGCTTGCCCTTGAGCTCGGCCACCGCGGCCTCCCACGGCTCGCTGCCGGGCACGAGCTCGCGTACGGTCGCCGTCCACGCGACGAGCCGGCCGCCCTTGTCCTTGCTGCGCACGGTGACCTCGGCCGCCGCCCCGTCCGCGAGCCCCGGGAACGGCTGCTCCCCGGGCCCGTCGCCGAGCACGTGCGCCGCGCCGTCCACCCAGGCGTGCCACAGGCCGCGGTCGGCCCCGGAGCCGCGGACCCAGATGAGGCCGGACTTCTTGGTGGCCTCCTCGACGAGGGCCAGATCGAGCGCGCTGAGAGTCATGCGCACAGGGTAGCCAGCGCCCCCCGCACGCTCACAGCCAGCCGTGGCGGCGCAGGGCACGGTGGATGGTGAAGCAGGTCCCGGCGATGGCGGCCATCACCATCGGGTAGCCGTAGCGCCACTGGAGCTCCGGCATGTGCTCGAAGTTCATCCCGTACACCCCGCAGATCATCGTGGGCACGGCGATGATCGCCGCCCAGGAGGTGATCTTGCGCATGTCCTCGTTCTGCGCGACGGTCGCCTGCGCCAGGTTGGCCTGGAGGATGGAGTTCAGCAGCTCGTCGAAGCCGACGACCTGCTCGTGCACGCGGGCCAGGTGGTCGGCGACGTCGCGGAAGTACTTCTGGATGTCGGGCTCCACCAGCCGCATCGGGCGCTCGCTGAGCAGCTCCATGGGACGCAGCAGCGGGGAGACGGCCCGCTTGAACTCCAGCACCTCGCGCTTGAGCTGGTAGATGCGGCCGGCGTCGCCGCCGCGCGCGGCGCCCTTGGCGGGGGCGGCGAAGACCTCGCTCTCCACCTCGTCGATGTCGTCCTGCACGGCCGCGGCGACGGCGATGTACCCGTCGACCACGTGGTCGGCGAGGGAGTGCAGGACGGCGGACGGCCCCTTGGCGAGGAGCGCCGGGTCGTCCTGCAGGCGGTGCCGCAGGCCCTTGAGGGAGCCGTGGCCGCCGTGCCGGACGGTGATGACGAAGTCGGGGCCGGTGAAGCACATCACCTCGCCGGTCTCCACCACCTCACTGGTGGCGGTGAGTTCGGCGTGCTCGACGTAGTGGATCGTCTTGAAGACGGTGAAGAGGGTGTCGTCGTAGCGCTCCAGCTTCGGCCGCTGGTGCGCGTGCACCGCGTCCTCCACCGCGAGCGGGTGCAGCCCGAACACGGCGGCGATCCCGGCGAACTCGGCCTCCGTCGGCTCGTGCAGACCGATCCACGCGAAACCGCCGTCCTCGCGGACCTCGCGCAGCGCCTCACGGGGCGTCAGGCAGGAGGCCCCCTGCGCACGCACGGCGCGCCGCCCGTCCCGGTAGACGGCGCAGTCGACCACCGCGCTGTTCGCGGACGGGTCGCGGGTGGTGTCGTAGCCGGGCTGGGCCGGAGTGGACCTGCGCAGCGCGGGGCGGACGGCGGCACGGAGGTAGGGCAGCATCGACATGGCAGGCTCCTTCGCGCGCACGGCTGCGGACCGTACGGGTGGGAGGTCCTTCCGGACGGCACGCTCACCCGGTCGGCAGTCCGGGCGGGCAGGCGGAAGGATCAGGACGGGAGGACACAGTTCTTCCGTCGCTCTTCGACCGATCCGGCGTGTGGATCCAAAGACCCGCGGATCAAAGGGGGCGCGGCGCGCCCGTCGGCGAAGTGGAAGAGCGAGAGGTACCGCACGTACTGTGCGATCGACTTCGATGCACCGCAGCCCCACCTCCTCCGGCCGGTCCCCCGTAAGGGACGTCCTGTCGCCGGGGCACTGAAACTTCTCTTCTGAGAGCGTCCCCGACCAGCGGTCAACGATATCAGCCGACGGATGGTCAAGAGCCGCTCTTTACCCGGCTGATACGAGTTCTATGCTCGGTCCATGGCAGAAATTCTGGCCCTTGTGGAAGCCCGGCTGCGCGCCGCCCTCGGCGAACCCGATGCCCGCGCCGCCGTCACCTTCCTGGGCACCGACCGTTTCGAAGTCCTCCGCTTCACCGAGGGCGACCTCGTGCGGTACGCGACCCTCGGCATGTCCGCCCAGCCCATGACCGATCCGACGGCGGTGGTCTCCGACCCCGTCCGCGGCCCGCGGGCGGAGCTCGTCCTGACCGTACGGGGCGGGCTGGCGCCCACCGACAGGCTGCTGCGGCCGCTGGCCGTACTGGCGGCCTCGCCCCAGGTGGAAGGGCTCATCGTGGCGCCCGGCGCCTCACTGGACGTGGGCGAACCCCTCTGGGAGGGGGCGCCGTTCACCTCCGTCCTCGTGGCGGAGCCCGGCGGTCTGGTGGAGGACCTCGCCCTGGACGACCCCATGGACCCCGTCTCGTTCTTCCCGCTCCTGCCGATGACGGCGAACGAGGCGGCGTGGAAGAGGGTCCACGGCGCCGCCGCCCTGCAGGAACGCTGGCTCGCGCGCGGCACCGATCTGCGGGACCCTCTGCGTACGGCAGTCGCACTGGACTGAGCATCCGGCCGCCGCCCGGCCGCCCGGACGGGTGAGCGCGTCTTGACGGGGCGCGCGGCGGGGAGGAGCGTGGCTTCTTATGAGGGGCGAACCGAGTTGCCCGAAGTGTGGTGGCCGGGTCAGGGCGCCCGGTCTTTTCGCCGACTCCTGGCAGTGTGCGGTGCACGGCACCGTCCATCCCCTGCAGCCCGTGATCCCGCCGAGCGTCGAAGGCCTGGGCGTGGTGGTGAACCGGGCGCAGGTACCGGTCTGGATGCCCTGGCCGCTGCCCGTCGGCTGGCTGTTCACCGGAGTCGCCTCCGCCGGTGACGACCGCAGCGGCGGCCGGGCCACCGCCGTGGCCTGCTCGGGTCCCGGCCCGCTCGGCGGCATCGGCGAGCTGCTGCTGATCGCCGAGGAGCTGGGCGTCGGCCTGGGCGCGCGCTTCGCCGGCCTCGACGCCCCCGACCCCGGCCGCTACATGAACGTCTCCGCGCCGCCGCACGCCAAGGTGGTCGCCGCCGGGCGCCCGACACCCCTCTGGCACGTCACCGGCGTCCCCGAGGACCGGGCCGTCTTCGCCGGCGAGGCGCGCGGGCTGTGGCTGTGGGCGATCGTCTGGCCGGAGCAGTCGGGCCTGCTGATGTACGACGAGCTGGTCCTGACCGACCTGCGCGACGCGGGAGCCGAGGTGGAGCTGCTGCCCTGCGGCGCCCTGAGCCCCCGCATTTTGTCCTCCTGACGCGCCGCAGGCCTTCTTGACGCGCCGCTCGCGCGGCTCGGCCCTGGCGGGCCTCCCCGGCTTCGCGGCGCTGCGCCGGACTCCGTCCGGCGGCGCGGGGCGCGGGCGGTCCCGGCAGCCCCGGCACAGGCTGCCCCGTGCAGAGGGCCCGTACGGGGAAATGCGGACGGTATCCTGGAGCGTCCCCCGTCCGCGTGTGAACCCTGGAGTCCGGCTGTGCGCATCGATCTGCACGCCCACTCCACGGCCTCGGACGGTACGGACACCCCCGCCGAGCTGGTGCGCAATGCCGCAGGCGCGGGGCTCGACGTGGTGGCGCTGACCGACCACGACACCGTCGCCGGGTACCGCGAGGCCATCGCCGCGCTGCCCCAGGGGCTGACCCTGGTCACCGGCGCCGAGCTGAGCTGCCGCCTCGACGGCATCGGCATGCACATGCTGGCGTACCTCTTCGACCCCGAGGAGCCCGAGCTCTTCCGTGAGCGGGAGCTCGTACGCGACGACCGCACACCCCGCGCACAGGCCATGATCGGCAAGCTGCAGAACCTCGGGGTGGACATCACCTGGGAGCAGGTGGCCCGGATCGCCGGTGAGGGATCCGTGGGGCGCCCGCACATCGCCGCCGCGCTCGTCGAGCTGGGCGTCGTGCGCACCGTGTCGGACGCGTTCACCGCGGACTGGCTCGCCGACGGCGGCCGCGCGTACGCAGAGAAGCACGAGCTCGACCCCTTCGACGCGATCCGCCTGGTCAAGGCGGCCGGCGGGGTCACCGTCTTCGCCCACCCCGCCGCCGTCAAGCGCGGCACCTGCGTGCCCGAGAGCGCGATAGCCGCCCTCGCCTCGGCCGGTCTCGACGGCATCGAGGTCGACCACATGGACCACGACGAGCCCACCCGCGCGCGCCTGCGCGGCCTGGCCGGCGACCTCGGTCTGCTGACCACCGGGTCCAGCGACTACCACGGCAGCCGCAAGACCTGCCGCCTCGGGGAGTACACGACCGACCCCGAGATCTACGGCGAGATCACCCGCCGTGCCACCGGGGCGTTCCCGGTCCCCGGCGCCGGCGGACGCGTACGCGGCTGACCGCTGCCGCCGCCCCTCCCCCTCTGCTTCGCTTGCCCCCTCTTTTTCGTGACACCCCTCTCCTGCAAGGCATCACTGTGCTCGATTTCGCCGTCTTCGGATCCCTCTTTCTCACGCTTTTTGTGATTATGGACCCTCCGGGGATCACGCCCATCTTCCTCGCGCTGACCTCCGGCCGCCCCGCCAAGGTGCAGCGCCGCATGGCCTGGCAGGCCGTCTGCGTCGCCTTCGGCGTCATCGCGGTCTTCGGTATCTGCGGCCAGCAGATCCTCGACTACCTGCACGTCTCCGTGCCGGCCCTGATGATCGCGGGCGGGCTGCTGCTCCTGCTCATCGCGCTCGACCTGCTCACCGGCAAGACCGACGAGCCGAAGCAGACCAAGGACGTGAACGTCGCGCTCGTCCCGCTCGGCATGCCGCTGCTCGCCGGGCCCGGTGCGATCGTCTCGGTGATCCTGGCCGTGCAGAAGGCCGACGGGGTCACCGGGCAGGTCTCGGTATGGGCCGCGATCATCGCGATGCACATCGTGCTGTGGGTGGTGATGCGCTACTCGCTCGTCATCATCCGCGTGATCAAGGACGGTGGCGTGGTCCTCGTGACGCGCCTGGCGGGCATGATGCTGTCCGCGATCGCCGTCCAGCAGATCATCAACGGCGTGCTCCAGGTGATCCACACCTCGTAGCGCCACCCGCCGCGCATGCGAACGCCCCCGCACCGGGATCGGTGCGGGGGCGTTCGGCGAATAGGTGGACGCGGTCAGTTGGACACGGTCTCAGCCGGTCGGATCAGGATGCGCTGGCCTACGGCCGCGGCCTGCTGCACGATCCGGTTGACGGAGGCCGCGTCCACGACGGTGCTGTCCACGGCAGATCCGTCGACGTCGTCCAGGCGCAGAATCTCGAAGCGCATGGGGCTTCTCCCTTCGTCAGTGTTTCTCCTTGTACAGGGTTAACGAAGTGTAAGCCGCAAACATTCCCTACGCTAAGGAAATTTTTTCTCTGTCTAACTACTAACGGGGGTCGGAGACGTCAGAGGCCCCTCGGAGGACTCCTCGGAGGCCTTCCAGAACGCCGCCAGTGCCGCTGCCACGGCCGCCGGATCCTCGGCGTTCGGAGAGTGTTCCGTCCCCGGGATCACCACCCGCGCCGCGCCCAGCCGGCGCGCCATCGCGTCCATCTCCGACACCGGCCACACCGGGTCCGACTCCCCGGACAGCACCAGCTTCGCCAGTCCGGGCGCCGCGGCGGCGAGCTCGTCGATCCGGTCCGGCTCCTCGATCAGCGCCCGGCCGGTGACCATCAGCTGCTCGGGGACGGTTCCCAGCCAGCGGGCGCGCAGGAAGGCCGCGAGGGCCGGCTCCTCGGGGGGCGCGTCGCGCGGATCCATGGCACGCATGGCCTCCCAGATGCCCGGCATGTCGTCGCCCAGTGCCTCCAGCGCCGAGACGAGCAGCTTCGTACGGCCCTGCTGGTCGGCGCAGACCGCGCCCGGGCCGCTGCTCAGCAGCGTGAGGCTGGCGTACGGGGCCGGATCGCGGACCACGGCCGCCCGGACGATCAGCCCGCCCAGCGAATGCCCGAGCAGGTGCACCGGCCCGGCCGTGTTTAGGGCGGCGGTCTGCGCGAGGACGTCGTGCGCCAGTTCCGCCAGGGCGTACGGGGCCTGTGTGCGCGGGCCGCCGCTCTCGTGCTGGCCGCGGCCGTCGACGGCGACGACGCGGTACCCGGCGGCGGCCAGCGGCCCGAGGAGGCCGATGAAGTCCTCCTTGCTGCCGGTGTAGCCGGGCACCAGCAGGGCGGCGCCGCGGGCCGGCCCGACGGGCACGGCCTCGTGCGCGGCGAACTCGCCGCGGGCCGTGGCCAGCCGGAACGCACGGGCTGCGGGCGGGAGCGTGAGGGTCGGCGGCTTGCTCATGGCCCGAGGTTACCGGCCCGTACGCCCGTACGGGAGCTCCGCCCGGGCCGGGGTACGCCGATGGCCCCGGCCCCCTCGAAAGGGGACCGGGGCCATCGGCAGGGCGTTACGCCTCCGGGGTCTCCACCGCGGCGACGGCCTTGCGGGTCCGGGTGCGCTTCGGCTTGACCGGAGCCTCCGGGGCCACCGGAGCGGCGGCCTCGGCGGCCGGAGCCTCCGGGGCGGCAGCGGCGACCTTGCGGGTGCGGGTGCGCTTCGGCTTGACCGGGGCCTCCTCGGCCACCGGCGCGGCGGCGTCGGCGACGACCTCGGCGGCCGGGGCGGCAGCGGCGACCTTGCGGGTCCGCGTGCGCTTCGGCTTGACCGGGGCCTCCTCGACCGCGGCAGCGGCGACGACCGGAGCGACCGGCGCCTCGACCACGGCGGCCTGGGCGACGACCTCGGCCACCGGGGCGGCGACCGGAGCGGCTGCGGCCTTGCGGGGCGCGCGGGCACGCGGGGCGCTGCTCCGGGGGGCGCTGGTGCGGCGCTCCCGGACCGGCTCGACCAGCGGAGCCATCTGGAAGTCGACCTCGGGCTCCACGACGAACGGGGCCAGGGGCTCCAGTGCCGTGGCGGGGGCGACGAAGGTGGCGGCCGGAGCGGCCGACCGGGTCCGGCGGCGGCGCGGCTTGCGCGCCTCGTCGGCGGCCGGAGCCTCGGGGGCCTGGACCGCCTGCGCCTTGACCGCCGCGGCGGGCGCGGCGACCGGGCTGACCGGGGCGGCCTCGGTGGTCACCGGGGTCAGCAGCTCGGCGCCCTGGTCCGAGCCGCCACGGGTGCGGCGACGCTGGCGCGGGGCGCGGGCGGGACGCTCCTCGGCGACCGGGGCGGCCACGCCGCGGCCACCGTCACGTCCGGCGTCGCGTCCACGACCGCCGTCGCGACCGCTGTCACGGCCACCGTCGCGGCCGCCGCGTGCACCGCGGCCGCCGGTCTCGCCCAGGTCTTCCAGGTTCTCGGCCTTCAGGCCGGCCCGCGTGCGCTCGGCACGCGGCAGGACGCCCTTGGTGCCGGCCGGGATGTTCATCTGCTCGTACAGGTGCGGGGACGTGGAGTACGTCTCCACCGGGTCGTGGAAGTCCAGCTCCAGCGCCTTGTTGATCAGCTGCCAGCGCGGGATGTCGTCCCAGTCGACCAGGGTGACGGCGATGCCCTTCTTGCCCGCGCGGCCGGTGCGGCCCACGCGGTGCAGGAAGGTCTTCTCGTCCTCGGGCGTCTGGTAGTTGATGACGTGGGTGACACCCTCGACATCGATACCGCGCGCGGCGACGTCGGTGCAGACCAGCACGTCGACCTTGCCGTTGCGGAAGGCGCGCAGCGCCTGCTCGCGGGCGCCCTGGCCCAGGTCGCCGTGGACGGCGCCGGAGGCGAAGCCGCGCTTCTCGAGCTGCTCGGCGATGTCGGCCGCCGTGCGCTTGGTGCGGCAGAAGATCATGGCGAGCCCGCGGCCTTCGGCCTGCAGGATGCGGGAGACGAGCTCCGGCTTGTCCATGTTGTGCGCACGGAAGACGTGCTGCGTGGTGTTGGCGACGGTCGCGCCCTCACCGTCCTCGGAGACGGCGCGGATGTGCGTCGGCTGCGTCATGTACCGGCGGGCCAGTCCGATGACGGCGCCCGGCATGGTCGCCGAGAACAGCATCGTCTGACGCTTGGCCGGCAGGTAGCTCATGATCCTCTCGACGTCGGGCAGGAAGCCCAGGTCGAGCATTTCGTCGGCCTCGTCGAGGACGAGGGCCTTGACCTTGGAGAGGTCGAGCTTCTTCTGGCCGGCCAGGTCGAGCAGGCGGCCCGGGGTGCCGACGATGACGTCGACGCCCTTCTTGAGCGCCTCGACCTGCGGCTCGTACGCGCGGCCGCCGTATATGGCGAGGACGCGGACGTTGCGGACCTTGCCCGCGGTGAGGAGGTCGTTGGTGACCTGGGTGCAGAGCTCGCGGGTCGGAACCACCACGAGGGCCTGCGGGGCGTCGGTGAGCTGCTCCGGCGTGGAACGGCCCGCCTCGACGTCCGCGGGGACGACGACGCGCTCCAGCAGGGGGAGGCCGAAACCGAGCGTCTTGCCGGTACCGGTCTTTGCCTGGCCGATGACGTCCGTGCCGGACATGGCGACGGGGAGGGTCATCTCCTGGATCGGGAAGGGGGACACAATGCCGACGGCCTCAAGGGCTTCGGCCGTCTCGGGAAAGATCCCGAGGTCTCGGAACGTAGTCAGGGTGCTGCCTCTTCTGTGAGACGCGGCGCGAGGCGGCGAAGGGGGTCGTACCGTGCCGGGCTTGCAGTACTACTACGTACGTACGAAGCTGCGCGGGACCACGAGCCATCGCTCAGGCGCTTTATGCCGCTGAGGGGGCCCCTCGTGGGAGGCGGTACGTATGAACGTACGCATCACGCCGAGGGCGGTCGGGTGGAGCCGATCGGGCCACCGACCGGGCATCCTCATTCGGATGGCCCGCCGAGTGTTCGGCAGGCGCATTACCACTGTACCCCGGAATCTCGCAGCTGTGTCGGGTGAATTCACCAGGTAGGCGCGTTTACGTGGACTGAGCAGGTGGTTCATGGTGCCTTTCGGCGAGCTATTGTGCGGAGCATGTCGACCGTTGAAAACGCATCGCCCGCCGACGAAAGCGCCCCCTCCGAGGCAGCCGGCATCGCCGCCCAGGACTGGGCCACGGCCTCCGCCTCGCCGCAGTACCGGGCCGCCGTGGTGGATCTGCTCGGGGCGCTCGCGTACGGCGAACTCGCGGCCTTCGAACGCCTCGCGGAGGACGCGAAGCTCGCGCCCACCCTCGGGGACAAGGCCGAGCTCGCGAAGATGGCCTCCGCCGAGTTCCACCACTTCGAGCGCCTGCGTGACCGGCTCACCGCGATCGACGAGGACGCCACCGCCGCGATGGAGCCCTTCGCGAAGGGCGTCGACGACTTCCACCGCCAGACCGCCCCGTCGGACTGGCTGGAAGGCCTGGTCAAGGCCTACGTCGGCGACTCCATCGCCAGTGACTTCTACCGCGAGGTGGCCACCCACCTCGACACGGACACCCGCGGGCTCGTCGTGAGCGTGCTCGACGACACCGGCCACGGCGGTTTCGCCGTCGAGAAGGTGCGCGCCGCCATCGAGGCCGACCCCCGCTGTGGCGGCCGGCTCGCCCTGTGGGCCCGCAGGCTGATGGGCGAGGCCCTGTCGCAGGCGCAGCGCGTGGTCGCCGAGCGCGACGCGCTCTCCACGATGCTCGTCGGCGGCGTCGACGGCATGGCGGCCGGCTTCGACCTCGCGGCCGTCGGCGAGATGTTCACCCGGATCACCAAGGCGCACACCAAGCGCATGGCGGCCCTGGGCCTCGCGGCCTAGTCCGGGACCCGGGACTGACCCAAGACGCCGGCCCCCGCGCGGAACCTTCCGCGCGGGGGCCGGCGTCTTGGGTCAGTGGGGTCGTCTAGCCCCGCGTCGGAATCGAAAACGGAGTCCGGTGGGACGGCCTCGCAGTCCGGCCGGCGGGCCGGAGCAGCAGGGACAGGACCACCGCCGAGACCAGCGCGCCGCCGATGAGGGTCGCGAACAGGGTGTTGTGCCCGGGACCCAGCGCGGTGTGCGTCAGATAGGCCCCGAAGAGGGCGCCCGCCACTCCGCTCACCAGCACCGCCCGCGGAGAGGGCAGCCGCGGGCCGAGCGCACGGACGGCCGTCCCGGCCAGGGCGAGGCCCAGGAGAGCGGAGCCGAGCGCCTCGATCAGCAGCATGGGGGTTCCTCTCGAACGGCGGACGTAGGTCGGACGTACCGGGGCGTACCGGGAGCGTGTCGCTTACAGCGGTCCTACCCGAGGCGGAGGAAACGGAAACGGCCCGGCGGAGTCGTCCACCGGGCCGTTCTCGGTACTTCTGGGTGCTCCGCCGTGCGGGGAGCGTTCGGCTCAGAGTGCGCCGAAGCCGACCTTGCGCGCGCTGGGCTCGCCCAGGTCGACGTACGACAGGCGCTCGGACGGCACCAGGACCTTGCGGCCCTTGATGTCCGTGAGGCTCAGCAGCGGCGCCGAGCCGGACAGGGCGGCGGTGACGATGCTCTCCAGCTCCTCGGCACTCAGGTCGCTCTCGAGCACGATCTCCCGGGGTGCGTGCTGCACGCCGATCTTGACCTCCACGGCCTTGTCCCTCCGACGGTCCGGTTCGCGCGATCTGCCGCGCCGTTACCCGGTCCACATTAGCCCGGAGAGAGGACGTGTCCGCCGCGCGGCGAAAACGCTCGCAGCGAACAGCCGCCGGTCAGACCGGCGGGGACCGCCGGGGCCGGCCCGGAAACCCGGCCCGGCCCCGGTCGGCCGCCGGTCAGACGTCCGTCGGGTGCAGCGGGAAGCCGGCGATTCCGCGCCAGGCGAGGGAGGTCAGCAGACCCACCGCGGTGTCACGGGCGACCGGGCTCTCGCTCGACAGCCAGTACCGGGCCACGACCTGCGAGACCCCGCCCAGGCCCACGGCCAGCAGCATCGACTCGTCCTTCGACAGGCCGGTGTCCTCGGCGATGACGTCCGAGATGGCCTCGGCGCACTGCAGCGAGACGCGGTCCACGCGCTCGCGCACCGCCGGCTCGTTCGTCAGGTCCGACTCGAAGACGAGGCGGAAGGCGCCGCCCTCGTCCTCGACGTACGCGAAATAGGCGTCCATGGTCGCGGCGACGCGCATCTTGTTGTCGTTGGTCGACGCCAGAGCGGTGCGCACGGCGAGCAGCAGGGCCTCGCAGTGCTGGTCGAGCAGCGCCAGGTAGAGGTCGAGTTTTCCGGGGAAGTGCTGGTAGAGCACCGGCTTGCTGACTCCGGCGCGCTCCGCGATGTCGTCCATGGCCGCAGCGTGGTAACCCTGCGCGACGAAGACCTCCTGGGCGGCGCCCAGAAGTTGGTTGCGCCGGGCCCGGCGCGGAAGTCGCGTGCCCCGCGGACGCGCTGCCTCGGTCTGCTCGATGGCTGTCACGCCGCCTCCCACTTTCTCTAGTACACAGTGCGCCTTGCGCCGCGCGGCCATCGTACTTTTCGGTAACCGAATCTGGAGGGTTCAAGCCGAGTTTTCTCGCGGTACGGACCGCCGGTTACCCACCGGAGATGCTGGTCAGCGCTTGCTCAGCGGTAATCGTCCTCGTCCAGGGCCACCACCCGGGTCTGCTCGGCGGCGTCCCCGTCGGAGGCTTCGCGCTGGCCCACGGGGGTCAGCGGATCGTCCTCGATCGGATTCAACTCCGCGTTCTGCTCCGCCGCGTCCGCCTCGGGGGCTTCCACGTCGAGGGTTTCCGGCTGCTCTGACTGGAAGGTGTCCGGTTCCGCAGGGTCGACAGTCATGGAGCGCACCCCTTTCCACTTACGAGCCTAGGAGGATCGCGCATACCCCGCTAGGCGGTGCCGCAAGCATCTGTGACGGCGAACACAAGAGGCGGCGCGTGATCGTCTCGTAACATTGCCCCATGTCTTCGACCGAGCTGCCGGGTGTGCGGTCCGCCGACCCCTCGTCTTCCAACGAGTCTTCCCAGGTGGGAGCCGTGCGAGTGGCCGAAGGGGAGCAGCTGCGCACCGACCGGCTGCCCGGGCTGGAAATGCAGGTGCGGTACCGCCCGGCGGTCCGGGCCGGTCTGCCGCCCGCGCTCTTCGTCCACGGGCTCGGCGGGTCCTCGCAGAACTGGTCCGCGCTGATGGCGCGGCTGGCCGATTCCGTCGAGGGCGAGGCCGTGGACCTGCCCGGCTTCGGCTGGTCGCCGCCGCCCGCCGACCGGGACTACTCGGTGACCGGGCTCGCGCGCGTCGTCATCCGCCACCTCGACGCCGCCGGGCGCGGACCGGTGCACCTGTTCGGGAACTCCCTCGGCGGCGCCGTCTCCACCCGGGTCGCGGCCGTCCGGCCCGACCTGGTGCGCACGCTGACGCTGGTCTCCCCGGCCCTGCCCGAACTGCGCGTGCAGAAGTCGGCCGTGCCGACCGCGCTGCTCGCCGTGCCCGGAGTGGCGGGACTCTTCGGCAGGCTCACCCGCGGTCTGAGCGCCGAGCGGCGCACCCGGGGGGTGACGGACCTTTGCTACGGGGACCCCTCGCGGGTGACGCCCGAAGCGTTCGAGGCGGCCGTCGAGGAAATGGAACGGCGGCTCGCACTGCCGTACTTCTGGGACGCGATGACCCGTTCCTCGCGCGGCATCGTCGACGCCTACACCCTCGGTGGCCAGCACGGACTGTGGCGCCAGGCGCAGCGGGTGCTCGCGCCGACCCTGCTGGTCTACGGTGGCCGGGACCAGCTCGTCTCGTACCGTATGGCGCGCAAGGCCGCCGCGGCCTTCCGGGGTTCGCGGCTGCTGTCCCTGCCGGAGGCGGGGCACGTGGCGATGATGGAGTACCCCGAGGTGGTCGCGGCCGCCTTCCGGGAGCTGCTGGACGCCACCGGCGACGGGGAGACCGTGCACACCGTGGAGAACGTGAATACCGACGAGGACGGCAAGGGCTGAGACGTGGGACGACATAGTCGCAAGGAGCCCGCCAAAGCTCCGGGCCCCGGCTCAGAGCATCCTCAGCCGGCCGAACGGGCCGGTGTCCGGACCGCCGCCCCGTCCCAGGCGGGGTGGGCCGAACCGGCCGTCGCCCCGCGCGGGTACGCGGCCCCGCCGCGCCACGAGCCGGTGTCCGGCGCGCGCGGCGGCCATCCCGAACAGCACGAGCCCGGCGGGGCCTGGGGCGCCGCCGCGGGCACCGGCGCGGCCTACGGGGACTGGCGCGGGGCCCCCCGCACCCGGCCGGCGGCCGCCACGGGCGCACCTGCCCAGGTCTACGGCACCCAGGTGTACGACACTCCGGTGCACGATGCCCCGGTCTACGACGCCCCGGCCTTCGGTACCCCCGCGGTCGGTTTCCCGCAGGTCACCCTCGACTCGCCGATGACCGCGACGGGCTCCCACCGCCGGATTCCCGTCGCCGGGGACGCCTTCACCGCGACGGGTGCACACCGTGCGGTCCCGGTCGCCGACGACGCCTTCACCGCGACGGGCTCCCACCGCCGGATCCCGGTCCACGAGGACGCCTTCACCACCACGGGCTCCTACGGCGCCGTCCCCGCCGCCCGGGACCTCGTCGCCGAGGACGCCTTCACCGCCACCGGGTCGCGCCGCCGGATCCCCGCGCCGCGCACGCCGGTCGCCACCCCCGCCGAAGAGGCGCAGGGGGCGCCGCCCGCGGCCGGGCGCGGCGCGAAGGGGCGTACGTACGCCGGGATGGCCGCGGCGGCCGTCACCGTCGCGCTCGCCGTCGTCGTCGCGGGCCAGGCGGCCTCCGAGAGCGACAGCGCCAAGAACACCGTGCGCGCCTCCGACGAGGGCAACAGCCACACCGCCCAGGGCAACTCCGCGGCCTCCCGCTCCGACGACCGGCCCACCCCGGACGCCTCCGCGGCGCTCAAGGCCGCGCCGGAGCTCACGTACGACCAGAAGATGGCACAGCAGTTCCCGATCGACGAGAAGCTGAAGGGCTCCGGCGTCTTCGACACCGTGCCCGGGGTGGCGAAGGCGCCGGGCAAGGGGCAGGTGGTGCGCTACCGCGTCGACGTGGAGCAGGGGCTCGGCCTGGATCCGCAGCTGTTCGCCGAGGCCGTGCACCGCACGCTGAACGACGACCGCAGCTGGGGTCACGGCGGTACGAAGACCTTCGAGCGGGTGCCGGGCGGCGAGGCCGATTTCGTGATCACGCTCGCCAGCCCCGGGACGACCGGTGTCTGGTGCAAGAAGTCCGGACTCGACACCACCATCGACAACGTCTCCTGCGACTCCGCGTCGACCGATCGCGTGATGATCAACGCGTACCGCTGGTCGCAGGGTTCGGCGACGTACGGCGCGGACCAGATGTTCGCCTACCGCCAGATGCTGATCAACCACGAGGTCGGCCACCGGCTCGGCCACGGCCATGTGAGCTGCCAGACACCGGGCGCGCTCGCTCCGATCATGCAGCAGCAGACGAAGTCCCTGGACATCAACAACATCAAGTGCAAACCCAACCCCTGGGTGTATCCTGGGAGTTGATCATCCGCGTTGACAAGCTGTCCGATGGTCGGTCATTGTTCTCCGCATGTCGCACCTGCACACCATCACCGCGAGCGCCGCCATTGAGCTGGCGCTGCTTGGTGTGACCGCGCACAGCGTGGCCGACATCCTCTGTCGCTGACGCCTCCCTGAGCGCGCGACTTCCTCTTTTCTCCGTTGTTCCGCCGCGCCCGGGGCCCACCAGCCCGCAGGTGCGGCTTCCTGACGTTTTCCGTCCCCGCCGTCGGCATGCCGCCGACCGCGCCGACGTGGACCGCTGCCCCTCGCGTGGCCTTTTCCGCATCTCCCTTCACGCCGAGAGGTCCCTTTTCCCATGGCCCGTCAGTCCCTCATATCGCGCCGCGTGGCCGCGGTCGCCGTCAGCTTCGTTCTGGCCGGGGGCGCCGCCGCCTGCGGTCCCGAGGACAGCGCGGACAAGGCCTCCGCCGGTGACAAGCCGGGCGCCTCCGGCGCAGCCCCGCAGAAGGGCGGCATCCTGACCGTCCTCAACAACGAGCCGCAGAGCGACTTCGACCCGGCCCGCCTGTACACCTCCGGCGGCGGCAACGTCCCCTCGCTCGTCTTCCGCACGCTCACCACCCGCAACCGCGAGGCGGGCCCGGCCGGCGCCAAGGTCGTGCCCGACCTGGCCACCGACCTGGGCAAGCCCAACGCCGACGCCACGGAGTGGACGTACACGCTCAAGGACGGGCTGAAGTACGAGGACGGCTCGCCGATCACCACCGCCGACATCAAGTACGGCATCGAGCGGTCCTTCGCCGCCGAGCTGTCGGGCGGAGCCCCGTACCTGCGCGACTGGCTGGTCGGCGGGGAGTCGTACGAGGGCCCGTACAAGGACGGCGGCAAGGGGCTCGACTCGATCGTCGTGCCCGACGCGAAGACGATCGTCTTCAAACTCCGCAAGCCCGAGGGGGAGTTCCCCTTCCTCGCCACGCAGACGCAGTTCGCGCCCGTCCCCAAGGCCAAGGACACCGGGGTCAAGTACGAGGAGCACCCGGTCTCCTCGGGCCCGTACAAGGTCGTCAAGAACGAGAACGACGGCGAACACCTCACCCTCGAGCGCAACGAGAACTGGGACGAGAAGACCGACGGGGAGCGCAAGGCCTACCCGGACACGATCGACGTCCGCTCCGGGCTCGACGCGGCGGTCATCAACCAGCGCCTGTCCACCAGCTCCGGCGCCGACGCGGCCGCCGTCACCACCGACACGAACCTCGGCCCGGCGGAACTCGCGCAGATCGGCGCCAACAAGGAGCTGGAGGGCCGGGTCGGCACCGGGCACTTCGGCTACGTCAACTACCTGGCCTTCAACCCGAAGGTCGCCCCCTTCGACAACCCGAAGGTCCGCCAGGCCATCTCCTACGCGGTCAACCGCACCAGTGTGATCAACGCGGCCGGCGGCTCCGCCCTCGCCGAGCCCGCCACCACCTTCCTGCCCGAGCAGGAGGCCTTCGGCTTCACCAAGTACGACCACTTCCCGGCCGGCAAGACCGGAGACCCGGCCAAGGCCAAGGAACTGCTGGCCGAAGCGGGCTTCAAGGACGGGCTGACCATCACCCTCACCCACTCCAACGCCCAGAACCGGCAGACCAGCCCCGAGGTGGCCACCGCCGTGCAGCAGGCGCTCGCCGCCGCCGGGATCACCGTCAAGCTGGAGGGGCTGGAGAACAACGCCTTCAACGAGAAGCGCTGGGACGTCAAGAACACCCCCGGCTTCTTCCTCTCCCGCTGGGGCGCCGACTGGCCGTCCGGCGCACCCTTCCTCGCGCCGATCTACGACGGCCGGCAGATCGTCACCAACGGCACCAACTACAACCACGCGCAGCTCAACGACCCTGCGATCAACGCCGAGATCGACGAGATCGCCAAGCTGACCGACCTCGCGGCGGCCGGCAAGCGCTGGGGCGCCCTCGACAAGAAGATCGGCGAGCAGGCGCTCGACGTACCGCTCTTCCACCCGGTCTACAAGCGGCTCGTCGGCAAGGACGTCAAGAACGTCGTCATCAGCGACTGGACCGGCGTCCTCGACATCTCGCAGGTCTCCGTCAAGTGACCCTCCTCGCCGGCCGGCCGGCGGCCGGGCCCGGGGCAGCCGCCCCGGGCCCGGGCCCCGGGCGGCAGATACTGCGGCGGCTGCGCGCCCGGCCCTCGGCCGTGGCGGCGGCCGCCGTCCTCGCGCTCCTCGTCCTCCTCGCCCTCACCGCACCGCTGTTCGCCCACCTCACCGGCCAGGACCCGAACGCCTACCACGACGAGCTCGTCGACTCCGCCCGCGGGGGCGTCCCGCTCGGCTCCTTCGGCGGGATCTCCGGCGAGCACTGGCTCGGCGTCGAACCGGGCACCGGCCGCGACCTGTTCGTCCGGCTGCTCTACGGGGCCCGGATCTCGCTGCTCGTCGCGCTCGGCGCCACCGTCGTCCAGGTCCTCGTCGGGGTGGCCGTCGGGCTCGCCGCCGCACTCGGCGGCCGGTTCGCCGGGCAGGTCGTCAGCCGCTTCACCGACGTGATGATCGCCCTGCCCATGCTGGTGATCGCCATCGCCCTCACCGCCGTCGTCCCGCCCGGCTTCCCGCGCACGCTGCTGCTGATCCTGGTCATCGGACTGCTCGACTGGGGCGGCGTCGCCCGCATGGTGCGCGCCCAGACCCTCTCCCTCAAGGAGCTGGACTTCGTGGACGCCGCCCGGCTCTCGGGCAACGGCACGCTGCGCATCGCCCGCCGGGAGCTGCTGCCCTCCCTGGCCGCGCCCGTCATCACCCTCGCCGCGATCAAGGTGCCCACCGCGATCGTGGCCGAGGCCTCGCTGTCCTTCCTCGGCGTCGGCGTGAAGCCGCCCACCCCCTCGTGGGGGCAGATGCTCTCCAGCGCCCAGACCTGGTTCCGCGCCGACCCCGCCTACGTCCTGCTCCCCGCCGGGCTGCTCTTCGTCACCGTGTTCGCCTTCACCGTGCTCGGCGACGCCCTGCGCACGGCCCTCGACCCGCGCGAGGACTCGCGGCTGCGGGTCGGCACCAGAAAGGAGCGCAAGGCGTGATCCGCTTCGTGCTCAAGCGGACCGGCGGCGCACTGATCGTGCTGCTCGCCCTGTCCGTCGTGATCTACGGCCTCTTCTACCTCGTCCCCGGCGACCCCGCCCGCCTCGCCTGCGGGGAGCGCTGCAACCCGGCGCAGATCGCCCAGGTGCGCGAGCAGCTCGGGCTCAACGCGTCGGTGGTCACGCAGTACCTGCACTTCCTGCAGGGGCTGCTCGTGGGCCGGGACTACTCCGGCGGCGCCGGACTCGTCCTGCACTGCGACGCGCCCTGCCTGGGATTCTCGTACCAGAACGACGGGCAGGTCACCGAGCTGCTGCTGGAGCGGCTCCCCGCCACCCTGTCGCTGGCCCTGGGCGCGCTGGTGATCTGGCTCGTCATCGGCGTCGGCACCGGACTGCTGTCCGCACTGCGCCGGGGCGGTCTCACCGAGCGGGCGCTGACCGTGCTCACGCTCGCCGCCACCGGAACCCCCGTCTTCATCCTCGGGCTGCTGCTGCTCATGGCCGTCTGCGCGTACCTGCAGTGGCTGCCCTTCCCCACGTACGTACCGCTCGGCGACGACCCCGAGCAGTGGGCGTGGAACATGCTGCTTCCCTGGGTGACCCTCGGCTTCTTCGAGAGCGCCAAGTACGCCCGGCTGAGCCGCAGTTCCACGCTGGAGACGCTCGCCGAAGACCACATCCGCACCTTCCGCGCCTACGGGGTGGGGGAGCGGGCCGTCGTGACCCGGCACGCCGTGCGCGGGGCGGTCGCACCGGTGATCGCGCTCAGTGCCGTGGACTTCGGCACGATGATCGGCGGCGCCGTGCTGACCGAGTCGCTGTTCGGGATCCCCGGGCTCGGCAAGACCCTCATCGACGGCGTCCGCGTCGTGGACCTGCCCGTGGTGGTGGGCGTGGTCCTCGCCATCGGCGCGGCCGTCGTGCTCGCGGGTGTCGTCGCCGACGTGCTGTACGCCGTCGCGGACCGAAGGGTGGTTCTGGCATGACGCACGCACCGCTGGTGGACGTCACCGGCCTCACCGTCGAGTTCCCGGTCGGCCGGCCGGGGGAGTACGTACGGGCTGTGGACGGGGTGTCCTTCACCCTGGAGCCCGGCCGCGCGCTGGGCATCGTGGGGGAGTCCGGAAGCGGCAAGTCCACCGTCGCCACAGCCCTGCTGGGGCTGCACCACGGGACCGGGGCGAGGCTAGGCGGCACCGTCCGGGTCGGCGGCACCGACGTGGGCGCGGCCTCCCCGGCCCAGCTCCGGGAGCTGCGCGGGGCCGTCGCCGCGATGGTCTTCCAGGACCCGCTGAGCTCCCTGGACCCGTACTACGCCATCGGCGACCAGATCGCCGAGGTGTACCGGGTGCACGTCTCCGCCTCGCGGCGCGCGGCCCGGGCCCGGGCTGTGGAGGTGCTCGACAGGGTGGGCATACCCGACGCGGTACGCCGCTCCCGGGCGCGGCCCCACGAGTTCAGCGGGGGCATGCGGCAACGGGCCCTGATCGCGATGGCGCTGGCGTGCGAGCCGAAGCTGCTGATCGCGGACGAGCCGACCACGGCGCTCGACGTCACCGTCCAGGCGCAGATCCTCGACCTGCTGCACGGGCTGCGGGAGGAGCGGGGGCTCGGGCTGCTGCTCGTCACGCACGACGTGGGGGTGGCGGCGGAGAACGTGGACGACGTGCTGGTGATGCGGGACGGGGTGGTGGTGGAACGGGGGGCGGTCGGCTCCGTGCTGTCGGCGCCGGCCGATCCGTACACCGGGGCGCTGCTGGCGGCGGTGCCGCGGCTCGACGCCGTGCGGGTGCCCTGGCCGGGGGCCGTACGGGCGCTGCCCGTACCCGCGCCTCAAACGCCGGCTGGGCTGGATTCGGCCGAGCCGGGTTCGGCCGAGCCGGGTTCGGCCGAGCCGGGTTTGGTTGGGCCGGGTTTGGCCGAGCCGGATTCCGTGCCCGTCGTCGAGGCGTTCTCCCTGCGGAAGGAGTTCGGGCGGGGGAAGCGGCGGGTGGAGGCCGTGGGCGGGGTGTCCGTCTCCGTGCGGGGCGGGGAGACGCTGGGGATCGTCGGGGAGAGCGGCAGCGGCAAGAGCACCCTCGGGCGGATGCTCGTCGGGCTGCTGGAGCCCGGTTCCGGGCAGATCCGGCGGGACGGGGTGGAGAGCGCCGGCCTGGTGCCCGGGGTGCAGATGGTCTTCCAGGACCCGGTGTCCTCGCTCAACCCGCGCCGTTCGATCGGCGAGTCCATCGCGGACCCGCTCCGGGCGGCGGGGGAGGGAGACCAACGGGCGATCCGGGCGCGGGTCGGTGAACTGCTCGTCCGGGTGGGCCTGGAAGAGGCGCACTACGACCGGTACCCGCACGAGTTCAGCGGCGGCCAGCGCCAGCGCGTCGGGATCGCCCGGGCCCTCGCGCCCCGGCCCCGGCTGATCGTCTGCGACGAGCCCGTCTCGGCGCTCGACGTGACCACGCAGGCGCAGGTCACCGCCCTGCTGGCCGAGCTCCAGCGGGAGCTCGGGATCGCGCTGGTCTTCATCGCGCACGATCTCGCGGTGGTGCGTCAGGTCAGCGACCGGGTCGCCGTCATGCGGGGCGGGGTGATCGTGGAGGAGGGCCCCGTCGACGAGGTCTACGACCGGCCGGCGCACGCCTACACCCGCGAGCTGCTCGCCGCCGTCCCGTCCCTCGACCCCGCCGTGGCCGCGGCCCGCAGGCTCGGCCGGCGCCGTTCCGGGGGAGTGCTCGCGGGGGCCTCGTAGACCGATTTCCTTATTCCCCAACGTACTTAGCGCGCTCGAACGCGAACCGTACGGGAAAGTTACGACTCTTCACCCCTTCCGGTGGCGCGACGGACAACCGTCCGTCGCGCCTTCGGCATATCCGCTTGAGTTCGTATCCGGCGGGTCGCCGGACCGACGGAGACCGCCTGAAACGGGAGATCGGGGGTGCCACTCGTGCGGATCGGACTGCTCACGGAAGGTGGTTATCCGTATGCGACGGGGGAAGCGAGGCTGTGGTGCGACCGGCTCGTGCGCGGGCTTCCCCAGCACGAGTTCGAGCTCTACGCCCTGAGCCGCAGCGCCGAGCAGGAGGAGCGCGGCCGGGTGCCGCTGCCCTCCCACGTCACTCGGGTGCGCACCGCCCCGCTGTGGGCGCCGGCCGACGACGGACGCAGCTACCGGCGACGCGAACGCCGCCGTTTCGCCGCCGCCTTCACGGAACTGGTCCGCGGAATCTGCGGAGCCGACCCCGCACGGTTCGCGGACGGGCTGTACGGGCTGGCCGCTCTCGCCTCGGAACAGGGCGGGCTGTACGCGGCACTGCGCTCCGAGACGGCCGTACGGGCCGTGGAGTCCGCCTGCCGCGCCCCGGAGGCGAGCAGGGAAGTGCAGCGGGCACAGGTCGCCGACCTGCTGGAGTTCGTGGACGAACTGGAGCGGATGCTGCGGCCGTTGTCCCTGGACTGGTACGAGGAGCTCAGCGAGGTCGACGTCTGCCACGCCGCCGCGGGCGGCGTCGCGGCGCTGCCCGGGCTCCTGGCCAAACGCTTCTTCGGAGTGCCGCTCCTGGTCACCGAGTACGGGGTCCAGCTCCGGGCCCACTACCTAGCCCACTCCGCGACCTCCGCGCGGGACGAACGGCCGGCCGTACGGGCCCTGCTCGCGGCCTTCCACACCCGGCTGGCCGGCGAGATCTACGCCCAGGCCGACCTGCTCACCCCCGGCAACGCGCACGCCCGGCGCTGGCAGGAACGATGCGGGGCCTCCCGCGAGCGGCTGCGCACGGTCTACCCCGGGATGGAGGCGGACCGATTCGCCGCGGTCGGCGAGGCCCCGGCGTGCGGGGACCCGCACACCCTCGTCTGGGTCGGCCGGGTGGACCCCGCCAAGGACCTGATCGCCCTGCTGCACGCCTTCGCCGAGGTGCGCAGGGCCGAACCGCTCGCGCGGCTGCGGATCTTCGCGACGGCGGGCGGATCCGGCAACCAGGCGGTCGGGCACGGCTACCTGGCCGACTGCCGCTCGCTGGCCGCGCAGCTCTTCCCCGACGAGGCCGCCGACGCGCACGCCGTCGGCGAGAACCCGGTCACCTTCGAGGAGATCGGCGGACCCGACGCGCCGTCCCCGGCCGACGCGTACGGCTCCGGGCGGGTGGTGGTGCTCTCCTCCGTCATCGAGGGCTTCCCCATCACCCTGGCCGAGGCCATGTTCTGCGGCCGGGCCACCGTGTCCACCGACGTCGGCGCCGTCGTCGAGGTGATCGGCGGAACCGGGCTCGTCGTGCCGCCGCGCAACCCGCGCGCGCTCGCCGAGGCCTGCGTCTCGCTGCTGCGGGACCCCGAGCGGGCCCAGCGGCTCGGCTCGGCCGCCCGGGCGCGGGCCCTCGAACTCTTCACCGTCGAGCAGAACGTCGCCGCCTTCCAGGAGTCCTACCTGCGGCTGCTCGCCCGCGGACCGGCCCGCCCCGACGGCACCGGCGTGCCCTTCGAGCAGCCGCCCGAGGCCCGCGTACCGGGCCACTGGGCCACCCCCACCTGGGCCGCGCCCCACCTCGGTCCCATGACCCCGTCCGCCCCTTCCGAGGTTCCGGCCACCGGCCCGGCCGACACATCGGCCCGCGGAGAAGCCGCCGGCCCGCCTCCGGGTGAGGCGCGGCCCGCCGCCGGCGCGGAGGCCGACGCGACCGAGGTACCCGACCCGGGCCGGTCCGCCGACCAGGCCCCGCACACGGGCGACGCCGAGGGCGCGGGTACGGCACCGGTCGCGGACCGCGTCATGGTGCCCGCCGCGCGGGCCGCGGACGCCGCCGGTTCGGAGGCGTCCGCATGACCGTGCCCCTGGACGAAGCCATCCCCCCCATGGACCCGCCTCCGCCCCCGCCCCGCAGGGCCCGCGCAGGCGGGGATCCCGTCAAGGCGCTGCTCCACCGCCACCGGGAGCTCTGCGAGCACGCCGTGGACCCGCTGGAGATCGCCGCCGGGCTGGAGGCGCACGGCATCACCGACCGCACCGCCGCCCGCTTCCGCCACCGGGACGTCTTCTCCCTCGCGGAGGAGCTCTACGCCCGGACCCCCCGCGACGGCACCACACCCGCCCCGCCGGCCGGGATCCCGGTCCGCGCCAAGGCGGTACGCGGCTTCGGCTACGCGCTGCTCCCCGGGGCCCTCGCCCTCGGCGCGAGCGCCGCCGGGGTGCCCTGGGCCGGAGCCCTCGCCGTGCTCGTCACCGTCGCCGGGCTCGGACGGCCGGGCCGGGCCGCCGCGGGACGCTTCCCCGCCGCCGTGTACCTGCTGGCCGCCGCCGCCCTCGGCTGGGCCGTCCACCGCCACGGCACCCCGCTCGGGACCGCCCTGGCCCTGGCCGTCGCCCCCGGGCACCTGGCCGGCGCCGTCTTCGCGGCCCGCGCCCGGCGCCGCCTCGCCGGGAGCCGGGCCCTGGAGGACTTCGCCGACGGGGTCAGACCCCTGCTCCTCGGGACGCTCGCGCTGTACGCCGCTGCCGCCGCGGGGGCGGCCGCACTGACCGGGACCTCTCCCGCGGTGGCCGTACCGCTCGCGCTGCTCCTCTTCCTGACCCGGCTGCTGCTCCGCCACGGAACCCCCCGCGGAGCACTCGCGGCGGCCCCGGCCCTCGTACTCGCCCTCCTCCCGGTCCCGGCGGCGCCGTTCGCCGCCGCGGCGGGAGTCCTCGTACCCGCCGTCCTCGCGCTGTCGCGGGCCTCCGCACACGCGCAGCGGCCCTGAAACCTTCGGAAGCAGACACCGAAGCGCCGTACCCCCCACCCCGATCCACCCATCCAGCAAGGAGACACAGGACATGACCGGCCAGCCAACCAACCAAGGGGCCGCGCGATGAGGGTGTTGCTGATCGGAGCCAACGGATACCTCGGACGCTACGTCGCGGACCGACTGCTCGCCGACCCCGCCGTCCAGCTCACCGCGCTCGGCCGCGGCGACGACGCCGACGTCCGCTTCGACCTCGCCACCGGCAGCCCCGGCGCGCTCACCCGGTTCCTCGACGCCGTCCACCCGGGCGTCGTCATCAACTGCGCGGGAGCCACCCGGGGCGGCGCCCGCGAGCTCACCCGGCACAACACCGTCGCCGTCGCCACCATCTGCGAATCGCTGCGCCGCAGCGGCTGCGGCGCCCGGCTCGTCCAGCTCGGCTGCGCCGCCGAGTACGGGCCCAGCCAGCCCGGGTCCTCCACGGCCGAGGACGCCGTGCCCAGACCCGGAGGGCCGTACGGAGTCAGCAAACTGGCCGCCACCGAGCTCGTCCTCGGCTCCGGGCTGGACGCCGTCGTCCTGCGGGTCTTCTCGCCCGTCGGACCCGGCACCCCCGCCGGATCCCCCCTCGGCCGGCTCGCCGAGGCCATGCGGCGCGCGATGCAGTCCGGGGACGGCGAGCTCAAGCTCAGCGGGCTCGGCGTCCAGCGCGACTTCGTCGACGTACGCGACGTGGCGCGGGCGGTGCACGCCGCCTCGCTGTCGGCGGCCCAGGGCGTCGTCAACATCGGCACCGGCCGGGCGGTCCGGCTGCGCGACGCGGCCGCCGTACTGGCGCGGGTCGCCGGGTACGGAGGCTCGCTGCACGAGATCGACGTACCGCAGCACGGACAGCACGCCCAGCACCCGCAGGCGCACGGGCACCCCGGCCGGCCCGCCGGGCTCGCAGCCATCGGCTCTCCGCGCTCCGAGGCCACGGCCGAGCAGCTCGCCGCCGCGACGGCCCAGCCCCCGTACCCCTACCCGGACGGCTGCGGAGCCTGGCAGCAGGCGGACGTCCGTACCGCCCGCGACCGGCTCGGCTGGCGGCCGCGGATCAACCTGGAGGAATCCCTGGCGGACATCTGGATGGAGGCGGCGTGCCGCATCTGACGACCCCGCCGACCGCCGGCCGGGCAGCCACCGAGGTGGGCCGGCTCGGGCTGGGCGTCCCCGGGTACGCGCATCCGCTGCTGGCCCCGGTGGAGTGGGCCGAGCTGACCCGGCCCGGCACGCCGCTGCACTGGGCCGTCCTCAACGTCACGGACGGGCCGGGCGGCCGGCCCGACCCGCACTGCACGGAGGCGGCAGCGAAGCTCCGCGGCGCGGGCGGCGCGATCCTCGGGCATCTCGCGATGCGAGACGGGGAGCGGTCGTTCGGGGAGCTCGTCTCCGACGCCCACCGCTTCCGCGACTGGTACGGAGCCGACGGCTTCTACCTCGCGGACGCCCCGGCCGGGAAGGCGGAGCTGGCCTCCGTACGCCGGGTCGTGGACACCCTGCGGGGACTCGGCGACGGGCTGCGGATCGTCCTCGGACACGGCACCCACCCCTGCGAGGGGTACACGGAAACCGCAGACCAGCTGGTCACCTTCGCCGGAAGCTGGGCCGACTACCGCTGGTCTCAGGTGGCGGAGTGGACGGCCGACCACCCGCCGGAGACGTTCTGCCACCTCGTGTACGGAGTGCCGCGCACGCACCTGGAGGAAGCGCTCCGGATCGCCCGCTGGCAGGGCGCGGGAACCATCTGGTTCACCGACCGGCGCGGGGCCGCTCCGCTGGATCCCTGGGCGTCGATGCCCGGGTATTGGGACGAAATCGTCTCGCGGATCGGACCGGGTGTCTCGGAATGAAGGAGGGCGTGGCAGTGTTACGGGAAGAACCACCGTTAAGACTTAATCATCTACGGAGTCCCCGTGTCGCTGCCACCCCTGGTAGAGCCAGCTGCTGAGCTCACCGTTGACGAGGTCCGTCGGTACTCCCGCCACCTGATCATCCCCGACGTGGGGATGGACGGCCAGAAGCGCCTGAAGAACGCCAAGGTGCTGGCCGTGGGCGCGGGCGGCCTCGGCTCGCCCGCCCTCATGTACCTGGCCGCGGCCGGCGTCGGCACGCTGGGCATCGTGGAGTTCGACGAGGTCGACGAGTCGAACCTGCAGCGCCAGATCATCCACAGTCAGGCGGACATCGGCCGTTCCAAGGCCGAGTCGGCCCGCGACAGCGTGCTGGGCATCAACCCGTACGTGAACGTGGTCCTCCACGAAGAGCGGCTCGAAGCCGACAACGTGATGGAGATCTTCAGCCAGTACGACCTCATCGTCGACGGCACGGACAACTTCGCCACGCGCTACCTCGTGAACGACGCCTGCGTGCTGCTGAACAAGCCGTACGTGTGGGGCTCGATCTACCGCTTCGACGGCCAGGCCTCGGTCTTCTGGTCCGAGCACGGCCCGTGCTACCGCTGCCTCTACCCGGAGCCGCCCCCGCCGGGCATGGTCCCGAGCTGCGCCGAGGGCGGCGTGCTGGGCGTGCTCTGCGCGTCCATCGGGTCCATCCAGGTCACCGAGGCCATCAAGGTCCTCACCGGCGTCGGCGAGTCGCTGGTCGGCCGCCTGATGATCTACGACGCCCTGGAGATGCAGTACCGCCAGGTCAAGGTCCGCAAGGACCCCGACTGCGCCGTCTGCGGTCCGAACGCGACCGTCACCGAGCTCATCGACTACGAGGCCTTCTGTGGCGTCGTGTCGGAGGAGGCCCAGGAGGCCGCGCTCGGCTCGACGATCACTCCCAAGCAGCTCAAGGAGTGGATCGACAACGACGAGCCGATCGAGATCATCGACGTCCGAGAGATCAACGAGTACGAGATCGTCTCGATCCCCGGCGCGAAGCTGATCCCCAAGGGCGAGTTCCTGATGGGCACCGCCCTCGCGGACCTGCCGCAGGACAAGCGCATCGTCTTGCACTGCAAGACGGGTGTCCGCAGTGCGGAAGTCCTCGCGGTCCTGAAGTCCGCGGGCTTCGCGGACGCGGTCCACGTCGGCGGCGGCGTCATCGGCTGGGTCCACCAGATCGAGCCCGAGAAGCCGGTCTACTGAGCAGTCGCCCGGAGGGGCCGTATCCCGCTCGCGCGGGGTGCGGCCCCTCCGGCGTGTTCCGGGGCCCTTTCCCGCGGGCCAGGCAAGATCCGAAAGAGACGGCCTAGGCGGGCGAGGTCGGCGCCGGGGACTTCGACGCCGTGCAGACGGTGCCCGCGCCGGGCACCTTCCCGTCGAGCAGGTAGGCGTCGACGGCCTGCTGCACGCAGGGGTCGCCGCTGTTGTAGGCGCCGTGCCCCTCGCCCTTGAAGGTGAGCTCCACGCCGACGCCGGGGCCGAGCCGCTCCACCATCTTGCGGGCGCCCTCGTACGGGGTCGCAGGGTCACCGGTGTTGCCGATCACCAGGATGGGCGCCGAGCCGGGGGCGGAGACGTCCGGGGTGCTCCAGACGCCGGCGACGGGCCAGTCGGTGCAGCCCATCATGGCCCAGCCGAGGAAGTCCCCGAAGACGGGCGAGGCGGCGCGGAACTCGGGCAGCTTCGCCTTGGTCTGCGCCAGGGTGTAGCGGTCCTTGGAGTCGGCGCAGCTGATGGCGGTGTTGGCTGACCCGATGTTGCTGTAAGTGCCCTTCGGGTCGCGGCCGTTGAGGGCGTCCGACATGGCGAGCAGGAGCTGCCCCTGGCCGCCCTCGGCCTCGTCCAGGCCCTGTTCCAGCAGCGGCCAGGCCTCCTTGGAGTACAGGGCGAAGGCGATGCCGTTGGTCGCGGCGTCATCCGTGAGCAGCCGGTCGCCGGAGCCGGGGATGGGCTTGGCCGCGAGCTGCTTCTGGAGCTTGATGATGTTCGCCTCGATCTCCTTGGCGGTGCTGCCCTGCAGGGCGCAGGAGTCGCCGCGGTTCACGCAGTCCTGGGCGAAGTTGCCGAGCGCGAGCTGGAAGCCCTTGGCCTGGCCGAGGGCGCCCTGCTCGGAGTTCTTCGTCGGATCGACCACGGCGTCGAAGACGGCCCGGCCGACGTTCTTGGGCAAGAGGTGGGCGTAGACCCCGCCGAGCTCGGTGCCGTAGGAGATGCCGAAGTAGTACAGCTTCTCGTCGCCGAGGGCCTGGCGGATCCGGTCCAGGTCACGGGCCGCGTTCTCGGTGCCCACGTGGGGCAGCACCTTGCCGGACTTCGCCTCGCAGCCTTCCTTGTACTTCTTGGAGGTGGCGAGGAAGTGCTTCTCCTCCTCCGGCGTCGAGGGGCTGGAGTCGGCGGCGTAGTACGCGTCCAGCTGCTTGTCGTCCTCGCACAGCACGGGCGCGCTGCGGCCCACCCCGCGCGGGTCGAAGCTGACCAGGTCGTAGCGCTCGCGCAGGGCCGCGTACTCCTTCGCGGCGCCGGGCAGGGAGCTGATGCCGGAGCCGCCCGGGCCACCGAAGTTGAAGACGAGCGAGCCGATCCGCTTGTCCTTGTCGCGGGCCTTCGCCCGGATCAGGGCCAGCGGGATGGTCTCCCCTTCCGGCTCGGCGTAGTCGAGGGGCACGTCCAGGACGGCGCACTGCCAGTCCTTGCCGGGCACCTGCCCGACGCCCTCGGCGGGGGTGGGGGCCTCGCACTCCCCCCACTTGGGTTTCTTGATGCCCTGAGCGGCGCCGTCCTTGCCCCTCTTCTTCTCGCCCCCACCATCGGAACAGGCACTGGTGGCGAGCAGTGCGGCGGCAGCGGTGGCGGCAGCGGCCACCCGGAGGGCGTGTGTCGGCATGCCTTCATCCTGTGCGCGCCACGCGCACCCCGCCCCCGCGCTGACCCATCCGGGTCACGGGGGCGGGGCGCGCGCGACCGGTCACTGGGCGGCCGTGGCGGCGGGGATGTCGACAGCAGCGGCCCGGCGGGCCGGCCAGAGGGAGGCGAGCAGGGCGCCGGCCATGGCGAGCAGCACCCCGAGGGTCAGCTGTCCCCAGGGGATGACCAGGGCGTATCCGGCGACGCTCTCCTGGAGGGTGTTGCCGAGGGCCCAGCCCGTGAAGATGCCCATGACCGTGCCGACGGCCGCGCCGAGGGCGCCGACGAGCAGGGCCTCCATGCGGATCATCCGGGTCACTCCGGCACGGTCCAGGCCGAGGGCGCGGAGCGTGCCGATCTCCTTGCGGCGTTCGAGCACGGACATCGCGAGGGTGTTGGCGATGCCCAGGGCGGCGATCACCAGGGCCATGCTGAGCAGGGCGTAGAAGATGTTGAGCTGGTCGCCGATGCCGCTGGTGTCCTCCGCCCGGATGGCCTCCTTGTCGAGGACGGACAGGGCGGGGTTGTCGCCGAGCGCCTTGACGACGCTCGCGAGCTGGGCGCGGCCGGGTCCGCCCGCGGTGGCCACGACGATCGAGTCGGTGTGCGGGGTCGAGTCGAAGCGGGCGACCAGGGAGTCGGGTGCGGTGATGCTGGGCAGCACCTTGCTCTGTTCGTCCGCGTGGTAGATCGCGCCGATGGTGACCTCGCCCTGCTTGTCCAGACGCTTCACGGGGAGGCTCTGGCCCACCGTCCAGCCGTTGGCCCGGGCCTTGTAGTCGGCGACGGCGACCTTGCCCTGGGCGAGGCTGTCGAGGGAGCCCGCGGTCACTTCGTAGCGCAGGAGGCGGCCGATGGCGGCGGGGTCGACGCCGGTCAGGACGGAGGAGACCCCGCCGATCCGATACTCGGTGGACTGGTCGAGCGGGCTGTAGGTGACCCCGGACAGCTTCTTGAGGGGCTCGGCGGTGGCGGGGGTCATCCGCTGCCCGCCCGAGGGGGCCTGCACCAGATAGTCGCCGGTGATGTCGCGGGTGGTCGCGCCGTCGAGGTACCGGGTGGCGGAGGCACCGAGGACCGACAGGCCCGAGGCGAGCGCGAGGGCGATGGCGAGCGCGGCGGCCGTGGCGCCCGTACGACGGGGATCGCGCACGGTGTTGCGGGCGGCGAGCTCGCCCTGCACCGGGCTCACGCGGACCAGCAGCGGCCGGAGCAGGGCGGTGAACGGCCGGGACAGGAGCGGGATGAGGGCGATCGCACCGGTCAGGGTGAGGGCCGCGCCGAGGCCGATGACGGTCCGGGCGTCCTCGCCGGTGGTGAGGGCGCCGTACAGGGTGGTCGCCGCGCCGGTGAGCAGCAGTGCGGCGCCGATCCCGGTGCGCAGCGAGCCGGCCCGTGCGGGCGCGGCGGGCTCGGCGGCGCCGAGTGCGGCGACGGGCGGGATGGCCATGGCCCGGCGGACCGGCACCCAGGCGGCGATCACGGGCAGGGCGGTGCCGACCACCAGCGCGATGATCACGGTGGAGGGGAGGAGGGCCGGCGGGGCGGCCGGGCTGTCGGCGGCGGAGAAGAGGGCCTGGAGCAGGGCGGCGACCCCGGTGCCGGCCAGGATGCCGGCCACGGAGGCGATCAGGCCGACGAGGACGGACTCGGTGAGCAGGATCCGCCGGACCTGCTTGCGGGTGGCGCCGACGGCCCGCATCAGGGCCAGTTCCCTGGTGCGCCGGGAGACCAGCATGGTGAAGGTGTTGGAGATGAGGAAGGTGGCCACGAACAGGGCGACCGCGGCGAAGCCCAGCATGATCTGGCTCATGGTGTCGCTGTCGCTGGAGGCCGTGTTCGCCTGGAGCCGGGCGAGCTGGGCGCCGGTGACCGCGGTGGAGTCCTTGGGGATCACCGCTTCGACCCGGGTGAGGAGCTGCGTCACGTCGGTGCCGGGCGTGGCCGTGATCTCGATGTCCGTGTACCGGCCGGGCTGGAGGAACAGCTTCTGGGCGGCGGCATCGGAGAACAGCACCAGGCTGCCGCCGGGGGAGAGCTTGGAGGCGTCGGTGCGGAAGACGCCGCTGAGGGTGTACGAGGCCGCGCCGGTGCCCGTACCGACGCGGACGGAGTCGCCGACGCGGTAGCCGCCCTTGGCGGCGCTGGCCTCGTCGAGGCCGATCGCTTGGCCGCCGACCGGGCCGGAGCCCTGGGTGAACCGGTAGGCGGGGTCCGATCCGTCCTTGCCCGGGGCGAAGTTGCCGCCCTTGCGGAAGTCGGCGCTGCCCAGCAGCCGGCCCGCGGGGTCGGCAACGGCGGCGAAGCCGTCGACCCGGCCCGCGGCGGCGGCGACGCCGGGGACCTCGGCCAGGGCGGCCGCGGTGTGTGCGTCGAGGGTGGCCGGCGGGCCGCCGGGCAGGGCATTGGGCGAGACGTTGAGGGAGATGCGGTCGTAGCCGGCGCTCGCCCGGTCGGTGGCGGCCTGCTTCAGGCTGTCCCCGTAGACGAGGCTGCCGGTGACGAAGGTGACCCCGAGCATGACGGCGAACGCGGTCATCAGCAGGCGGGCCTTGTGCGCGAACACGTTGCGCAGGGCGGTACGGAACATGGGGATGCGGATCCTGGGAGGCGGGCCCGGGGGAGCGGGCGGGCGGCTGGTTCGGTGCGGGAGCGTGTACGGGTCGGCTCGTACGGGTCAGCTCGTGGTCAGCTCGTGCGGGAGCGGGCGTCGAACGCCTTCATCCGGTCCAGGACCCGGTCCGCGGTGGGCTGCGCCATCTCGTCAACCAGCCGTCCGTCGGAGAGGAAGACCACGCGGTCGGCGTAGGCGGCGGCGACCGGGTCGTGGGTGACCATGACCACGGTCTGGCCCAGCTGGCGCACCGAGTCGCGCAGGAAGCCCAGGACCTCGGCCCCGGCGCGGGAGTCGAGGTTTCCGGTGGGCTCGTCGCCGAAGATGATCGCGGGGCGCGAGACCAGGGCCCGGGCCACCGCCACGCGCTGCTGCTGGCCGCCGGAGAGCTGTCCGGGGCGGTGGCCCAGGCGATCGGCGAGGCCGGTCATCGCCACCACGTGGTCCAGCCACTGCCGGTCGGGCTTCCGGCCGGCGATGGTCAGCGGCAGGGTGATGTTCTCCAGCGCGCTCAGCGTCGGCAGCAGGTTGAACGCCTGGAAGATGAAGCCGATCCGGTCGCGGCGCAGCCGGGTCAGCTGCTCGTCGTTCAGGGAGCCCAGCTCGGTGGTGCCGATGCGGACGGAGCCGGAGGAGAAGGAGTCGAGCCCGGCGACGCAGTGCATCAGGGTGGACTTGCCGCAGCCGGAGGGGCCCATGATCGCGGTGAACTCGCCCTCGCGGAAGGCGATGTCGACCCCGTCCAGGGCGACGACCAGGGTGTCACCGCTGCCGTAGACCTTCGAGAGGCCGGTGGCGGCGGCCGCGATGCCGGTCGGAGCGTGGTGCGGGTGCGGGGCAAGGGGGGCGGCGGTCACGGGGACTCCTCTTCGGCGCGGGAAGCTGCACTTCGAAGGGTGTCCGGGGGACGTATCGGGGCCCGGGCCGCCGGGTATCGGGGGCCGCTCCGGTGTGTATCGGTCCGGTAGCGGGCGGGCGGCTGACTCCGCGCGGGGCGAGGTCCCCTACCCGCCCTTCGCCCGTTCCCCGGGGGCTCCGCCCCGGACCCCGCGCCTCAAACGCCGGCGGGGCCGGATGAACCCAGGCGAAGCGTGGCGACGGCGCCGCCGTCCGGGGCGTTGGCGAAACGGAGTTCGGCGCCGAGCACCCGGGCCTGGCCCACGGCGATGGTCAGCCCCAGGCCGTGGCCCGTACCGCGCTCGGCCCGGCCGGTGTGGAAGCGGCGCGGGCCGTGGCTCAGCAGGTCGGCGGGGAAGCCGGGGCCGTGGTCCCGTACGACGACCGTGGAGCCCTCCACGGTGACCCGTACCGGTGTTTCCCCGTGCCGGTGGGCGTTGACGACGAGGTTGCCGACGATCCGTTCGAGGCGGCGCGGGTCGGTCTCCACGCTCCCGGCCGACGGGGAGACCTCGACCTCGGTGACCAGGCCGGTGCGCGTCACGGCCTCGGAGACGACCGCGCCGAGCGGAACCCGGTCGCGGACCGGGAGTTCGGCGCCCGCGTCCAGCCGGGAGATCTCCAGGAGGTCCTCGACCAGCCCGCGCAGGTCGCGCACCCGGGCCCGGAGCAGGTCCTCCGTCTCCCCGGGCGGCAGCAGGTCGGCGGCGGCCAGCAGGCCACCGACGGGGGTGCGCAGTTCGTGGGCCACGTCCGCGGTGAACCGGCGTTCGTCGCGCAGCTTCCGGCCGAGGCTGTCGGCCATCAGGTCGACGGTGGCGGCGATGTCGTCCACCTCGTCGCGGCCCTCGGTGGTTCCGGTGCGGGCGTCCAGGTCTCCGGCGGAGATCCGGCTCGCGGTCTCGGAAACCCGGCTCAGCCGGCGGCCGAGCAGGCCGGCGCCGTAGACCGCGAGGGGGGTGGCCGCGGCGAGGGCGAGCAGCGAGGCCACCGCCATGGTCAGGTCGAGCCGGCGCAGCTCGTGGAACTCCGTGTTCATGCCGACGCGGTACGTCAGCACCGGGCTGCCGGGACCGCCCACGCGCTGTGCGGCCCAGAAGCTCGGTCCGGTGTTGCCCGCCACGTGCCCGTCGTAGGCCGTATGCCGGTCGTCGTCGCCCGGGTTCCGCAGGGCGGAGGGCATCTCGGGCGGATCGAGCTCGGCGCCCTCGATGAGGGTGCCGGTGCGCCGGTAGGTGTCCATGGCCGTGTAGACGGTGTTGAAGGCCCGCATCTCGGCCCGGGAGCGGATGTCCGATGCGGTCCAGAGGTGAACGAGGACACCCACCGCCATCGCGACCAGGCAGGCCGTGGCGGCGGCCAGGGCGGCGATCTTCCAGCGCAGGGGAACGCGGCGGCCCGGCACGGGGTGGTGGAACGCGGCCACGGCCCTCAACGCCTGAGCTTGTAGCCGAAGCCGCGGACCGTTTCGATCCGGTCCCGGCCGAGCTTGCCGCGCAGCCGCTGCACGCACAGGTCGACGACCCGGCTGTCCCCGTCCCAGCCGTAGTCCCAGACGTTGCGCAGCAGGGTGTGCCGCTCCAGCACGACGCCGGGGTGGCCGGCGAACTCCAGCAGCAGTTTCAGCTCGGTCGGGGTGAGCGCCACCGGGGTTCCGCCGACGGCCACGTCGAGGCCGCCGGTGTGGATGGTCAGGTCCCCGAAGGTCAGCAGTTCCCCCTCGGACGGTCCGGGTTCTTGCTCCGTGGCCGCCTCCGCCGGGGCGGGGGCGTAGGTGGCGCGCCGCAGCAGCGAGCGGATGCGGGCCACGAGCACGTTGGTGTCCACGGGCTTGACCACGTAGTCGTCCGCCCCGGCCTCCAGGCCGGCGACGATGTCCAGCCCGTCGCCGCGGGCCGACATCATCAGGACGGGGACCAGGCTGGTCTCGCGGACCTTGCGGCACAGGCCGATCCCGTCGAGGCCGGGCAGCATCACGTCGAGGATCAGCAGGTCGAAGTCCTCGTCGCGGAAGGATTCCAGTCCCGTGAGCCCGTCGGCGGCGGCCCGCACCGTGTACCCGTAGCGCTCCAGGGAGACGGTGAACGAGCGGCGCATCAGCTCGTCGTCCTCCACCAGCAGCACGCGAACGGGTCGCGGGGCGGCGGGAGCCGGGGTGGGGGAGGACACGGGGACGACTCCTGTGCGGCTGACGGGTGCGGACGGGTGCGGACGGGTCGAACGGCACCGATGAAGACGATAGGGCCGCAGCGGCCGTACGTTCCGTAGCCGCGGCCCCGCGGGCCGATGAGATGAAAAGCCGAGCGTCCGCCGATACCCGCCCGATACGAACGCTGCGCCCTACGGCTGGGCCCTACGGCTGGGCCAGGACCTGCTTCGCGGCCGCGCGCCCCGTCGCGACGCAGGCGGCGACGCCCACGCCCTCGTACGCCGCTCCGCACAGGGCGATGCCCGGGAGCTTGCCGGCGGCCTCGCGGATGCGGGCGACGCGCTCGCGGTGCCCGACACCGTACTGGGGCAGGCCGCGGTCCCAGCGGGTGACGCGGGTGGCCAGGGGTTCGCCCATGGGGCCCACCGCGTGGTGGAGCTCGGCGATGGCCGAGCGGACCAGGTGGCGGTCGGGGCGGCCGAGCAGCTCGTCCTCGCCGATGCGTCCGATGGAGGCGCGGAGCACGAAGGTCTCGGGAGCCGCGTCGTGCAGCCAGGACCACTTGTTGGAGAGGAAGGAGGCGGCCTTGAGGGTGTGGCCGTCGACCGGCGGGACCAGGAAGCCGTTGCCTTCGGGGAGGAAGTGGGCCTGGGCGCGGGAGAAGGCCATGGTGATGACGGCCGTCGAGGCGTGCGGGATCGAGGAGAGCTCGTCCTCGGCGATCGGGGAGTGCGGGCGCAGCAGCTCCGCCGCCGCGAAGGCGGGCAGGGCGAGGATCACCGCGTCGGCCTCCATCGTCAGCGCGCCGTCGCCGGTCATCGCCTGGACGCGCCAGCGGCCGTCGGCGACCCGCTGGAGCGAGCGGGCCGTCGTCCCGGTGAGGATGCGGGCTCCGCAGGCTTCCGCGACGGCTGCCGGGAAGCGGCCGGTGCCGCCGACGACGCCCTGGACGGCCACGGCCCCCGAGCGGGGGGCGCCGGCGGCGCGCATCCGGCGCAGGGCGGGGAGGAGCGGGGTGCCCTGTTCCGCGAGGGCCGCGATCCGGGGCATGGCCGCGCGCAGCGAGAGCCGGTCGGCGAGGCCGGCGTAGACGCCGCCCAGCATGGGTTCGATGAGCCGGTCCACGGCCTCCTGGCCGAAGCGGCCGCCCAGGTACTCGGTGACCGAGCAGTCCTCGGTGAGCGGGGTGGCCGGGAGGGTCTCCTCGGCGGCGACGCGCCGCAGGCCCTCGGGGGAGAGCAGGCCGGTGCCGGCCAGCGCGGAGGGGTCGGTGGGGACGCCCATCACGTGTCCGGCGGGCAGCGGGCGCAGGGCGCCGTTGGTCCAGATGGTGGTGGCGGCCTTCGCGGGGTCGCAGAGGGCCTCGCCGAGTCCGACGGCGGCGGCCAGTTCCACGGCCTCCGGGCGCAGGGCCATGAGGGATTCGGCGCCCTCGTCGACGGTGATGCCGGCGATGGTGCCGGTCCGGAGCTTCCCGCCGACCTTGGCGTGGCTCTCCAGGACGGTCACATCGGCCTGGCCGCGCAACTGCCACGCGGCGGCCAGACCGCTGATCCCGCCACCGATGACGATCACTGAACGCATGTTGTTCTCCCGTGGCCTCGAGGCCGTGGTCGATATGTTCCCATATGAAACGTATGGGAACCGGGTGGGTCAGCGCCTCATGCTTTCGGCCAGAGCCCTGAGTTCCTCCTGATAGGGGAAGCTGCCGGGCTCGTACGCGCAGTACGGGTCCGCTTCGAGCACGTCGCGCGTGAAGCCGTACGCCCGGGAGCGCGACCCCCCGCACACCGTCTTGAACTCGCACGCCCCGCACTTGCCGCGCAGCAGCGAGGGGTCGCGGAGCTTGGTGAAGAGCGCCGATCCCCGGTAGATCTCGGTCAGCGGGTGGTTCTTCACGTTGCCCGCCGAGAGCGGCAGGAAGCCGCTGGGGTGCACCTCGCCCGTGTGCGAGATGAAGACGAAGCCGCGGCCCGAGGAGACGTCCATCGGCGGCCTGCGCACGGCCCGCCGCTCCCCGTCGAAGACCCCGAGCTCGTGGGCGCGGGCCGAGAGCCGCTCGTACAGTGCGCCCAGGACGGGCCGCTCGCCGCGCGCGTCCAGGACGGTGCGCTGTAGCGCGACCCGCCGGAAGTGGTGGCCCTCCGTCGTCTTGGTGGCCATCACCGCCCCGCAGTCGTACAGGAAGTGCAGGACGTCCTCGATCTCGGCGGCGGTCAGGGAGTCCAGCTGTTCCCCGCGCCCGGTCGGGACCAGGACGAAGCCCGACCACAGCATCGCGCCCTCGCGCCTGACCAGCGCCGCGATGTCGGCCAGGTCCTCCAGGCTGTCGCGGGTGACCGTGGTGTTGATCTGCACCTTGAGGCCGAGCTCCCGGGCGGCCCGCCAGCCCTCCAGCGTCCAGTCGTAGACCCCGGGCACGCCCCGGAAGGCGTCGTGGCGCCCGGCGGTGGAGCCGTCCAGGGAGAGCGAGAGCGCGACGGCCCCCGCTTCCCGGACCGCCACGAGGTTCTCCCGGGTCAGTGTCGGCGTGCCCGAGGGGGACACCGCGACCCGCAGGCCGAGCGAGGTCCCGTACGCGACCAGGTCGGTGAGGTCGGTGCGCTGGAAGGGGTCCCCGCCGGTGATCACGAAGAGCGGGCTCGGCTTGCCGAAGGCGGCGATCTGGTCCATCACCCGGCGGGCGTCCGACCCGTCGAGCTCCTCGGGGTGGCGCAGGGTCTGCGCCTCGGCCCTGCAGTGCAGACAGGCCAGCGGGCAGGCCCGGGTGGCCTCCCAGATGACGATGAAGGGCCGGTCGGAGACCGCGTGGCGGGGCTGCCGGACGACGGTGGGGGAGGGCCGGGTGGTGTGCGCGGGGCGCGGGGTCACGAAACCCGCTCCCAGCCGCGCTTGCTCGGGCGGTTGGCGAGCTGCTTCGGGTCCCGCTTGCGGTAGACCACGTACGGCCGGAACAGGTACTTCAGCGGCACGGAGAACATGTGCACCAGGCGCGAGTACGGGATCAGCGCGAACAGCGTGAAGCCGAACAGGATGTGGATCTTGAAGGCGAGCGGGGCGCCCGCCATCAGGTGGTAGTCCGGGGTGAAGGTGAACAGGCTGCGGAACCACAGCGAGATGCCGTCGCGGTAGTTGTAGCCGTCCATCATCCCGGCCGAGTTGAGCATCGTGGCCGTCAGCCCGAGGAGCATCGCGCCGAGCAGGCACGCGTACATCACGTGGTCGCTGCGCAGTGTCGCCCGGCGCACGGCCGGCACCTTGAAGCGGCGGTAGACCAGGATCCCGATGCCGGCGGCCGCCGCGACGCCCGCGACCGTGCCGGTGGCGAGCGCGATCAGGTGGTACGTGTGGTCGCTGACGCCCACCGCGTCGGTCCAGCTCTTCGGGATGAGCAGACCGACGACGTGGCCCAGGATCACGAAGAGCATGCCGAAGTGGAAGAGCGGCGAGCCGATGCGCAGCAGCCGCGATTCGTGCAGCTGCGAGGAGTGCGTGGTCCAGCCGAACTTGTCGAACCGGGCCCGCCAGATGGTGCCCGCGATCAGCAGGGCGATCGAGACGTACGGGAATACGCCCCACAGGAGGAGGTCCATCAGGCGGGCATCCTTTCGGAGGCGGCGGCAGCGGTCGAGTAGGCCGCCGTGGGCCAGGGGAGGTCGGTCGGGGCCGAGGACGGGAAGTCGACGGGCATGTCGAGGCCCGGCCCGAAGGGCTCCAGCGCCGAGCCCGCGCCCACCAGTTCCTGCGGCGGCCCGTTCCTGGCGAGGGCCTTCGCCTCCGCCTTGGTCTCGGGGGAGGGTCCGGGCAGCGTCGCGCAGACGGCCTCCAGGATCCGGGCGTACGGGGAACCGGACTCGGTGAGCGCCAGGCGCAGCAGCTCCAGCCCGGCCCGGTGCTCCTGGAGCAGCTCGGTGCCGGCCTCCTCCTCGCGGGCGGCGAACTCCAGGGCCACCGGCAGGAAGTCGGGCAGCTCCTCGCCCGCGAACTCCAGCCCGAAGTCCCGGTAGATCCGCTTCAGCCGGACCAGGGACAGCCCGCGCCGGCGGGTGTCCCCGTCGACCCACCAGGTGAGGTAGAGGCAGCGCCGGTTGCGGGTGTCGAAGGTCGAGGTGTACTGGGAGCACAGCTCGATCGGGGTCTGCCCCTCGGCTTCGTCGAGGAACGCCCCGAGGAGTCGGGCCGGTTCGGCGGGCGCCCCGGCGAGGGCCGCACGGAGCCGCGGGAGTTCGTCGTGGAAGTAGTCGCCGGGGTACTGCAGTACGCAGCCGGCGACCAGCCGCACCAGCGCATCGCCGGTCATCCGGTCCTGTCTCACGAACTCCTCCTGGTGGTACCGAGGTTGAGCATCACCCGGGGTTCGGGCAGCGCGCTGACCGGGCAGCCCTGGTCGGCGCCGCCCAGCGGGTGGGAGTCGGCCAGCGCGTCGGCCTCGGCCCGTGCGGCGCTGGGGATCACGAAGCGGTCCTCGATCTTGGCGATGGCGAGGAGCCGGAACATGTCCTCCATCTCCTGCCCGGACAGCCCGACGGCCCGCGCGATCGACTCGTCACGCTCCTCGCCCAGGTTGACCCGGCGCATGTAGGCGCGCATCGCGGCCATCCGGCGCAGCACCGCCTCCACGGGCACGGTGTCGCCGGCGGTCAGGACCTCCGCGAGGTACTCGACGGGGATGCGCATGGCCTCGATGGCACCGAAGAGGTTCCCGGCGTCCTCGCCGTCGCTGCCGGTGGCGGCGACCGCCTCGACGACGGGGGAGAGCGGCGGGACGTACCAGACCATCGGCATCGTCCGGTACTCCGGGTGGAGCGGGAGGGCGACCTGGTAGGTGGCGATCAGGTCGTAGACCGGGGAGTTGTGGGCCGCGTCGAGCCACTCGTCGGTGATGCCGGCCGCGCGGGCGGCGGCGATCACGGCCGGGTCAGCGGGGTCCAGGAAGCACTCCACCTGGGAGGGGTACAGATCGTGCTCGTCCTCGACGGCTGCGGCCCCGGCCACCTTGTCGGCGTCGTAGAGCATCACGCCGAGGTAGCGCATCCGGCCCACGCAGGTCTCCGAGCACACGGTCGGCATGCCGACCTCGATGCGCGGGAAGCAGAAGGTGCACTTCTCGGCCTTGCCGGTCCGGTGGTTGAAGTACACCTTCTTGTACGGGCATCCGGTCACGCACATCCGCCAGCCGCGGCACTGGTCCTGGTCGACCAGGACGATGCCGTCCTCCTCGCGCTTGTACATCGCGCCGGAGGGGCAGGAGGAGACGCACGCCGGGTTGAGGCAGTGCTCGCAGATCCGCGGGAGGTAGAACATGAAGCTCTGCTCGAACTCGAAGCGGATCTTCTCGCCGACCTCGTCGCGGATCTTCTCGATGATCGGGTCCTGAGGGGCGTGCGTGGGCGCGCCGCCGAGGTTGTCGTCCCAGTTCGGACCCCACTCGATCTTGTCGATGGGCTCGCCGGTGAGCTGGGAGACGGGCCGGGCGGTGGGCATGTCGTCGCCCGCCGGGGCCTCGGTGAGGTTCTTGTACTCGTACGTCCAGGGCTGGTAGTAGTCGTCGATCTCCGGCAGGTCCGGGTTCGCGAAGATCTTGCCCAGCTTGGCGAGCCGGCCGCCCGCCTTGAGGCGGAGCTTGCCGGAGCGGGTGCGCTCCCAGCCGCCCTTCCACTTCTCCTGGTCCTCCCAGCGGCGCGGGTAACCCTGGCCGGGGAGGGTCTCGACGTTGTTGAACCAGACGTACTCGGTACCCTGCCGGTTGGTCCACGCCTGCTTGCAGGTGACCGAGCAGGTGTGGCACCCGATGCACTTGTCGAGGTTCATGACCATGGCTACTTGGGCCATGACGCGTCCGATGGGCGCTTCGCTCCGGGGCACGATTAGAACTCCACCTTCTGGTCGCGGCGGCGGATGACCGTCACCTCGTCGCGCTGGTTGCCGGTCGGGCCGAGGTAGTTGAAGGCCCAGGTCAGCTGGGCGTAACCGCCGATGAGGTGGGTGGGCTTGAGCATCACCCGGGTCAGCGAGTTGTGGATGCCGCCGCGGCGGCCGGTCTTCTCCGTCTTGGGGACGCCGACCGTGCGCTCCTGTGCGTGGTTCATGTAGACCGTGCCGGGCGGCATCTTGTGGGAGACGATCGCGCGGGCGGTGATCACGCCGTTGCGGTTGACCGCTTCGATCCAGTCGTTGTCCGCGACGCCGATCGCCTCGGCGTCCTGCGGGGACATCCAGACCGTCTGGCCGCCGCGGCCCAGGGTCATCATGTAGAGGTTGTCCTGGTACTGGCTGTGGATGGCCCACTTGTTGTGCGGGGTCAGGTAGCGGACGGCCACCGACTTCGCCTTCTCGTCGACCGTGCCGAGCTCGGGCTCCCCGTACAGGGTGTGCATGTTCAGCGGCGGCTTGTAGACGGGGAGGGACTCCCCGACCTCGTGCAGCCAGTCGTGGTCGATGAAGAAGTGCTGGCGGCCGGTGAGGGTGTGCCAGGGCTTGAGGTGCTCGGTGTTGATCGTGAAGGCCGTGTACCGGCGCCCGCCGGACTCGGAGCCCGACCACTCCGGCGAGGTGATCACCGGGACCGGGCGGGCCTGGGTGTCGGCGAAGGTGATCCGCTTGCCCTCGGCCTCCGCGGCCAGATGGGCCATCGGGGTGCCGACCTTCTTCTCCAGGGTCTCGAACCCCTGTGTGGCGAGGCGGCCGTTGCTGGTGCCGGAGAGCGAGAGGATCGCCTCGCAGGCCTGCTGCGCGGTCTCCAGGCGCGGGCGGCCGTCGGCGACGCCGCCGCGGACCGTGCCGTTCTTCGCGCCCAGGTAGGCCACCTCCTCGGCCACGTCGAAGGTGACCGCCTTCGTGGTCACGCCCAGCGTGTCGACGAGCGGGCCGAGCGCGGCGAACTTGTCGCCGACCGCCCCGTAGTCCCGCTCCACGACCACCAGGTTGTACATGGTCCGGCCCGGTACGGGCTCGCACTCGCCCTTCGACCAGTCCAGCGCGACCCCGCCGGGCTGCGCCATCTCACCGCCCGGGGTGTCGTGCTGCAGGGCGGTGGCGACCAGGTCCTTGCGCACGCCCAGGTGGCTCTTGGCCAGCTCGCCGAAGCGCTCCGCCAGCCCCTTGAAGGCGTCGTAGTCGGAGCGGGCCTGCCACGGCGGGTCCACGGCCGGGGTGAAGGCGTGCAGGAAGGGGTGCATGTCCGTGGAGGACAGGTCGTGCTTCTCGTACCAGGTGGCCGCCGGGAACACCACGTCGGACAGCAGCGTCGTGGACGTCATCCGGAAGTCCATGGACATGAGCAGGTCGAGCTTGCCCTCCACGTCCTCCTCCCGGTACGTCACGTCCCTGGGCGTGCAGCGCGGCCCGTCCTCGGGCAGGTTGGAGTGGGTGCCCAGGAGGTGCTTGAGGAAGTACTCGTTGCCCTTGGAGCTGGAGCCCAGCAGGTTGGCCCGCCACACGTTGAGCACGCGCGGCCAGTTGCCCGGGGCGTCCGGGTCCTCGCCGGCGAAGCCGAGCTCGCCGCTCTTGAGCTGCTCGACGGCGGACGCGACCGGGTCCTCGGCCTCGCCCAGCTCCAGCGGGTTGCGGTCGAAGGTCGGGTACGAGGGCATCCAGCCCATCCGGGTGCTCGCCGCCAGGCAGTCCGAGCCCGTCATGCCCTCGAAGGCGCCGGAAGCGAGCGGGGAGGCGAGCGCCTCCGCGGGCAGGGTGTCGTAGCGCCACTGGTCGGTGTGCAGGTAGAACCAGGCCGCGCCGATCATCTGGCGCGGCGGGCGCGACCAGTCGGAGGCGGCGGCCAGCGTCGCCCAGCCGGTGACCGGACGGCACTTCTCCTGGCCGACGTAGTGGCCCCAGCCGCCACCGTTGCGGCCCTGGCAGCCGGTGAGGGTGAGCAGGGCCAGGAAGGAGCGGTAGATGGTCTCGGAGTGGAACCAGTGGTTGGTGCCCGCGCCCATCAGGATCATGCAGCGGCCCCGGGACTGCTCGGCGGTCTGCGCGAACTCCCGTGCCACGCGCGCCGCCTGGGCCGCGGGGACCGAGGTCAGCGACTCCTGCCAGCCGGGGGTGCCCGGGGCGCTCGCGTCCTCGTAGCCCGTGGGCCACACGCCGGGCAGGCCCTCGCGGCCGACCCCGTACTGGGCGAGCATCAGGTCGAAGACGGTCGTGACCAGCCGGTCCCCGTCGGCGGTCGCGAGGCGCCGTACGGGCACACCGCGGCGGATCGTGCCGCGCGCCTTCCCGTCCTGGTCCACGCCCTGTTCGTCGTCCTCGAAGCGGGGGAGGGTGATCTCCACGCTCTCGTCGGCGGTGCCGTGGAGGGTCAGGCGCGGGACGGTGTCGCCGAGTTCGAGGTTCCACTCGGGCTTCTCGTTCTTGCCCCAGCGGTGACCGAGCGTGCCGTTCGGGACGACGATCTCGCCGGTCGTGGCGTCGATCAGGACGGTCTTCCACTGCGCGTTCTCGCCCGCGTCCGGAAGACCCGTTTCACCGAGATCGGCGGCGGTGACGAACTTCCCCGGAACCAGACCCTGTTCGGTCTCCTTGAGGGACACCAGGAAAGGCAGGTCCGTGTATTGCCGGACGTAGTCCGTGAAGAAGGGCGTCTGCTTGTCGACGAAGAATTCCTTGAGGATGACATGGCCCATCGCGAGGGCCAGCGCACCGTCCGTACCGGGGTGCGGGTGCATCCATTCGTCGGCGAATTTGGTGTTGTCCGCGTAGTCGGGGGAGACGGTGACGACCTTCTGGCCGCGATAGCGGGCCTCGGCCATCCAGTGGGCGTCCGGGGTACGCGTGACGGGGACGTTCGAGCCCCACATCATCAGGTACGCGGCGTCCCACCAGTCGCCCGACTCCGGGACGTCCGTCTGGTCCCCGAAGACCTGCGGTGAGGCGACCGGAAGGTCGGCGTACCAGTCGTAGAAGGACAGCATCGGCGCACCGATGAGCGAGTGGAAACGGGCACCGGCCGCGTGCGAGGCCATCGACATCGCCGGAATCGGCGAGAAGCCGGCGACCCGGTCCGGACCGTGCTCCTTGATCGTGTGCACGTGCGCGGCCGCGACGATCTCCGTCGCCTCCTCCCACGTCGCCCGCACCAGCCCGCCCTTGCCGCGCGCCCGCTGGTACGTACGCCGGCGCACCGGGTCGGACTGGACGTCGGCCCAGGCCTCGACCGGGTCGCCGAGGCGCGCCTTGGCCTCGCGGTACATCTCCAGCAGGGCGCCGCGCACGTACGGGTAGCGCACCCGGGTGGGGGAGTAGGAGTACCAGGAGAACGAGGCGCCGCGCGGGCATCCGCGGGGCTCGTACTCGGGGCTGTCGGGGCCCACCGAGGGGTAGTCGGTGGACTGGGTCTCCCAGGTGATGATCCCGTCCTTGACGTAGACCTTCCACCGGCAGGAGCCGGTGCAGTTCACGCCGTGGGTGGAGTACACGACCTTGTCGTGGCTCCACCGGTCGCGGTAGAAGGCCTCCGCGGCGCGGCCGCCGGTGTGGTGGACGGTCCGCAGGTCGTCCGAGACCTCGGCGGTCCTGAAGAAACTGCCCGCCTTGATCAGCGATTCGGCGGCGTCCTGGTATCCGTCGCGTATGTGGCGCTCGTGCAAGGCGACCCTCCAGGCCGGAATAAAAGGCGGTGCGTGGGGTCCGGGCAAGATGACCCAGACACGACGCTACGCCCGGCGCGGAGGCGAATCCGATGACAAAGGTCCCGTAGGGGCGTGACCTAATTCCGGTCTTTCACAGGTCGAGTGGATGTCACGCTGGAAGGAGCCAACTCCGTTGCGGGGGTGGAAAATTACGTGCCCGAATACCAATTAGGGAAGGACGGGGAGCGTGCCGCCGAAGAAGGCCTCCTGGATCCCGGACCAGCACGGGGCGTGGGCGATGCTCACCGTGCCCTTCCTCGCGGGCACGTTCCTCTCACCGCGGCCCGGATGGCAGCACCTCCTGCTCCTGGCGGCCTGGCTCCTCGGTTACGCGGCGGTCTTCCACGCCCAGCAGTGGCTGCGCCTGCGACGGGTCGCCGCCCGGCGCCCCGAGGCGGCGCGGCGCCACGTCCGCCCGGCGCTGGTCCTCGGCGCGGCGACCGCCCTGGCGGGGATCCCGCTCGCGGTGCTCCACCCCCGGCTGCTGCTCGCGGGCGCGGCAGCGGCGCCCTTCGTGGCCGTGAACTCCTGGTTCGCGCTGCGGAACCGCGAGCGGGCCCTGGGCAACGGACTGGCGGCGGTGGTCCCGGCCTGCGGGATGCTGCTGGTGGCGGCGCGGCTGGGCGGGGGCGGCCTGCCCTGGGCGCCGGCCGCCGCCTGCCTGCTGTACTTCGCGGGCACGGTCCCGTACGTGAAGACGATGATCAGGGAGCGGAACTCCCGTACGTACTACCGGGGTTCGGTGGCCTACCACGCGGTGGCCACCGTCCTGGCGGCCTGCCTCTCCCCGTGGCTGGCCCTCCCCTTCGCGGCCTACCTGGCCCGGGCCGCGGCGCTCCCCGGCCGCGGGCTCAAGGTGGCGGTGGTCGGCGCCGTCGAAACCGTGGGTTCGGCGGCGCTGCTGGCTTCGCTGCTGCTGATCTTCTGAGGGTGCGGGGTCGCGGTCGGGGCCGCTTCAGAGGGGCAGCGAGCGGAACTCGTCCAGGACGGCGAAGCCCGTGCGGTCGTACAGGCTCATCGCCACCTCGTTGCCGCCGAACACGTTGAACATCAGTGCCTCGTCGCCGCCCTGCCGGACGGCCCACTCGCCGACGGACATCGCGGCGCGGCCGAAGCCCTTGCCGCGGTGCTCCTCGTACACCTCCAGCGAGAAGCCGAAGGTGACGCCCGGCAAGTAGCCGTGGTTCACCCAGCCCGTGCCGACCACCTGCCCGTCGGCCTCCAGCGCGTAGAAGGCGTGCCCGGGGGTCGCGTGGCCCTGCGGGAGGTGGCGGGCGAAGTCCTCGTCGGACTTGGCCTTGGCCTGCTCCGGGTTCAGGGCCCCGGCGCGGACGATGTCCGCCACGTACGCCGCCTCCTCGCCCGCGTACCAGCCGGGGTACTCCTCCGCGGTGAGCGGCCGGACGGTGAGGCCCGGCGGCAGGGCGGGGCGCTCGGCGGCGGCCCGCAGGCGGTTCTGGCCCCGCACGGGGTAGTGGGCGAAGACCGCGTGCGAGCTGTCGGCGGCGCCGGTGAGCCGGACCTCCACCCGCCCCGCGCCCCGCTCGGCGCACCACCGCTCGGCCCACGTACGGGCCGCCGTTGCGGCCGGCCCCGGCGCCGCCGTCAGGTCGTGGATCCGGCCCACGGGAGCCCCGTTGTCCTCGGACACCCCGACCGCGATCCACCCGGCGCCGTCCGTGGCCACCGTCCAGCCGTCGACGCCCTTCAGCGCCCGCTCCAGCAGGGCGCGGGAAAGGGGCTCCGAGCATCCCGCGGCCCGGTACCCGGCGAGCACCCGTTGCTCGAAGCCGCCCCGCCACTCGGCCGGATCGGCCGCGACCCGTATGCCGCTGCTCCCGCTGGTTCCGCTGGTTCCGCTGCTCCCGCTCGTCCCGTTCATCCGGCCACCCTAGGCAGGGCGGCCGACGGGGCTCCAGGGGGTTTAGATCGCTTCCTTGCGCGTCAGGAAGTTGAAGGAGATCCAGCCCGGCAGCACCGGAAGCCAGAACGTCACCACGCGGAACAGCAGCACCGCCGAGAAGGCCACCTGGCCGTCCAGCCCCGCCGCGACCAGGCCCAGCGTCAGCGCGCCCTCCACCGCTCCGATGCCGCCCGGTGTCGGAGCGGCCGAGCCCAGGGCGTTGCCGGCCAGGAAGACCACCGCGATGCTCGCGTAGCTGATGGCCTCGCCGCCGCCGAAGGCGCGGATCGAGGCGTCCAGGCACATCACGAAGCAGCCCGTCAGCAGCAGCATCCCGCCGATGCCGGTCAGGAGTTTCTGCGGCCGCTGGAGCACGTCCAGCATGCGCGGGACCACTCCGGCGAACAGGGCCCGTACCCGGGTCGCCACGAACTTCCGCAGGAAGGGCACGGCCGTCACCACGAGCACCAGCACGGCCACGGTCAGCAGACCGGCGATGACCGTCCTCGACGGGGTCATCTCGGGCGTCTTCTCGGTCCCCGTCAGATAGCCGAAGGACAGCAGCAGCAGGATGTGGCTCGCCAGCCCGAAGAGCTGCGAGGCGCCCACGCTGGCTACGGCGAGTCCGGGACGGATGCCCGCCCGCTGGAGGAAGCGGGTGTTCAGCGCGACACCGCCGACCGCGGCCGGAGCCACCAGCTTCACGAAGGATCCGGCTACCTGGGCCAGTACGGTCCGCAGGAACGGCACCCGCTCGGGTACGAAGCCCAGCAGGCTCATCGCCGCCGCGAAATAGGTGAGCGCCGAGAAGGCGAGCGCCACCCCGACCCAGCCCCACTGCGCATCGCCGATCGTGGTGGCGAAGTCGACGTGCGCGATCTGGGTGACCAGGAAGTACGCGCCGAACGCGCCCGCGATGAACGACACCAGCGTGCGCGGCCGGATCCGCTCCAGCCGGGCCGGTTCCACCGGCGCCTGCGGGCGGATCAGCAGCACCTGCTGGCGGATCTGGCTCAGCAGATCCTCCTCGCGGGCCCCGTCGAGCGCGTCGTCCAGGGCCTTCTTCTCGGCCTTCTTCTCGACGGCGGAGCGGGTGGCGGGCGAGGCGGAACCCGCCTCGCGCAAGGCCTTCGCCGCCCGCGAGGACTCCAGTACGGCTTCCCGCTCGCGGTCCGCCCGCTCCCGCGCCAGCTTGCGCAGCGTCGCCCGCGTGGAGCGGCTCAGCGCGATCGGCTGGAGCAGCGGCAGGCAGTCGGCCACCGCGTCCGGGCCGAGCACCGACACCGCCGAGGCGACCGAGCGCTCGGCGCCGACCCGCAGGCCGAGGGTGGTGAGCAGCTGCGCGATGTCCATGCGCAGCACGAGGTCGCCGGCCGCGATCTCGCCGCCGCGCAGGTCGGTCAGGGTGATGGTGCCCGCCGCGGCGCCGCCGGCGGTGCCGGTGCCGCTGCCGCTGCCGGAACGATCCACCACGAGCGCGTCCCCGGTCAGCCGCCGGTGCGCGATCCGCCGGGACTGCAGGGCCCGTACCTGCTGCCAGGCGTTGCGGCTCAGCTCGTCGGTGATCTCCTCGTCGGCCAGCTGGTCCAGGCTCCGGCCGCCCAGGTGCTCGTAGACGAGCATCACGGCGTCCGGACCCAGCTCGGAGGTGGCGATGAGCTTGGGCGCGTTGGCCCCGGCGGCGATGGCCGCGTACGCGAGCAGGGCCTCCTGCTCCAGCGCCTGGCGCAGGGACTGCAGACTGCGCCGGGTGGTGATCCCGCGCAGCGTCAGGCGGCGCCAGACCCGGTAGTAGAAGCCCTGGGCCTGCTGCTCCCGGTCCACGACGGTGACGTCCAGGGGCGGGCCGTCCTCCAGGGTGACGTGGTAGCGCCGCCCGCGGTCGCTGACCTCGGTGCTGTCGCCGCCTTCCGGGGACTCGGCGCGCATCGCGCTGACCGGCTGGAAGCCGACCCGGCGCAGTCCCGCGAGGAGGTTCTGCCCGGTGGGGCGGACGTTCGGCGAGCCGACCGCGTACAGGGTTCCGTACGCGACGCTCCAGCCGATCAGCACGGTCAGGATGATCGAGAAGGGGGTGGTGTAGCCGCCGACCAGCATCGCGAAGGCGTCCAGCAGCAGGACCACCCACAGGGCGACGCGCCAGCGCGGACGCCGGGTCATCCCGACGGCCGTCATGTACGCGATCACGGGCGCGAGGTAGCCGTGCACCGGATCGGTGAGGGCCCCGTCGGCCATGGTGGGACGGGTGAGGGCTTCTTGGATGGTCGTGGGCGCGGCCTGGGAGACCCAGAGGTCGGTGGCGAGGGTGACCCCGTGCGCGAGGACGGCGGCGAGCACGCCGTCGGCGATGCGCAGTCCGTCGCGTTTGATCAGCCTCTCGATGGCGAAGGCCACCGGGACGAGGAGCACGGCGATGCTGGACACCAGCCCGGCGACCTTGATCAGCACGTCGGGCGCCTGGCCCGTGCCGTTGCTGATGTCGGCTTCCAGCCCCGCGGTGGTGCCGTGGGCGAAGGCGGCGATGGCGAGGACGACGGCGATGCCGAGGATCCCGACGAGGAGGCGTACGAGGTCGGAGGGGCGGTGCACCCGGGCGGCGAGCAGCGGCTCGTCGACCTCGACCTGGTCGGCGGCCGTCGGGGTGTGGCCGTGCGGGGTCTCGGCGTCCTCGGGGGCCGGGCCCGGAGCCGGGGCCGGAGGCGGAACCGCCGCCTGGGCCTTGGAGGCCTTGGCCGGGGCCCGGGTCTGGGCCTGGGGCTGGGCCTGAGAGGGAGTCGCCGGCAGGTCCGCCTGCGGGTCCTCGCGGCCCTGTGGCGGGCCTTCGTCTGGGCGCGCGCCGTCGTTCGCCGCCGCGCCGTCCGGAGGACTCACACCCTGCTCCTTTCCCGTCACTTCCGTCTCTTCTTGATCACGTATCACGCGTCACCGCCCGGAAGATGGTGGCATGGACCGACGGCCGCGGGGGGCAGCAGGGTGCGAGCCGGTCCGGAACACCGGCTTCCACGCGCTTGCCGCTCCCCTGTGGGCCCGGTGCGGCACCATGGGCCGAATGAGCGAAGAGCTGCCCGCGTACGCGGAGCGGGTGCTGGAGGCGGCCGAGCGGATTCCGCCCGGCCGGGTGATGACGTACGGCGACATCGCGGAGTGGCTCGGCGAGGGCGGGCCCCGCCAAGTGGGCCGGGTCATGGCCCTGTACGGCGGAGCCGTGCCCTGGTGGCGCGTGGTGCGGGCGGACGGCCGTCCGCTGCCCGGCAGCGAGCGGCGGGCGCTGGAGAACTACCGGGCCGAGGCCACCCCGCTGCGGCTCACCGGCGACGGCGAACCGCGGCTCGACATGCGGCGGGCACGCTGGGACGGGCACGACGGGGACCACGACGGGGACACGGCGCGGGACGAAGGTCACATGTGACAGCTTCGGCCATGTGCGGTCCGGAGGGGTGGTCGAAGGGACGTGCGAAGCCCCGTACGGGGGACGCGGGGGACCGGATGGCAGTGAGGCCGGGCACGGGGCCGGGCTCGGGGCCGGACCTGAGGACGGGACTCCCGGGGAAACTGCGCCCGCCGCGCGCCTTGCCGTAGCGTTGCCTCTTCGGCTTCGGCTTCGGCCACCGCTTCGGCCAGGGCTTCGGTCACGGCCACCGCCCGGGCCGTCACCACAGCAGCAGCAACCGCTGCGGCAGCGACCGCCGCAACGGCAGACCCACCAGGACCGGCACCCCACGTGAACACCTCTTCCTCCGACGGCCACCGCACCGAGCGGCGGCGTACGCGGACCCCGGACGCGTACCGCCTGGTGCGTACCGGTGCGGAGCGGGTGGATCCCCCTGTGCTGGACGCAGCGCAGCGGGCGGTGGTTGAGCACACCGGCGGCCCGCTGCTCGTGCTGGCCGGACCGGGCACCGGAAAGACGACCACCCTGGTCGAGACGGTCGCGGCCCGCGTGGAGTCCGGGACCGACCCCGCCCGCGTCCTGATCCTCACCTTCAGCCGCAAGGCCGCGGTGGAACTGCGCGACCGGACCGCCCTGCGGCTCGGCGGGGCGCGCGCCCCGCAGGCCACCACCTTCCACTCCTTCTGTTACGGACTGGTCCGCGCCCACCAGGACGCCGAACTCTTCGCGGACCCGCTGCGCCTCCTCTCCGGCCCGGAGCAGGACGTCATGGTCCGTACCCTCCTCGAAGGCCAGCGCCGGATCCGCTCGATCCGCTGGCCCGACGACCTGCGGGCCGCGCTGACCACGCGGGGCTTCGCGGACGAGGTCCGCGCGGTGCTCGCCCGCGCCCGCGAGCTGGGCCTGGGCCCGACGGCCCTGTCCGACTTCGCGTCCCGCATCGGCCGCCCCGACTGGAAGGCGGCGGCGGCCTTCCTCGCCGAGTACCTGGACGTCCTGGACCTCCAGGGCACCCTGGACTACGCGGAACTCCTCCACCGCGCGGTACTCCTGGCGGAGCGGACCCCGTCCCTCTCGTCCGCCTACGACGTGATCTACGTGGACGAGTACCAGGACACGGACGCCTCGCAGCTGCGCCTGCTGCGCGCACTGGCCGGACCCGCCGGGCGGCTGACCGCCTTCGGCGACCCCGACCAGTCGATCTACGCCTTCCGCGGCGCGGACATCAACAACATCCTGGACTTCGAGAGCTCCTTCCCCGGAGCACAGGTCCGCGCCCTGACGACCTCCCGCCGCTCGTCTTCGGTCCTGCTGACGGCCACCCGCCAGCTGACCACCCGCATGCAGGTGCCGCGCCTGCCCTCGGCGGCGGTACGGGCCCACCGCGCGCTCGCGTCGACCCGGGAGGGCGGCCGGGTCGAGGTGTTCACCTACCCGACGGCCGGCGCGGAACTGGACAACATCGCCGACATCCTGCGCCGGGCCCACCTGGAGGAGGGCGTCCCGTGGCAGGACATGGCCGTCCTGGTCCGCGCGGGCGGCCGCACCCTGCCGCAGATGCGCCGCGCCCTGATCGCGGCGGGAGTCCCTGCCGAAACCGACGGCACGGACGCCCCCCTCCGCCACGAGCCGGCCATAGCCCCCCTCCTCACGGCCCTCCGCACCCTCGCCGAATCGCACACCGCGCCGACCCCGCCCACCCCTGACGCCGCCGAGGCCCCGGCATCCCCGGCCGAGCTCCCCGACGAAGCCGGATCCGCTGCCGCCGCCACGAGCGAGCCGGAACAAGAGCCCCCCCTCACCCCGACACCCGCCACCGCCCCGTCCGCTGCCGCGGGCGCCACCGTTCCGTCCGCTGCCGCGAGCGGCACCGTTCCGTCCGGCTCCGCCGACGTCCCGGCCGTGCCGGAGGGTGAGCTTCCCGAGGTGGTGGGCGGTGCGGGCGAGCCGGCCGGCAGCTCTGGGGCGGATGGGCGGGGCCCTTCCCTCGCCGCGGTGGGCGGCACTGTTGGGTCCGTCTCCGCCGCCACGGTCGGCACCGTTCCGTCCGGCTCCGCCGACGTCCCGGCCGTGCCGGAGGGTGAGCTTCCCGACGGAGTCGGGGCCGCTTCCGGGGGCGAGGGCGGGCTTGCCCGTGCGGCCGGGGCGGGTGGGCGGGACACCTCACCCGCCGCCGAAGGCGGCACCGGCCTGCCCGGCACCGAGGCCGGGCCCGGATCCGGATCCGGCGAGCCCGCCGCAGGCGAAGCGTGGATCGGGGTCGAGGCCGCGCTCGTGCTGCTGTCCTCGCCGCTCGGCGGGATGGACGCCGCCGACCTCCGCCGCCTCGGCCGCGCCCTGCGCGACGAGGAGCGGGCCGCCGGCGTCCGCACCCCCGCGCCCTCCGACGTCCTCCTCGCCCGCGCCCTCGCGGAGCCGGAGCGGCTCGTCGCCCACGACCCCGCCTACGCCCGCGGAGCGCAGCGCCTCGGCCTGCTGCTGCGCAAGGCCCGCGAGCTCCTCGCCGGCGGCGGGACCGCCGAGGAGGTCCTGTGGACCCTCTGGGACGGCACCCCCTGGCCGCAGCGCCTGGAACGCAGCGCCCGTCGCGGCGGCCCCGCCGGCCGCAACGCCGACCGCGACCTCGACGCCGTCTGCGCGCTCTTCGACACCGCCGCCCGCGCGGAGGAACGTACCGGCGGCCGCGGCGCCCTCAACTTCCTCGAGCAGCTCGAGGCCGAGGACATCGCCGGAGACACCCTCACCCCCCGCGCCACCCGCCGCGAAGCCGTCCGTCTGATGACGGCACACCGCTCCAAGGGCCTGGAGTGGGGCCTCGTCGTCGTCGCGGGCGTCCAGGAAGGGCTCTGGCCCGACCTGCGCCGCCGCGGCTCCCTCCTCGAAGCCGACCGCATCGGCCGCGACGGCCTCGCCGAACCCCTCACCCCCGGCGCGCTCCTCGCCGAGGAGCGCCGCCTCTTCTACGTCGCCGCCACCCGCGCCCGCGACCGCCTCGTCGTCACCGCGGTCAAGGCCCCCGCCGAGGACGGCGACCAGCCCTCCCGCCTCCTCACCGAGCTCGGCGTCCCCGTCAAGGACGTCACCGGCCGCCCCCGCCGCCCCCTCGCCGTCCCCGCGCTCGTCGCGGAACTCCGCGCCACCACCGTCGACCCCGACGCCTCGCCCGCCCTGCGCGACGCCGCCGCCCGGCGCCTCGCCCGGCTCGCCGTCCTCACCGACGACGAGGACCGCCCGCTCGTCCCCGCCGCGCACCCGCAGCGCTGGTGGGGGCTGTACGAGCCCACCCGCAGCAGCGTCCCGCTCCGCGACCGGGACCACCCCGTCGCCCTGTCCGGCTCCGCCCTGGAGCAGCTCGCCAACACCTGCTCCCTCCAGTGGTTCCTGGGCCGCGAGGTCAAGGCCGACGCCCCCTCCACCGCCGCCCAGGGCTTCGGCAACGTCGTCCACGTCCTCGCCGACGAGGTCGCCTCCGGCCGCACCCCCGCCGACCTCGCCGTCCTCATGGAACGGCTCGACTCCGTCTGGGACTCTCTCGCCTTCGACGCCCCCTGGAAGTCCCGCCAGGAGAAGGACAACGCCCGCGCCGCCCTGGAACGCTTCCTGCGCTGGCACACCACCGACCGCGGCGGCCGGGCGGCCGTGGCCACCGAGCACGACTTCGACGTCACCCTCGAAGCGGGGGAGTACGCCGTCCGGGTGCGCGGCTCCATGGACCGGGTCGAGGCGGACGCGCAGGGCCGGGCGTACGTCGTCGACTTCAAGACCGGCAAGTCCGCGCCGACCGCCAGGGAGGTCGAACGCCACCCGCAGCTCGCCGTGTACCAGCTCGCCGTGCGCGAGGGCGCCGTCGACGAGGTCTTCGACGGACTGCGCCCCGCACCGGGCGGCGCCGAACTCGTACAGCTGCGCCAGGGCGCCGCCCAGCGCGACGGAGGCGACACCGTGCCCAAGATCCAGGCGCAGCAGGCCCTCGAGGGCGGCGCCCCCGGCGAATGGGTCGGCGACCTGCTCGCCACCGCGGCCGGCCGGGTCCTCGACGAGCGCTTCGCGCCCGCCCTCGGCAAGCACTGCGACCACTGTTCCTTCCGCGCCTCGTGCAGCGCCCGCCCGGAGGGCCGCCAGACGGTGGAGTAGGCCGCGCGGCGGGGCGGGCGCCGGCCCGGAGGCAGCCGGCACCCCGGCCGGAGCAGCCCGGCACCACAGCCCGGCACCGCAGCCCGGCACCGGCCCGTCGCCGGGTCGGGCGGGCGGGACTGTCAGAGGGGGCGGCTAGCCTTTTCACGTGTCCGCGCGTCCGTCCGTCCCGCCGTCCCTGCCGCTCTCCCCGCCCGCGAGAGCGCCGCAGGCACCGGCCCTGACCGATCCCGAGCAGCTCAAGGAGCTCCTGGGGATCCCCTTCACGCCCGAACAGATGGCATGCGTCACCGCCCCGCCCGCCCCGCAGGTCATCGTGGCCGGCGCCGGCTCCGGCAAGACCACCGTCATGGCCGCCCGCGTGGTCTGGCTGGTCGGCACCGGCGCGGTCGCACCCGAGCAGGTCCTCGGCCTGACCTTCACCAACAAGGCCGCCGGCGAGCTGGCCGAGCGGGTACGGACCGCCCTCGCGCGAGCCGGAATCACCGATCCGGACCCCTCCCCGGCCGAGGCCGACTCCGCGGGCGGCGAGCCGCGCATCTCCACGTACCACGCCTTCGCCGGACAGCTCCTCAAGGACCACGGCCTGCGCATCGGCCTGGAGCCCAGCGCCCGGCTGCTCGCCGACGCCACCCGCTTCCAGCTCGCCGCCCGCGTCCTGCGCGAGGCCCCCGGGCCCTACCCGTCCCTCACCAAATCCGTTCCCGACCTGGTCAGCGACCTGCTCGCGCTCGACGGGGAGCTCTCCGAGCACCTCGTACCGCCGGAGCGACTGCGCGCGTACGACACGGAGCTGCTCTCCGCCCTCGCGGATGTGAAGCTGAGCAACGAGGACCTGCGCAAGGTGCCCGAGGCGGTCCGCGGCCGCCTCGAACTCCTCGAGCTCGTGTCCCGCTACCGCGCCGCCAAACGCTCCCGCGACCTCCTCGATTTCGGCGACCAGATAGCCCTCTCCGCGCAGCTCGCCACCACCCGGCCCGAGGTCGGCGCCCTGCTGCGCGAGGAGTTCCGCGTCGTCCTCCTCGACGAGTACCAGGACACCTCGGTCGCCCAGCGACTCCTGCTGTCCGGGCTGTTCGGCAAGGGGTCTCCCCGGGACGGAGTCCCAGGGGAAGGGACAGGGCACGCGGTGACGGCCGTCGGCGACCCCTGCCAGGCCATCTACGGCTGGCGCGGGGCCTCCGTGGCCAACCTGGACGACTTCCCCGAGCACTTCCCGTACGCCGACGGCAGTCCCGCCACCCGCTTCTCCCTCAGCGAGAACCGGCGCAGCGGCGGCCGCCTCCTGGACCTGGCCAACGAGCTCGCCGCCCCGCTGCGCGCCATGCACGAGGGAGTCGAGGCCCTGCGCCCCGCACCGGGTGCGGAGCGCGACGGCTCCGTCCGGTGCGCGCTGCTGGAGACCCACGCCCAGGAGCTCGACTGGATCGGCGACTCCATCGCCCACCTGGTCCGTACGGGAACCGAGCCGCGCGAGATCGCCGTACTGTGCCGCTCGGGCGGGGACTTCGCACGGATCCAGGCGGTCCTCGTCGAGCGGGACGTCCCGGTCGAAGTGGTCGGCCTGTCCGGCCTGCTCCACCTCCCGGAGGTCGCGGACCTCGTCGCCGTCTGCGAGGTCCTCCAGGACCCGGGAGCCAACGCCGCGCTCGTCCGGCTGCTCATCGGGCCGCGCTGGCGGATCGGCGCCCGCGACCTGGCGCTCCTGGGCCGGCGCGCCCGCGCCCTGATCGCCCGCTCCGCCCCCTCCTCCTCCGACGACGACCGCCTCGCGGCGGCGGTGGAGGGCGTGGACCCGGCGGAGATCGTCTCGCTGGCCGACGCCCTGGAAACCTTCCTGGACGGAGCGGGCCAGTCCGCCCCCGACCAGCTGCCCTTCTCCGCCGCCGCCCGGGTCCGCTTCGCGCACCTGGCCCAGGAACTGCGAGACCTGCGCCGTTCCCTCTCGGACCCCCTGATGGACGTCCTGCACCGCGTCCTGTCGACGACCGGCCTCGACGTGGAGCTGGCCTCGTCCCCGCACGCGCTGGCGGCCCGCCGCCGGGAGACCCTGTCGAGCTTCATGGACGTGGCGGCCGGCTTCGCCTCCCTCGACGGCGAGGCCTCCCTCCTCGCCTTCCTCGGCTTCCTGCGCACGGCTGCCCAGTACGAAAAGGGCCTGGACCACGCCCTCCCCGGCGGAGAGAACACCGTCAAGGTCCTCACGGCCCACAAGTCCAAGGGCCTGGAATGGGACGTGGTGGTGGTCCCCGACCTCTCCGCCGGCTCCTTCCCGAAGGAGAAGGCCCCCGAGGCCTGGACCTCGTACGCGAAGGTCCTCCCGTACGCCCTGCGCGGGGACGCGCCGACCCTCCCGCCCACACCGGAATGGACCTCGCCGGGCCTGCGCGCCTTCAAGTCGGCCCTCAAGTCCCACAAGGCCGTCGAGGAGCTCCGCCTCGGCTACGTCACCTTCACCCGCCCGCGCTCTCTCCTGCTGGCCTCGGGCCACTGGTGGGGCCCGACCCAGAAGAAGCCGCGCGGCCCGTCCTCCTTCCTCTCCGCCCTGTACGCACACTGCGCCGCAGGCCACGGCGAGATCGAAGCCTGGGCCGACACCCCCGCCCCGGACGCGGAAAACCCGGCCCTCGCCACGGACTCCACCCCAGACCACTCCTGGCCCCTCCCCCTGGACCCCACCTCCCTCACCCTCCGCCGCCGGGCAGCCACCCTGGTCGAGTCCTACCTCCACCCCACGCGCCGGCACGCCCCGAGCGCCGCGGGCTACCCGGGAACTCCGGGCCACCGGGGCGCAGCGGGCTACCAGGGGACCCCGGATGACCCTGAGTACCGGGCTTCCCAGAACCACCAGGCCTCCCCGGAGGACCCCTACCTCTGGCCCCCGCATTGCGAAGACCCCGCCTACGACGAGGAGCCCCCGGCCCCCTGGCCGGACCCGGCCGACGAACCGGAGCCCCCGGCCCCCTGGCCGGACCCGGCCGACGGACCGGAGCCCACGACCCGCCCTTGGCCGGACCCGGCCGACGGGCCTGCGGGTACGACGCGCCCGTGGCCGGACCCGGCCGACGGGGCCGCAATGGCGGACGCCCCGTGGCCTGACCCGGCTGACGAACCGACCGCCGCGGAGGCCGCCCGGCCGCAGGCCGGGGCGGGCCGGGGCAGGGCCGTGCCCGCCGCCGCAGGCGGGACCCCGCAGGGGGTCCGGGGCGCAGCCCCGGTTTCGGGAAGGGGCGGGGTGGGGGAAGAAGAAGCCCCCCCGACCCCGGACGACCTGTGGCCGGAGGACGGCAACTGGGCCGAGCCCAAGCCCCGCCCGCGCTCCGCCGCGCCCGCGCCCGCCCCCGAGGACCTGTGGCCGGAGGCCGAAGCCCGGCCGCGCCCGGCCGCGCCCGCCGACGACCTGTGGCCGGAGGCAGAGGCCGGGGACGGCGACTGGGCCGCGGCCCAGCCCCGACGCCGCCCGGCGGAGCCAGGCCGCACCGACGACCCGTGGTCGGAGGCCGGCCCCAACCCCGGCCCCCTCACGCCCGAGGACGCAAGAGCCATCGCCTCCTGGGACCGCGACCTCGACGCCCTGGAGGGCGAACTCCGCCGAGCCCGCGAGGTCGTCCGCGACGTGGAGCTCCCACCCGCGCTCTCCGCGAGCCAGCTGCTCCGCCTCGCCTCCGACGAGCAGGGCTTCGTACGCGACCTCGCCCGTCCCATGCCCAAGCCCCCGCAGCCGGCCGCCCGCCAGGGCACCCGGTTCCACGCCTGGGTGGAGTCCCGCTTCGAGGAGCTCCCGCTGCCGCACCTCGACGTCCTCGACCCGCTCACCGACCTGCCCGGGGCGGCAGCCGGGGACGCCTCCGACCAGGACATCGCCGACGAGGCCGACCTCGACTCCCTCAAGGCGGCCTTCGAGCGGAGCCCGTACGCCGACCGGACCCCGTACCGCATGGAGGTCCCGGTCCAGCTGACCCTCGCCGGCCGGGTGATCCGCGGCCGGATCGACGCCGTCTACCGCACCGCGGAAGACGGCTACGAGATCGTCGACTGGAAGACCGGCCGCACCACCGAGGCCGACCCCCTCCAGCTGGCCGTCTACCGCCTGGCCTGGGCGGAGGCCACGAACACCCCCCTCTCCCAGGTCACGGCAGTGTTCCTGCACGTCCGCAGCGGCCGCGTGATCCGCCCCCGGAACCTTCCCGACCGCGCTCGTCTTGAGCAGATCCTCCAAGGCAAAACGGACACGGAAAGCGACCATCGAACGGACGGCTAGGCTCGTGGCCATGAGCGACACCCCGGCGGACAGCGTCGTCCGCACGTACATCGAAACCCACCGCGCGGCCTTCCTCGACGACCTCGCCGACTGGCTCCGCATCCCCTCCGTCTCGGCCCAGCCCGAGCACGCGGACGACGTACGGCGCAGCGCCGACTGGCTGGCCGCGAAGCTCAAGGAGACCGGTTTCCCGGTCGCCGAGGTCTGGCAGACGGCCGGCGCCCCCGCCGTCTTCGCGGAATGGCCGAGCCAGGACCCCGCCGCCCCCACCGTCCTCGTGTACGGGCACCACGACGTGCAGCCCGCGGCCCTCGCCGACGGCTGGCACACCGACCCGTTCGAGCCGGTCGTCAAGGACGGCCGGATGTACGGGCGCGGCGCCGCCGACGACAAGGGACAGGTCTTCTTCCACACCCTCGGCGTCCGGGCCCACCTCGCCGCGACCGGCGCGTCCGCCCCCGCCGTGCACCTCAAGCTGATCATCGAGGGCGAGGAAGAGTCCGGTTCCCCGCACTTCCGCGCCCTCGTGGAGCGCGAGGCGGCCCGCCTCGCCGCCGACGTCGTGATCGTCTCCGACACCGGCATGTGGTCCGAGACCACGCCCACCGTCTGTACCGGCATGCGCGGCGTCGCCGACTGCGAGATCGACTTCTTCGGCCCCGACCAGGACATCCACTCGGGTGCCTTCGGCGGCGCCGTGCCGAACCCGGCCACCGTCGCCGCCCGCCTCGTCGCGGCCCTGCACGACGCGGACGAACGGGTCACGATCCCCGGCTTCTACGACAACATCGCCGAGCTCACCGACGCGGAGCGGGCGCTGATCGCCGAGCTCCCCTTCGACGAGAGCGAGTGGCTCCGTACGGCCAAGTCGTACGCGGCCTCGGGCGAGGCCGGCTACTCCACGCTGGAGCGCGTCTGGGCCCGCCCGACCGCAGAGGTCAACGGCATCGGCGGCGGCTACCAGGGGCCCGGCGGCAAGACCATCGTGCCCGCCTCGGCGCACCTGAAGCTGTCGTTCCGCCTGGTCTCCGGGCAGGACCCGTACGAGGTCGAGACGGCCGTGACGGCCTGGGTCGCGGAGCGCGTCCCGGCCGGGATCCGGCACGCCGTCACCTTCGGCGCTCCGACCAGGCCGTGCCTGACCCCGCTGGACCACCCGGCGCTGCAGTCGGTCGTACGCGCCATGAGCAGGGCATTCGGCGAGAAGGTCCGCTTCACCCGCGAAGGCGGCTCGGGGCCGGCGGCCGACCTCCAGGACGTGCTGAACGCCCCCGTCCTCTTCCTCGGGATCTCGGTGCCCTCCGACGGCTGGCACTCGCCGAACGAGAAGGTCGAGCTCGACCTGCTCGCCAAGGGGGTCGAGACGGCCGCCTACCTCTGGGGCGACCTGGCCGCCCACTGGAAGCCGGCGTCCGCTTGACGACACCACAGACACCACCGGCGCCGCAGGCGCCTTACACGCCGCACACGCCACCGCACACCCGTCCGTCCTGCTGAGCCTGCCTGTGTCCCGCCACCGGGGGAGTTGGAAGTACCTGTGAGCACCCATACCGAGTCCGAGCGCCCGATCTCGCTGGCCGCGCCCAGCGGAATCGACCGCGCCGCGCACCACCGCCTCGACGAGGCGTGGCTCGCCGCGGCGTGGAGCCACCCCAGCACCCGTGTCTTCGTCGTCTCGGGCGGCCAGGTCCTGATCGACGACGCCCCCGACGGCGGCACCGCGATCGTCATGACCCCGGCCTTCGAGGCCCCGGTCACCGAGACCCACCGGTACTTCCTGGGGACCGACGAGGACGGCGTACGGTACTTCGCGCTGCAGAAGGACTCGCTGCCCGGCCGCATGGACCAGTCGGCCCGCCCGGCCGGTCTGCGCGAGGCCGGAATGCTGCTCTCCGCGCGGGACGCCGGGCTGATGGTGCACGCGGTGGCGCTGGAGAACTGGCAGCGCATGCACCGTTTCTGCTCCCGCTGCGGCGAGCGCACGGTGGTCGCCGCGGCCGGGCACATCCGCCGCTGCCCGGGCTGCGGGGCCGAGCACTACCCGCGGACCGACCCGGCCGTGATCATGCTGGTCACCGACGACCAGGACCGCGCGCTGCTGGGCCGCCAGGTGCACTGGCCCGAGGGCCGCTTCTCCACCCTCGCGGGGTTCGTGGAGCCGGGCGAGTCGATCGAGCAGTCGGTGATCCGCGAGGTGTGGGAGGAGGCGGGCGTCAAGGTCGGCGAGGTCGACTACGTCGCCAGCCAGCCCTGGCCGTTCCCGTACAGCCTGATGCTGGGCTTCACGGCGCGCGCCGTGACCTTCGACATCGAGGTCGACGGCGACGAGATCCAGGAGGCCCGCTGGTTCTCCCGCGACGACCTGCGCACGGCGATCGAGTCCGGCGAGGTCCTCCCGCCGGCGGGCATCTCCATCGCGGCCCGCCTGGTCGAGCTCTGGTACGGCAAGCCGCTCCCCAAGCCGGTCACGACCGCCTGACCCGGCCCATCCGCATACCGGCGAAGGCCCCCGCTCCGGCGGGGGCCTTGGTGGCTCACGCCTGCTCGGCCTGGCCTGCCTGCTCGCCCTGGCCGGGCCGCTCACCCTGGCAGGGCTGCTCGCCCTGGCCGGGCCGCTCGGACAGCCGGCCGAGGCGGACGCGCTGGGCTCCGGTCAGCCGGAGGCCCTCCGCGGGTGCAGGGCCTCGGCCGGCAGCTCCTCGTTGGCGCCCCAGCCGTACATGCAGGCGGTGCCGATCAGCGTGACGCCCAGCTCAACGCAGAAGCCCCCGCCTGGGCGGGGGCTTTCCGTGCGTGGTGTTCAGCACATCAGACGGCGAGGGCCTGCTTGACCTGGGCCAGGCTCGGGTTCGTCATGACGGACTCGCTGCCCGCGGAGGAGGTGACGAGCACGGTGGGAACCGTCTGGTTGCCGCCGTTCGCCTTCTCCACGAACGCCGCGGACTCGGGGTCGAGCTCGATGTTGATCTCGGTGTAGGCGATGCCTTCACGGTCCATCTGGCTCTTCAGCCGACGGCAGTAGCCGCACCAGGTCGTGCTGTACATCGTGACCGTTCCCGCGTCCTGCATGCTGCGCTCTCCATTCGTGGGTGCTCGTCGGCCCGGTTGGCCCGAGTGGTTGAACGTACGGGACCGCGCGCCCATTCCCGCCCGCTCCCGCCCGCCCGCGGGAGGGCGCCCGTACCCCGCTCCGGTACGACCATGTGCCCGTCGGACGAGCGGGGGCGGCCTGTGGACGGATTTCCCGGCCTCCCCACGAGACCTGGCAGCATGGCGGGGTGACATCAGCAACGCACTCCTCATCCTTCACGCCCGGCGCCGATTCGGCCGACGCGGTGCTCCTGGGCCTGGACCCGGAGCAGCGCGAGGTCGCGACGACCCTGCGCGGGCCGGTGTGCGTGCTCGCGGGCGCCGGCACGGGCAAGACCCGGGCGATCACCCACCGCATCGCCTACGGGGTCCGTTCCGGCCAGCTGATGCCGGCGAGCGTGCTGGCCGTCACCTTCACCAACCGGGCCGCCGGCGAGATGCGCGGCCGCCTGCGCGAGCTGGGCGCGGGCGGGGTGCAGGCGCGGACCTTCCACTCCGCCGCCCTGCGCCAGCTCCAGTACTTCTGGCCCAAGGCGGTCGGCGGCGACGTGCCGCGACTGCTGGAGCGCAAGATCCAGTTCGTCGCCGAGGCGGGCGCGCGCTGCCGCATCCGCCTCGACCGGGGCGAGCTGCGCGATGTCACCGGAGAGATCGAGTGGGCGAAGGTCACCCAGACGGTGCCCGCCGACTATCCGGCGGCCGCCCGCAAGTCCGGCCGCGAGGCCCCCCGGGACCTGGCCGAGATCGCCCAGATCTACGGGACGTACGAGCAGCTCAAGCGCGACCGAGGCATGATCGACTTCGAGGACGTGCTGCTCCTCACGGTCGGCATCCTGCAGGACCGCCACGACATCGCCGAGCAGATCCGCACCCAGTACCAGCACTTCGTCGTCGACGAGTACCAGGACGTCAGCCCGCTCCAGCAGCGGCTGCTGGACCTCTGGCTCGGAGAGCGCGACACCCTCTGCGTGGTCGGCGACGCCAGCCAGACGATCTACTCCTTCACCGGCGCCACCCCCGACCACCTGCTGAACTTCCGCACCAAGTACCCGCAGGCCACCCTGGTCAAGCTGGTCCGCGACTACCGCTCCACGCCCCAGGTGGTCCACCTCGCCAACGGGCTCCTCGCCCAGGCCAAGGGCCGCGCCGCCGAGCACCGCCTGGAACTGGTCTCCCAGCGCGAGACCGGCCCCGACCCGGTCTACGCCGAGTACCCCGACGAGCCCGCCGAGGCCGAGGGCATCGCCCACCGGATCCGGGACCTCGTCGCGGCCGGCGTCCCGGCGGGCGAGATCGCCGTGCTCTACCGCATCAACGCCCAGTCCGAGGTCTACGAGCAGGCCCTCGCCGACGCCGGAGTCCCCTACCAGCTGCGCGGAGCCGAGCGCTTCTTCGAGCGCGCCGAGGTGCAGAAGGCGATCCTCGCCCTGCGCGGAGCCGCCCGCTCCGGCGGCAACGACCGGCTGCTCGACGACGTCGTGGAGCTCGGATCCCAGGTCCGGGCCGTGCTCAGCTCCACCGGCTGGACCAGCGCACCGCCCGCTGGTTCCGGCGCCGTCCGCGACCAGTGGGAATCGCTGGCCGCGCTGGTCCGGCTCGCCGAGGACTTCGCGCGCAGCCGGCCGTCCGCGACCCTGGCCGACCTGACGGTCGAGCTGGACGAACGCAAGGCCGCCCAGCACGCCCCGACCGTCCAGGGCGTCACCCTCGCTTCGCTGCACGCGGCGAAGGGCCTGGAGTGGGACGCCGTGTTCCTCGTGGGCCTGACCGACGGCATGATCCCGATCACCTATGCGAAGACGGACGAGCAGGTCGAGGAGGAGCGCCGGCTGCTCTACGTCGGCGTCACCCGCGCCCGGCACCACCTGACGCTCTCCTGGGCCCTCTCCCGGACTCCTGGCGGCCGGGGGTCCCGACGCCCCAGCCGCTTCCTGAACGGCCTGAGGCCGGGCTCCCTGGCGCCGGGAAGCGGGCCGGGCGGTCCGGTCGAGCCCGGTGCCCGCAAACGGGGCCGCCGCGGACCGGCCGTGTGCCGGGTCTGCCGCAAGACCCTGACCGACGCCGGCGAGCTGAAACTGATGCGCTGCGAGGACTGCCCCTCGGACATGGACGAAGGGCTCTACGAGCGGCTGCGCGACTGGCGCGCCGTCCAGGCGAAGGAGCAGGGCATGCCCGGCTACTGCGTGTTCACGGACAAGACGCTGATGGCCATCGCGGAGGCCGCACCCTCGCAGGAGGGAGAGCTCTCGATGATCTCCGGCGTGGGTGCCCGGAAGCTGGAGCGGTACGGAGCGGACGTGCTGGCCATCTGTGCAGGTGGGGAGCCCGGGACGGAAGATCCTGGCGACGCGTAGAAACTCGTCGGAAAAATAGTTTGCACATGCCCAGCGAAGCCCCATAGGTTCTTAGCAACGGAAACGGTGGCTTCTCCGAAGCCCCCGATTCGTGCTGTACTTATCCGAATACGCATGGGACCAGGCCTCCGGGCCGAAGTCCCCGAGACGCCGAGAGGAGGCGAGACCAGTGACCAGCTTCATCACCACCACCAAAATGACCGATCGCTCGGTCGCCGCTTCCTGCACTCTCGGTTCCTCCACGCTCCTTGCCCTCACGGGTACCGGTCTGCCGGTCACCGGTCTGTCCGCCGTCTGCGCTGACAGCTCCGTCCGGCCCGCCGCGTCGAGCGCGCTGCCGATTCGTGAGCGCAATGAGCGACCGATCCAGGCACCGGTGGCAGTAATGGCAGCAGAAGCCCAGGCGCATGGCGCCTATGCCTTTGCGGCCGCAGCCGGTGCCGGATCCAAGACGCAGCAGACGAAGAAGCAGCACCACCTGATGTGGGCCTACCGCGGGCTCGAACCCTGGAGTGATCCAGTCTGATCTGACGATCAGACCGGCGCCTTCAGGGCCGCGGAACCCCACCCGGGATCCGCGGCCCTTCTGTTTGTCCCCGAACAGGGGACGACGGACCGAAGGGGCGAGGTACCCCAGCCGCCCCCGGCCGACCGGCCGGAACGACTAGACGAACAAGACGAGGAAAAAACCACCGTGCAACTCGAAGCGCACGCCCCGTCCGTACCGAAGACCCAGACCCTCTCCCCGCCCGCAGTCCCGGAGGACTCCACCTTGACCCCCCTCACCGCGCTCACCGCGCTCGACGACGCCATCGAGAACCTCGGCGTGCCCGTCGCCTGTCGCACCTACGACCCCGAGGTCTTCTTCGCCGAGTCCCCGGCCGACGTCGAGTACGCGAAGTCCCTCTGCGGCACCTGCCCGCTGGTCGAGGCCTGCCTCGCCGGTGCGCTGGAGCGCCGCGAGCCCTGGGGTGTCTGGGGAGGCGAGCTCTTCGTCCAGGGTGTCGTCGTCGCCCGGAAGCGCCCCCGTGGCCGTCCGCGCAAGAACCCGGTCGTTGCGGCATGACCGCCCACGGAACCATCGACCGCCCCCTGACGCACGACCCCCTGAAGCAGGCCCTCATGTCCCCCCACGCCACCACGAGCGAGCAGCCGCACGGCTCCGCCACCGCAGACTTCATCACCGCCGGCGCGATCACCTCGCGTCAGAACAGGACCCGCGAAATGCAACTCATCCCAGAAGCCATGGCTCGTGCCCATATGGACGACCGCATGCGTGAGGTCGACGCCGAGCGTCGCGCCGTGCGCCTGGTCGCCGCGCGGCGCATGCAGCGCCGAGCCGAGCGCGTCTCGCTGCGCGCCCGGCGCGCGCTGGCCATGGCCGTCATGCACTAAGGCAGAGCTGGAAGACGGCTCGAAACACACCACCGGGGGGACCGGCCCGAACGGGCCGGTCCCCCCGGTGCGTTGCGGACCGCCCGCCGGCCGCCGCGGGGATATCGTCTGGAGGTGGACCAGCCGACTCCCCACCCGGCACCGCCGGGAACCGAGGCCCCGCCCGTCGTCTGCGCGCGCTGCGGCGCCCAGTCCCCGGCCGGCGCCCCGCCCACCTGGACCTGCTCCGTGGAGAACGGGACCAGACAGTACTTCTGCGTCGACTGCGCGCGTGCGAACCTTCGCGCCATCGAAGGCCGCCTCGACTCCGCCTGGTGGTGAACGCCCGTCCGCGCCCGCCTGCCGCGGCCCGGCTCAGGCCTCGTCGGGCGGGAATCCCGGCAGCCAGGAGTCCAGTTCCTCGCGGAGCCTGACCGTGGCGCCGAGCTGGCACAGCACCCCGATGGTGCTCAGCGTCACCCGGTGGATCAGCAGGTAGGAGGGCGGCAGGTTGATCTGCCGGCCCAACTGGTGCGCGGGGGAGCGGGGATCGGCGATCCGCGCGGCCTGGCCGCGCAGCCAGGTCCGCGTGAAGGTGAACTCCTCGGCCTCGGCCGGTTCGAGCATCGGCCTGAGGTAGTCGAGCACCGCGCCGGCTTCCAGCTCGATGGACTCGCGCACGAACCCTTCCGCGCGCAGGTGCCCGTAGACCCCTTCGGCATCGGCGTCCAGAGCCATCCGCAGTGACCGGCCGATGGGCTTGGGCCAGCCGCCCGGCAGCCGGTCGACGGTCCCGAAGTCCAGTACGCCCAGCCGCGTCCGGCCGTCCGCACCGGCGATCAGCCGGAAGTTGCCCGGGTGCGGATCGGCGTGCAGCAGCCCGGTGCGCGCGGGGCCGGAGAAGAGGAACCGGGCCAGCAGCTGTCCGGCGCGGTCGCGCTCCTCCTGGGTGCCGTCGGCGATCACCTCCGACAGCGGGGTTCCCTCGATCCAGTCGGTCACCAGCACCTGGTCGCCCTGGTGCACCACGTCCGGCACGACCACGTCCTCGTCGCCGTCGAAGGCGTCCGCGTGCGTCCGCTGTGCCTCTGCCTCCAGCTCGTAGTCCAGCTCTTCCGAGACCCGGTCGCGCAGCTCCTTGATCAAGGGCTTGATGTCCATGCCCGGGATCAGCGGCCCGAGCAGTCCCGCGAACCGGCTCAGCTGCTTCAGGTCCGACAGCAGGGCCTCGCCGGCCCCCGGGTACTGGACCTTGACCGCCACCTGGCGGCCGTCGTGCCAGACAGCCCGGTGCACCTGCCCGATCGAGGCCGCCGCCGAGGGCTTGTCCTCGAACTCCTCGAACAGATCCCGCCAGTCCGCGCCGAGCCGCTCCGACAGCACCTGGTGCACCGTGGCCGCGGGCAGCGGCGGGGCGGCCTCCTGCAGCTTGGTCAGCGCGGCCCGGTAGGGCCCGGCGACTTCCTCGGGCAGCGCCGACTCGAAGACCGAGAGCGCCTGGCCGAACTTCATGGCGCCCCCCTTCAGCTCTCCCAGTACACGGAACAGCTGCTCGGCGGTGCGCTGCTGGAGCTCACGCGCCACTATCTCCGCCGACTTGCCGCCGATCCGCTTGCCGAGCCCCCAGGTGGCCCGGCCCGCTATGCCGAGCGGCAGCGCGGCCAGCTTGACGGTACGGGTGACCGCCTTCCGGGGAAGATCAGACATGAGCCCCTCCAATTCCCAGACAGCTGAGCCGCAAGCGGCGTTCGGGGGAGTCCTCCGAAGGCCTTTCCGGCCAAAGGCATCCTGTCATGGCCCCTGGCGACCACCCCGGCCGAGTCTCCTGCCGGGAACCCTGCGGGAATCCACCGGTCGGCGGACGGCGGCCGCCCCCATGGGACAGCATGGTGGTGGAGCGGGCCGCGCAATGCCGGTGGAAGGACTGGGGGATGGCGGGACGGGGACCTTCGAGGCAGGAGCTGATCCGGCGACGCCGTTCCATCGGCTTCATCGGCAGACAGGGCGAGGTCAGCGCCTTTCGCGAGGCCCTCAGACAGCCCCCCGAGGAAGCGGCGCAGTTCCTCTTCCACATTCGCGGCCCCGGCGGTGTCGGCAAATCGACCCTGGTGCGGCATCTGGAGACCATCGCCCGCGAGTCCGGGGCGGTCACCGCGTACGTGGACGAGTCGGCCGCGGACGTCATCGAGACGATGGAGGCCGTCAGCGCCCAGTTCGCCCAGCGCGGCCTGGCCATGAAGGGCTTCGACAAGCTGCTGACCACCTATCGCCAGCGCCGGCACGAGGCCGACGCCGGAGTCCTCGCGGCCGCCACCGGGCCCGACCCGGTGCCCGGAGGGCCCCCGCCGCCATCCCCTTCCAGCATGATCGCCTCGCAGCTCGGCCTCGCCGGGCTCGGCATGATCCCGGGCGTCGGTGCGCTCACCGGCGTGGTCGACCCGAACCAGGTCGCCGCCGGCGCGGACCGGGTCAAGGCCCTCCTCAGCACCCGACTGCGCAGCCACGGAGACGTGGAGCTGGTCCTCTCCCCGCTGGACACGCTGACCCCGGTGTTCCTCGAAGACCTCGCCGAGGTGGCACGCAAACACCCGTGGATCGTGCTCTTCTTCGACACCTACGAGCGCACCGGCCCCATGCTGGACACCTGGCTGCGCGACGTACTGGGCAGCGAACGCTACGGGGAGTTCCCCGCGAACGTGCTGGTCACCCTGGCCGGACAGTCGAAGCTGGCCGCCCGCACCTGGGAGGACTGGCACGACCTGGTCACCGACTGGCCGCTGGAGGTCTTCACCGAGACCGAAGCACGTCTCCTGCTCACCGGAAAGGGAGTCACCGACGAGCGGGTCGTGGAGGTGATCCTGCGCCTGTCGGGCCGGCTTCCGGTCCTGGTCTCGACCCTGGCCGAGACGCAGCCGGGCACGGTGGAGGAGGTGGAGGAGATCGGGGACCCGAGCGGCACCGCCGTCGAGCGGTTCCTCAAGTGGGTGCCCGACCCCGCCCGCCGGGCCGCGGCCCTGGCCTGCGCGTTCCCGCAGGAGCTGGACGAGGACGTCTACCGGGCCGCGGTCGAGGAGGAAGCGGCCGAATTCTTCGGCTGGCTCCGGTCGATGCCCTTCGTCACCGACCGCTCGGGTCACTGCCGCTACCACGAGGTGGTCCGCGGCGCGATGCTGCGCCTGCAGCGCAGGCAGTCCCCGATCCGGTGGGAGCAGCTCCACACCCGCCTGGCCGACGCCTTCCGGCGGCGCCGCGAGCACCTGGAGCAGGCGACGGCCCCGGCCGAGGGGTGGTGGTCGGACGAAACCTGGCGCGGCCACCGCCTGCAGGAGGCTTACCACCGCCTCTGCGCCGACCCCCGCACAGCCCTCCCCGCCCTGCTCCGGGACCTCGTCGACGCCTACGACCACGGCATCACCACCCTCCGCCGCTGGACCGCCGTCCTGGCAGCGGCGGGCCGCGACACGGACTCCCCGGACCTCACCCGCTGGTCCCGGGACCTCGGCACGGCCCTGGACCAGCCGGCCCCGGGGGTAGCGGCGTTGACGCTGCTCCTGGCCCGCGGCGGACTCGCCCCCGAAGGGCGGGCCATGGCCCTGACCCTGCGCGGCCGGGACCACCGTCGTGCCGAGGAGTACGCACAGGCCCTGACCGACTACACCGATGCCGTCACGGTGAACCCCCGCGCCGAGCGCGCGTACTCCGGACGGGCCGTGACACACATGCTCACATCGAGCGACGACGCGGCGATCGCGGACTACACCCGGGCCATAGAGCTCGATCCGGGCCGGGTCTCCAGTCTGGTCAGCCGGGGGATGCTGCACCACTGGGCCGACAGGTTCGAGGAAGCCCTCGCCGACTTCGACCTCGCTCTCGCGCTCCTCCCGGACGATCCGACGGTGCTCTGCCGCCGTGGAATCACCTATCAGTTCATGGCCCGTTACGAGGAGTCCCTGGCCGATTTCACGCGGGGACTCGCCGGTCAACCCGCCGACGAGGCCTCGATCTTGGTGGATCGCGCGGTCACCCTTGAGTCGATGGGCCGCCACGAGGAGGCGTTCGACGACTACAGGCAGGCCATCGAGCTCTCCCCTGACGACGGCTGGGCCTTCATCCGCCGCGGCCTCGCGCTGCGAAAACTGGAGCGCTATGAAGAGGCCCTGGCCGACATCACGCGGGCTGTCCAACTGAGGTCCGACGACGCCTGGACCGTTACCTTGCGAGCCGACATGCACCGCAGACTGGGGCAGCACGAGGATGCGTTGACGGACTACGCCAGGGCGGTGGAGCTCGACCCGGGCTCCGGCTGGGCCCACGCCGGCCGCGGCGAGGTCTTCCTGTCGCTGGAACGGTACGACGAGGCCTTGCACGAATTCGGGCGCGCCATCGCCCACGAGCCGGACCTGCCTTTGGCGTTCCTCCTGCGCGCGATGACGTGGTTGAAGCTCGGCCGGTTCGAGTCGGCTCTCGCGGACTACGACCGCCTTCAAGAGATCAGCCATGAGAGGGGGTGGGGCATCAGACGGAGAGGTGACTGCCACCGCGTGCTCGGCGCGTACGAGGAAGCCCTGGCCGACTACGGCCGGGCGGTGGAGCTCCTTCCCGCCAGCGCCTCCACACTGACTGCCCGCGGTCTGACCCACCGTCTGCTCGGCCACTACGACGAGGCGCTCGACGACCTCGCCCGTTCCATCGGCCTCGATCCCCACGACGCTTGGACGCACTACGAGATGGCCGTGGTCAAGACCTGGCTCCGGCACCCGGACCGTGACCACCACCTGACGCGCGTGGTGGAACTGCGGAGCTCTGCGGACGCGGAAGCACCGGGCGTCCTCGAAGCGGACAGCCTCCTGCTCGCCCACTGCCTGTGGCCGCATTGGGAGCAGGCCGAGCAGCGCCTCGCGGAGTTTCTCGCGGACACCCCGACCCCCGGGCAGCTGAGCGCGCTGATCGTCAATCTCCGCAGCCTCGTCCTCGTGGTCCCCTCGGCCGGCCACCGCATCGCGCGGTTCTGCCAGGTCGTCGAAGAGAGGATCGCGGCGCCCCCATTCCAGTAGCCCCCTCATGCACCCACCCCCTGCTCGACCAGGACACCGGCCGCCGCGCACGGACAGTCGGGGTGCGGGTGGACCGGGGTGGACTGCCAGGTGAGGGTCGGTAGGGAGGCTTCCCAGCGGGTGCCGGTGGAGGCGGGGAGTTCGCCGTCGAGGAAGGACAGGGCGTGGGCCGCGGCCAGGCCGGCCACGGCCGTGGAGAGGCCGAGATCGCAGGCGGCGGCCGTCCGGCGGCGGTGGGCCGAGCGCCACTGGACCAGCATGCGCGGCCAGGCCGGGTCCCGCTCGATCCGGTCGCGCTCCATGCAGCCGGCGCAAGCCGTGGCTCCGGGCAGGACCAGCGGCCCCACCAGCCCGGTGCCCTCCAGTACCCCCGCGTACAGGTGCGGGGTGCCGGTGGTGACCCAGTCGGCCGCCGTCTCCGGATCGGGGGCCCAGGACTGCAGTCCGTCCCGGGGCGCGACCACCACCAGGGCCAGCCCCGCCTCCGGTCCCTCGCTCTCCCCGGTCCGCGGCCCGCGTCCGGGGGCGGCGTCGCGGACCGCCGTCCGCGCGGCTTCGGCGCGCAGGCGCCCCACGCTGCCGGGGCCCAGACCGCCAGGCGCCACGTCCGCCGGCTGCGCGCGGCCCCCGTCGAGCACCTCGACCCGGCCGATGCCCGCTCCGGCCAGGACCGAGGCGATCACCGCGCCCACCCGGCCGCTCCCGCGCACTTGAACCCGTATCACCCGGCGGGCGGCGACCCCCTGTAAGTCCCCGCCCGGCCGGGGGCGGACCAAGGACAGCGACCCCAGGTCCGGGCCGAGCCGCTCCAGAGCCTCGGGTCGGTCCCGCACCGCCTGGGCGCGGGGCCCGCCCGCCGTGGCATCGTCGAGCAGCCCGGCCGCCGCGAGCCTGCGCACCACCTCGTCGACCCGGCCGTCCGGGAGCCCCATCGCCGCGCCCTCCGACCGGAGCAGCTCCATGCCCCGCGTCCCGTCGATCAGGTCGAGGAGCGAGCCCGTGGCCGTGTCCACCGGGCCGAGCACCACCGCATGCGCGGGCGTCACACCGAATTGCACCGTCTGCAGATCCCGCCAGGCCCGGGCCAGCGCCGGCTTCACCTTCGGATACATCGCGGTCCTCCCTCGATTCGCCACTCGATTCGCGCCCCGCATTCCCTTGCGGCCGCGTCGCTTTCCGCAAGATTGCCCGGCCTGCGAAAGGCCTGCTCAAATTTGTCCACAGGTGAGGGGTATCAGGCATATGAAATGAATGGTTGGGGTTCTTTGGAGTAACCGTGCCGCCGACTGCGCATCGGTTCGTGTTCGACCGCGGGCGGGGCGGGACTTCGGCCGGGGCGAGCGGGTACCGTCATGGCGTGTCCGCCGATCCACCGCAGCGCGCCGTCGAAGTCCGCCGGAGCGCACGCCGCCGAAGGACCGTATCCGCCTACCGCGAGGGTGATCGTACGGTCGTCCTCATTCCTGCCCGGATGTCCGAGGCGGAGGAGCAGCGCTGGGTGGGCGTCATGCTCGACAAGCTGGCGGCCCAGGAGAGCAAACGCACCCTCGGGGACGCGGAACTCGCCGAGCGCGCCGAGCGTTTGTCCGAGCAGTACTTCGGCGGCCGTGCCCGCCCCCGCACGGTCCGCTGGGTCACCAATCAGAACACCCGCTGGGGTTCCTGCACCCCGGCCGAAGGCAGCATCCGGCTCTCGCACCGCATCCAGGGGATGCCGGAGTACGTCGTCGACTACGTGCTGCTGCACGAGCTGGCACACCTCCTGGTGCCCGGCCACGGCCCCAGCTTCTGGGAACTCCTGGAGGCGTATCCGCGCACCGAGCGGGCGCGCGGATATCTCGAAGGCGTCGTCGCCGCCGAACGCCTTCCGAAGGTCCCCGCCGCCCGCGAGGAATGATCCATATTTGTCCGCTATATGCCCGTCATGTCACGCCTCGTGATATGTACCGGGTCGGTACCGACTTGGCCGGATGTCCGAGGTTGCCGTTAGCCTGAGCGGCACGCATTCACAGTCGGGATGGGGGACGGTCTTACGTATGGCCAGGGAATTCCAACGCGGTCACAAGGCCAAAATCAGTGATCTGACACCGGGCACAGACCTCTATGTGGGTGTCCAGATCGCCGGGCCAGGACTCGCCATCGACATCAGCTGCTTCGGCCTCGACGTCAACGAACAGCTTTCGGACGACCGCTACTTCGTCTTCTTCAACCAGCCGAAGTCGCCCGAGGAGTCCATCCAGCAGCTCGGCACGCAGGCCGGCGACACGGAGTCCTTCCGGGTGACCCTGGACCGCATTCCGGCCGGCATCCACAAGCTCTCCTTCGCCGCGTCGATCGACGGCGCCGGGCAGATGTCGCAGATCGGCCCCGGCTACATCCGCATCGTGGCGGGCGGTGAGGAGGTCGTCCGGTACTCCTTCTCGGGCTCGGAGTTCAGCACCGAGCGCGCGCTGATGATCGGCGACTTCTACCTCAAGGACGTGTGGCGCTTCGCCGCCGTCGGCCAGGGCTTCGACGGCGGCCTCGCCGCGCTGCTCCAGAACTTCGGCGGCGAGGTCGCCGAGGAGGAGCAGCCCGCACCGCAGGCGCAGGCCCCGGCCGCAGCGCCCGGCTTCGCCCCGCCCCCGCAGGCCGCCGCCCCGGCACCCTCCTTCGGTGCTCCCGCCCCGGCACAGCCCCCGGCCCCGGCGCCCTCCTTCGGCGCGCCGCCCCAGGCCCCGGCGCCCGCCCAGGCCCCCGCCCCGGCACAGGTCCCGGCCCCCGCGCCGTACCAGCAGCCCGTCCACGCGGCCCCCACCATGGCCGCACCGATGGGCGCCCCCCTGGCCCCGCCCGCCCCCGCGCCCTACGGGCAGGTTCCGCCGCCGGCCCCGGCCCCGGCGCCGTACGGGCAGCAGCCGCAGCCCTCGTACGGCCAGGTCCCCGGCCAGCAGCAGCCCCCGTACGGCCAGCAGCCCGGCTTCGGCCAGCAGCCCCAGGGCTACGGCCAGCCCGCGATGGCGGTGCCCGCCGCCGGCGCCGGACTCGCCGCCGCCCTCCAGCCGTACAAGGAAGCACCCACCGGTGCCCGCTGGACCCCGCAGAACCAGCAGCTCATGCGCGTCGACCTGGCCATGGGCGGCCAGGCCGTCCTCGCCCGCCAGGGCAGCATGGTCCTCTACCAGGGCAAGGTCGACTTCAGCTACAAGGGCGCGGGCTTCGCCGGCCGCGTCGTCGGCAACGCCACCGGCCAGGAGATGCAGCTGATGCGCTGCGCCGGCCGCGGCCAGGTCTTCCTCGCGGAGGACGGCGCCCACCTGCACGCCATCGAGCTCCAGGGCGACGGCATCTGCGTCTCCGCCGAGAACGTCCTCGCCTTCGACGAGTCGCTCCAGCACGAGGTCCGCCGCATCGAGGGCCACGGCATCCCGGGCGGCGCCCTGTTCACCATGCAGTTCCAGGGCACCGGCACGGTGATCGTCAAGACGCACGGCGTGCCCGTCGTCCTGCCCGTCACCCCGACCACCTTCGCGGACAGCAACGCCATCGTCGCGTGGTCGGCCGCCTCCCAGGTGATCATCTCCAGCCAGGTCCGGCTGCGCCGCAACGCGTATCCCGGCCACAGCGGGGAGACCGTGAACCTCCAGTTCCGCGGCGCTCCCGGCAACTTCATCGTCGTCCAGCCGTACGAGGTCTGAGGGAGCCCCACATGAATGCCATGAACGCAATGAACCAGCAGCTCGCGGGCTACGCCCCGACCCCCGTCACGGCCCGCATGGAGAACCACGGCCGCGCGATGCTCAAGGTCGCCATGCAGAGCGGCCAGGACCTCTTCGCGCGCACCGGATCGATGGTCGCCTACGAGGGCTTCGTGCAGTACGAGCCCAATCCGCCGGCCGTCCGCCAGATGGCCTCGCAGTGGCTCACCGGCGAGGGCGCCCCGCTCATGAAGTGCACGGGCGACGGCCTGCTCTACCTCGCCGACTACGGCGCGGACGTCGTCGTGATCAACCTCAACAACGACTCGCTCTCCGTCAACGGCACCAACCTGCTCGCCTTCGACGCCCACCTCCAGTGGGGCGTGGAGCGGGTCAAGGGCATGGCCAAGTTCGCCGGCCAGGGCCTGTTCAACGTGTCGGTCGCCGGCACCGGCTGGGTCGCGATCACCTCGCGCGGCACGCCGATCGTGGTCGACTGCGGCCGCGGCGAGGACGAGACGTACGTCGACCCCGACGCGCTCGTCGCCTGGTCCCCGAACCTCAAGGTCAAGGGCAAGCGCAGCTTCAAGGCCTCGTCGATGCTCGGCCGGGGCAGCGGGGAGGCCTACCAGATGGCCTTCTCCGGCCAGGGCATCGTCGTCGTACAGCCCAGCGAGGACAGCACCGACCGGCTCCGGGCCCGGGGCTGAGGGGGAGAAGACACACCATGCAGAGCTCACTTTTCGCCCACGCAGAGGCGCAGTCCCAGGAGCGGTACGCGGTCCAGAACCCGCAGCTGCTGCGGGTCTCGCTGAGCGGCTCCGACGACGTCCTCGCCCGCAAGGGCGCGATGGTCGCCTACCAGGGGATCATCGACTTCGACGGCGAGTACCAGAGCACCACCCAGCGCAATGCCCGCGCCCGCACCGGCGAGGGCCTCGACCTGATGCGCTGCTCCGGCCAGGGCACGGTCTACCTCGCCAACCTGGCGCAGTACGTCCACGTCGTCGACGTGGACCAGGAAGGCCTCACGGTCGACAGCAGCTACGTGCTGGCTCTGGACTCCACCCTGCACACCGAGGCCATCGCGGTGGACAGTCAGTACGGGATCTCCGGCTCCGGCAAGTACCAGCTCAACATCACCGGCCGCGGCAAGGTCGCGCTGATGACCTCCGGTCAGCCGCTGATGCTGCAGGTCACGCCCGACAAGTACGTCAACGCCGACGCGGACGCCATCGTCGCCTGGTCCACCTCGCTGCGCGTGCAGATGCAGGCCCAGACGCACTCCACCGGCGTCTGGCGGCGGCGCGGCAACACCGGCGAGGGCTGGGAGCTGAGCTTCCTCGGCACCGGTTTCGCCCTGGTCCAGCCCAGCGAGGCGCTCCCGCCGCAGAACGCCCAGATCGGTCAGGGCGCGGCCGCGCAGTTCGGCATGGGCCAGCACGGCGCCCACGCGCAGAACCAGAACAACGCCTGGAACTGATCCGGGTACGGACGGACCTCCGGGTACGGACGGACGGAAGGGGCGGCCCCGCATCGGCGGGGCCGCCCCTTCCTCCCGTTCCCGCTGTTCCCGCCGGCTCAGAGCCGTGCCAGGGTCGCCTCCAGCAGCCGCACCACCGAGGTGTCGGCCACCTCCGCCACCTGCGCGTACGGGAACCAGCGCAGGTCCAGCGACTCGTCGCTGATCGCTTCGAGGGCCCCGGCGGGCGCCAGCACCGCGTACTGCACGTCCAGGTGCCAGTTGCACGGAGCCGGGATCGGGTGCCGGTCCAGGCGCACCGGTCCGCCGGGCACCAGGGTCAGCCCGGCGGTGATCCCGGACTCCTCGTGGGCCTCGCGCATGGCCGCGTCGGCGAGGGTGGCGTCACCCGGCTCGCAGTGCCCGCCCATCTGGAGCCACATGCCCAGCTTCTTGTGCAGGGTCAGCAGGACGCGCTCGCGCTCCGGGTCGATCACCAGCGCGCTGCCGGTGATGTGGCCCGCCTCGCAGGGCTTGTAGACCCCGTCGGGATGGGCTGCCAGGTGCTCCAGGTAGACCTCGCGCAGTTCGGGCTGGCCCTGGTAGCCCTTGAGGACGAGGACCGCGTCGTCGTACAGGGTCACTTGGTGTCGTCGCCGTCCTGCTCGCGCTTCTGGGCGGCCTCGCCCAGCATCTTGTCGATCTCGGAGAAGTCGAGCTGCTCGCGGTGCACGAACCCGTCCGGGTCGTCCAGGTCGGAAGCGGTCGGCAGCATGTCCGGGTGCTCCCACAGCCCGTCGCGCCCGTCCACGCCGCGCGCGTCGGTGAGCGAGGCCCACAGCCGGGACGCGTCGCGCAGCCGGCGCGGCCGCAGCTCCAGCCCGATCAGCGTGGCGAAGGTCTGCTCCGCCGGGCCGCCCGAGGCGCGCCGCCGGCGCATGGTCTCGCGCATGGCGTCGGCCGAGGTCAGCCGGGGCTTGGCGGCCTCGTGGACGACCGCGTCCACCCAGCCCTCGACCAGCGCGAGCGCCGTCTCCAGACGGGCCAGCGCGGCCTTCTGCTCGGGGGTGTCCTGCGGCTGGAACATGCCGCCCTGGAGGGCTTCCTGGAGCTGCTCCGGGTTCGACGGGTCGAGCTGGCCGACCACGTCCTCCAGCTTCGAGGTGTCGACCTTGATGCCCCGCGCGTACCCCTCGACGGCGCCGAAGAGGTGCGAGCGCAGCCACGGCACGTGCGCGAAGAGCCGCGCGTGGGCGGCCTCGCGCAGGGCCAGGTACAGCCGTACCTCGTCGGAGGAGACGCCCAGGTCCTTGCCGAAGCTCTCGATGTTCAGCGGCAGCAGGGCGGCCTTGCCGGCCGGGCCCAGCGGGAGCCCGATGTCGGTCGAGCCGACGACCTCGCCCGCGAGGGTGCCCACGGCCTGGCCGATCTGCTGGCCGAACATGGCCCCGCCCATGGAGCGCATCATGCCGAGCAGCGGGCCCGCCATGGCCTGCATCTCCTCGGGCAGGACGCCGCCCATGGCCGCGCCGACGCGCTCGGCGACCGGGTCCACGAGCTCCTTCCACACCGGCAGGGTCGCCTCGACCCATTCGGCGCGGCTCCACGCCACGGCGGTGGCGGCGCCCGAAGGCAGCGAGGTGACGTCATCGAGCCAGTGGTCGGCGAGGCGCACGGCCTCCTCGACCGCCGACTTCTCGGCGATGCCCACACTGGCGTCCTTGACCCCGTCCGAGGTGCCCTGGGCCACGGTCTGGCGGGCGATGTCCTTGGCCATGTCCCAGTTGACCGGACCGCCCTCGTAGCTCAGCATCTGGCCGAGCTGCTGGAAGGCGGCGCCGAGGTCGTTCGGGTTCATGGAGCCGAACATCGCGGCGAAGGGGTTGTCGGCGTCCCCCGGACCGCCGGAGCCGCCGGGCAGGCCGGAGCCGCCGGGCAGGCCCGTGCCGAATCCGAACGGATTCGGGCCGCTCTGACCGCCCTGGTTGCCCTTCTTCTTGCCCTCGTCGCCGTTGTCCGGCTCCTCGGGCGGAAGGCCGAATCCGAATGGGGTGTCGCTCACGGGTTTCCTCGGCTCGTAGGGCCGCCGGCGGGAGCCGGCGGGCAATGGGTCGACAACACCACCCAGCGTAGACACCAGACCCGCTTCCGGGCTCGGTGCTCCGCCGGCTCCTGGGCTGCGGCAGGATGGACATCGACTGGTGGGTCCGCGTCACGGCGCGTCCCTACTGAAGACAACCGCTGGAGACGCCTGGTGAGTTCCCCAGATCCGCACGCTTTGGACGAGCAGGGACCGGAAAACCGCCCTGAGCACGGCGAGGACGCCCACGGCGTTCGCCGGACGCGAAACCCGGGCGGTTCCGCGCGCCGAGGCCCCGTGATCGCCGTGACCGGCGCCGCCGCGGGGGTCGGGGCGGCTCTGGTGACCAGGCTGGCCGCGTCCGAGGAGGTCAAGCAGGTCGTCGCGATCGACGAGCGGCGAGGGGACTGCACCGACGCGCAGTGGCACCTCCTGGACGTACGGGACCCCGCGATCGCGGAGAAACTGCGCGGCGCGGACGTCGTGGTGCACCTCGCCCTCGACCTCGACCTGGAGACGGACCCGGCGGCCCGTACGGCGTACAACGTGCGGGGGACCCAGACCGTGCTCACCGCCGCCGCGGCGGCCGGAGTGCACCGGGTCGTGCTCTCCACGTCCGCGATGGTCTACGGGGCCCTGCCGGACAACGACATCCCGCTCTCGGAGGACGCCGAGCTGCGCGCCACCGCCGAGGCGACCGGCGTCGGCGACCTGCTGGAGATCGAGCGGCTGGGCCGCCGGGCGCCGCGCGCGCACCCCGGCCTGAACGTCACCGTGGTCCGCCCGGCGGTACTGGTCGGCGGCACGGACACCGCGCTGACCCGCTACTTCGAGTCCCCTCGCCTGCTGGTGGTGGCGGGCTCCCGCCCGACCTGGCAGTTCTGCCACGTCGAGGACCTGGTCAGCGCACTGGAGTACGCGGCCCTGGAAAAGGTCGAGGGGGAGCTGGCGGTCGGCTGCGAGGGCTGGCTGGAGCAGGAGGAGGTCGAGGAGCTGAGCGGGATCCGCCGCATGGAGCTCCCGTCGGCCGTGGCCCTGGGCGCGGCGGCCCGGCTGCACCGGATCGGCCTCACCCCGTCCCCGGCCGGGGACCTCGCCTACACGATGCACCCGTGGGTGGTCAGCGTCAGCCGGCTGCACGCGGCGGGGTGGCGGCCGCGCTGGACCAACGAGGAGGTGCTGGCGGAGCTGCTCCAGGAGGTCGCGGGGCGGCACACCGTCGCGGGGCGCCGACTGGGACGCAAGGACGCGACGGCCGCGGGTGCGGCGGGTGCGACGGTCGCGCTGCTGGGCGCCGCGGCCGCGATCCGCGCCGCGCGCCGGCGCCGGGGCATCTGACCCCGGGGGCGGGTGCGGGGCGCGGCCTCCGGTGCGGCACCGCTCCCGGGGGTGCCGCGCCCGGACCCCCGCGCCTCACATGCCGGCGGGGCTGGATTCCGCCGGGGCCGGCTGCGCCTGCCCCGCGAACGGGGGTTTCTGTAGGAGGCTCCCAAGGGGGCCGGTGGGGCCCTGGTGAAACTGCTATTCCGCCCGGTCAGTGGCTAAGGCACGATGGAAGGTATGGCACCGCACTTCGATCACCCCGGCGAGCACGCCGCTCCGGACCCGATCCGGCTGCTCGAAATCCGTGAGACCCCGCTCTCGATCGACGAGGTCTTCCAGGCCGTCGGCGACGATGCGACCGGCGGTACGACGCTCTTCGTCGGCACGGTGCGCAACCACGACAGCGGGGCGGACGTCGACCAGCTCGGCTACTCCTGCCACCCCTCGGCCGAGGCGGAGATGCGCCGCGTCGCCGAGCGCGTCGTGGAGAAGTACCCGGTTCGCGCCCTCGCCGCCGTCCACCGCATCGGCGACCTGTCCGTCGGGGACCTCGCGGTGATCGTCGCCGTGTCCTGCCCGCACCGCGGCGAGGCCTTCGAGGCCGCCCGGATGCTGATCGACGACCTCAAGCACGAGGTCCCGATCTGGAAGCACCAGACTTTCGCCGACGGCACGGAGGAGTGGGTCGGCGCCTGCTGAGGCAGGGGCCGGGGCCCGTTTTGCCCCGTTCGGACGCGCAACACGCCCTCGATTTGCGTAACCCCCTCCCGGGCAGCAGCGTTGAAGCCACCAACAACACGTAATTCGGGGTAGGGAGACACGCCCATGGCGTCTTTGGCGTGGTTGCTGATTCCGCTGTTCGCCGCGATCGGAGCGGCGATATGGGGCAGCTGGGCGGCACGCGACCGCACGGCCGGTGACATATCCGAGCTCGCGGGCTACGCGCGGTTCCGTGAGGCCATGGGCCAGAACGAACCGGGCTCGGCGAAGGCGGCCGCGGACGCTGACCGCAAGAAGGACACGGTCGACTCCGTCTGACGCGGAGCGAGGCCCCGGACGGACCGGCCCCGGGGGCCGCTCTTCAGGGCCGTCACGTACTGTCGATCCATGCCACGCCGCACTGCGACGATGCTCGCCTCCACCCTCATGCTGTTCGCGCTGCTCTGCGCGGGAGTGTTCATGAAGGCCCCGTACTCCGAGATGAGTCCGGGCCCGACCGTGAACACGCTCGGGGACTCGCACGGCGAGCCCGTTCTGAACATCTCGGGGCACAAGACGTACCCGACCAGCGGGCACCTGAACATGACGACGGTCCGCGTCACCGGCGCGGACTACGACATGAACCTGCTGGAGGCCGTCTACGGCTGGGCGGCGGGCGACAACATCGTCGTACCGCACGAGAACCTGTACCCGGACGGCAAGACGGAGCAGGAGTCCACGCAGGAGAACGCCGAGGAGTTCAGCCAGTCGCAGGAGAGCGCCAAGGTGGCCGCCCTCAAGCAGCTCGGCATCCCGGTCGCCGCCCGGGTGATCGTCGCCTCCGTGGTCAAGGGCAGCCCCTCCGAGGGCAAGCTGCACGCCGGGGACGTCATCAAGGCCGTGGACGGTACCCCCGTCAAGGCTCCCGAGGACGTGGCCAAGCTGGTCACCAAGCACAAGCCCGGTGAGCCGGTCGAGTTCACCATCGTGCCCGCCCCCGAGGCGGCCGAGGCCGAGAAGGCGCACCGCGAGCCCACCGGCACGACGAAGGTCACGATCATCGCGGGCAAGGCGGAGGACGACGGGCACGCGATCGTCGGCATCCGGGCCGGCACCGACCACACCTTCCCGTTCACCATCGACATCAAGCTCGCCGACGTCGGCGGCCCCAGCGCCGGTCTCATGTTCGCGCTCGGCATCGTCGACAAGCTCACCCCGGAGAACCTCACCGGCGGCAAGTTCATCGCCGGCACCGGAACCATCGACGACGCGGGCAAGGTCGGCCCGATCGGCGGCATCCAGATGAAGACCATCGGCGCCCGCCAGGCCGGCGCCCAGTACTTCCTGACGCCCGCCGAGAACTGCGCCTCCGCCGCGGGCGACGTGCCGGACGGGCTGACGCTGGTCAAGGTCTCCACCATCGACGACGCCGTGAAGGCGCTGGAGAAGATCAGCAAGGGGGACACGGCCGGGCTGACGCAGTGCGCCAAGCCCTGACCGCATCCCTCGGCGGCCGCGGTCCTTCGGCGGCCGCGGTCCTTCGGCAGCCTCGCCGAGGCGCTGCCCGCTAGTCGAGGAAGGTCGCGGCCAGCGCCTCCGCGAGCCCCGGCACCAGCGTCGCGCCGGTCAGCACCTCGTTCGCCGAGTCCTTGTCCCGCAGCCGTACGGCCGACTCCCGCGATCCGTCGCGCAGGACGCCCACGGTCAGCCGCACCTCCTGGCGCTCCGGGTGGGTGGCGACCCACTTGGTCAGCTGCTTGTCGGTGAGCCCCTCCGGTACGGAGGACTCGGCGGACGGCGGCAGCATCAGGCGCTCCACGGTCAGCGCGCAGCCGAGGATCGAGGCGGGCCAGGCGATGGTTCCCAGGAACTTGTCCAGCGGGGTCCCGGCCGGCACCTCGTCCTGCTCGATCGGGGTGAGCTGGTTCTTGCCCGTGTCGTCCTGGTCGAGGCCGAGCTGGCGGGCGACGCCCGGCGCCTCCTTGCGGAGCTTGCCCGTGTCGACCAGGGCGAAGAGCCGGGCGGGCTTGTCCCAGCCGAGGGTGGAGGCGTACTCGTCGATTTCGAGGACGGCACGGGTCAGCGGGCTTGCCGCCATAGGGGTGCCGGGGGACGGCGAAAGGTTGGACATGGGCAACATCCTGCCTCCTTTCCCCGGGATACCGGGAACTGACTAAAGCCTCAGTAAGTTCCATGAGTGGGCCCTACGATCGGGGGCCCATGCTTTGAAAACTCATCGCATCACTTACACACAGCGACTTTCGAGGTGCGCACCTTGGCTTTCCAGATGCCGGACCGCGGCGGAGGCCCCTCCGGGCCACGGATGAGAGTCGGCCGCCCGTCCCGGCGCGCCCGGACTCTTCTGATGACCTTGGGCGTGCTGGCCGTCCTGGCCATGGCGTTCATCATGTTCGCCGGCTTCTGGACGGACTGGCTCTGGTTCCGCTCCGTCAACTACTCCACCGTCTTCACGACGACCCTGTGGACCAAGGTCGGCCTCTTCGCCGTCTTCGGCCTCCTCATGGCCGGCGCCGTCGGGCTGAACATCTGGCTGGCGCACCGGCTGCGGCCGCCGCTCAGCGCGATGTCGATGGAGCAGCAGAGCCTCGACCGCTACCGGATGACCGTCGCGCCGTACCGCAAGTGGCTGCTGCTCGGCATCTCCGCGCTGGTCGGCCTGATCGCGGGTGCTTCGGCGGCGGGCCAGTGGAAGACCTGGCTGATGTACGTGAACGGGGTGCCCTTCGGCACGAAGGACCCCCAGTTCAACCTGGACGTGTCGTTCTACACCTTCGACCTGCCCTGGTACCGCTTCCTGCTCGGCTTCGGCTTCGCCGCCGTCGTGCTCTCGGTGATCGCCGCAGCGGTCGTGCACTACCTCTACGGGGGACTGCGCGTCACGAGCCCGGGTGCGCGGGCCACCGCCGCGGCGACCGGTCACCTGTCGGTGCTGCTCGGTCTCTTCGTCACGCTCAAGGCGGTCGCGTACTGGCTCGACCGGTACGGCCTCGCCGTGAAGTCCAGCGACTTCAAGGCCGCTGACAACTGGACCGGCCTGCGGTACGTCGACGCCAACGCCTACCTGCCGGCCAAGACGATCCTCGTCGCCATCGCCGCGATCTGCGCGGTGCTGTTCTTCGCGACGCTGTGGCGCCGCACCTGGCAGCTCCCGGTCATCGGCTTCGGCCTGATGGTGCTCTCGGCGATCCTGATCGGCGGGCTGTACCCGGCGATCGTGCAGAAGTTCCAGGTCCAGCCGAACGAGCAGGCCAAGGAATCCCCGTACGTCCAGAAGAACATCAAGGCGACGCGCGACGCCTACGGGGTCGCCGACGCCTCGGTCACGGACTACCCGGGCCTGCCGGACCCCAAGGCGGACAAGAAGAAGCTCCGCCAGGACGCCGACACCACGGCGAGCATCCGCCTGCTCGACCCGAACATCGTGTCCCCGGCCTTCCAGCAGCTCCAGCAGAACAAGGGCTACTACGGTTTCCCGGCCACGCTGGCGGTCGACCGGTACAAGGGCCAGGACACGGTCATCGGGCTCCGTGAGATCAACCTCGCGGGCATCCCGAAGAACAACTGGATCAACGACCACTTCCGTTACACCCACGGATTCGGTGTGGTCGCGGCCAAGGGCACCGAGGTGACCTCGAACGGGGAGCCGCTGTTCACCGAGTCGGGCCTGCCCGCGCAGGGCAACCTCGGGGAGTACGAGCAGCGGATCTACTACGGCGAGCAGACGAAGCAGTACTCGATCGTCGGCGGACCGCAGAAGGAGCTCGACTACGCCAACGACTCCGGCGAGAAGGAGACCACGTACCAGGGCGACAGCGGGGTGAGCCTGGGCAACCCGGTCAACCGCGCCGCGTACGCCCTGGCCTTCAGCGAGCCGCAGATCCTCTACTCCGGCGCCATCGACGACAAGTCGAAGATCCTCTACAACCGGACGCCCAAGGCCCGGGTCGAGGCGGTCGCCCCGTGGCTGACGATCGACGGAGCCGTGTACCCGGCGGTGATCGACGGCCGCGTCCAGTGGATCGTGGACGCCTACACCACCACCAACGGCTACCCCTACGCGTCCCGCACCCAGCTCGGGGACACGACGGCGGACTCGCTGACCAACTCGCAGCGCGCCGTGGTCGCGCAGGAGAACCAGGTCAACTACATCCGGAACTCGGTCAAGGCCACCGTCGACGCCTACGACGGCACGGTGAAGCTGTACCAGTGGGACACCAAGGACCCGGTCCTCAAGACGTGGATGAAGGCCTTCCCCGGCACGGTGAAGGACAAGAAGGAGATCTCGCCGACCCTGATGGAGCACCTGCGCTACCCGCAGGACCTCTTCAAGGTCCAGCGTGAGCTGCTGACCCGCTACCACGTCACGGACCCGCAGACCTTCCTCAGCGGCAGCGAGGTCTGGGCGGTGCCGGACGACCCGACCACCAAGGCGGGGACGGCCGTTCCGCCGTACTACCTCTCCATGAAGATGCCGGGCCAGAAGGCTCCCGAACAGGCCTTCTCCCTCACCACGACGCTCACGCCGAACGGCAGGGACAACCTGAGCGCCTTCATGGCGGTCAACGCCGACCCGACCACCGCGGATTACGGCAAGATCCAGCTGCTGAAGCTGCCCACCCAGAACCCGGTGGACGGCCCGAAGCTCGTCCAGGCGAGATTCAACTCCAAGCCGGAAATCGCCCAGGAGATCAACATCCTGAGCCGGGGCGATTCCCAGGTGGAGTACGGCAACCTGCTCACGGTCCCGCTCGACAAGGGGATGCTCTACGTCGAGCCGGTGTACGTGCGCGGTGGCGGCCTCAAGTACCCGCTGCTGAAGAAGGTCCTGGTGACCTACGGGGACCAGACGGCCTTCGAGGACACGCTGGAGAAGGCGCTGAACGTGGTGTTCGGGGCCGAGTCGGCGACCACGCCGCCGGGCGACGGGACCACGACCCCGCCGGGCGACGGGACCACCACCCCGCCGCCGGCCAGCCAGGACCCGACGGTCAAGGCGGCCCTCGCGGATGCGCAGAAGGCGGTCGACGAAGCCGACAAGGCGCTCAAGGCCGGCGACTGGGCGGCGTACGGAAAGGCCCAGAGCGACCTGCAGGCCGCGCTGAAGCGAGCGATCGAGGCCGAGGCGAAGGTGGCGGCGCCCGCGCCCACCCCGACGCCCAGCGGATAGCGGTAATGGTTCCACCCCGCGTCGTGCTACTGTTGGTTTACCGACGCGGGGTGGAGCAGCTCGGTAGCTCGCTGGGCTCATAACCCAGAGGTCGCAGGTTCAAATCCTGTCCCCGCTACTGAAGACGAAGGCCCGGATCCGATGGATCCGGGCCTTCGTCATGCCCGATCGAGTTTTTCGCCGACGCGGGTCACTGGGGTGGGTGAGTTGGGGTGTGAGCGTGTTTGACTTGTCTCTCTGTGGGCATGTCGACAAAACGCTGTAGTGACCTCACTGACTGCGACATACCAGGTGTACGCGGGTAGCAGGTGATGCGACGATGGGATTTATGGGGGACAGGTCAACTCTGCTGGAGACAGGGCGGTTTGTGAGGGCGGACTCCGAATCGGATGCGGAGGCCGATGGGGCGGCTCAGGCCGTTGACGTGCGGACCGCGATGACCACGCGGCCGGTACGGACCACGGCCGCGGCGCCGACCACGCCGGACGTGTCAGACGTGTCAGACGTGTCAGTCGATGCATTGTTCGACGACGCGGTCTTCGGGCTGACCGACGCGGCCGGCGACGCCGCGCTGGAGGCCCGGCACCGGGTCGCCGCCGACAAGGGGGACCCGGGCGCGATGAGCGTACTCGGGGCCCTCCTGCTGCGCCGCGGCGACCTCGCGGGAGCCGAGCCGTACCTGCGCGGGGCGACCGGGGAGGGCGACCGCGCGGCCGCCAACAACCTGGGCGTGCTGCTGCACCAGCGCGGCTACCCCGAGGAGGCCGCCGGCTGGTGGCGCGTGGCCGCCGTGGCCGGATCCGCTCCCGCCGCGCACGCCCTGGGCCGCTACTACCGCGAGCGGGGCGACGAGCCCGCCGCCGAGTACTGGATGCGCCAGGCGGCGGAATCCGGCCACGCCCTGGGGGCCTACGGCCTCGCCGACCTGCTGGAGCACCGCGGGGACAAGGGCGTCGAGCGGTGGTTCCGCGCCGCCGCCGAGCAGGGGCACCGCGAGGCCGCGTACCGGCTGGCCCGGCACCTGAGGAAGGGCGACCCGGCCGAGGCCGAGCAGTGGTACCGGCAGGCCGCCGCGCGCGGCCACCGGCGCGCCGGGCTGCACCTGGGCGCGCTGCTGGAGGCGCGCGGGGAGCTGAAGGAGGCCGGGCGCTGGTACCTGACCTCCGCCAAGCAGGGCGAGGCGCGGGCGGCCTGCGCCCTCGGCTTCCTGCTGCGCGACGCCGGCGACGAGGAGAACGCGGCCACCTGGTGGCTGCGCGCCGCACAGGACGGCGACGGCAACGCGGCCAACGCGCTCGGCGCCCTGCACGCCGCGCGCGGCGAGACCCAGACGGCCGAGAAGTGGTACCGGGCCGCGATGGACGCGGGCGACCAGAACGGGGCGTACAACCTCGCGCTGCTCTGCGCCGCCCAGGAGCGGACCGGGCCCGCCGAGCAGTGGTACCGGCGCGCCGCGTACGCGGGACACCGCGAGGCGGCCAACGCGCTGGCCATCCTGCTGCTGCAGGGCGGCGACGCGGAGGGCGCGGAGCCGTGGTTCTCGAAGGCGGCGGAGGCGGGGAGCGTGGACGCGGCCTTCAACCTCGGGATCCTCTTCGCCAGCCGGGACGAGGACCGCACGGCCCTGAAGTGGTACGAGCGGGCGGCCTCGGCGGGACACACCGACGCGGCGCTCCAGGTCGGCATCGCGCTGGTCCGCGACGGCGAGGAGCGGGCGGCGGAACGCCACCTGCGGTGCGCGGCCGGCGGCGGCAGCGCGGAGGCCGCCTTCCGGCTGGCGGCGCTGCTGGAGTCGCTGGCGCCGCCGCCGGAGCCGGTCGCCCTGGGCGAGCCGGTGGGCGGAGCCGCGCGCACCGAGAGCGAGGAGTGGTACGAGCGGGCCGCGGAGCTGGGGCACCGGCGTGCCCAGGTCCGGGTCGGCATGCTGGCCGCCGCGCGGGGCGAGCTGGCGGCCGCCGCGCGGTGGTACCGGGAGGCGGCGGAGGCCGGCTCCCGCAACGGCGCCTTCAACCTGGGGCTGCTGCTGGCGCGCGAGGGCAACGAGCCCGAGGCGGCGCTGTGGTGGACCCGGGCGGCGGTGGCCGGGCACGGGCGGGCGGCGCTGCGGCTGGGGCTGCTCGCGGCCCGGCAGGGAGACCTCACGGAGGGGCAGAAGTGGTGCGTCCGGGCCATGGAGCTGGGCCCGGCGGAGGTCTCGGAGCGGGCCGGCCGGCTGCGCGAGGCCCTGGCCGAGGAGCTGTCCGCGTAGGGCCCGCCAACTGATTTGCATCTGCCGTCCCCGTTCACGTAGAGTCAGGTTTACCGACGCGGGGTGGAGCAGCTCGGTAGCTCGCTGGGCTCATAACCCAGAGGTCGCAGGTTCAAATCCTGTCCCCGCTACTGAAGGCTCGAAGGCCCGGATCCTCTGGATCCGGGCCTTCGGTCGTTTCTGGATGCAATGCGCGAAAAGGAAGGGCCGGGGCTCCGTGAGCCCCGGCCCTTCGTCGTGTCGTCGCTCTTCAGGCCCCGGCGCAGTTCGGGCACACGCCGCGGTACGTGACCTCGACCGCCGACACCGTGAAGCCGAAGCGCTCCGTGTCCGGCAGGTCGGCCAGCGGGTTGCCCGCCGGGTGGACGTCGCGGATCGCCCCGCACTGGGCGCACACCAGGTGCTGGTGGGGGCGGTGGGCGTTCGGGTCGTACCGCTTGGCGCGCCGGTCCGTGGAAACTTCCAGGACCTCGCCGAGGGTGACGAGCTCGCCCAGCGTGTTGTAGACGGTCGCGCGGGAGATCTCCGGCAGCCTGTCCACGGCGCGCGCGTGCACCTCGTCGGCCGTCAGGTGAACGTGGTCACCGTCGAGCACCTCGGCCACGACGCGCCGCTGTGCGGTCATGCGCCATCCGCGTCCGCGAAGTCGTTCCAGCAGGTCACTCATGCACGCCAGCGTAACAGCGAGGGGATTCGGTGTAACTCCCGAATCTGTGTCAACTTGGATGCTCGCTTGACTTAGACAGAGTCCATCATAGGATCGGTTAGGTTAGGGCGCAGGACAGGTTTGCAGCAAATTTACGCAGGAGGCGCATAGTGACGACGCAGGGACCGCTCACCACGGAGGCCGGAGCTCCGGTAGCTGACAACCAGAACAGCGAGACCGCCGGCATCGGCGGCCCCGTTCTGGTTCAGGACCAGCTGCTGCTGGAGAAGCTCGCGCACTTCAACCGCGAGCGCATCCCGGAGCGCGTGGTGCACGCCCGCGGCGCCGGTGCGTACGGCACGTTCACGCTGACCCGTGACGTCTCGCAGTGGACCCGGGCGAAGTTCCTGTCCGAGGTCGGCAAGGAGACCGAGACCTTCCTGCGGTTCTCCACCGTCGCGGGCAGCCTCGGCAGCGCCGACGCGGTCCGCGACCCCCGCGGCTGGGCCCTGAAGTTCTACACCGAAGAGGGCAACTACGACCTCGTCGGCAACAACACCCCGGTGTTCTTCATCAAGGACGCCATCAAGTTCCCCGACTTCATCCACACCCAGAAGCGCGACCCGTACACGGGCTCGCAGGAGGCGGACAACGTCTGGGACTTCTGGGGTCTGTCGCCCGAGTCCACCCACCAGGTGACCTGGCTGTTCGGTGACCGCGGCATCCCGGCGTCCTACCGCCACATGAACGGCTTCGGCTCGCACACGTTCCAGTGGAACAACGAGGCCGGCGAGGTCTTCTGGGTCAAGTACCACTTCAAGACCGACCAGGGCATCAAGAACCTCACCCAGGCCGAGGCCAACCAGCTCGCCGGTGAGGACCCCGACTCGCACCAGCGCGACCTGCGCGAGTCGATCGAGCGCGGCGACTTCCCGTCCTGGACCGTTCAGGTCCAGGTCATGCCGGCGGCCGAGGCGGCCGAGTACCGCTTCAACCCGTTCGACCTCACCAAGGTGTGGCCGCACGCGGACTACCCGCTGATCGAGATCGGCAAGCTGGAGCTCAACCGCAACCCGGAGAACGTCTTCGCCGAGGTCGAGCAGTCGATCTTCTCCCCGGCGCACTTCGTCCCCGGCATCGGTCCGTCCCCGGACAAGATGCTCCAGGGCCGTCTCTTCGGCTACGGCGACGCCCACCGCTACCGCGTCGGCATCAACGCCGACCACCTGCCGGTGAACCGCCCGCACGCCACCGAGGCGCGCACCAACTCCCGTGACGGCTACCTGTACGACGGCCGCCACGCGGGTGCGAAGAACTACGAGCCGAACAGCTTCGGCGGCCCGCACCAGACGGACCGTCCGCTGTGGGTCTCCTCCGCCGTCACCGGTGGCACGGGCAACCACGCCGCGCCCTCGCACTCCGAGGACAACGACTTCGTCCAGGCGGGCAACCTCTACCGCCTGTACTCGGAGGACGAGAAGGCCCGTCTGATCGAGAACCTCTCCGGCTTCATCGCCAAGGTCTCCCGCGACGACATCGTCGAGCGTGCGATCAACAACTTCCGCCAGGCGGACGGTGACTTCGGCAAGCGTCTGGAGGCCGCGGTCCAGGCCCTCCGCGCCTGATGGACGCCTTGCCGTAGCAGGCCGACGGGCCGGTGCTCCCCGAGAGGGGGCGCCGGCCCGTCGGCCGTTCCTACGCGGGCACGGCGGCGGGTGTGCCCGTGCGCCGCGCCGGGGCCCAGCAGCGGATGACATCGCGTACGGACACGATGCCGACCGGGCCGCCCTGCTCCAGGACGATCAGATGACGGAAGCCGCCGTGGGCCATCGCCTCGGCGGCTTCCTGCACGGTGGCGTCGGGGGTGCAGAAGACCACGTTGTTGGTGGTGTGCGCGCCCACGGACTCCCGGTCGGGATCGTGGCCCGCGCCGATCGAGTTGAGGATGTCGCGCTCGGTCAGGATGCCGATGCCGCTGTGTTCGGGATCGAGGACGACGGCGGCGCCGACGCGCCGGCCGGACATCAGGCAGGCCGCCTGCCGCAGGGTGTGAGTGGGGCCGAGGGTGAGGATCACGGTGCTCATGGCGTCGCGGACGAGCATGAAGAGAGCCACCTCCTGGTGAGTCCCTCCGCTTGGGTGAGGTGCGCGTGAAGGGCCGCACTTAGAGAAGTCCTTCACAAGCGCACAAGCGGAGGAGTCTCAGATTCCCACGCACAGGGGAAGCCAGCAAGGAGGCGCGTGAGGGGCGCTTTCGGCGCCCGCGGGCGCCGGCCACCGCCGCGGAGGCGGGCGCCCGGCCCCTACGCGTCAGCCGCGCGGGCGCAGCAGGTCCAGCATCTGCGCGTGCAGCAGCCCGTTGGAGGCCGCCGCGTTGCCGCCGTGCACGCCGTCCACCCCGTCCAGAGCGGTGAAGCGGCCGCCGGCCTCCTCCACCACGACGGCCAGGGCCGCCATGTCCCACAGGTTCAGCTCCGGCTCGGCGCACAGGTCGAGCGAGCCCTCGGCGACCATCATGTACGGCCAGAAATCGCCGTAGCCCCGCGTACGCCAGCACGCGCGGGTCAGGTCCAGGAAGCCGGGCAGGCGCCCCTGCTCCTCCCAGCCGCTCAGCGAGGAATAGGCGAAGGAGGCGTCGCCGAGGGTGGCGACCTTGGAGACGCCGAGCGCGGTGGTCTCGCCGAGCGCGCCGCCCGTGAAGGCGCCCCGGCCGCGCGCCGCCCACCAGCGGCGGCCCAGCGCGGGCGCGGACACCACGCCGACGACGGGGCGGAAGGCACCGTCGGCCTGCTCCTCCATGAGCGAGATCAGCGTCGCCCACACCGGAACGCCGCGCACGTAGTTCTTCGTACCGTCGATCGGGTCCACGACCCAGCGGCGCGGGCCGTCGCCCTTGAGTCCGTACTCCTCGCCCAGGATGGCGTCGGCGGGCCGCGCGGCGGAGATCCCGGCCCGGATGATCTCCTCGGTGGCGGTGTCGGCCTCGCTCACCGGGGTCATGTCGGGCTTGGTCTCGACCTTCAGGTCGAGGGCGCGGAACCGCTCCATCGTGGCGGTGTCCGCCGCGTCGGCGAGTTCGAGGGCAAGGCGCAGGTCATCGTCATACTCGGGCATGCCAGAACCCTACCGAGGCGGCCGGGGCGACGCGGAAGGCGTCCACGGTGCGGCACGGGCACCCTTGACAGGATCTGCCGGTCCGTCAACTCTGGCGGAGACGTCGACCGGAGGCGTCGAAGGGGAGGCGACGGTGCCGACGGCCCGGGAGTCCTTGCTCGAAGCGGCGGGAGCGGCGCTCGCGGCGCGCCCGTGGCCGGCCGTGCGGATGATCGACGTGGCCGCCGCCGCCGGGGTCTCGCGGCAGACCCTCTACAACGAGTTCGCCGGCAAGACGGGCCTGGGCCACGCCCTGGTCCGGCGCGACGCGGCCTGGTACCTCGACGGGGTGGACCGGGCCCTGACCTCCTCGGGCGCCCCGGCAGAGCGGCTGGCGGCGGTCGTGGAGTGGACCGTGCGCGCGGGCCTCGAGCGCCCCCTCGCGCGGGCCCTGCTGACCGGGTGCTGGAACGGCAACTTACCCGTCCCGGCCGGCCGCGGGGTCCGGCCGGGGCTGCCCGCGCTGGGGCCCGCCGAGCTGATCCGCGGGGTCCGGGAGCGGGCCGACGCCGTGTTCGGGGCGCAGGAGGGGGCTCAGCGGTGTGAGCTCGCGGTGCGGCTCGCGCTGTCCTACCTGGTGGCCCCGGCCGAGCCGCCGGGCCACGCCGGGCTGCTCGGCCTGCTCGGCCCGCTCAGTGCGACGAGCCCGAGAGCTGGAGCCCGATGACGCCGAGGATCACCAGCGAGATCGAGACGAGTTTGAGGGTGGAGACCAGGTCCCCGAGGAAGACCATCCCGTAGATTGCGGTACCGGCCGCCCCGATGCCGGTCCACACCGCATAGGCGGGCCCCACGTCCAGCTTCTTCAGGGCCAGCGTCAGCAGGCCGAAGCTGCCGAGGGCGAAGCACGCGAAGGCGATGGTCGGCCACAGCCGGGTGAAGCCGTGCGACAGCTTGAGGCAGACCGCGAACCCCGTTTCCAGGATCCCGGCGACCACGACCAGCAGCCACGCCATGGCGTACGCCTCCCCGCGTCATGTGACGCGTTCACGGGGCGGGCCCGAGCGTCACTTGGTGCGATTATGCATTTACCAGACATCGGGTACGGCAAACCCCGCCGGTCGATCGCCCATCGATCAGTCGCCCTCGCGGCGCTCCCGCGTCTGGAGCAGCCGTCGCAGCGAGTACAGCCGCGCCGGATCCGCGTGACCGTCCTCCACCCACTTGTCGAGCGCGCAGTCCGGCTCGTCGTGGCTGCACGCGCGCGGGCACCCCTCGGTCCCCGGGACCAGCTCCGGGAAGGCCAGGATGACCCGGGACGGGTCCACGTGGTGCAGGCCGAAGGACCGTACGCCCGGGGTGTCGATGACCCAGCCGTCCCCGCCCGGCAGCGGCAGCGCGAGCGCCGAGGTGGTGGTGTGCCGGCCGCGACCGGTCACCGCGTTCACCACGCCGGTCGCGCGCTGGCGGCCCTCGGCGACCAGCGAGTTCACCAGCGTGGTCTTGCCGACGCCCGAGTGGCCGACGAAGGCGGTGATCCGGCCGTTCAGGCGCTCGCGCACCCGTTCGGCCGCGTCGCCCGTCGCCAGCTCCTCGCGGTTGGTGACCACGTAGTTCAGGCCGAAGGTCGAGTAGATCTCCAGGATCTTGTCCGCGGAGGTCAGGTCGGACTTCGTGAGCACCAGCAGCGGTTCCAGCCCGGCGTCGTACGCGGCCACGAGGCAGCGGTCGATCATGCGGGGGCGCGGCTCCGGGTCGGCCAGCGCCGTCACGATGGCCAGCTGGTCGGCGTTGGCGACGACGACGCGCTCGTACGGATCGTCGTCGTCGGCCGTCCGCCGCAGGACGGACTTGCGCGCCTCGATCCGCACGATGCGGGCGAGGGTGTCCTTCTTGCCGGACAGGTCACCGACGATCCAGACCCGGTCCCCGACCACCGCCGCCTTGCGGCCCAGCTCGCGGGCCTTCATCGCGTGCACCGGACGGTCCTCGACCAGGCAGGTGAGCCGGCCGCGGTCCACGGTCAGGACGAAGCCCTCGGCCGCGTCCTCGTGCTTGGGGCGGATAGTCGTACGCGGCCGGTTGCCCTTGGGGTTGGGCCGCTGGCGGATGTCGTCCTCGTCGGTGTGCTTCCCGTACCTGCGCATGACGGGCCCTACGCTCCCACTCCTGCCGGAGCCGCTTCGGCCCGGGCGAGCATGTCCGCCCACATCTTCGGGAAGTCCGGCAGGGTCTTCGCGGTCGTCGCCACGTTCTCGATGAGCACGCCCTCCACCGCCAGGCCGATCACCGCGCCGGCCGTGGCCATCCGGTGGTCGTCGTACGTGTGGAAAGTGCCGCCGTGCAGCGCGCGCGGCCGGATCCGCAGACCGTCCGCGGTCTCCGTGACATCGCCGCCCAGCCCGTTGATCTCCTTGGTGAGCGCCGCCAGCCGGTCCGTCTCGTGCAGCCGCAGGTGAGCGACTCCGCGCAGCACCGACTCCGAGTCGGCCAGTGCCGCGACCGCAGCGATGCCCGGGGTGAGCTCCCCGACCTCGCGCAGGTCCACGTCGATGCCGTGGATCTTGCCGGTGCCGGTGAACACCAGGCCCGCGTCCGTCAGCTCGCAGGAGCCGCCCATCTCCGTGAAGATCCGGCGCAGCGCGTCACCGGGCTGCGTGGTGCGGCGCGGCCAGTCCGGGATGGTGACCGTGCCGCCGGTGATCAGGGCGGCCGCCATGAACGGCTGCGCGTTGGACAGGTCCGGTTCCACGACCAGGTCGCGGCCGAGCAGGGCGCCGGGGGCGACCCGCCAGACGTTCTTCTCGCCGCCGGCCTCGGGGGTGTCGACCTGCGCGCCCGCCGCGCGCAGCATCTCCACCGTCATCCGGATGTGCGGCATGGACGGCAGGTTGGTGCCCACGTGCCGGACCTCGACGCCCTGGTTGAAGCGCGGGGCGGAGAGCAGCAGTGCGGAGACGAACTGCGAGGAGTTGCTCGCGTCGATCTCGACGGTCCCGCCCTCCAGGGCGCCGCCGCCCTGGACGGTCAGCGGCAGTGCCCCGCGTCCGTCGTCGTCGATGCGGGCGCCGAGCGTGCGCAGCGCCGTGATGACCTGGCCCAGGGGGCGCTCGTAGGAGCGCGGGTCGCCGTCGAAGCGGATGTCGCCGGAGGCGAGGGTGGCCACGGGCGGCAGGAACCGCATGACCGTGCCGGCGTTGCCGACGTCGACCGTGGCCGGGCCGTGCAGCGCGGCCGGGATGACCCGCCAGGCCTCTCCGGCGTCGCCCTCGCCCGCGGAGCTGGAGGAGACCGTCTCCTCGATGCCGACGCCCAGCGCGCGCAGCGCGTCGGACATCAGCTGGGAGTCGCGCGAACGCAGCGGGCGGCGGACCCAGCCCGGCTCGGAGGCGAGCGCGGCGAGCACGAGGGCGCGGTTGGTGACCGATTTGGACCCGGGCACGGTGACGGTGGCCTGGACGGCGGTGTCGGCGAGCGGGGCGGGCCAGAGGGCGGGGAGAGCGGGAGTCTCGGTCATGGCCACCACTTTAGTGGCTTCCCACGGCCGCAGATCTTGATCACCGGGGGAGTCTCGGCGGGCGGACACCCGCCGGGCGGGGCCGGTCCGCGGTCGGGCAGGCGCCGCTCAGGGGGTGAGCGGCGGCCGGTGGGCGATCGGTCGGGGGCCGGTCACAGGGCCAGCAGCCAGCGGCCGCCGCCGATCAGCGAGCACAGCGCCACCACGTGGAAGAGCAGGAGCCACACCACCGGGTGCACGTGGGTGAGCCGTCCGAGCTGGTCCGCGTCGGAGTCGGGCGCCCCGCCGCCCCGGCGCTTCGCCCCGAGTTCGAAGACCGGCCGGACGCCGCCGAGGAGCAGGAACCACACCACGGCGTACGCGAAGACCGCCTGCACGTCCGCCGGGGCCAGCCAGGAGACCAGTACGAAGGTGGTGCCCGTGACCACCACCGTCAGCAGCCCGTACGCGTTGCGGATCATCACCAGCACGGCCAGCAGGAGGGCGGTCGCCGCCCACAGCAGCAGGGTGATCCGGTGCGCCGAGAGCAGGGCCGCCCCGCCGAGGCCGAGCAGGGAGGGCGCCGTGTACCCGGCGGCGGCGGTGAGGACCATGCCGAGGCCGGTGGGCTTGCCGCGGCTGACGGTGACCCCGCTGGTGTCCGAGTGCAGCCGGATCCCGTCCAGGCTGCGGCCCGTCAGCAGCGCCAGCAGCCCGTGGCCGCCCTCGTGCGCGATGGTGATCGCGTTGCGCGACAGCTTCCACACCGGCCGGGGGCCCACCGCGACGAGCGCCACCAGCCCCGTCGCGATCACCAGCCACTGGTCGGGCGCCGCCTGTATGCCGGTGAGCCGGTCCCAGAGGCCGGCCGCGGTGCTGGTGTTCATGAGGTGGCGGACTCCTTGTGGTGGCGATCGGGTGACATGGCAGTGTGGCAGCCATGTGCGGAAGGTATGCAGCGAGTCGTGGGCCGGAGGAGCTGGCCGAGGTCTTCGGGGTGGAGCGGTGGGAGCCCGAGGAGGTGCTCGCACCCGACTGGAACGTGGCCCCGACGAAAGAGGTCCACGTCGTCCTCGACCGTCCACTGAAAGACGCTCCGAGCCCGCGTCCGGTTCGCCAGCTGCGGGTCCTGAAATGGGGGCTCGTCCCGTCCTGGGCACAGAATCCCGACGGCGCCGCCCGGATGATCAACGCCCGGTCCGAGACCATCGCCGAGAAGCCGTCCTTCCGCCGCCCCTTCGCGCAGCGCCGCTGCATCATCCCGGCGGACGGCTACTACGAGTGGGTCACCGCCCACGACGAGCGGCAGCTCGAGGTCGAGGGCAAGAAGAAGCGGACGCGCAAGCAGCCCTACTTCGTCCTCCCCTCCGACGGCTCCGTCTTCGCCATGGCCGGGATATACGAGTTCTGGCGCGACCGGACCCTGCCCGACGCGCACCCGCTCGCCTGGTGGGTGACCTGTTCGGTGATCACCGCCGAAGCCGAAACCGGTCCGCTCGGCGTCGCCCCCGCGGAGGGTCCGCGCTCGCTCGCCGACATCCACCCCCGGATGCCGCTGATGCTCACCCCGGACCGGTGGGACGCCTGGCTGGACCCGGCGCGGACCGACCCCGACGAGCTCCAGGCCCTGCTGGCCCCGCCGCCCGGCGGGCTGATGCGTGCCTATCCGGTGTCCACGGCCGCGAGCAACGTCCGCAACAACGGGCCCGAGCTGCTGGAGGAACTGGAGGGGCCCGAGGAGGGCACGCTCTTCTGACGGCCCCGGCGTGCGCCCCGGGGTGACGCCGGGGGGCGGCCGGCCACCCCGGCCCTGTCGGCGCTCCCGGCGGCCCGGCCGACCCGGCGCTCCCGGCGGCCCCGGCGTCACCCCGGCGGCCGCCGCCGACCGGCATGATCGGGGGCATGAGCAGCACGCGCGCCGAGCGCACCGAGACCATCGACACCCCGGCGGGCGAGGCCCGCGTCACCTGGCACCCGGCCCCGGCGGACAAGGCCCGCCTGGTGCTCGCCCTGGGCCACGGAGCCGGCGGCGGCATCGAGGCCCGGGACCTCCAGGCCCTGGCCGCCGCCCTGCCCGCCCTGGGGATCAGCGTGGCGCTGGCCGAGCAGCCCTGGCGGGTCGCCGGGAAGAAGGTCGCCGCCGCCCCCAAGGTGCTGGACGAGAGCTGGACCGCCCTGTGGCCCGCCTTCACGGAGCCCGGTCTGCCCGTCGTCGCGGGCGGCCGCAGCGCCGGGGCCCGGGTGGCCTGCCGCACCGCCGCGGAACTGGGCGCGGCCGGGGTGCTCGCGCTGGCCTTCCCGCTGCACCCGCCGGGCCGTCCGGAGAAGTCCCGGGCCGAGGAGCTGCTGGGCGCCGGGCGGCCGGCGCTGGTGGTCCAGGGCGGCCGCGACGCCTTCGGGCGGCCGGAGGAGTTCCCGGAGCGGGGAGCGCGCGGAGCCTCGTACGAGCTGGTGGAAGTGGAGGGCGGGGACCACGGCTTCGCCGTGCCGAAGAGGACCGGTCCCACCCAGGAGGAGGCCCTCTCGGTGATCACCGGGGCGGTGGCCGGGTGGCTCGGGCGGCTCCCGGTGTGACCTACGACCGGGTCCCGACATGACTTTCGTCCGCACACCGGGCCCCGACGGGGAATGCGCCACCCAGGCCGTCTGTTGTCCCGGATGTCGGTACGCACAGGAACACGTCGGAGGAGAGGCAACGCATGACCCAGGTCATCAGCCAGAACCGTCCGCAGGCCGCTGACCTGGACTGGACAGTGCTGCCTGCGCCCAAGCGCGGCACGGTTCGGGCGGCGGACGACCGGGATGGTCGACTATTCTCCGATTCGAGCGGGTCCGCTTTCGGAGCCGCCACGCAGTCGGAGGAGGTGGGTCCTGTCGCCGGGACCGACGAAGGCCACGCGGAGGAGACGACCCCGGAGCGCAATGCGCGCTTCGAGAGGGATGCCCTCGGCTACCTCGACCAGATGTACTCGGCCGCCCTGCGCATGACGCGCAATCCGGCCGACGCCGAGGACCTGGTCCAGGAGACGTACGCGAAGGCGTACGCGTCCTTCCACCAGTTCCGCGAGGGCACCAACCTGAAGGCGTGGCTGTACCGCATTCTCACCAACACCTTCATCAACTCTTACCGCAAGAAGCAGCGCGAACCCCAGCGCAGTGCGGCGGAGGAGATCGAGGACTGGCAGCTGGCGCGCGCCGAGTCGCACATGTCGACGGGGCTGCGTTCCGCCGAGTCGCAGGCGCTCGATCACCTGCCCGATTCGGATGTGAAGGAAGCACTCCAGGCCATTCCGGAGGAGTTCCGCATCGCCGTCTATCTTGCCGACGTAGAGGGCTTTGCGTACAAGGAGATCGCGGACATCATGGGTACACCCATCGGTACGGTCATGTCGCGACTGCACCGTGGCCGCCGTCAACTCCGTGGAATGCTTGAGGACTACGCCCGTGAGCGCGGGCTCGTCCCGGCCGGCGCGGGAGAGTCGAACGACCTGAAAGGCTCGGGCTCATGAGCTGCGGAGATGCGCACGAGACGGAGTGCTCCGAGGTCCTGGACCATCTTTATGAGTTCCTGGACCAGGAGATGCCCGACAGCGACTGCACGAAGTTCGAGGCGCACTTCGGCGAGTGCAATCCCTGTCTGGAGAAGTACGGCCTGGAACAGGCCGTGAAGAAGCTGGTCAAGCGCTGCTGCGGATCGGACGACGTGCCGACCGACCTGCGCTCGAAGGTGATGGGGCGGATCGAGCTCATCCGTTCCGGGCAGGCCGTGCCGGATCATGACATCACGGCCGCTCCGCCCGAACCGGCCGTCGCCGAGCCGATGCCGAGATCCGCGTCGGGCTGAAAAGTTGAAAGTCGGCCGAGTTCGCCGATGAAGTAGTACCCGATTGAACAATCTTGAACAGCCGCCCCCGGAAGGGCACTTCCTTCACTCGAAGGTGGTAATCCGGGGGCGTCCGCATGGCGCAATGCAAAAATGTGGCCCACCTCGCTCCCGGCCCCACTTATTCTCCCCATTCGGGTACTGGTTTGATTCGTACCTGACTTGCACGGCTCAGGGGGAGGAGAGCGCCATGCGGGTACTTCCGCCGTTGGCGCGCGCCTACGTCCTGTGCGCGGTCATCGCCGCCTGCGCGTGCGCCGCTCCCGCCGTCACCGCTTCCGCCACCCCGTGGCCCGGCGTCGGCCTGCTCTCCGTGCTCTACCTCGGCTGCGAACTCGTCAAGGTCTGCCCGCTCATGGGCCGCCGCGTGCCCGAGGGCCTCGGCTCCTTCTTCCCGGTGGTGCTGGCCGCCGTGTTCCTCCTTCCGCCGGCCGCCGCCGCCCTCGTCGCACTGCCGGGCGGACTCGCCGGGACCGTGACGGCGCGGCCCGCCTGGGTGCGGCGCGTCTGGCACGGGGCGCAGCAGTCCATAGCCGCCTGGACAGCCGGACAGCTCTACGGGCTGCTGGGCGGGCCCGGGGCACTGGGCGCGGGCTCCTCCGGCGGGACCGGGCCACCGGGCCCGGACGGCGCCGCGGGCCCGGCCGCCTGGGTCGCCGACTTCCCGTACGTGATGCTCCCCGCCGCCGCCGCGGCCGTCGCCTTCTGCCTGGTGCTGACCGCCCTGGACGGCGGCATCCTGGCCGCCGCCGAACGCAGGCCCGCCGCCACCGCCTGGCGGGGCCTCGCGACCCGGTCCCTGGCCCCGCACTGCGTGCACGGCCTCGCCGGGCTGATGATGGCCGTCATGTGGCGCAGCCCGTACGGACTTCCGGCCGCCCTGCTCGTCATGCTGCCGATGTACATCTCCTGCTGGGTCTTCGCCCAGTACCACCGCGAGCGCGCCGCCCACCAGGCCACCATCCGGGCGCTGGTCCAGGCCGTCGACATCAAGGACCGCTACACCCGGGGCCACAGCGAGCGGGTCGGCCAGGCCTCGGCGATGATCGCCCGCGAGCTGGGCATGGGCGAGGAACGCCTCGAGGTCGTGCGCATCGCCGGGATCCTGCACGACGTGGGCAAGCTCGGCGTACCGACCCGACTGCTGCGCAAGGACGGACCGCTGACCCCCGAAGAGCGCCGGATCATCGAACTGCACCCCGAGTACGGACACGAGATGGTGCGCGGCATCGGCTTCCTGGGGGAGGCGCGGGCGGCGATCCTGCACCACCACGAGCGGGTGGACGGCTCCGGCTACCCGTACGGGCTGACCGGGGAGCAGATCCCGGTGCTGGCCCGGGTGGTGGCGGTCGCCGACGCCTTCGACGCGATGACCTCGACCCGGTCGTACAGCAGGGCGCGGCCGGTGCCGGTGGCCCTGGCAGAGCTGGAACGGTGCGCGGGGGCCCAGTTCGACCCGGAGATGGTGCGGGCGCTGGTCGACGCGATCGGCAGCCAGGGCTGGCATCCGAAGGTGACCTCGGACGACGACCTCCAGGTGATCCCGGCCGGCGGTGACGGGGTTCCCGCCGCCGGGACCGAGGGGGCCGAAGCGGTGGCCGTACGGGAGGCCGTGCCCGCCGGCGCGGCGCTGACCGCACTGCCCGCCCAGGCCGCCCCGGGCGGAGCCGCCGTCCAGGCCCGCGCGGCCGGGAGCCCGCTGCCGGCCGCCGGGACCGGGGACCCCTGCCACGGCGTGCCGGGGCCCGGCGCCGAGCCCGGAGCGGCCGTCAAGGAAGCGCCGGGAGCCCCAGGATCCCCGCCCGCCCCCGCCGCGGGAGCGAACGCGTGAGGCGCTGGGCCGTGGCCGTCGTGCGCGGGTCCGCCGGGGCGCTGACCGCGGCCGCGCTCGGGCACACCGTGTGGACCGGGCTGCAGGAGCCGGGCATCGCCCTCGCCTTCGGCACCCTGATCACCATCGGAGAGCTCGCCCGCCGGGACAGCGGCGACGCCGCCCGTCAGCAGCCCGCGCCGCTCGGATCCGCGGGGGCGCTCGCGTACGCCCTGCTCGGGCAGAACGCCGGAGCCTCCACCCACCACGGGGTCCTGCAGATCGTCGCCGTGGTCGTCACGGCCGCGCTCCTCGGGATCGTCCCGCACATCGCCCGGGGCCGCGGACCCGCCCTCGACCACCTGGCCCGCCGCGTCCTCACCGTCACCTTCGCCGCCGTCTGCTTCCAGCCGCTCTACAACTCCGGGCGGCTGGAGCAATGGGTGGGCCAGGGCCCGTACCTCGTGCTCTTCCTGGTCCTCGTCCTCGGCCTCACGGCCCTGTGCGACGCGGTCCTCGGCGCCGTCCTCGCCGGGGCCCGCACCGGCTGGCCCTTCGCCCCGCTGCTCCGCGACGAGCTCCGCGCCCAGCTGGGCATCGGCTCCGCGATCTGTGCCACGGGCGTGGTCATGGCCCTCGGCGTCGCCGTCGCCGGCCTCTGGGCGGTGCCCGTCTTCAGCGTGCCGCTGCTCCTGACCCAGATGTCCTTCCACCGGATCACCGCCATCCGCACCACCTACCGCCAGACCATCACCTCCCTCGCCCGGGCCACCGAGATCGCCGGCTACACCCGGCCCGGCCACTCCCGCCGGGTCGCCGCCCTCAGCTGCGCCGTGGGACGGGAGCTGGGCCTCTCGGAGCGGGAGCTCAGGGTGCTGGAGTACGCCGCCCTCATGCACGACATCGGGCAGCTCTCCCTCGTCGACCCGGTTCCGGCCGGGGCCACCGCCGAGCTGCCCGAGGCCGAGGCCCGCAGGATCGCCGGGCTCGGCGGGGAGGTGGCCCGCCAGACCGGGGTCCCGGCCGAGGTCGCGGTGGTGGTGGAGCTGCAGGCGGACCCGTACCGCGAGCAGCCCGTCGCCGCCCGGATCGTGCGCGTGGTCAACGCGTACGAGGACCTCAGCAGGCACGTCGGCGGTGCCCGTCACCCGGGCGGCTCATTGGAGGCCCTGGAGCGGCTGCGCCTGGGGACCGGGCGCGATTACCAGCCCGAAGTCGTGGAATGTCTTGCCAGGGTGCTCGCCCGGGGCGGGCGTGCCAGAGTCGTACCCGTCCCGCCTGGGTAACCCATGGGTAATGAGCGGCCGTCCGAGTGGGCATGGTTGGATGCCAGTGAGAGTGTTCCCAGGAGCAGTGTCCCGAGCAAGAGTGTCCGGCAGGCGGGAATCGTGAGGATCTTCGGGAAGGTACGGCATCGGCCCTCCGCCTCGTGGCGGCAGGCCACCGACCGCGCGTTCACGCTGATCGGCGACGGTCGGTACGAGGACGCGGGTGCGCTCCTGACCAGAGCGGCGGATCTGGAGCCCTGGCTGTCCGAGTCCTGGTTCAACCTGGCGCTGCTCCACAAGTTCCGCCACGACTGGGAGCAGGCGCGGGCCGCCGGGCTGCGTGCCGTGGCCCTGCTCGACCGGGAGACCGGCGCCCCGGACTGGTGGAACGTCGGGATCGCCGCGACCGCGCTGCAGGACTGGCCGCTGGCCCGCCGCGCGTGGCAGGCGTACGGGCTGAAGGTGCCCGGAGACCCGCACGGCGCGGGCGGCGGCCCGCACGCCAACGGCGAACCGGTCGGCATGGAGCTCGGGAGCGCGGCCGTACGGCTGTCGCCCGAGGGCGAGGCCGAGGTGGTCTGGGGCCGCAGGCTGGACCCGGCCCGCATGGAGGTCCTGTCGATCCCGCTGCCCTCCTCGGGGCGGCGCTGGGGCGAGGTCGTCCTGCACGACGGGGTGCCGCACGGCGAGCGCGTCACCGCGGCCGGGCCCTCGTACCCCGTATTCGACGAGATCGAGCTGTGGGCGCCCTCCCCGGTGCCGACGTGGGTGGTGCTCCTGGAGGCGGCCACCGAGGCCGACCGCAACGCCCTGGAGCAGCTGGCCTCCGACGCCGGCTTCGCCGCCGAGGACTGGTCCTCCTCGGTGCGGCTGCTGTGCCGGACCTGCTCGGAGAGCGCGATGCCGAGCGGCGAGGGGGACGGCGAGCACCTGGACCCGCACGACCACAGCGAACCGGGCCACCCGGGCCCGCTGGGCCACCGTACGACGGGGTCCGGATCCCTGTGGGTGCCCGAGCGGGAGTGCGGGATCGCGGCGCCGGCGGGCCTGGTGCGCGGGCTGCTCGACGGCTGGGTCGCGGACAGCCCGGACAGCAGGGAGTGGCGGGATCTCGAAGAGGTCTGCTGAGCCGGGGCCGTAGTCTGTACCGGCACATCGGTGACTGGTGGAATTACGGAAGGCGTACGGCGGACATGGCGCAGCAGGAGAACGACGTTGTCGAGGTCGGTGTGGCCGGCGAGGTGAACGACGGGTACGTCGTGGACACCGAGGACTGTGAGGCGCGCGAGCTCGCCCACCGCGAGCGCGGCACGGCCCGCCCCATCACGGTGGTCGGCAACCCTGTCCTGCACCGGGAGTGCAAGGACGTCACCGAGTTCGGTGACGAGCTGGCGCAGCTGATCGACGACATGTTCGCCAGCCAGAAGGCCGCCGAGGGCGTGGGCCTCGCCGCGAACCAGATCGGCGTCGACGCCAAGGTCTTCGTCTACGACTGCCCGGACGACGACGGCAACCGTCACACGGGCGTGGTGATCAACCCGAAGCTCGTCGAGCTGCCGGCCGGCGCCCGGATCCTGGACGACTCGAACGAGGGCTGCCTGTCGGTCCCGACCGCCTACGCCTCGCTGGCCCGCCCGGACTACGCCGAGGTGACCGGCCAGGACGCGCAGGGCAACCCGATCAAGGTGCGGGGCACCGGCTACTTCGCGCGCTGCCTCCAGCACGAGACCGACCACCTGTACGGCTACCTGTACATCGACCGGCTCTCGAAGCGGGACCGCAAGGACGCGCTGCGGCAGATGGAAGAGGGCACCGCGCGCTACGAGACGGTTCCCAACGCGTAGCCGCACCTCCCCGTACGCGCTGCGCGGTACGGCTCGCGCGGTACGCGAAGGGCGCCCCGCTCCGGTCAGGAGCGGGGCGCCCTTCCCGTGGAGCGGCGCGGCGTCAGTCCCAGCCGAGGTCGCTCGGGTCGGCCGTGGCCGGGTGCCGGCCGACGGTCCGGACGGTGCGTGTCATGGGAAACCCCCCTGTCGTGTGCGAACCTGCAAACCCTAGGGCAAAACGATCAAGGTCGGGTACGTTCCCGGTCGCTTGACGGGGGTCGGCGGGGCCTCAGGCCGCGGAGGGCCCCCGGAACGCCCGGCGGAAGGCGTTCGGGGTGGTGCTCAGCGTGCGCAGGAAGTGGTGGCGCAGGGCGGCCGCGGTACCGAAGCCGCAGCGGCCCGCGATCGCGTCCACCGTCTCGTCGGTGGCCTCCAGCAGCTCCTGCGCCAGCAGGACCCGCTGGCGCAGCACCCACTGGTACGGAGTGGTCCCCGTCTCCTGGAGGAAGCGGCGGGCGAAGGTCCGTGCGGACATGTGGGCCCGCTCCGCGAGCTGCTCGACCGTGATCTCCTCGTCCAGGTGGCGGGCCATCCATCCGATCACCTCGCCCACGGTGTCGCAGGAGGTGCGGGGCAGCGGACGCCGGATGTACTGCGCCTGCCCGCCGTCCCGGTGCGGCGGTACGACCATCCGCCGGGCGATGGTGTTGGCCACCTCGGAGCCCTGCTCCTGCCGGACGAGGTGCAGGCACGCGTCGATGCCGGAGGCGGTGCCGGCCGAGGTGATCACCTGGCCTTCGTCGACGTAGAGCACGTCGGGGTCGACCCGGGCCCGCGGGAAGCGGCGGGCCAGGGCCGGGGCGTGCATCCAGTGCGTGGTGCAGCGCCGGCCGTCCAGCAGCCCGGCCGCGCCCAGCATGAAGGCCCCGCTGCACACGCTCAGCACCCGCGCGCCCCGGTCCACGGCCCGCCGCAAGGCTTCGAGGAGCGGCTCCGGGTACACGCGGGTGGGGGCCTCGCGGTCGGCGGGCAGGCAGATCAGGTCCGCCTCCTCCAGCCGCTCGGGGCCGTAGGGGAGCGTGAGGCGGTAGTGGGCGTCGCCCACGGTGATCGGGTTGTCCTCCATCGCGCAGACGGCGAAGTCGTAGGTCGGCAGGCCCATGCCGCTGCGGTCGACCCCGAAGACCTCGCAGAAGATGCCCATCTCGAAGGGCGTGACCCCGTTCACCACGGCCACGGCGACGTTGCTGAGGGAGGAAGGCTTCACCATGTCCTCAGTGTGGCAGTAATTCGCTCTTTCATGACAGTCCTGCCACTGTCCGGTTTCGGCCGCCGTGGCGAGAGTGGACTCATGAACACACTCCTCGACTCCCTCCTCGTCCTCGCCGTCGCCGCCCTCCTGGCGGGCCCGGCCCTCTACGGGGCCCTGCGCGAGCGCCGCCTCGACCGGCAGATCCGTGCGGCCGGTCAGAGCGGCCGAGGACGGCGCGTACAGCGCGGACAGCGCGGTCAGCCGAGAACCGGATCCCGGTCCCCGGTCTGGCGACCAAGGCCTGGATCGTCACCTGTGTCGGAAGCAGTGCGTCCCCGCCCGAGGACCTGGTGAACCAGGTGGATCTTTCCACGGGCGGGGACGCCGGCAAGCGGGGACGGGGCCTAGAAGTCTTCGTCCAGGTCGACCGTGCCCTCGACCGCGACCTGGTAGGCCGACGGGCGGCGCTCGAAGAAGTTCGTCAGCTCCTGGACGCCCTGGAGCTCCATGAAGGTGAACGGGTTCTGCGAGCCGTAGACGGGCGCGAAGCCGAGGCGGACCAGGCGCTGGTCCGCGACGCACTCCAGGTACTCGCGCATCGACTCGGTGTTCATGCCCGGCAGGCCGTCGCCGCACAGGTCGCGGCCGAACTGCAGCTCCGCCTCCACGGCCTCCTTCAGCATGTCGACGACCTGCTGCTGGAGCGCGTCGTCGAAGAGCTCCGGCTCCTCCTTGCGGACCGTGTCGATCACCTCGAAGGCGAAGCTCATGTGGGCGCTCTCGTCGCGGAACACCCAGTTGGTGCCCGTCGCCAGGCCGTGCAGCAGGCCGCGCGAGCGGAACCAGTACACGTACGCGAACGCCCCGTAGAAGAACAGGCCTTCGATGCACGCGGCGAAGCAGATCAGGTTCAGCAGGAAGCGGCGGCGGTCGGAGGCCGTCTCCAGACGGTCGATCTTCTCGACCGAGTCCATCCAGCGGAAGCAGAACTGCGCCTTCTCGCGGATCGAGGGGATCTCCTCGACGGCGTCGAAGGCGGCCGCGCGGTCGTCCGGATCGGGCAGGTAGGTGTCGAGCAGCGTCAGGTAGAACTGGACGTGCACGGCCTCCTCGAAGAGCTGGCGCGACAGGTACAGGCGCGCCTCCGGGGAGTTGATGTGCTTGTACAGGGTCAGCACGAGGTTGTTCGAGACGATCGAGTCGCCCGTCGCGAAGAACGCGACCAGGCGGCCGATCATGTGCTGCTCGGAGGGCGTCAGCTTCGCGAGGTCCGCGACGTCCGAGTGGAGGTCGACTTCCTCGACGGTCCAGGTGTTCTTGATCGCGTCCCGGTAGCGCTCGTAGAAGTCCGGGTAGCGCATGGGACGGAGGGTCAGTTCGAAGCCCGGGTCGAGCAGGTTCTTCGTCTTGTCGGTGGAACTCATTACTGGCAGGCCTCGCAGGACTCGGGGTTCTCAAGGGAGCAGGCCAGCGCGTCGGCGTCGACGGCCTGCGGGAGCGGGGTGGCGGCCGCCGGGACCGTGCTGCCGGAGGCGGCGCGGGCGATCTTCGTCGCGGGGCGGGATCGCAGGTAGTACGTGGTCTTCAGGCCCTGCTTCCAGGCGTACGCGTACATCGAGCTGAGCTTGCCGATGGTGGGCGTCTCCAGGAACAGGTTCAGCGACTGCGACTGGTCCAGGAAGGGGGTGCGCGCGGCCGCCATGTCGATGAGGCCGCGCTGCGGGATCTCCCACGCCGTGCGGTACAGCTCGCGCACCTCGGCCGGGATCCAGCCGAAGCCCTGGACCGAGCCGGAGGCCTCGCGCAGCGCCTCGCGGGTCTGGGCGTCCCAGACGCCGAGCCGCTTGAGCTCCTGTACCAGGTAGCCGTTGACCTGGAGGAACTCCCCGCTCAGGGTCTCGCGCTTGAACAGGTTGGAGACCTGCGGCTCGATGCACTCGTACACGCCCGCGATGGAGGCGATGGTCGCCGTCGGGGCGATGGCCAGGAGCAGGGAGTTGCGCATGCCGCTCTTCGCGACGCGGGCGCGCAGCGCGTCCCAGCGCTCCGGCCAGTTCAGCTCGACGTCGTAGTGATCCGGGTGCAGGACACCGCGGGCGGTGCGGGTCTGCTCCCACGCGGGGAGCGGGCCGCTGCGCTCGGCCAGGTCGCAGGAGGCCTCGTACGCCGCGAGCATGATGCGCTCGGAGAGCTTCGTGGACAGGGCCTTCGCCTCGGGGGAGTCGAAGGGCAGCTTCAGCTGGAAGAAGACGTCCTGGAGGCCCATCGCGCCCAGGCCCACCGGGCGCCAGCGGGCGTTGGAGCGGCCGGCCTGCTCGGTCGGGTAGAAGTTGATGTCCACGACGCGGTCGAGGAAGGTGACCGCGGTGCGGACGGTCTCGTCCAGGCGCTCCCAGTCGATCTCCCCCTCCACGACGAAGGCGCCGAGGTTGACCGAACCGAGGTTGCAGACGGCCGTCTCGCCGTCGTTGGTGACCTCGATGATCTCGGTGCAGAGGTTCGAGGAGTGGACGACGGTGCCCGGCTCGGCGGTCTGGTTCGCCGTGCGGTTGGAGGCGTCCTTGAAGGTCATCCAGCCCTGGCCGGTCTGCGCGAGGGTGCGCATCATCCGGCCGTACAGGTCGCGGGCGGGCATGGTCTTGCGGGCCAGGCCCGACTCCTCGGCCTTGCGGTAGGCCGCGTCGAACGCGTCGCCCCACAGGTCGACCAGCTCGGGGACGTCGGCCGGGGAGAACAGCGACCAGTCGGCGTCGGCGTTCACGCGGCGCATGAACTCGTCCGGCACCCAGTGGGCCAGGTTCAGGTTGTGCGTACGGCGCTGGTCCTCGCCGGTGTTGTCGCGGAGCTCCAGGAACTCCTCGATGTCCGCGTGCCAGGTCTCCAGGTAGACGGCGGCGGCGCCCTTGCGGCGGCCGCCCTGGTTCACGGCGGCGACGGAGGCGTCGAGGGTCTTCAGGAACGGCACGATGCCGTTGGAGTGGCCGTTCGTACCGCGGATCAGCGAACCGCGGGCGCGGACGCGGGAGTACGAGAGGCCGATGCCGCCGGCGTGCTTGGAGAGGCGCGCGATCTGGTGGTAGCGGTCGTAGATCGAGTCGAGCTCGTCCAGCGGGGAGTCCAGCAGGTAGCAGGAGGACATCTGCGGGTGCCGGGTGCCGGAGTTGAAGAGGGTGGGGGAGGAGGGCAGGTAGTCGAGGCGGCTCATCAGCCGGTAGAGCGAGGCCACTTCCTCGACGGCCTGGATGCCGCCCACCTCGCCGTCCGGGCCGGCCTCGGCGAGGCCGCAGGCCACGCGCAGCATGAAGAACTGCGGGGTCTCGATGACCTGGCGGGTGATCGGGTGGCGCAGCAGGTAACGGCTGTGCAGGGTGCGCAGGCCGAAGAAGCCGAAGCGGTCGTCCGCGCCCTCGGCGAGCGCGTGGTCGACCAGGGCGTCGAGCCGGTTCGCGTGCAGGCGTACGAAGTCCGCGGTGCGGTCGGCGATCAGCCCCTCGCGGTGGCCGACCTCGACGGCGCCGGAGAAGGAGGTGGCGCCCTGGCCGGCGGCCTCGTCGCGCACGGCCAGCGTCAGCAGGCGGGCGGCGAGGCGGGAGTATGCCGGGTCCTCGGAGATCAGCCCGGCGGCCGCCTCGGTGGCGAGCGTACGGAGCTCCGCCTCGTCGGCGGCGGCGCTGCGGCCGCGCAGCGCGGCGGCGGCGACCCGGCCGGGGTCGGTGTCGGGCAGATCGGCGGTCAGCTCGGTGAGCGTGCGCAGGAGCGCGGCCCCCGGACCCTCATAGGCGGACGGGTCGGACTCGGCGCGCGGTGCGGAAGGCGCGATGGTCACGGGGGGAGCTCTCCCTCGCTCGGCTCCGGGAACACCGTTGGTGCGGGGCGCGAGGGGGCGCACGTGGGGGAGCGCGTGCCTGGCAGGGCAATGCGCGTGCGCCACGTGGCGTCCACCGGCCCAACCGCGAGGCCCGGACGTGTCTGCACCCGGTTCGGTCGAGCCGGGCGCACTGTCGACAGGTCCTCGGACTTGCGGATGCGCCGAGCGAGTCGGTGCATTTCATACCGTTGCGGGACAGTTCCGGATTCTCACCGGATTCCCCTGCGACGACAGCGAGCATGAGCATACATGTGGGGGCCGGTGCTTGCGGTAGCCCCCACATGTTGTGTCGCTCCCCGTGGGCGCTGCGCCGCTAGAGCTCCAGGCGGTAGGTGAGCAGGGGGAGGCCCGGAACCGGGTACCAGTCCCGCTCCGGCGTCCGTGCGAAGCCCAGCCGGTCGTAGATCCGGTGTGCCCCGAGCATCTTCTCGGTGGTGGACAGCACCAGGTGGCCCACGCCCTCCAGCTCCCGGGCGCGGCTCACGCAGGCCCGTACGAGGGCCTCGCCCGCGCCGCGTCCGCGCGCCGCCGGGGAGACGGCCAGCATCCGGAACTCCGCCTCGCCGGGCCCCGCGATGTCGCACAGCGGGCTGCCGGGAGGGGCGAAGGTCACACCGCCGAGCAGCGTGCCCTCGTACTCCGCGACGAGCACCTCCCCGTCGGGGGCGCGGCCGGCGACGTCGCGCAGCCGGCCCAGGTAGGGGTCCTTCTCGCCGAAGGTCAGCAGTCCGTCGTCGAGGTAGGCCCGTGCGGTGATCTCGGCGAGCTCTTCGTATTCGGCGGTCGTCGCCGTCCTGATGATGATGTCCATGGCTCCGAGTGTGCGACAGGGCAAGGAAAGAGGCCGCCGCATTCCGTCGGCTGGACGGTGATGCGGCGGCCCCGGGGGTGCTCCGGCTCAGCAGCAGCGGAACCCTTCGCGCGGATCGCCCTCGCGGGCGTCCGTACGGGCCCGCTCGAAGGCCCGGCGCGACTGGACCTCGGCGTCGGGGTCGTGCGTACGGGCGTGGGCGACGTAGCGGTCGTAGGCCGCCTCGCCCGAGAACTCCCGTACGAAGTACCGGGCCCGGGTCAGCACGTGACGCAGGCGCGTCACGCCGGTTCCCGCACGGGGTCCTCCACCCGGCCCCCGCCCGAGTCGAGGCCGGCCGCGGCGAGCTCCGCGCGCTCCTCGGCGGTCGGGATGAGCCCGGCCGGGGCGACGAGCCTGGACTCGGTCCAGGGGACCTCGGCAAGGGTGACCGACTCGGGCTTGCGGATGGCCCGGAGGCAGGTCCGGGCCGCGTCCACGAGCACGATGATGATCAGCAGGGCGAAGAACACCGACAGGACGCCGTCCACCGTGGCGTTGGTGACGACGGTGTGCATCTCGTCCATGTTCTTGGCGGGCTTGAGGACCTTGCCCGCGTCGATGCCGTCCTGGTAGACGTCCCGCTGCGCGAAGAAGCCGATCTTCGGGTTGTCGGAGAAGATCTTCTGGTAGCTGGCGGTCAGCGTGACGGCCAGGTCCCAGGCCAGCGGAACGCCCGTCACCCAGGCCCACTTGAGCCGGCCCGACTTGATCAGCAGGGTGGTGCAGACGGCCAGGGCTACTGCCGCGAGCAGCTGGTTCGCGATGCCGAACAGCGGGAAGAGCTGGTTGATGCCGCCCAGCGGGTCCTTGACGCCGACCCACAGGAAGTAGCCCCAGCCGCCGACGACGATCGCGCTGGCGAACCAGACGCCCGGCTTCCAGCTGACGTCCTTGAAGGACTTGTGCACGTTCCCGAGGGTGTCCTGGAGCATGAACCGGCCCACGCGGGTTCCCGCGTCGACCGTGGTCAGGATGAACAGGGCCTCGAACATGATCGCGAAGTGGTACCAGAAGGCCTTCATCGAGGAGCCGCCGACCACGGACGAGAAGATCTCCGACATTCCGAGTGCGAAGGTCGGCGCGCCGCCCGTACGGGACAGCAGGCTGGTCTCCTCGACGTCCTTCGCGGCCTGCGCGAGGGCCTCGGGGGAGATGGCGAAGCCGAAGTTCGTCACCGCCTGCGAGGCCGTCTCGACGGTGGCGCCGACGACCCCGCCGGGGGAGTTGATGGCGAAGTACAGACCGGGATCGATGATGCAGGCCGCGATGATCGCCATGATGGCCACGAAGGACTCGGTCAGCATCGCGCCGTAGCCGATGACCCTGACCTGGGTCTCCTTCTGGATCATCTTCGGGGTGGTGCCCGAGGAGACCAGGGAGTGGAAGCCGGACAGGGCTCCGCAGGCGATGGTGATGAAGACGAACGGGAACATCGAGCCGGCGAAGACCGGGCCGTCGCCGCGCGAGGCGAACTCGGTGACCGCCGGCATCTTCAGCGTGGGCATGGCGATGACCACGCCCACGGCCAGCAGTCCGATGGTGCCCACCTTCATGAAGGTGGAGAGGTAGTCGCGCGGGGCGAGCAGCATCCACACCGGCAGGACGGACGCCACGAAGCCGTAGGCGATCATCCAGATGACCAGCGTCTCCTTCTCCAGGGTGAAGGTGTCCGCCAGCGAGGACTCGGCGACCCAGCCGCCCGCGACGATGGCGAGCAGCAGCAGCGCGACGCCGACGACGGAGACCTCGGTGACCTTGCCCGGGCGCAGGACGCGCAGGTAGAAGCCCATGAAGAGGGCGATCGGGATGGTCATGCCGATGGAGAAGACGCCCCACGGTGAGTGCGCCAGCGCGTTGACGATGACCAGGGCCAGCACGGCCAGCAGGATGATCATGATGGCGAAGACGCCGATCAGAGCAGCGGCGCCGCCGACCGGGCCGATCTCGTCCCGGGCCATCTGGCCGAGCGAACGGCCGTTGCGCCGGGTGGAGAAGAAGAGCGTGACCATGTCCTGGACGGCGCCCGCGAAGATCACGCCGACGACGATCCAGATGGTGCCGGGCAGGTAGCCCATCTGCGAGGCGAGTACGGGGCCCACGAGGGGTCCTGCGCCGGCGATGGCGGCGAAGTGGTGGCCGAAAAGCACCCGCCGGTCGGTCGGGTGGAAGTCGACACCGTTGTCAAGGCGTTCGGCGGGGGTGGCGCGGGTCTTGTCCACCTTCAGGACGCGGTGCGCGATGAAGCGCGCGTAGAAGCGGTAGCCGATCGCATAGGAACCCAGGGCGGCGGCGAGCAGCCAGGCTGCCGAGATCTCCTCGCCGCGCGAGAGCGCCAGCACGCCCCAGCCGATGGCCCCCACGAGCCCGACCAGCACCCACACGGCCACGGCCTTGGGGGACGTGCCCCCCGATGGAGAAGGCGAGCCCGGCGTGGTTCCCGGACTCGCCGCGTCCCGTACGGCCTGTGCGGCTTCCGGCCGTGTTGCTTCCGGCGGTGTTGCTTCCGGTCGTGGTTCCGTCATGATCCTCGTCCCCTCGTTGATCATCTGCGTAATGGCGCAGGGAATCTACGGGGGGCCGACCGCTGGACGTAACCCCCCGTCCGTATAGCGGAACGAGAGTCAACTACGAATCAGACGGCGGGGCGCTGGAGTCGGGCGACGAACTTGTAACGATCGCCGCGGTATACGGAACGCACCCACTCGACGGGCTCCCCGTCGGTGTCCAGCGAATGGCGGGAAAGCAGCAGCATCGGCAGTCCGACGTCGGTGCCGAGCAGTCCGGCCTCCCGCGGGGTGGCCAGCGAGGTCTCGATGGTCTCCTCCGCTTCGGCGAGGCGCACGTCGTACACCTCGGCGAGGGCGGTGTAGAGGGAGGTGTACTTGACCAGCGAACGGCGCAGCGCGGGGAAGCGCTTGGCCGACAGGTGCGTGGTCTCGATGGCCATCGGCTCCCCGCTGGCCAGGCGGAGGCGTTCGATGCGCAGGACCCGGCCGCCGGTGGCGATCTTGAGGAGGCCGGCGAGGGTGTCGTCGGCCGTCACGTAGCCGATGTCCAGGAGCTGGGAGGTGGGTTCCAGGCCCTGCGCCCTCATGTCCTCGGTGTACGAGGAGAGTTGGAGCGGCTGGGAGACCTTCGGCTTGGCGACGAAGGTTCCCTTGCCCTGGATCCGCTCCAGCCGTCCCTCGACGACGAGCTCCTGGAGGGCCTGTCGCACCGTGGTGCGGGAGGTGTCGAACTCGGCCGCGAGCGTGCGCTCGGGCGGTACGGGTGTACCGGGTGGAAGGGTTTCGGTCATATCGAGCAAGTGGCGCTTGAGCCGGTAGTACTTGGGCACGCGTGCCGTGCGGGTGGCCGCCCCGCTGTCCGGCTCCGTGATCGCCCCTTCGGTGGCCATCGCCGCCCGCCTTCCCGACTCCAGTTTCGTTGCCGTCACCGGCTCCTCCGATATGTGCGGTCACATCGTGACACGGGAGGGAGGGCAGGCCTCCTCCCTCCCCCAGGTGTCGGTCCGATAACGGACCGATCACCCGCTCATTAGACCCTTGACACCCCTAAAGGTCTAGGCCAAGCTCCAGCTACTGGTCTACACCAATATGGATCGGATCCCGGCCCCACGGGCAGTACTTGGTGCTTTTTGAGTCACCGCGGCGGGCAAGGGAAGTTGCAGGCAGCATCCCTGAGGAGGGTGGCGTGAAGCGCAAGCTCATCGTGGCGGTCAGTGTCGTGGGCATGATGGCCGGAGTCGCGGCGTGCGGCAACGACGGCGACGGCAAGGCCAAGGCCGACGCGGGCCCCAAGGAGATCACCGTCTGGGTGATGGACGGCTCTGCGCCGAAGGCCTGGATCGACGCGGTCAACGCCGAGTTCTCGGCCAAGCACCCCGGCGTCACGGTCAAGGTCGAGACGCAGCAGTGGAAGGGCATCCAGGAGAAGGTCACGACGGCCCTCTCCGAGGACACCCCGCCGGACGTCCTGGAGCTCGGCAACACCCAGACCGCGGGTTACGCGGTCACCGGTGGCCTCGCCGAGCTGACGAAGGACAAGGCGAAGCTCGGCGCGGACGCCTGGGCGAAGGGCATGCTGGCTTCGGCCGAGATGGACGGCAAGCTCTACTCGGCTCCGTGGTACGCGGCCAACCGCGTCGTCATCTACGACAAGAAGGCCTACGCGAAGGCCGGCGTCACCCCGCCGACCACCCGCGACGAATGGGTCGCCGGTCTGGAGAAGCTGAAGGCGGCCGACCCGAAGTCGCAGCCGATCTACCTGCCCGGTCAGAGCTGGTACGTCCTCGCGGGCTTCATCTGGGACGAGGGCGGCGACCTCGCCACCAAGGACGGCGCCAAGTGGAAGGGTGGCCTCGCCACCCCGCAGGCCGCCTCCGCGATGGACTTCTACAAGAAGCTCCAGTCCTTCTCCACCGCCCCGAAGGACAAGGACGAGGCGACCCCGCAGCAGTCCACCGACATCGTTCCCAAGGGCGGCGTCTCGTCCTGGATCGGTCTCGGCTGGGAGGCCGGCGGCGCGGAGAAGGCGCTGAAGGACGCGGGCAAGGAAGCCGACTTCGGTTACTTCCCGATCCCGGGCAAGACCGCCGACAAGACGGGCACCGTGTTCCTCGGCGGCTCGAACCTGGCGATCGCCGAGCGCTCCAAGAACAAGGAGCTCGCCAAGGAGTGGCTGGCCCTCGCCGCAGGCAAGGACCAGATGACCAAGTACGCCGCCGAGACCAAGGGCGCGCTGCTCCCCAACCAGGCGGGTGCGAACTTCACCCCGCCGGCGGGCTCCTTCGCCGAGGCCATGGCCAAGGCCGGCGCCAACGGCAAGATCACCCCGGTGACCGCGGGCTGGGCGAACGTCGAGACCGAGCCGAACCCGATCAAGGACTTCATGACCAAGGTCCTGAACGGCACCGACCCGGCCAAGGCCGGCGCGGACGCCGACGCCGAGATCGCGAACCGCATCAACAAGTAACACCCGGCATCACCTGAAGTACGCAGTACCAGCAGTGATCGCACCGGGGGGTGCGGCGGGCGCCCCGAGCGCCCGCCGCGCCCCCGGTCGCGCATTGACGGAAGTAAGAGCCGCCTGCTCCGAGCGGGGAAGCGGGTGCGGGTCGCCACAGTCAACCGCGAGGAAGCCAGACATGACCGTGCACTCCCAGGGAGCGGCGACCTCCGCTCCACAGGACGCACCACAGAAGTCCGCAGGGGTGGCCGAGACGCCGCCGCCCGCCGGTGCCAAGGAAACGTCCACGTCTCCTCGCGGGAGCAGAAAGAGCAGAAAGTCGCTCCCCGCGGGGTGGTGGCCCTACCTCCTGGTCGGGCCGGCCGTGCTCAGCATGGCCGCCCTGCTGCTGTACCCGCTGATCAAGAACATCATCCTGTCGTTCCAGAAGGTCGACAAGATCGAGTTCATTCAGCGGAAGTCGCCGTTCACCGGTCTGGACAACTACACCCAGCTGCTGGGCGACTCGCAGTTCTGGACCGTGGTGGCCCGGAGCTTCGCCTTCACCGCGGCCAACGTCGCGCTGATCATGATCATCGGCAGCCTCATCGGCATCCTGCTGAACAAGCTCGGCAAATGGATGCGCCTGGTCCTGTCGATGGCGCTGGTGATGGCCTGGGCCATGCCGATCGTCGCCTCGGTGACCGTCTTCCAGTGGCTGTTCGACGAGCAGTTCGGCGTCATGAACTGGCTGATGCGCACGCTCGGCTTCTCCGGCTACGACCAGCACAACTGGTTCGGCACCGGCTTCTCCACCCTCGTGATCGTGACGGTCCTGGTGGTCTGGGGCTCGATCCCCTTCGTCGCCCTCAACATGTACGCCGGTCTGACCACCGTCAGCGGCGAGCTGTACGAGGCGGCCCGGATGGACGGCGCCAACGGCTGGCAGACCTTCTGGAAGGTCGTCTTCCCGAACCTCAAGTCGTTCTTCCTCGTCACCACGTTCCTCGAGGTGATCTGGGTCTTCAAGGCCTTCACCCAGGTGTACGCGATGAAGGCCGGCGGTCCCGACCGCGGCTCCGAGATCCTGCCCGTCTTCGCCTACGTCGAGGGTCAGAGCCAGTTCCACTACGGCCTGGCCGCGGCGATCTCCGTCCTGACGATCCTGATGCTCGTGATCGTCATGTCCTTCTACTTCCGTCTGATCCTGAAGCAGGAGGAGGAGCAGTGACCACCACCACCGCCCCGAAGCCCGCGCCGTCCGCGAAGCCCGCCGCGTCCGCGAAGACGGCACAGCAGCGCAACCGCCGGCCGGTCCGTCCCGGTGCCGTCGCCAAGAACATCGGCGCCCTGCTCCTGGCCGTCCTCTTCGTCTTCCCCGTCTACTGGATGTTCTCCTCGGCGCTCAAGCCGTCCAGCGAGATCCTCTCCAAGGACCCCGTCTTCGTCTTCACCCCGACGCTGGACAACTTCACCAAGGCCACCGGCGTCGACCTGTTCTGGACCTACGTCACGAACAGCCTGATCGTCACCGTCGGCGCCGTCGCGCTGGCCCTGCTCGTCGCCCTCGCCGCGAGCTTCGCCATCGCCCGGATGAAGTTCAAGGGCCGCAAGGGCCTCGTGCTCGCCGTGATGCTGGCCCAGATGGCGCCCTGGGAGGTCATGGTCATCGCGATGTACATGATCGTCCGCGATGCCGAGATGCTGAACAACCTCGGCGTGCTGACCGCGATCTACTTCGTGATGGTCCTCCCCTTCACCATCTGGACCCTGCGCGGCTTCATCGCCGCGGTCCCGGTGACCCTGGAGGAGGCGGCCCAGATCGACGGCTGCACCCGCGGGCAGGCCTTCCGCAAGGTGATCTTCCCGCTGCTGGCCCCCGGCCTGATGTCCACCTCGCTCTTCGGCTTCATCACGGCCTGGAACGAGTTCGCGATGGTCCTGATCCTGCACAAGGACAAGACCGCGCAGACCCTGCCGCTGTGGCTGACCCAGTTCCAGACGGCCTTCGGCAACGACTGGGGCGCCACCATGGCCGCTTCCTCGCTCTTCGCGGTCCCGGTGCTGCTCATCTTCGTCTTCCTCCAGCGCAAGGCCGTCGGCGGCATGACCGCCGGCGCCGTGAAGGGATAACGGCCCATGACTGTCCTTGCGCACCGCACAGACACCCTGACCCGGGACGCGCTCGCGGTCCTCCAGCCCGGCTTCGAGGGCACCACCGCCCCCGCCTGGCTGCTGCGCCAGGTCGCCGAAGGACTCACCGCCGTCGGCCTCTTCGGCCGCAACATCACCTCGCCCGACCAGCTCGCCGCGCTGACCGCGCAGCTGCGTACCGAGCGGGACGACGTCCTCGTCGCCATCGACGAGGAGGGCGGCGACGTCACCCGCCTGGAGGTCCGGGGCGGCTCGTCCTTCCCCGGCAACCTGGCGCTCGGCGCCGTGGACGACGTGGACCTGACCCGCGACGTCGCCCGCGAACTGGGCCGCCGGCTCGCCGAGTGCGGGGTCAACCTCAACTGGGCCCCGTCCGCCGACGTGAACTCCAACCCGGACAACCCGGTCATCGGCGTACGGTCCTTCGGCGCCGACACCCACCTCGCCGCGCGGCACACCGCCGCGTACGTCGAGGGCCTCCAGGCCGCCGGCGTCGCCGCCTGCACCAAGCACTTCCCGGGCCACGGCGACACCAACGTCGACTCGCACCACGCGCTGCCGCGCATCGACGTGGACCTCGAGACCCTGACCGCGCGGGAACTCGTTCCGTTCCGGGCCGCCATCGAGGCCGGCACCAAGGCCGTCATGAGCGCCCACATCCTGGTGCCCGCCCTGGACCCGACCCGCCCGGCCACCCTCAGCCCGCAGATCCTGACCGGTCTGCTGCGCAAGGAGCTCGGCTACGAGGGCCTCATCGTCACCGACGGCATGGAGATGAAGGCCATCGCCGGGACGTACGGCATCGAGCGCGGCTCGGTGCTGGCCATCGCGGCCGGCGCCGACGCCATCTGCGTCGGCGGCGGGCTCGCCGACGAGGGCACCGTGCTGCGCCTGCGCGACGCGCTGGTCGCGGCCGTCCGCGAGGGATCGCTCCCGGAGGAGCGGCTCGCCGAGGCCGCCGCCCGGGTCCGCTCGCTGGCCGAGTGGACCCGTCAGGTCCGTCAGGGCGCGCGGCCGGAGGGGAGCAGCGCGCCCGGCATCGGACTGGCGGCGGCCCGCCGCGCGGTGGTCGTGACGGGCTCGCCGAAGGCGGCCTCCCCGGTGAACGCCCCGTACATCGCCACGCTCACCCCGGTGGCGAACTTCGCGGTCGGCGACGAGACCCCGTGGGGGGTGGCCGGGGAAGTGTCCGCGCTGATCCCGGGCACCGAGTCGGGCGTGTACCCGGAGGGGTCGACGGCCGACGGCATCCTGGCCGCCGCGGGGAACCGCACCGTCGTCGCGGTGGTCCGCGACGCGCACCGGCACCCCTGGATGACCGAGGCCCTGGACGCGCTCGTCGCGGCGCGGCCGAAGACGATCGTGGTCGAGATGGGCGTGCCGCGGGCCGAGCCGCGCGGCGCGCTGCACATCGCGACGCACGGCGCAGCCCGGGTCTGCGGGCGGGCCGCCGCGGAGGTCATCGCGGGCGTGTAGCCGAAGGCAGGGACCGGAGCCGGGCACCCGTCACGGGGGTGCCCGGCTCCGCCGCGTCCGGCCCGCCGGGTGCGCGGACACGGCGAAGGCCGGGTCCTCCCCCTGGGGAGGACCCGGCCTTCGCCGTACCTGACGGGTCTACGTTCCTACGGGCTTACAGACCCTGCCAAGCGGGCTTGTTGGCGTAGGTGTGGCGGAAGTAGTCCGCAAGCTTCAGCTTGGACGCGGCGGCCTCGTCCACGATCACCGTGGCGTGGCGGTGCAGCTGGAGCGCGGAGGCCGGGACGAGGGCGGACAGCGGGCCCTCGACGGTCTGCGCGACCGCCTCGGCCTTGCCCTCGCCGGTGGCCAGCAGGACCAGGTGGCGGGCGTCGAGGATGGTGCCGATGCCCTGGGTGATGACGTGGTGAGGCACCTGCTCTATGTCGTTGTCGAAGAAGCGCGCGTTGTCCACGCGGGTCTGCTCCGTCAGCGTCTTGATGCGGGTGCGGGAGGCGAGGGAGGAGCAGGGCTCGTTGAAGCCGATGTGCCCGTCCGTACCGATGCCGAGCAGCTGGAGGTCGACGCCGCCGGCCTCCGCGAGGGCGCGGTCGTAGGCGTCACAGGCGCCGACGATGTCCGCGGCCGAGCCGTCGGGGCCCATGAAGGAGGCCTCGGACAGGCCCAGCGGCTCCACGACCTCGCGCAGGACGACGGCGCGGTAGGACTCCGGGTGCCCGGCCGGCAGGCCGACGTACTCGTCGAGCTGGCAGACGCGGGCCTGGGAGGCGTCGACCAGTCCGGCCTTGACCTTGGCGGCGAGCGCCTCGTAGATGGGCAGCGGGGTAGAGCCGGTCGCCACGCCGAGCAGGGCGTCGGGCTTGCGGCGGACCAGGGCGGCCATGGCCTCCGCGATGAGCTCGCCGCCTGCCTTGGCGTCCGGGACGATGACAACTTCCACGCGGGGCCTGCCGATCTGGAGTGTGTGACGTTGTGGTATAGACCAATCTAGCAGAGGCGGGGCCCCGTTGCCGGGTCTTCGCACATTCCATGGTGGGCCGGATCCGCCGCTCCGGCCTCCCGGGCCCGCGACCCGGTGCGAGTGCGGGGAGGCCGGGCGGGCAGCGGCGTCCGCGACCCCCCTGAAGCCGCCCGGAGGGCCCCGCGCCGCCCTCGGGGCCGGACCTCCGCCCCCTGCCGCGGAGTCGCGGCCCCCGGCCGCCCCGGCGGCTCCCACGGGCTCTCCGGCCGCCACCGCGTCACGGCGGGGACCCATTCGATTTCGTAGCGCCCGCTATAGAATGCGTTCCATGGTGACCGGACAGCGCGGCAGGCCCCGCTCCTTCGACCGTGAGGCGGCGCTCGACAAGGCGATGTTCGCCTTCTGGGAGCGCGGCTACGAGGCGACGTCGATCTCCGACCTGACGGCCTCGCTCGGAATCAGCGCCCCGAGCCTCTACGCGGCGTTCGGCGACAAGCGCAAGCTCTTCGACGAGGCCGTGGTGGCCTACGGCGGCCGCTACGGGGACTTCGGGGCCGTGGCCCTCGCCGAGGAGCCCACCGCCCGCGGGGCGCTGGGCCGGATCCTGCGCGAGGCGGCGGAGGTCTACACCGACGCCGCCCACCCGCCGGGCTGCATGGTGATCAGCGCGGCGGTCAACACCACCTCGGAGGAGGTGGCGCAGGCGCTGCGCGCACGGCGCGAGGCGAACCTGGTGGCGTTCGAGAGCCGGATCCGGGCCGGTGTGGCCGCGGGAGAACTGCCGGGCGGCACGGACACCCGGGCGCTGGCGCGCTACGTCGGAGCGGTGCTGCAGGGGATGTCCCAGCAGTCGCGCGACGGCGCGGGGCGACAGGAGCTGGAGGCGGTGGCGGAGCTCGCCATGGGGGCCTGGCCGCAGTAGGGGCCGCCCTCCGGGCGGTGCACGTTCCTCTGGGCCACGGTGCCGAACGGGACCCTCAGCCCGCCCGGCACCGTAGCCCGGAGTACTTACGGCCGACGGGTGTGCGGTGCCCGGCGGCCGGTGGGAGGTGACGCGCGGTCAGGGCAGAGCGCGCGGCTTACCTCGATCCGTCCTCCTGTGCGGGGAGGGCGGAAGCTTTGATGCAATTGTGGACTAGACCAATCTGTTCTGTCCATCCAATGACGGAACCCTGGTTCCCGTCACTTCCTCCAACCCTACGCGGAACCGGGGTCTCCTGGATACTCCGGAGAATCGCGCTGAGGAAAGTCATGGCCCGTACCCGGGGTACGCTCGCCACGTGCCCTCCATGAACGACCTCGTACGCCAGCACACCGCTCTCAGTGAAACCGACCTGGAGTGGCTCCACCTGCTGGTCTCGGAGTGGCAGCTGCTCTCCGACCTCTCCTTCGCCGACCTCGTGCTGTGGGTTCCCACCCTCGACGGCAGCCGGTACGTCTCGGTCGCGCAGATGCGCCCGAACACCGGCCCCACCTCGTACCAGGACGACATGGTCGGCCACCTGGTCCCGCGCGGCCGCCGCCCGCTGCTCGACGCCGCGCTCGACGAGGGCCGCATCGTGCGCGAGGGCGACCCGGAGTGGCGCGAGGAGGTGCCGGTCCGCGTCGAGTCGATCCCCGTGCGCCGCGAGGGCCGGGTCCTCGGAGTGATCGCACGCAATACCAACCTGCTCACTGTGCGTACACCGAGCCGGCTGGAGCTCACCTACCTCCAGTCCGCCTCCGACCTGGCCCAGATGATCGCGGCGGGCTCCTTCCCTTTCCCCGGCCAGCAGGTCGACATGGACGCCTCCCCGCGCGTCGGCGACGGCCTGATCCGGCTCGACGCCGAGGGCGTGGTGACGTACGCGTCCCCGAACGCGCTCTCCGCCTACCACCGGCTCGGGCTCGCCTCCGACCTGGTCGGCCAGCACCTGGGCACCATCACCTCCGAACTCGCCCCCTCCCGGGGCCCGGTGGACGAGGCCCTGGTCAAACTCGCCAGCGGCTGGGCCCCCCGCGAGACCGAGGCCGAAGGCAGCGGCGGGGTCATCCAGCTGCGGGCCATCCCGCTCAAGCCCAAGGGCACCCGGATCGGCTCGCTCGTCCTGTGCCGCGACGTCACGGAACTGCGCCGTCGCGAACGTGAATTGATCACCAAGGACGCGACCATCCGGGAGATCCACCACCGGGTCAAGAACAACCTCCAGACCGTGGCCGCGCTCTTGCGCCTGCAGGCCCGTCGCATGGATTCGCCGCAAGGGCGCGAGGCGCTGAACGAAGCCGTCCGCCGGGTCGGTTCGATCGCGATCGTGCACGAGACGCTTTCTCAGAACCTTGACGAGCGGGTCGAGTTCGACGAGATCGCCGACCGCGTGATCGCGATGGTCTCCGAGATCTCCCCGGGCAAGGTCGACTGCCGGCGCACCGGCCGCTTCGGGATCCTGGACGCGGAGGTCGCCACCCCGCTGTCCATGGTGCTGACGGAGATCCTCCAGAACGCCCTGGAGCACGCCTTCACCCAGGGCGAGGGCGGCACCGTGGAGGTGTCCGCGGCCCGCTCCGGCAGCGGCCGCGACGATGCCCGGCTGCTGATCTCGGTGGTCGACGACGGCTGCGGTCTGCCCGAGGGGTTCGACCCGCAGCGGGCCGGCAACCTCGGGCTGCAGATCGTACGGACCCTGGTGGAGGGCGAACTCGGCGGCAGCTTCGACATGGTGGCGTCCGAGCCGCGCGGCACCAAGGTCGTCCTCGACATACCGGCCAGCCCGCAGAAGTAGCGCACGCGCCGGTCACTCAGGGTGACGCCCTGGGTTGCGTACAGGGGCCGGACAGCACTGAACCCCGTACCGAATGGTTTTCGGTACGGGGTTCGAGAGCACGTTGCTGAGCGCTTATATGGGTACTACGCGCTGCGGCTCGAGGCTCGAAAGTCGATGTCAGGCGGTTGCGTTGCGCGCCCGATTGCGAGCGGCGCGGCGCTTCATTGCGCGGCGCTCGTCCTCGCTGAGACCGCCCCAGACACCGGAGTCCTGACCGGACTCGAGCGCCCACTGCAGGCACTGCTCCATGACGGGGCAACGGCGGCAGACGGCCTTGGCTTCCTCGATCTGCAGCAGCGCAGGACCGGTGTTGCCGATGGGGAAGAAGAGTTCCGGGTCTTCCTCGCGGCAAACGGCGTTGTGACGCCAGTCCATGGCTGCTCCATCTCCTTGTATTGCGGGCAGGTTGCTTGTGAATGTGAACGCTTTCACGAATCCCTTCGTGAGGGAAGGGAGACCGCCCAGTTTGGGGAAAAACTCGCCCTGGGCTGCCGGAGATTCGTGGAGGGGTTCTGGCGGTCTGTGTGGGTGCCGGGTTCTGCGGGCTGTCCCGATCGCCATGTAGAGATTCGCAAACCTCGGACGGGGATACAACCCCTTCCGGAAAGTTTTTTTTGATTCGTCGGTGTCTACTAGGTCACAGCCCTACTTCCTAGGGGTGGACCGGCGTGTAAACGTTCGAGTGAAAGGCCTTTCGGCCCTTCCGCTCACACAATCACACGCAGTGCACGGCGTACGCCTGTGAACCGAACGCTGGTGCGCAGCCCGAGGTGGTCGCCGTCCATCTGGAACGGAAGCGGCGCCTTCGAATGCAAGGTGAAGTCGGTCAGATCGTGCAGAGACACCGCGTGCTTGCCGTGCGGACCGCGCTCAGGAGTCGAGGTCAGGAGCTGTGTCGCGTAGCGGGCGACCGCCGGAGTTGACAAACGGTCCAGTGCCAGCACGTCAAGCGCGGTGTCGAAGGACGCCTCCGGTGAGGCGTAAAGCGGCCGGTTGCCCAGGTATGTCCAGGGTGACGTGTTGCACACTATCGACAGCACGAGGTCCGTCACCGGATCCGCGCCGGGCCGCTCCAGCGTCACCGTGCCGTGCCGGCGGTTGGGCTCCTCCCAGAACTGGCGCATCAGCTGTCGCACGTACAGGGCATGGGTCGAACGCTTGCCCCGTTCCCGCTGCTGTTCGACGCGGCCCACCACACCCGCGTCGAAGCCGAAGCCCGCGCAGAAGGTGAACCAACGCGCCGGGACCGACTCGTCCTCCGTACCAGGGGTGCCGGCCGCGAGCCCCAGGCCGACCGTCCGCTCGCGCCGCTCCCGCAGCGCGTCCAGCAGGGCGCCGGTCGCCTCGACCGCGTCGTTGGGCAGGCCGAGCGCGCGGGCGAAGACATTGGTGGAGCCGCCGGGGACCACCGCGAGCCCGGGCAGCCGGTCCGGATCGGGTCCCTCGTGCAGCAGTCCGTTGACCACTTCGTTGACGGTGCCGTCACCGCCCAGGGCCACCACCAGGTCCACGCCTGTCTCGGCCGCCCTGCGGCCCAGGTCCCGGGCGTGGCCGCGGTACTCGGTGGTGACCGCCTCCAGCTTCATCTCGCTGGCGAGCGCGTGGGTCAGGACGTCGCGCGTGCGCGCACTGGTCGTCGTCGCTGCTGGGTTGGCCACGAGGAGTGCACGCATGGGCGTCAGCCTACCGACCCCTTCCGGCGCCGCCCATACTGGCCGTCCCCTCCGGGTGCGGGAGGGGCGCGGCTACCCTGCTGGGGTGAGTACGAAGCCCACCCCCACCGAGTCCGCCGTCCCCGCCCCGCGACCCCGCAGGCTGACCGCGGCCGCCGCGCTCACCGCGCTGGAGGGGCTGGCCCTGGCCGGACCCGGCGTCGCCGATCTGTACATGGGCACCGCCGGGGGCGCCGACCCCGTGCAGGCCTTGACCGGCGGGATCACCCTGCTCGTCCTGGCCGCGCTGCCGCTGGTCGCGGCGCGCGGGCTGCTCCTGGGCCGTCGCTGGAGCCGCGGCCCGGCGCTGATCACCCAGCTGATGTCGCTGCCGGTCGCCTGGATGCTGTGGACCGCGGAAGGGGCGATGAAGGCCGCCGCCGTGGTGCTGGCCCTGGCCGCGGTGGCCGTCACGGGTCTCCTGGTGAACCCGAAGGCCACCGAAGCGCTGGGCATCGGGCCCGCGGAGCAGGCCCGATAACCCGTACGACCGGCGTTCCTACTCCTCGACCAGGAGCTTTTCGCGGAGCTGGGCCAGGGTGCGGGCCAGCAGCCGGGAGACGTGCATCTGGGAGATGCCGACCTCCTGGGCGATCTGCGACTGGGTCATGTTGCCGAAGAACCGCAGCAGCAGGATCCGCTTCTCCCTCGGCGGCAGTCCTTCGAGCAGCGGCTTGAGCGACTCGCGGTACTCGACGCCCTCCAGGGCCTCGTCCTCCGAGCCCAGGGTGTCCGCGACCGCCGGCGACTCGTCGTCGGTGTCAGGGACGTCCAGCGAGAGCGTGCTGTAGGCGTTGGCCGATTCCAGCCCCTCCAGCACCTCCTCCTCGGAGATCCCCAGCCGTTCGGCCAGTTCGTGCACCGTGGGGGAGCGGCCGTGCTGCTGGGACAATTCCGCAGTCGCCGTGGTCAGCGAGAGCCGCAGCTCCTGCAGGCGCCTGGGGACCCGTACGGCCCAGCCCTTGTCGCGGAAGTGGCGCTTGATCTCGCCGACCACCGTGGGCGTGGCGTACGTGGAGAACTCGACCCCGCGGTCCGGGTCGAAGCGGTCCACCGACTTGATCAGGCCGATGGTGGCGACCTGGGTCAGGTCGTCCAGCGGCTCGCCGCGGTTGCGGAAGCGCCGGGCCAGGTGCTCGACCAGCGGCAGGTGCATCCGTACGAGCCGGTTGCGCAGCTCCGCCTTCTCCGGCGAGCCGTCGGGCAGCTCCCGGAGCTCGATGAACAGGGCCCGCGCGCCGCTGCGGTCACGCGGATCCGGCAGGGGCGCCGGGGCCGTGAACACCGGAGCCCGAAGGGCCTCGGTGGTGTCCGCCCCGGGTGGTGCGTCCGCGGCCGGGGCCGCCGGCGGGGCCGTGGCAGCGGCCCCCGGTGGCTGGACCGGCAGTGTTTGGTCGTGCTGGTTCTCGCTCACAGGGCCCGCCCGTCGCTCCGCCGAGTCCAAAAAGCCGTTTTCCGCATCCGTGTCAGCCGGGTGCGGCCGGGCGTGCTGCTGCTCCGGAATGCCGCCGTCGACCTCGTGTCCTACCCGGGGCCGATCCCCGCCCCGCACCGGGACCTCCCCGCCGCTCACGCCGGGCCTGGTCCCGCGCCGCGCTGTTTGTAGAGGCTGATGCTCACCGTCTTGTTCTCCTCGACCGTGGCCTCGACCTTCCCGGCGAGCGCCGAGAGGACCGTCCACGCGAACGTGTCGCGCTCCGGTGCCCGGCCGTCGGTGGTCGGGGCGGAGACGGTCACCTCCAGCGAATCGTCGACCAGCCGGAAGACGCAGCTGAGGACGGAGCCGGGCACGGCCTGCTGGAGCAGGATCGCGCAGGCCTCGTCCACCGCGATGCGGAGGTCCTCGATCTCGTCGAGGGTGAAGTCCAAACGTGCCGCGAGGCCGGCCGTGGCCGTCCGCAGCACAGACAGGTAGGCACCCGCAGCGGGCAGCCGGACTTCCACGAAGTCCTGGGTCCCGGGCTCGCCTGCGATCTGGGACACCCTCACCTCCAAGGTGGTACGAGCTCTGTTCGCCGGTGACGCTATCGCGATCCGGGCGATCGTGTCGCGGCACCCCTGTCGGAGGGTGCAGAACCCCTTTGAACAAAGCTGCACATAGCTGGCCTGAGGGCCGTGCCTGCGACCAGTGACTGATGGTAAGCCCATGGGGACGCACAGTGGCTAGGGGTCTGCGGGTCCAAATCAGGGGAACCGGCGGAGGGTTGACCTACCCCACTTCAGACGATCGAACCGTCGACAAAGCACCATCGCCAGGTCTCGCCCGGTTCGAAGCTGCGCATCACCGGATGTCCGGTCTCCCGGTGGTGCGCCGTGGCGTGCCGGTGGGGCGAGGAATCGCAGCAGCCGACGTGCCCGCATCCCAGGCACAGGCGGAGCTGTACGGGATGGCTGCCGAGCTCAAGACATTCGGGGCATGTCTGGGCAAGCGGGACCGGCTCGGGGCGCGGCAGTTCGGGAACGTGGGTGCACTCGCTCATGATGGCCAGCGTACTGAGGTGCGGGCGCCCGGGATGACATGACTCAAGCGAGGGTGATCTTCGATGGAGGTATTGCCGCTGGTGGCGCTGGTCGCCGGCTGTGCGGTCGTCGCGGGCCTGGCCCGCCGCACCCCGGTGCCCGCACCCCTGATGCTGGTCGCCGCCGGACTGGCGGCGGCCTACGTTCCGGGGGTGCCCGAGTACGGCCTGGACCCGCACATCGTGCTGCCCCTGCTGCTCCCGCCGCTGCTCTACACGGCCGCGGTGGACAGCTCGTACCTGGACCTGCGGGCGAACCTGCGGCCCGTGGCACTGCTCTCGGTGGGGTACGTGCTCTTCGCGACCGTCGCCGTCGGGTACGCGGCGTACCTGCTGGTGCCGGGGCTCTCGCTGCCGGTGGCGCTGGTGCTTGGGGCGGTCATCGCCCCGCCCGACGCGGTCGCGGCGACGGCCATCGCCCGCAAGCTCGGGCTGCCGAACCGGATCACGACCATCCTCCAGGGTGAGTCCCTGGTCAACGACGCCACCGCGATCACCGCGTTCAAGGTCGCGCTGGCGGCGGCGGTCGGGGCGAGCGCCGGCTGGATGGACGGGATCCAGGAGTTCCTGCTGGCCTCGGTGGGCGGGGTCGCGGTCGGCCTGCTGCTGATGGTCCCGATCCACGTCCTGCGCAAGAAGATGCGCGAACCGCTCCTGCAGAACACCCTGTCGCTGCTGATCCCCTTCGTGGCCTACGCGGCGGCCGAACGGGTCCACGCGTCCGGGGTGCTGGCGGTCGTGGTGGTCGCGCTGTACCTGGGGCACCGCAACTGGCAGGTCGACTTCGCGACCCGGCTCCAGGAGGAGGCGGTCTGGAAGATGGTCGCCTTCATCCTCGAATCGGTGGTCTTCGCGCTGATCGGGCTCCAGCTGCCGGTGGTGCTGAAGGGGCTGGGGGAGTACGAGGGCGCGGCCGCGGCCGGCTACGCGGTGGTCGTGTTCCTCGTCGTGGTGGCGGCCCGCTTCGCGTGGGTCTTCCCGGCGACGTTCCTGCCGAGGCTCTCGCAGCGGGTCCGGGCGCGCGAGCCGGAGACGACGTGGAAGGCTCCGGTCATCGTGGGGTGGGCCGGCATGCGGGGCGTGGTCTCGCTGGCCATCGCCTTCTCGGTGCCGGTCGGCGTGCCGCACCGGAACCTGATCCTCTTCCTGACCTTCACCACCGTGATCGGCACGCTGGTGGTCCAGGGCCTGACCCTGCCGCCGCTGATCCGGCTGCTGCGGCTGCCGCCCAAGGACACCCACGCCGAGACCCTGGCGGAGGCCCAGGCCCAGAGCGAGGCCTCGCGGGCGGCGGAGGACCGCCTGACGGAGCTCCTCGCCTCCCCCTCGAACGCCCTCCCGAACCCGCTCGCGGACCGGCTGCGCACGGTGCTGGAGCGGCGGCGCAACGCCGTGTGGGAGCGGCTGGGGGAGGTCAACGCGGTGACGGGGGAGTCCGCGGACGACGTCTACCGCCGCCTGGCCGGGGAGATGATCGCGGCGGAACGCGAGGTCTTCGTCTCCCTGCGCGACGCCCGCCGCATCGACGACGAAATGCTCCGGGCCCTGCTGCGCCGCCTGGACCTGGAGGAGGCGGCGGCGTACCGGGAGGAAGCGGGCTGATGCCCGGCGGCGCGGGCTCCCGGCTCCCGGCTCCCGGCTCCCGGGTCTACGGGCGGCCCGTGACGACCGCCGCCAGGGTCGTGCCCCGGGGGAAGGTGCCCGCGCGGGTCAGGGCGAGAAGGGCCCAGAGGAGCTTCGCCACGTAGATCCGCTCCACCGGCAGGCCGTGGCGGGACTCGAAGTCCGCCGCGAACCGCGCCAGCTCGGCGGGGACGCGGGCGTACCCGCCGTGGGCGTAGCCCTCGGCCAGCGACCAGTCGCCCGCCGGGCCGCCGAACGCGGCCGTCTGGAGGGAACGTATCTCCGCCTCCAGGAAGCCGCCCCCGACCACCGGCACCCCCAGCGCCCGCTGTCCCGCGCCGAGTCCCGCCGCCAGCCCGGCCAGGGTGCCCCCGGTCCCGCAGGCCACGGCGGCCACGTCGCAGGCACCGCTCAGTTCGCGGCCCAGCTCGGCGCAGCCGTGCAGCGCGAGCGCGTTGCTGCCGCCCTCGGGGATCACGTAGGCCTCCCGCGCGCCCGCCAGCGCGGGCAGCCCGGCCTTGTCCCGGTAGGCCGACCGGGTGACGAAGTGCAGTCGCATGCCGTCCGCCGCGCACCGGGCCAGCGAATCGTTCAGCGGCCGCCCCGCGAGCTCGTCCCCCCGTACGATCCCCACGGTCGCCAGCCCCAGCAGCCGGCCGGCCGCGGCGGTGGCCCGGAGGTGGTTGGAGTAGGCCCCGCCGAAGGTCACGAGCTCCGGGTATCCGCCCGCGACGGCGGCCCGCAGGTTCGGCGCGAGCTTGCGCCACTTGTTGCCGGGCAGCTCCGGATGGACCAGATCGTCCCGCTTGAGCAGCAGCCGCACCCCGTGGGCGGCGAACCGCTCGTCGCGGACCTCCAGCAACGGCGAGGCCGGCCGGGGCCGCAGGACCGGATCGGGGTCGGGGTCGGGGGCGACTGAACGTTCCACCCGCCCATTGTGTGCCGCACCCGCCCGTTCCGTCGCACGTCAGAGCGGGCCCGGCCCGGGCGGCCGTACCGGCGGCTACTTGAGGCGTTCCGTGATGCGGTCGCGCATCGAGGCCATCGTGAAGCCCTTCGGGTCGATCTTGCCCGGGCGCCATTCGAGGTGGCCGACGACCGAGCGGGCGGTCCAGCCGTGGGCGCGGCACAGGGCGGCCGACGCGCGGGCCATGGCGTCGAGTTGGGTGGCCGGCCAGGGGTCCTCGCCGTCGCCGAGGTTCTCGCACTCGAAGCCGTAGAAGTGGCGGTTGCCGTCGGTGTTCGCGTGCTGGTCGGGCGGGAGGCGCTTCTCGGCGATCACCGCCGCCAGGACGTCGGAGTCGCCCGCGCCCGCGTGGTTGGCGCGGCCGTGGCCGACCAGGTGGACGCGCCCGTCCTTGGTGATCACGCCGTGGCAGAGCGGGCCGGGGAGGTCGGGGTGGCCGTCGCGGCAGAGCCGGACGGTGTACGGGGTCCCGTGCGTGACGGTGTGGTGGAGCATCACCCCGTGCACGGGGCCCCAGGGGCCCTTGTGGTTGCGGTTGTGGGTGCGCCAGTCGCCGACTTCGACGACCGTCAGGCCCTCGGCCCGCAGGGCGCTCAGGAACCGGACCGCGGACAGGGGTGCGGACATGACCGCCTCCTTGGCTGTGAGTAGCCGAATGGTTACTCAACGTTTAGTGGAGGCGGTCGTTCCGTCGCAAGGGCGCGCACCCGGCGCACGGCTCACGCGGAGGCGAGCCACAGGTCGGGGCCGAAGACCTCGTAGTGGATGTGCGCGGGGGCCACGCCCTTGGCGATGAGCTGTTCGCGTGCGGCGCGCATGAAGGGGAGGGGCCCGCAGAGGTAGGCCTTGGTGCCGGGGGCGACGGGGACGGCGGTGAGGTCGAGGCGGCCCTGGCGGTCGCCGGGTTCGGCGTCGGCTTCGTACCAGAAGTGCGCGGAGGCGTCGGGCAGCTTGTGGGTCAGGGCGCGGTGGTCGGCGCGCAGGGCGTGGTCGGCGGGGGAGCGGTCGGCGTGCAGGACGGTGACCGGGGCCGTGTGGGCGGTGTCGGCGAGGTGTTCCAGCATGGAGAGCATCGGGGTGCAGCCGATGCCGGCGGAGGCCAGGATCACGGGCGCGTCGGAGTCCTGGAGGACGAGGTCGCCGTACGGAGTCGAGACGCGCAGGGCGTCGCCGGTGCGGACGTGGGCGTGGAGGTGGTGGGAGACCTCGCCGTCGGGGCCGGAGGCGGCCGGGCCGTGGACGCGCTTGACGGTGATCGAGCGGACCGGGGAGCCGGGGGCGCTGGAGAGGCTGTACTGGCGGATCTGGCGGGCGCCGTCGGGGAGTTCGACCTGGACGGAGACGTACTGGCCGGGCTTGAAGCCGGGTGCGGGCGCACCGTCGGCCGGGGTGAGGTGGAAGGTGGCGCAGTCGGCGGTCTCCTCGACGCGGGCGGCGACCGTCCAGTCGCGCCAGACGTCTCCGGCGAGGACCTGCTGCTCGGCGTAGAGGCGCTCCTCGATGGCGATGAGGGCGTTGGCCATGAGCCAGTAGACCTCGTCCCAGGCCTCGGCGACCTCGGGGGTGACGGCCTCGCCGAGGATCTCCGCGATCGCCTCGAAGAGGTGCTTGTGGACGACGGGGTACTGCTCGCGGGTGACGCCGAGGGAGGCGTGCTTGTGGGCGATGCGGTTCAGCATCACGTCGGGGCGGGCTTCGGGGTGCTCGACCAGGTGGGTGGCGAAGGCGGCTATGGAGCCGGCGAGGGCCTGCTTCTGGAGGCCGGCGTTCTGGTTGCCGCGGTTGAAGAGGTCGCGGATCAGTTCGGGGTGGGCCGCGAAGAGCTTCCCGTAGAAGAGCTCCGTGATGTCGCCGATGGCCGCGCCGACGGCGGGCAGGGTGGCTCGTACGGTCGCGGTCGACTTCTCGGAAAGCATCGGTGACTCCTCGGGTCGGGGTGGATCGCAGAACTGGAATATGAGATGCGCATTTAAGGAGGCGCTGCGGGTGTCCACTGCGGGGCGGACTTGTGTTCGAAGTGGCTGTCAGGGTCAGGCTATGCGGGTCCAGTGCCGGTGCGAACCGGCCATCCGGCCTGCATCGTCAGGGTCTTCCGGCCCCCGGCGAGCCGCCCGAAATGCCCAGCAGGAGCGGACCGGTCGGGGCCGCGACCAGGTCGTTCACCGTCAGCGGGTCCAGGGAGGCGAAGAAGGCCTCCTGGGCCCGGCGCAGCGCCCCGCGCAGCACGCAGGCGGCGCGCAGCGGGCACGGGACGGTGCCGTCGCAGTCGACGACGTCGCCGGCGCCCTCCAGCTCGCGGACCACCCCGCCCACCGAGGCGGCGCGCCCGGCGGCGGTCAGGGTGAGGCCGCCGCCGCGTCCGCGGCGGGCTTCGACCAGACCGAGATGCTGCAGCTTGGCGACCACTTTCGCGGTGTGGGTGTACGGGACCTCCATGGTCGCCGCCACGTCGCGCGTGGTCGGGAGGTCCGCCTCCGCGACGGCCAGGCGCATCAGGACGCGCAGGGCGAGGTCGGTGAATCGGGTCAGCCGCATGGGTCCAGCGTAGAAAACTTGCATCCCGCGTGCAAATTAAAAGAGGGTCATTGTGCGGGATGGCTGAAACGGGTGGGGTCCGAGTGCCTCGTGGGGCGGGAGTTGAACTCAAGAGGGTGCCCAGCCACGAACGGAGTAGTCCCACCCTTTTGTGTAATGGTCCCACCACGGTCCGTACTGAAAGGCTCCGTCCGCAGATTCATGGAGTGATCGAAGGGGAAATTCATGTCGGTCCAGGCAGGTTCCGAATCCGAGACCCAGGCACCGCAGCGCAGTCTGGGCACATCGGCCGCGCGGAACTTGGCAACCACGACCAAGTCCGCGCCCCAGATGCAGGAAATCACCTCGCGGTGGCTCCTGAAGATGCTCCCCTGGGTATCCGTCCAGGGCGGCACGTACCGGGTCAACCGGCGGCTGAGCTACTCGGTCGGCAACGGCATCGTGGAGTTCATCAAGACCGGCACGCAGGTGCAGGTGATTCCGGCGGAGCTGGGGGAGCTCCCCGTGCTGCGCGACTACGACGACCCCGACGCGCTGGCCGAACTCGCCGCGCGCTGCCACCAGATCGACTTCGAGCCGGGCCAGGAGCTCACCTCCTTCGGCAGCCCCGCCGACAAGGTGTTCCTGCTCGCCCACGGTCGCATCGACCAGATCGGCCCCGGCCCCTACGGTGACGACGCCGTCCTGCAGACCGTCGCCGACGGAGCCTTCTTCGGCGAGGACTCCCTCGTCGACGAGGAGGCCATCTGGGAGTACACCGCCCGCGCCGCCACCGCCGGCACCGTGCTCGTCCTCTCCCGCCAGGACTTCCAGATCCTCGCCGACCGGGTCGACTCGCTGCGCGCCCACGTGGACTCCGTACGGTCCCTGCCGGAGCAGCGCACCAACAAGTACGGCGAGGCCGCGATCGACCTCTCCGCCGGCCACCAGGGCGAGGCCGTGCTGCCGGGCACCTTCGTGGACTACGAAGCCCGGCCGCGCGAGTACGAACTCTCCATCGCGCAAACGGTTCTGCGCGTGCACACCCGCGTCGCCGACCTCTACAACCAGCCGATGAACCAGACCGAGCAGCAGCTGCGGCTCACGGTCGAGGCGCTGCGCGAGCGCCAGGAGCACGAGATGCTCAACAACCGCGACTTCGGCCTCCTGCACAACGCCGACTACGACCAGCGCATCCAGTCCCACGACGGCGCGCCCAGCCCCGACGACATGGACCAGCTGCTCAGCATGCGGCGCGGCTCCAAGTTCTTCCTGGCCCACCCCAAGGCCATCGCCGCCTTCGGGCGCGAGTGCAACAAGCGCGGGCTGTACCCGGAGTCGGTGGAGATCGGCGGGCACCGGGTGCCGTCCTGGCGCGGGGTCCCGATGTTCCCGTCCAACAAGATCCCGATCAGCGACGCCCGCACGACCTCCATCCTCTGCATGCGCACCGGTGAGGACGAGTCGGGCGTGATCGGCCTGCACCAGCCCGGGATCCCGGACGAGATCGAACCGAGCACCTCGGTGCGGTTCATGGGGATCAGCGAGCAGGCGATCATCTCGTACCTGGTCACCACCTACTTCTCCGCGGCGGTACTGGTGCCGGACGCGCTCGGCGTCCTGGAGAACGTCGAGATCGCCCGCTGGAGCTGACCCGGCCGGCGCGGGAGCGAGGGCCACGGAGCAGGACGGGACAGGACGGGACGGAGCGCACACGCCATGTCGACCACTGAGGCGATCACCACCAGCGAGGGGCAGGAAGCCGCCGTCCTGCTGGAGCGGACGAGAGAAACGGTCAACCCGGAACTGCGCCGGACCGTGGAGAGCCTGCCCGGCTCGATGCGGCGGGTGGCGATGTACCACTTCGGCTGGGAGCACGAGGACGGCACCCCGGCGGCGGGCAGCGCCGGCAAGGCCATCCGGCCCGCCCTGGTGCTGGCCGCCGCGCAGGCCGTGCGCGGGGACGCGGAGGCGGGGGAGGCCGGGGAGGCCGTGCGGCCGGCCGTGGCCGTGGAGCTGGCGCACAACTTCACGCTGCTGCACGACGACGTCATCGACAAGGACGTGCGCAGGCGCGGCCGGCCGACGGCCTGGACGGTCTTCGGCACCTCGGACGCGATCATCACGGGCGACGCCATGATGGCGCTCGCGCTGCGGCTGCTCGCCGAGGACCCTCATCCGGCCTCGGCGGCCGCCTCGGCGCGGCTCGCCGCCTGCATCGTCGAGCTGTGCGCGGGCCAGCAGGCGGACTGCGCCTTCGAGCAGCGCCGCAGCGTCTCCCTCGACGAGTGCCTGACCATGGCCACGGCCAAGACGGGGGCCCTGCTGGGCACCTCGTGCGCGCTCGGCGCGCTGTACGCGGGGGCAGGCCCGGACGAGGTCGACGCCATGGACGCCTTCGGCCGGGAGGCCGGGCTGGCGTTCCAGCTCATCGACGACCTGATCGGCATCTGGGGGGACCCCGGCCACACCGGAAAGCCCGCCGGAGCCGATCTGCTGGCCCGCAAGAAGTCCCTCCCGGTCGTGGCCGCCCTCACCTCGGGCACCGAGGCGGGGGAGGAGCTGGCCGCGCTGTACGCGGGCGCCATGACCGGGGAGGACGTGGGCAGGGCGGCCGCGGCGGTGGAGCGGGCCGGGGGGCGGGACTGGGCGCAGGCCCACGCGGCCGACCGGATGGGCCGGGCGGTGCAGCAGCTGTCGCGGGCCGTCCCGGACCTCGGGGCGGCGGGCGGACTGCTGGCGCTCGCGGAGTTCGTGACGCGGCGTACGAAGTGACGACGACGTGACGACGGCATGACCACGACCGCGTAGGGGCGAGGGGGGACCTCCGGAGGCCTGTTCCGGCACCGCACGGTGCCGGAACGGGCCTTTCTGCGTCGGTGGGCCAACCCTAGGATCACTCACGGTTGTTGACGCGTGAATGACGTGAATGACGTGAATGAAAGCGAAGGGTGTGACCCATGGGGCTGGAGATACGTCAGGCCGGTCAGCCGGACCGGGACGCCGTGGCGCGGCTGCTCGACGAGGCCTTCCAAAATGATCCGGTGAGCAGCTGGGTTTTCCCGGATCCGGAGCACCGGGCCGCGGTGCACGGGAAGTTCCTGGGCGTGTTCGTCGACGTGGCCCTGGCCGAGGGCCGGATCGACTACGCGGTGGACGGTTCGGCGGCGGCGCTGTGGCTGCGGGTCCCGGCGGGCGATCCGGACGCCGAGCACGTCGAGGACGAGGTCCCGGCGAAGATGCGGGCCGTGGCCGACCCGGACAACGAGCGGTGCGAGCTGGTGGGCCGGCTCACGGGCGCGGTGCACCCGATGGCGGAGGAGCACGAGTACCTGCTGATGATCGCGGTCGCCCCGGGGCGGCAGGGCGAGGGGCGGGGCACGGAGCTGATCCGGCCGGTGCTGGAGCGCTGCGACCTGGAGGGCGTTCCGGCGTACCTGGAGGCGAGCAGCGAGCGCAGCAAGGTGCTGTACGAGCGGCTGGGCTGGCAGTTCACGGGCGAGGCGGTGCGGCTGCCGGACGGGCCGCTCATGTGGCCGATGTGGCGCAAGCCGCAGTGATTCCCGGTCGCAGCACCCGGCCTCCTTGCGATACCACTTCACCTGAAGTACTTTGATCGACGTGCCTCGATGGGGGTGCACTGCCGAACGGAAGAGAATCGCTTGCGCAAGCTCACGTACTTCATCGCCACCTCGGTCGACGGCTTCATCGGAGCCCCGGACGGCGACGCCGATTTCATCTACAGCCACCTCGACGGCGAGTTCATCGACTTCCTCAAGGCCGAGTACCCGGAGACCATCTCCACCCCGGGGCGCGTCCGGCTCGGGATCGAGGACGCCGGACCGAAGCACTTCGACACGGTGCTCATGGGGCGCGGTACGTACGGGCCCGGCCTCGAGCTGGGCCTGACGAGCCCGTACGGGCACATGCGCGAGCAGTACGTGGTCTCGCGCTCGCTCACCACCTCGCCCGACCCGGCGGTGCGGCTGATCGGCGGCGATCTGGTGGCGGAGGTCCGGGAACTGAAGGCCGGGGACGGGCTCGGCATCTGGCTGTGCGGCGGTGCGGACCTCGCGGGGCAGCTGATCGACGAGATCGACGAGTTCGTCGTCAAGACCTACCCGGTCCTCGTCGGCACCGGCATGCCGATGTCGCGCGCCGGGTTCGGGGCGCGCCCCCTGGAGCTGACCGGGGTCGAGACGTTCGGCGGCGGCCAGGTCGTGACCTCGTACGCGGTCAAGCGCTGACCCGCCGAAGCGGCGAAACCGGCCTACCGTGGAGGTATGGCCGGTGAACAGCGGGAACAGCAGGCGCACGGGACGGTCGCCCCGCGGGCCGGGCACGACCAGCAGTCGTGCCCGGCCTGCGGGAGCCCCGTCGACACGATGGTCGGACGGCGCAAATCCCTGGGGATCTTCGTTCCGGCATGGACTCCGGGTCCCTGCAGGAACCCGGAGTGCACGGCGTACGAAGCCGAGGGGGCTTAGCCCTTCGCGTCCAGGCCGGAGGCGACGAGGCCGTTCGCCCACAGCTGGTTGACGCGCGAGCGCTCCGCGGAGTTCGGGTTGGCGTTCTGGCAGGAGGTGCCGGGGCCGCCACCGGACATCAGCTCGCTGCACGGGCCCGAGTAGTGGTCCGGCAGGCCGAGCACGTGACCGGTCTCGTGCGCGGTCACGCGGGTGGAGTTGTACTGCTGGTTCTGCCGGTAGTCCAGGAAGATGTAGCCCTGGCCGTGGCCGTTCGTGCTCGCGTACGAACCGCGCGAGTCGTTGCCCTCGTAGTACGAGAAGTTCCCGCCCGAGGACACCTCCTGCAGTTTGACGTTGACAACCGAGCTGTTCCAGATCTGCGTGGAGCGGGCTATCTGGGTGCGGAAGCTCGGCGCGTTGCGGGTGTTGTAGGTGACGGTCACGGCCGCCAGGCCCGGGGCCGCGGCGCGCTGCTCGGCCACCGAGCGCCGCACGGCCTCGAAGAAGGCGCGGTTGGCGGCCTGGTTCTCCTTCGACTGCTCGTACGCGGCGTACGTGCTCGGGCTGCCGGCGCCGGCCGAGGCCGTGGCGGTCGTGCCCGGGACGACGGCGCCGAGGACGGCGGCGATTCCGAGGCCGACGGCGGACAGAGTGGTCTTGCGGGAGTGGCGCATGTGGGGGACTCCTGCTCATCCGGTGCGGTGGGGGGTCGTTCGGTACCGGAGTCTGGGGGAGCGGGAGTGGCCGGCGGATGATGTCAGCCCCCGATAACGCCGGCCTATCGGGGGGATTTCGGAAGCCCGACTCCCAAGAGAATGGCGGGATTCGAGGGGATACCGGTTACTGGTGCGGTCGGCTAGCCCCGGCCTACTCTCGGGGCATGGAGCTTGAGGTCAGGCACCTGCGCGCCCTGTGCGCCATCGCCGACGCCGGCAGCCTGCACAAGGCCGCCCGGCAGCTCGGCGTGAGCCAGCCCTCCCTGACGACCCAGCTGCGGCGCATCGAACGCGCCTTGGACGGGGAGCTGTTCCTGCGCGAGCGCACCGGATGCCGGCCGACTCCCTTCGGGCGCACCATACTCGGGCGGGCGCGGCCGCTCCTGGCCGAGATGGCGGCCCTCGTCGCGGAGGCGCGGGCGCTGTCCCAGGGGCCCCGGCTGCGGATCGGCTCGACGGCCAGCCGCGCCCTGCCCGGCTGGCTGCGACGGCTGCACCGGCGGCTGCCCGACACCGAGACCGACCTGATGGTCGACGTGTCCGCCAACGCGCTGCTGCGGATGACGGCCGCGGGCCGGCTCGACGTGGCCTTCGTGCACGAGGTGGAGGGCAGCCCGCTGCGGGTGCCTCCCGGGCTGGAGTTACGGGTCCTGATGGAGCGCGAGCCGCAGTTCGTGTCCATGTCCCGGGACCATCCGGCGGCGGCCCGGTCGGTGGTGGAGCTGCGCGACCTCGCCGCCGACCGGTGGACCGTGGACCCGTCGGTGGACGGGGAGTGGGACGGCCTGCGCCGGGTCCTCGCGGGCGCCGGCCTCGACCCGCCCCTGCTGCACGCCGACTACCACACGGCCGCCTCGCTGATCGCATCCGGCGAGGCCGTCGCCCCCTGCCAGCCCACCTCCGGCATGCGCGAGGACATGGCGATCCGGCCGCTCTCGGGCGACCCGCTCGCCGTACGCCTCCTCCTCGCGACCCGCCCCGGGGTGCACGCGCAGGTGTCCGAGGGGGTGTACGAGGACCTCCGCGCGGCCTACCGCGAAGCGGCGCTGGGCACTCCGCCCTACCGCGCCTGGCTGCGCCGCAACGCGAGCCCGCTGCTGGCGGCGTAGGGGGGGGCGACAGGCCCCTAGGTGTGTTGTCCGGACAGGTTGGTGCCGCGGCTGGCGGGTGTTTGGCCTTGGATGCCGGTGTGGGGTCGGTGGTAGTTGTACCAGTGCAG
>NZ_JBIAHN010000011.1:0-284193 GCF_042870555.1 Streptomyces sp. NPDC006487
CGGGCTGGGACATGTTGCCCGCGTTGTCCTGCGTCTGGAGGTAGAGGTAGTTGGTGCCCCAGGCGCGCGGGGTGTAGGTGATGTTGGCCTTGCCCGCGGTGAACGTCTTGATGATCTGCGGGTCGGTGTCGGTGCAGTTCCAGTCGGAGGCCGCCTTGACCGGGTCGGTGGTCCAGCGGGCGCAGGCCAGGCCCGAGCTGCGGTTGGTACCGGTGGTCGGGGCGTTGTCCGCACCGGCGAGGGTGAAGGTGCCCGACTCGTCGACACGCTTGGGGTGACCACCGGTGGTACCGGAGAGCGGGAAGTCGGTCGAGGTCACGGCTGCGGACGGCGGGGTCCGGTCGACGCGGAAGAAGCACCAGTTGCTCTCGGCGCTGGTCAGCGTGTCGTCCGTGGTGCGCGAGGTCCAGCCGTACTGGTGGCCTTCGATGAGCGCGCCGGCGTTGACGACGGCGTCGCCCGCGGAGCCGTTCCAGCCGGTCTGGTGCCACACGGAGGCACCGGCGGCGTCGTCGTCCCAGATCTGGAAGGTCGTCTGGAGCTGGCGGCCGGTGGGCGACCAGGTCTCGGACGTCAGCTGGATGTTGGTGTTGGCGCCGATCCAGCCCGGGTTGTCCCAGGGCTGGGCCGCACCCGGGGTGGTGCAGGCGGAGTAGGTGCCGGTGCCGGCGAAGCCCGGGGTCGGGCTGGTGCGGGGGTTGCCGATGTGGGGCTGGAAGTCGTACGTGGTGACGATGTGCGGGGTGTTGCTGAACCGCTGGCGGTAGTACATGTTGCCTTCGTCGTCCGGCGCGAGACCGAAGGTGAAGGTCGACCAGCGGCCGGAGGCCGCGTTCTTCATCTGGCTGGTGACGTTGTACTGGATCTCACCGGTGCCCGAGATGGTGGCTCCACCGATCTTGGTGCAGCCGCCCATGCGCGAGGCCTTGTCACAGGGCTGCCGGTTCCAGCTCGTGGGGCTGCTGATGCCCGTGGGGCTGTGGTAGAGACCCATCGGCGTGGCCGTGCTCGGACTGGAGGAGGACACGACGGTGGCGTAGAGCCGCGCGTCGAGGACCTCGGCACCGTGGATGCCCGAGTTGATGCCGATCTGGAAGTAGGCGCGCTCGCGGCCCTTGCGGGTGCAGGTCGAGTATCCGCAGTAGCCGGAGGCCGGGGTGTTCTGGCCGTCGGAGGTGCCGTTGAACTCGTTGGTGTCCGGGTACGCCTCCTGGACCTGCGACCAGGCCTGGTTGGCGCTGTCGGCGGAGGGGTTGACGCCCGGGTCGATGTACCAGGGGCCGGTGCCCTGGCCGAGGAGCGAGGTGTCGGGGATCAGGTCGATGCCGGTGGCATCGGCCTTGACGCCGATGGGCTTGACGTTGGCGGTGTCGCCGGGGGCGTCCGCGCTGGAGGCGATGACCCGGTCGGCGGAGGCCGGCGCCGACGACGGGGCGTCCGATCCGCTCGAGCCGCTCGCGGCGGCGGACTTCCCGCTCTTGCTGCCGCCCTGCGGGGCGGCCGCCTCAGGGGTGGCCTTCTTCGTGGAGTCCCACATGAAGGAGGTGGGGCTGGTGAAGCGGGCCTTGCCCTGGGCGTCGTTGAAGCTGATGTTGCCGGCTGCGTCGGCGGTGGTCTTCAGCCCGGGGGCGTCGACGCCGAGGCGGATCTTCTTCAGCGCCGGGTTCGCTGCGGCCTGCGCGGTGTGGACGATCAGGACCTGGCTCCAGCCACCGAGCCGGGTGGCGGTCAGACGCAGGTCGACGTCGGGCAGGACGTTCTCGTAGAGCGCGTCATTGCCCTCGAGGGTGGGCTTGGGCAGCTTGAAGGGCGTCTTGAAGGCCAGCTTCTTGCCGTCGGCCGTGCCCATCGTCGCCATCGGGCCGCTACCGCCACCGGAGATGCGGAGCGGGGACGGAACGACCGCCGGGGATATGGTCCCGTCGGCGTTCACCCGGAGCGTGGTGTCGATCGCCTTCCACGACCCGTTCGCCTGCTTCACCCGCTCGGGCGCCGAGGCGGCGTCCACGCTGAGGGTGCCGGCCGGGTTGGCGAACGTCTGCGAGTTGCCGGTCGTCAGGTGCTCGATGACCACGCGCTTGCCGCTGCTCTTCGCCTGCGCCAGCGCCGCTTCCACAGCCTTCTGCTCGGCGGTGGGCTCGGGCTTGGGGGTCGAGGCAGGCCAGTTGCTGTCGGCCGGCCCGTTCGAGGCGAAGGCACCCGGGGCGGTGATGAGCCCGGCGCCGAGGGACAGCACGACGGCGCCCGCGACGGGAAGCATCACGGCCGCGGATGCCCGCCGACGCCGGAGGGTCCCCGGTCTGGCGTCGGAAGATGAAGAAGATGGCCTCATGCGCAGAGGTCCTCGCTATGTGCGTCGGTGAACGAAGGTCACGCGCACGTTCCTTGCTGGCCGAAAACCTGTCAAGATTTCATAAGCACGGTATGCCCGGTTCACCTCAATAAGGGTTATGTTGGCCGTCAAGTGACATTGATCATGTAAGAAGATCCTAAGGAAAATTTAACGATTGAAACCCCCCGTCCTTAAGGTGCGCTGTCCGGCCTCTGCCAGAGCCGGCCTTTGTCGTTCCTTTTTGTGGGGGAAGTTTGTTGTCTCGTCAGGGTGGTTTGCTTTCGCGTGCGCGCGCGAGACGGCCACATGTTGCGATGGTCGCCGTGCTTGCGGTGTTCATCTCCGGCCTGGGCTTGCCCGCGGTCGAAGCGGTGGCGAAGCCGCCGAAGGTGTGGGTGCCGCCGAATACGGCGCTCCCGCAGACCAAGCCCGTCAAGGGCTCGAATGCCAAGCCCGTCAACGCCAAGGCGCCGGCCGGTAAGGCGTGGAAGCCGGATGAGAAGGCGAAGGCCCCGTCCGGTTCCGCGACCGTTCCGCTCTCCATTACCGGTGGAGCGGCAACCGCAGGCGCAGGAAAGTCGGTTCAGGCCGGCTCTTTGCCCGTGTGGGTTGCTCCCGCCAAGGGGGTGAACCGTTCGGCGAAGCTGTCGGAGCTCGCTACTTCCGGTTCCGCTTCTGGTTCCGGTTCCGGTGAGGGTTCGCTTCGGGTGGAGGTGAAGGACGAGGCGAAGACGCGTGCGGCGGGTGTCGGGGGCGTCCTCGTCGCTCTGACCGACGCGGCGGGCAGCGCTGCTTCGGGCAAGGTCCAGGTCGGTTTCGACGTCGCGGCGTTGGCGAAGACGACTGGCGCGAACTGGGCGGACCGTGCGCGTGTGGTGCGTCTTCCCGACTGCGCGCTGACGACTCCGGGCGCGAAGGGCTGCACGGCCCGGACCCCGGTCGCTTCCCGCAAGGACGCCTCGGGCCGTCTGGTCGCGGAGATCGACGCACCCAAGACGAAGGCGACTGCCTTCAAGTCGGCTCCGTCGGATGCGCCGCAGATGCTGGCGTCGCAGGCGGTTGCGCTTGCGGTGGAGGCGGGTCCGTCGGGTGCGAGTGGTGACTTCACCGCGACGCCGATCGCGCCGTCCATGTCGTGGCAGGCCGGCGCGAACGCGGCGAACTTCACCTACGGCTACACCGTCGAGGTTCCCTCCGCGATCGCGGGCGCGGGCCCGGATGTGGGCCTGGCCTACGACTCGTCCTCGATCGATGGCCGTACGGCGTCGACGAACGCGCAGTCCAGTGGCTTTGGTGAGGGTTGGGACTGGAGTCCTGGCTCGATCTCGCGTTCCTACAAGGGCTGTAAGGACGCGGGGATCGCGGAGTCGGGTGACGAATGCTGGGCCGGGGACATCCTGTCCCTGAACCTGGCAGGCCACTCGGGCCAGATCGTCCGGGACGACACCTCGTGCGTCTATCACCTTCAGGGTGAGGACGGTACGAAGATCGAGCGTCTGACCGGGCAGCGCAACGCGGCCTGGAAGGGCGAGGGCTTCAAGGTCACCACGACCGATGGAACCCAGTACTACTTCGGCTCCAACCGCCTGCCCGGCGGCGACGGCACCGACCCCGAGGCCAAGTCCGTCTCGACGGTGCCGGTGTATTTCAACAGTGGTCAGGACAAGTGCCTGGGCGCGACGACTCCGGCGAACGGTACGTGGCAGCAGCTGGGCTGGCAGTGGAACCTCGACTACGTCGTGGACCCGCACCAGAACCTGGTCTCCTACCGGTACGAGCAGGAAGACAACTTCTACGGGCGTGGCGGTGGCCAGAACGGCGGCACCGGCACCAACACGAAGTACCAGCGCGGTTCCTACCCGACCTGGATCGGCTACGGCCAGCGCCTGCCCGAGCAGATCACCGCGAAGGGCCTCGCGAAGCCGGCCGTCCAGATCAACATCAAGAACGCCGAACGCTGTGTCGTGATCGGTGCGGTCACCTGCACCGACACCGCCCAGCGGGTCAAGGCGAACGCCGCTTCCTGGCCCGACACCCCGATCGACCAGGAATGCCCGGCCACCGGCCAGTGCCTGAACCTGTCCCCGACCTATTTCACGACGAAGAAGTTCACCCAGATCGCCAGTCAGGTCTGGACGGGCACCGCGTGGCGCACGGTCGACTGGTACGACCTCAAGCAGTCCTTCCAGGACCCGGGTGACGGCACGTCCCCGACCCTGTGGCTCGACTCGATCCAGCGCAACGCCACCAACAGCAAGACCGCGATCAAGCTCCCCGCGGTCCTGTTCCAGGCCACGCAGTTCCCCAACCGTGTCGACGGCGTGGTCCGCCGCCCCGACGGCACCGACGCTTCGGCGCCCAGCTACCGGCGACCGCGCATCCAGACGATCACCACCGAGACCGGTGGTCAGATCAACGTCGCCTACAAGGCCCCCGAGTGCTCGCGCCTCAACGGCACGATGCCGTCCTCCGAGGACGGCAACACGATGGCCTGCATGCCGGTCAAGTGGTACCTGCCCGGCCAGTCCTTCGCGGACCCGGTCAACGACTGGTTCAACAAGGTCATCGTCCAGTCCGTGACCCAGCAGGACAAGGTCGGCGGCCAGGTCTCCACCGTCACCGACTACGAGTACGGCGGCGGCATCGCCTGGCACCGCAACGACTCAGAATTCACCGACGCCAAGACCCGCACCTGGGACCAGTTCCGCGGCTACGCCACCGTCACCACCCGCACCGGTAACGGCAACGCGAGCGAAGCCCCGCGCACCAAGAGCGTGGTGACGTACCTGCGCGGTATGGACGGCGACGTCCTCGCCAACGGCACCAAGCGCAGCGTGAACGTCACCGACACGCAGGGCGGGACGATCAAGGACGAAGAGGTCCTGTCCGGCTTCGTCCGCCAGACCCAGACATACGACCGCGACGGCGTCGACGGAACCGTCATCGGGGACGAGGTCACCACGCCGTGGCTCGGCCCGGTCACCGCGACCCGCGCCCAGTCCGCCGGGATGCCCGCGATCACGGCCCGTGCACTGAACACGGCGAAGGTCACCACCCGGGCGAAGCTCGCCTCCGGCAGCTGGCGCACCTCCGAGCGCTCGTCGACGTACGACACGACGCTCGTCACCCGGCCCCTCCAGGTCGACGACAACAGCGACATCTCCCGCACGGACCAGCGTCTGTGCACCACCTTCGAGTACCCGACCGGCCCGGGCGGGGCAGTCACCGAGCTCGCCTCCCGCACCCTGGTCATCTCCGGTGTCTGCGGTCAGACCCCGACGGCGGCCAACACGGTCGGTGACACCCGCTCGTACTTCGACGGCATGGCCTACGGCCAGGTCGGAGCCACCGCGGACGGCACGGGCACCGAGGTCCTGGAGAAGTACGACGGCACCGGCAAGCCGGTCTACCGTCTCAACTCCACCTCCACCTACGACGCCTACGGCCGCGTCACCAGCAACACCAACAAGGTCCGCACCGACGCCACCCACCCCGGTGGCGCCGTCACCACGACCGAGTACTCCCCGGCCACGGGCGTCCTGCCGGACACCATCACCCACACCAACCCACTGGGTTGGAAGTCGACGACCACGCTCGACATCGGCCGTTCGCAGCCGCTGAAGAGCACCGACGAGAACAACCACGTCGCCGAGCGTACGTATGACGCGCTCGGGCGGGTCGTGAAGATCTGGCAGCCCGGTCAGGACTCCACGACGGACCTGCCGGTCCGCAAGTTCTCTTACACGATGAACGGCACCAACGCGCCGTCCGCCGTTCTGAGCCAGGCGCTCATGAACGACAACAGCTACACCTCCAGCTACTCCATCTACGACGGCCTCGGCCGCGTCCGCCAGACCCAGGCCTCGCCCCCCTCGGGCGTCGCCGGCCGGATGATCACGGACGCGCTGTTCGACTCCCACGGTCGGCAGGTCAAGACCAGCGCCGCCTACTACACCGACCAGGGCGCGCCCTCCGCGGCCGTGTTCCTGCCCAACGGCGGCGTCCAGCCCGACAGCAAGATCCCGGCCCAGACCGTCTCCGTCTTCGACGGCCTCGGCCGCGTCACCGCATCCATCTCCCAGTCCTTCGGCGTGGAGCAGTCCCGCTCCAAGACCGACTACCTGGGCGTGGACGAAGTACGGCAGACTCCGCCGCCCGGCGGTTTCGCCACGGCGACGATCACCAACGGCACCACCTCGATCCTGCGCCAGTACAAGGCCAACACGCCCACCGGTGCCTACGACGACACGACGACCGTAACCAACACCCAGGGCCAGGAGCTGTCGCGGAAGGACTCCGCCGGCAACGAGTGGACCTTCGCCTACGACCTCCTCGGCCGTGTCGTCAAGACCACCGACCCCGACTCGGGCACCAGCACCACGGTCTACGACAGCAAGAAGAACCTGTCCACCTCCACGGATGCCCGCCTCAAGAGCGCCACTTCGGTCACCGACCTCCTCGGTCGTCCCGTCGCGACGTACGAGGGCACAGCGGTGGACCCGGCCAAGCAGGTCGGCGCGTTCACGTACGACGCCAAGAAGCTCGGCAAGCCCGACAGCACCACCCGCTATGTCGGTGGCAAGACGGGCAGCGCCTACGTCACGGAGGTCACCGGTTACGACGGCGGCTACCGCCCCCTCGGCACCAAGGTCACCATCCCGGCGACCGAAAAGGAACTGGCCGGCACTTACGAGACGACCAACACCTACGACGCATACGGCCAGCTGAAGACCGCGGCCCTGCCCGGTATCCCCAAGGCCGGCCTCGGCGTGGAGACGGTGACCTACGGCAACGACGTAGCGGGCAACCTGACCTCCATCGGCGGCAAGATCGGGCTCACCAAGACCCCGTACCTCGTGGACGTGCGCTACGACCCCTACGGGCGGGCCATCCGCACCACCGTCGGCGACACCGGCATGCAGGTCGTCTCCACGACCGACTTCGACGCGGGAACCGGCCGTCCGGTCCGTTCCACCCTGGACAAGCAGACCGCCGCGACCGCGAGCGTCGACGTCCTGGACTACACCTACAACAAGGCCGGTCTGATCACCTCGATCGGTGACACCCAGGACGGCACCGGCCGCGACCTGCAGTGCTTCACCCACGACTACCTCGGGCGCCTGACCCAGGCCTGGACCGACACCGGCACCCAGACCACGGCCCCCGCGCCCAGCGTCCGTGGTATCGGCGGCTGCACGAACAGCACGGGCCCGAAGGTCGACGGCACCGGCAAGCCCAGCGTGGGCGGTACGGCTCCGTACTGGCAGCAGTACGAGTACGACGCGATCGGCAACCGCAAGAAGCTGGTGAAGAAGGACGTCACCGGCAACGCGGCCAAGGACGTCACGATCGCCCAGACGTTCGGCCCGAAGAGCAACACCCCGTCCACCGACCCGCAGACGGGCGGCGGTACCGGTGGTCCGCACGCACTGATGTCCTCGACCGAGACCGGCCCGTCCGGAACCAAGGTCACCTCCTACACCTACGACGCCGCCGGCAACACCGCCGGCATCACCAACACCGCCGGCACCAAGTCCCTTACCTGGAACGGCAAGGGCAAGCTCGACAAGATCGTCGGCACCGGCGAGAGCGCCGGCACCAGCTACCTCTACGACACCAGCGGCAACCAGCTGATCCGCCGCGACCCCACCAGCACCACCCTCACCATCGGCGCCGACCAGCTCACCCTGGACACCGCCAGCGGCAAGGTCTCCAACGTCCGCACCTACGGCATGCCCGGCGGCCTGTCCGTCACCCGCACCACCGGCAACAGCACGTCCGCGTTCACCTACCAGGGCGCGGACCACCACGGCACCGGTGGAGTCCAGTTCAAGGCCTCCGACCTCAGCCACGTCCGACGCGCGAGCGACCCGTTCGGCAACGAGCGCGGCACCCAGCCCGCCCCCGGCGCCTGGGCAGGGGACAAGGGATTCATCGGAGGCACCAAGGAGAAGTCCACCGGACTCACCCTCCTGGGCGCCCGCGAATACGACCCCACCACCGGACGCTTCATCAGCCCCGACCCGATCATCAACGCAGGCGACCCGCAGCAGTGGAACGCCTACGCCTACTCCAACAACAGTCCCGTCAACGCATCGGACCCCAGCGGCCTGGCTCTGATGTGGAGGTGCGAGAGCAACTGCCCCGACGACAGCCAGAGCGCCGGCAATCTCTGGGAAACCGGCGGCACCAGTCAGGACGAGCCGGACAGGTCGGCCCTGGACGAGGCGAACAACAAGGTCACCAACGCCAAGAAGAAGCGCGACAAGCTGATCGACGAAGTCATCGACGTGGTCGGTGACCTCATCGGATACAACGACGCCCGGGACTGCTTCACCAAGGGCGACGTGATGGCCTGCATCAACACGGCCCTGAACTTCGTCCCCTGGGGCAAGCTCTTCAAGGCCGTCAAGGTCGGCATCAAGGCCTTCAAGATCTACAAGGAGATGAACAAGGCCTACGACGCCATCCACGAGGCCGAACGCGGAGCATCCAAGGCCTCCGAGGCCTACAGCACGGCGAAGAAGGCACTGAAGGAAGCCCGCGACGCCGAAGCCAAGGCAGCCCAAGCCGCATCGGAGAAGGCAGCCAAGGAATCCGCCAGCGACAGCGCGGGAACCCAGGCGAAATCAGTGGCCGACGAAGCCGACTCCGCGAAGAACACCGGCGGAGGCGACGCACCGGCGGCCGCCACCGGATGCAACAGCTTCCCCGCGGGTGTGCAGGTCCTGATGGCCGACGGCACGGCCAAGTCCATCGAGGACGTCAAGGACGGCGACGTGGTCATGGCCACCGACCCGCAGACCGGCCAGACCCTCCCCAAGACCGTCACCACCACCATCACCACCCCCGACGACAAGGACTTCACCGACCTCACCCTCACCGACGACGCCAACCCCCGCGCCGCCGGTGCCAAGGTCACCTCGACCTACCACCACCCCTACTGGAGCGAAACCCGCAACCAGTGGGTCGACGCCGGCGAACTCACCACCGGTGAACAGCTTCGCCAGCCGGGCGGCACCACCCTCACCGTCACGGCGGCGCGCAACTACCCCCACGCCGTCACCACCCACAACCTCACCGTCAGCGACTTCCACACCTACTACGTGCTCGCGGGTGCCGCCCCGGCCCTCGTCCACAACTGCAACTTGGCTCTGGGATGGCAGCGGAAGGGTGCGCTCGACGAATGGGCAAGGTCGGAGGGGCACACGACCCTCTCCAACGCGACCCGGGACACTTACGCCCAGATCGTGGAAAAGGAAATCGCCGATTCGAACGTGACACTGCACGTCAACATGACGGGCCTGCGGGACAAGGGCGACTTCATGGCCGCTGCGCAGCGCGGCCTCACGGCGGGCGAGGCCGGACATGCCACGGACTACGAGATGTCCTTGATCGCCAGAGCTGTCGCCAACGGTCAGCGCGGATGGGATACGGTCAATTTCTACTCCCCGACCGGCCCCAAGGGAGCCATGGCCCTGGACGATGTGCCCCTGCCGGATCTATCGAAGCTGATAGGAGCCCTCGACCCCGTGAAGGGTTCGAGCATCGGCGCATGCTGGTGCCGATCCTTCGGCCGCTGAGGAAGGGAACATGGAAACCCCCCGGAAAGATCTTTACCCGGACGTGGCCGCTCTGGGTGACCTCGCACAGGCCATGACAGAGGTCGCCGCATTGCGCGGCTGCGACATCGGGTCAGTGCACTCGGTGTCCGGCGTCGCGAAGATCGATACGGTACGCGGCGTCGTATCGGTCGACCTTTCGACCGAGCAGCGCAATTTCCTGGTGAGCGTCTACGTTCCGGAATTCACCTGGCCCATCGGATCCACGGATGATCTCGGGTTGCTCGTGGAAGCGCTCACCGCATGGCGCGAAGGCATGGCGTTCGACGAGTTCGAGGCGAAGTTCACGTTCGTACGGCTCGACGCATTCGTCCGGGCGATCGAAAACGGAGAGCCTGCCTCTGCACAGTGGGCCGACCTCCTGTCGTCCGAATTCCACAGGCCGCAATGGGACCTGATGCGCCGCATCCACGAGGACGAGACGCTCCGGGTCTTCTATCCCACGATCTCGCACGGTGCCGTCCGGCTCCGCGTGGACGCGGCGGACGGGGCGAGCCGCCAGGTCCTCGTGCAGGAACTGGGCGAGAAGTCCTACAAGGTCCTGCGCGTGGGTGTGCCCGCGAGCACCTGGGTCGAAGTGCCGGCCGGCGATCTGATCGCCTACCTGCGGACCGCCCTGACCCGGGAGTGATCCCGACCGCCCGATGAAGTCGAAACCCCGCCAGGCCTGCCTGGCGCGGTTTCTTCGTGCCCCTCGCGCCCGGAACCGGCGGGCCGGGGCCGGCAGGCCGGGCGTACCGCGGGAATCCCGGCCCGGCCTCCGCCGTTACCGGTAGACCACTAGGAGGGAATCCATGTTCTCGTACCGCCGCACGCCCGAGCTCCCCACCCGCGAGGAAGCCCTGACCGGCCGCGCGGAGCCGCTCTTCGGGCTGCCCGCCGTGCACACCGTGCTCGGCAACCCCCTCGCGGGCCCCTACCCCGCCCACCTCGAGGTCGCGGACTTCGGCCTCGGCTGTTTCTGGGGCGCCGAGCGCAAGTTCTGGCAGACCCCGGGCGTGTGGACCACCCTCGCCGGCTACCAGGGCGGCTTCACCGAGAACCCGACCTACGAAGAGGTCTGCTCGGGCGGCACCGGCCACACCGAGGTGGTCCGGGTCGTCTTCGACCCCTCCCTGGTCTCCTACGAAACCCTGCTGAAGCTCTTCTGGGAGTCCCACGACCCCACCCAGGGCTTCCGCCAGGGCAACGACGTCGGCACTCAGTACCGCTCGGCGCTCTACACCCACTCCCCCGCCGCCCAGGCCACCGCCGAGGCCTCCCGCGAGGCCTACCAGCGCGTCCTGACCGGCTCCGGCTACGGCACGATCACCACGGCCGTCCTGCCGGCCTCGGAGCGCCCCTTCTGGCCGGCGGAGGCGTACCACCAGCAGTACCTGGACAAGAACCCCGGCGGATACTGCGGCATCGGCGGCACGGGCGTGAGCTGCCCGATCGGCGTGGCCCGCGCCGACGGCTGACCGGCTGACGGACGACCGGCTGACGGACGAGGCCCCGGCACCCGCGAAGCGCGGGGGCCGGGGCCTCGTGCGTGCTCCGGAGCGACCGGCTCAGAGCACCGTCACCCGCGCCAGCGCCCACGACGTGTGGTCGAAGGACGACTTCGCGTTGGCATCCTCCACCACCAGCTGGAGCAGCCGTACCCCCCGTACGTCGACGTCGAGCGCCGTCGGTCCCGAGGCGCCGGTCAGCAGGCCCGTCGTGGCCAGCGTGCGCCCGTCGCCGCGCACGATCGCGCGGGTGCCTCCGGCCGACGACTGCTTCGTCGAGAAGTCGTCGATGCCGACCAGGGCGGTGAAGCGGTTCCCGCGGCCGCCCAGGTGGTAGACGATCTCCGACGGGGCGTGCACGCCGAGGCCCTTCGCGTACGTGACCCCGCCGAAGGCGATCGGGGTGCCGTCGCCCGCCGGCTGTTTTCCGTTGGAGCGGTCGATCTCGACCGGGCCCCAGCCGTTGGACGCCGAGACCCAGGGGAGGTCGCTGAGGTAGCCGTCCCGCGTGGGCGGGGCGGGCAGCGGGGCGTAGCGGGCGGGTGCGGTGAAGCCCAGGCCGGACGAGGTGGTGGCCTGCGCCAGGAGCAGTGCGGGCTCCGCCGTCGCGGGCGCGGTCACCCGCCACGTCGTGGTGAGGGCCTCGCCGGGGGCGAGGGAGGCCGCGCCGGCCGGGCCCGCCGGGGCGGCCGTCCAGCCTGCGGGGAGCGGGAGGGTGACGCGGACGTCCGGCCAGGGGCGGCCCGTGCCGTTCGAGACGGTCGTGGTGACGGTGGCCGCCGAAGCGTCCGCGGCCGCCGCGAGGCCCCACGGGCGGCGGACGTAGGTGTCCGCCCAGGAGGAGCGGAGCAGGGCGGTGAGGGAGGCCACCACGGCCGGGTTCGCGGCGGCCACGTCGTTCTTCTCGCCGAGGTCCGCCGTCAGGTCGTAGAGCTCGAACTGCCACTGCGCGTCCGGTACGGTCCGGTCCCGCGCCGGGGCGAACCGTACGGCCTTCCACCGGTCCTTGCGGATGGCCTCCGCGACCTGCTTCGCCCGGCCGCCGTCCTGCGTGTTCGCCCGGCTGGTGACGCCCTGCTCGTCCCGGTACCAGTACAGGTGGTCGTGGACCGGGGCGAGCGCGGGGGCGCCGTTCAGGACGGGGGCCGCCGAGAGCCCGTCGATGTCGGAGGGGGCCGGGGCGCCGCCCGCCAGGTCGGCGAGGGTGGGCAGGAGGTCGTAGAGCGGGGTGGGGCGGGCGCTGGTGGTGCCGGGGGCGATCCGGCCCGGGGACCAGGCGACGAGGGGGACGCGGACGCCGCCCTCGTACAGGTTCCGCTTGTAGCCGCGCAGCGGGCCGTTGGCGTCGAAGAGGTCCGGGTTGACCCCGCCCTCCTCGTGCGGGCCGTTGTCGGAGGCCACCAGGACGACCGTGCGCCCCGCGACGCCCCGCGCCTGCAGCCGGTCGACGATCGCGCCGACCTGTGCGTCGAGGAGGCTGATCTGCGCCGCGTGCGACTTGTTCGCCTGCGTCCATGAGCGGGAGGCGTAGGCGCTCGCGTCGGGGATCTCGCTCGGGGCGTGCGGGAGGTTCGGGGTGAGGAAGAGCAGGAAGGGGGCGGGGCCGGCGGCGTGGGCGTCGATGAAGCCGAGGGCGCGTGCGGCGATCGCGTCGGGGGCGAAGGTGCCCGCCGGGACGGTCTCCTTGGCGTTGCCGTTCCACAGGTACGCCGGGTAGTACTCGTGGGCGTGGCCGTGGTCGATGTACCCGTAGAACTCCTCGAAGCCGCGCGCGGACGGGTGGCTCGGCTGGTCACCGGCCTCCGGTCCGAAGCCCCACTTGCCGAAGAGGCCCGTACGGTAGCCGCGCGCCCGGAGCACCTCCGCGAAGGTGGTGTCGCCCGCGCCGAGGCTGCCCTGGCCGCCGCTGGAGGGGTTGGCCCGGACGGCGGCGTGGCCGGTGTGCAGGCCGGTCAGCAGCGCGGCGCGGGAGGGAGCGCAGACCGCGGCCGCGGAGTAGGCGTCGGTGAAGCGGAGCCCCTCGGCGGCGAGCCGGTCGATGCGCGGGGTGCTGATCAGCTTCTGGCCGTACGCGCCCAGGTCGCCGTAGCCCAGATCGTCGGCCAGGATCACCACGAGGTTGGGCGGGCCCTCCGCCCCGGCGGCGGCCGCCCGTGCGGGCCGGACGGCCTGCGGGAGCGCGGCGAGGCCGACGGCGGCGGCCGCGGAACCCGCGAGGAAATGGCGGCGGCTGGACATCTCGAACTCCCCGGTGGCCGAAGGCTGATGAGAAGATCGTCCGCGCGGAGGGCCGCCGAGACCATGCACGGGGCATGAAGAACGTGTGACGGCCCCCGGAGCGGGCTCGCAGAGCGCGCCCCGGGGGCCGAACAGGTACCGGACGGGGCCCGCCGGGAGCGGGCCGGCCGTCAGATGGTCGAGGTGTCGATGACGAAGCGGTAGCGGACGTCGCCCGACTGGACGCGCTCGTAGGCCTCGTTGACCTCATCGGCGCGGATCAGCTCGATGTCCGCACCGAGCCCGTGCTCCGCGCAGAAGTCGAGCATCTCCTGCGTCTCGGCGATCCCGCCGATCATCGAGCCGGCCAGGGTCTTGCGGCCGCCGATGACGGAGAACAGGTTCAGCGAGACCGGCTCCTCGGGGGCGCCGACGTTCACCAGGGCGCCGTCGACCTTGAGCAGGCCCAGGTAGGCGTCGAGGGCGAGCGGAGCGGAGACGGTCGACACGATCAGGTCGAAGCGGCCGGCCAGCTCCTTGAAGGTGGCCTCGTCGTTCGTCGCGTAGAAGTGGTCGGCGCCCAGCCCCCGCCCGTCCTCCTGCTTGCGCAGGGTCTGCGAGAGGACGGTGACCTCCGCGCCGAGCGCGTGGGCGATCTTGACGCCCATGTGGCCGAGGCCGCCGAGGCCGACGACCGCGACCTGCTTGCCCGGGCCGGCCTTCCAGTGCTTGAGCGGGGAGTACAGCGTGATGCCGGCGCACAGCAGCGGGGCGGCGATGTCGAGCGCGAGGCCGTCGGGGATGCGGACGGTGTAGTTCTCGTCGACGACGACGTGCGTGGAGTAACCGCCGTACGTGGGCTCGCCGTTCCTGTCGAGGGAGTTGTACGTGCCGGTCATGCCCTTGGCGCAGAACTGCTCCTGCCCGGCGAGGCACTGCTCGCACTCGCGGCAGGAGTCGACGAAGCAGCCGACGCCCACGCGGTCACCGACCGCGAACTTGGTGACTCCGGAGCCGACTTCGGTGACGACACCGGCGATCTCGTGGCCCGGGACCATGGGGTAGATGCCCTCGCCCCAGCCGTCGGTGACCTGGTGGATGTCGGAGTGGCAGATGCCGGCGAACTTGATGTCGATGAGGACGTCGTGCGCGCCGACCGGACGGCGCGGGACGGTGATGCGCTCCAGCGGGGCCTTGGGCGCGGGAGCGGCGTAGGCGGCGACCTGGGTGACGGACACGGTGGGGCTCCTCGGAAGACTGCGGTGCGGGGACCTGTGGTGTGGGGACCCGCGGTGCGGGGACCTGCGGTGCGGACGTGTGGTGCGGTTCCGCTGTGTGTTCACAGCCTGCACTCCTGCGCCCCGGACACCCATCCCCCTGCCCTGCCTAGGTCTGCCGGACCTACCCTTGGCGGGGTCAGGCTGACACCCCCGGTCCGCGCCCCCGCGCGGGGATACTGGGGTAATGGACCAGCTTGATCAGCGAGCCGAGCTCGGCGAGTTCCTGCGCTCCCGGCGCGCCCGGCTGCGCCCCGAGGACGTGGGCCTGCCCGACTACGGGCGCCACCGCCGGGTCCCCGGCCTGCGCCGCGAGGAGCTGGCGCAGCTGGCCGGGGTGTCGGTCGCGTACTACACGCGCCTCGAGCAGGGCCACGGCCAGAACGTGTCGGCGGAGGTCCTCGACGCCATCGCGCGGGCCCTGCGCCTGGACGGCACGGAGCGCGCGCACCTGAGCCACCTGGCCGGCCCCAAGCCGCGCAAGCGCCGCCAGGCCCCGCGCCCCGAGCAGGTCCGGCCGGAGCTGCGGACGCTGCTGGACGCGATGGACGGCGTACCGGCGTACCTGGTCGGGCGGCGGCAGGACGTCATAGGCTGGAACAGGCTGGCGGCGGCGGTCTTCGGCGACTTCGGGAAGCTCCCGGCGCAGGAGCGGAACCTGGTGCGGCTGGTGTTCCTGGACCCGGCGACGGCGGAGCTGTATGCGGACTGGGAATGCCGGGCGTGCGAGGTGGTGAGCAATCTGCGCGTGTACGCCGGGCAGTTCCCGGACGACGAACGGCTGTCCGCGCTGGTCGGTGAACTGTCCGTCAAGAACGAGGAGTTCCGCAGGCTGTGGGCGGCCCACACGGTGGCCGACAACAAGATCCACGGCGTCAAGCGGCTGCGCCACCCGCTGGTCGGCGAGCTCCGGCTGTCCTTCGAGACCCTGGCCCTCCCGGACGACCCGGCGCAGTTCCTGGTCACCTACCACGCACCCCCGGGCTCCCCGTCGGCCGACGCCCTCAGCCTCCTCGCCTCCTGGTCCGCGTCGGCCCCGGGCCTGGACCGGGACCGGGACCGGGAGCACGCTCCCGGTCCGGTCGGGGAATCCGCCCCGTAGGGCGGCGGCTACAGCGTCAGCTGGAAGTACCCGAGCCCGCGCTCGCGCCGGTAGCCCAGGGCCGCGTTGACCGCGAGCATCGGGGTGTTGTCGTCCGCCACCGAGGTGGCGATGGTGCGCAGGTCCGGGTGGCGGGTCGCCGCCTCCGTGAGCATCCGGAGCTTGACCGCGCGGCCGAGGCCGTGGCCCCGGTGGGCGGGGACCACCACCGTGTCGTACTGGAGCGCGCGCGGACCCGCCGGGTCGGGGAGGACCAGTTCGGTGTAGGCCGCCACCGCGCCGTCCGGGGTGACGGCGGCGACCGTGGTCAGCGCGCCTCCCCGGTCCAGGATCTTGCGCTGCGCCGCGTGCAGGCGCTCCGCCGTCCAGGTCTGGATCCGCTGGTCCAGCTCCCCCATCGGCGCGTCCTCCATCGCCCCGTGGGCCTCGGCCACCGCCCGCGCCCGGTCGTCCGGCACCAGCCCGGGCCAGCAGTGCAGCTCGTAGCCGGGCGCGAGGGGCACCGTCTCCCCCTTCGCCGCCCGCGCACCCTGCACCCACAGCGCCTCCCGCACGTCCTGTACGTACCAGGCCATGGACAGGACGTTCTCGAAGCCCAGGGACTCGGCGAACGCCTGACCCGGACCCCCCAGGTCCAGCTCCGCCGCGACCGAGGTCCGGCCGTCCGCGAGGAGCTCCTCGCGGATCAGCGCCCACAGGGCCGCTCCCACACCGCGGCGCCGCGCGTCGGGCCGTACGGTCAGCTCGTCCAGGAACGCCGTGTGGTCGTTGGCTCCGTCGGTGAAGAGGACCAGGGAGGCGACGGCGTCGTCCGTCGCCCAGTGCAGCGAGCGCCCCCGCGCCGAGGGCACCCGCAGCGCTCCGGCCACCTCCGTCCGGGAGGGCGGCGGAGTCCCCGGCAGGTCTGCCGTCCTGGCCGCGGCCAGGACGGCCCACCAGTGGTCGACCTCGGTGTCGGTCGGGGGTACGGAGAGTGGGGTGATCGTCATGCTCCGGACCCTAAACCTGACCCTGAACCGGGCCCCGAACCGGAGCGCGGCGGGGCGCTCAGGCGTTTTCGGTGGCGGTCTCAGGCGTTTTCGGTGACGGTCACCTTCCCCCGGCGGATCGTCGCCACCCGCGGCGCCCGCTTCGCGAGCGCGCTGTCGTGGGTGACCATGACGAAGGTCAGGCCGTGTTCCTTCCACAGCCCTTCGAGCAGTTCCATGACCTCGTCGCGCATGGATTCGTCGAGGTTGCCGGTCGGCTCGTCGGCCAGCAGCACCTTCGGCCGCTTCACCAGCGCCCGCGCGATGGCCACGCGCTGCTGCTGGCCGCCGGACATCTCCCCGGGCAGGTGCCCCATCCGCTCGCCGAGACCCACGGAGTCCAGCGCTTCGGCGGCCCGGTCGCGCCGCTCGCGGGCCTTCAGCCCGAGCGGGACGAGGGCCGTCTCGACGTTCTCCTGGGCCGTGAGCGTCGGGATCAGGTTGAAGGACTGGAACACGAAGCCGATGCTCTCCGCGCGGACCCGGGTGAGGCGCGATTCGGAGACGGTGGCGAGGTCGAGTCCGTCGAGGACGATCTGTCCCGCCGTCGGGCGGTCCAGGGCGCCGAGCATCTGGAGCAGGGTGGACTTGCCGCCGCCGGTGGGTCCCTGGATGACGAGGCGGCCGCCGTCCTCGATGGTGAGGTCCACGCCGGCGAGCGCGTCGATGGATTCCTTGCCGCGCTGGTAGCGCTTGGTGACACCGGTGAGTTGGTACATCTCTGGTTCGTTCCCTCGGGTTGCGGGGCGGTGGGACGGGCGGGCAGGCGGGCCGTCAGGGATGCGCGGGGCTGCACACGCAGAAGGACGCACAGCCGTACGAACCTGCGGCCGCGGGCTATTCGACGCGGCGCAGTGCGTCCGCCGGCCTCAGCCGGGAAGCGCGCCAGCCGCCGAAGCCGCCTGCGATCAGTCCGCCCGCGACGGCCAGCGCGACGGCCAGCCCGATGGTGGAGAGCGAGACGGGCGCGGTGAGCGCGATGTCGAGGGCCTTGCCGGCGCTCTGCTGCGCGGAGCGCATCATCCCGCCGCCACCCCCGCCCCCGCCGCCCGGGCCCTGGAGCCGGCCGGCGCCGCCCGCGAGCTGCGCGGTCAGCTGCGGACTGATCGCGGTGATGGCGTAGGCGGCTCCGAGCCCGAGGCCGATGCCCAGCGCTCCGCCGATGAGGCCGTTGACCAGGGCCTCGCCGGCGACCTGGCCGGTGACGCGGCCGCTCTTCCAGCCGAGTGCCTTGAGCGTGCCGAACTCGCGGACGCGCCGGGACACGGCCGAGGAGGTCAGCAGGCCGGCGACGAGGAAGGCGGCGAGGAGGACCGCGTACGAGAGCCACGTGCCGACGGTGGAGGCGAGCGAGGCTGCGGTGGAGAGCGAGCCGGAGACGGTGTCGGCGAGGTCGGCCGAGGTGGTGACGGTGGTGTCCGGGACGTTCTTCTGGATGGCCTGCTTGACGGAGCCGATGGCCTGGGAGTCCTTTGCCTGGACGTAGACCGTGGTGATCTTGTCGGGGGTTCCGGCGAGGGTCTGGGCCTGCTTGAGCGGGACGTAGACGTTGGCGGCCGCGTCGCCGCTGTCGGCGGTGGCGATCCCGATCACCTTGAACTTGGCGCCCTTCACGGTGATTTCGGAGTCGACGGCGAACTTGTTCTTGGTGGCGTAGGCGCTGTCGACGACGGCGACGGCCGCGTCGGTCTCGCCGGCCGCGAAGGTGCGGCCCGAGGTGATCTCGGAGGTGGTGAGCGGGCCCAGCTCGGGCCGGGTGACGTCCGCACCGTAGACGGAGAAGGAGTTGACGTCGAAGTCGGCGCCGCCGCCCTCGACCGTGCCGCCCGTACCGCCGCCGGTGGCGCCCGGCTTGGCGGCCGTGCCGCCACCCTCCGCGCGCTTGAACTCCCCGCGCTTGAACTGCCCGTTGACCTTCATCACCTGCAGGCTGAGTCCGCCGACGGCCTGCGCGACGCCGTCCTGGCCGGACACCTTGGCCACGGTCGCGGCGTCGAGGGTCTCGAAGCCCTGCGGCATGACGAGGTCACTGCTCTGCTCGGCCCCGTCCTCCGCGTCGCCCTCGCCCTTCGCGTCGAACCGGAACCGGGGCCGGGTCGCGGTCTCCCCCTCCGCGGGCGGGGCCTGGGCCTTGGTGACGGTCATGTCCGTGCCGAGGCCGTAGAGCGACTGGAGGACCTTGCCCTGCGCCTGCGTCATGCCCGCCGAGACGGAGGTGACGACGATGACGAGGGCGATGCCCAGCGCGAGTCCGGAGGCGACGACGAGCGCCGCCTTCCTGCGTCGGCGCAGTTCGCGCCGGAGGTAGGTGAAGAACATGCGGCCGAAAGTAGGCAGCACCCGTGACGGTCGGATAAGCCGTCCATAAGAGCCGGATGAGAACGCGAACTCACAGGCGACGCACAGACGGACGGCGGGGAGCTCCCTGGTCGGGGCTCCCCGCCGTCCGTCGCGGGGTTCGGCTGCCGTGCCGGCGCGTCAGACGGCCGAGCCGGCCTTCCAGTCCGCCCAGTTCATGTTCCAGCCGTTGAGGCCGTTGTCCGGCTTGATGGTCTTGTCCGGGGAGTTGACGACCGTGACGACGTCTCCGATGAGGGAGTTGTCGTAGAACCAGGCCGCGGGCTGGCTCGGGTCGTTCGCGCCCTTGGCGTCGTTCAGGCCGACACAGCCGTGGCTGGTGTTGGCGCTGCCGAAGACCGAGTCCGGGCCCCAGTAGTTGCCGTGCACGAAGGTGCCGGAGTTCGACAGGCGCATCGCGTGCGGCACGTCCTTGATGTCGTACTCGCCCTTGCCGTCGTCGTCCGTGAAGCCGACGGTGGCGCCGTTCATCCGGGTCTCCTTGAACTTCTCGGAGATCACCATCTGGCCGTTGTAGGTCGGGTTCTCCGGGGAGCCCGCCGAGATCGGGATGGTCTTGAGGACCGCGCCGTCACGGGTGACCGTCATCTTCTTCGACTTCGCGTCGACCGTGGAGACCTGGCTCCGGCCGATCTTGAAGGTGACGGTCTTGCTCTGCACGCCCTGGATGCCCGGGCCGCCCTGGACCCCGTCCAGCGCCAGCTTCAGCGTGACGGTGGAGCCGGCCTTCCAGTAGGTCTCCGGGCGGAAGTCCAGCCGCTGCGTGCTGAACCAGTGGCCCACGACCTCCTGGCCGCTGCTGGAGGTGACGGTGATGCCCGCCTGGACGGCCTTCTTGTCCTTGATCTGCTTGTCGAAGGTGATGGAGACCGGCATGCCCACGCCGACGGTCTGACCCGCGTCCGGGATGAAGGAGCCCACGAAGCTGTTCTGCGGGGAGACCGTGGTGAAGGAGGCGTTCTCGTGCGCCTCGCGGCCCGCCTCGTCCTTCGCGGTCGCCGACAGGGCGTACTTGGTCGAGCGCTTCAGCGCGCCGTCCGGCTTCCAGCTCTTGCCGTCGGCGGCTATCTTGCCCGCCACCTTCGTGCCCTCGGAGCTCTTCAGCTCGACCTGGGTGAGCGTGCCCTCGGTGACGGCCACGGTGGCCGCGTCGTTCAGGCCGACGTTGGTGGCGCCGTCCTTGGGCGTGATGGCTATCTTGGCCTTGGAGGCGTCCTTGGCCGCAGCCGCGTCCACGTCCGCCTGGGATTTGGCCGAGGCCTCCCCGTTGGACTTCGGCGTCTTGCCGCCGTCGTCGCCACCGCATCCCGCGAGCACCAGTACGCCGCCGAGTACGGCGGATATGGCCACCAGGGACCTTCTCCGCCGCTTACTGTCCGTCCTCACACGCCACTCCATCGTTGCCGGAACCCCGAACTCCCCGGGCAGGGGGCATGACCCCCTGCCTCGTCCTGACAACGCATTACACCCCGAGGTGCTGCCACATTCCGTTCGAATGTGGTCAACCCCACCGTCAGGCGTTGTCAGTCTCTTCGTCGAGCTCCCCATCTTCCTCGTCGAGGTCCCACTCCATGGACTCGGGGTCGTATTCCACGGGCTCGCTGCTCCAGGAGGCCTGTGCGAGCTCCACGCCGGGGATGTCCGCGACCAGGTCGGTGGGGTCCACCAGGTAGGCCAGCGCCTCCGACTCGTCCTCCCGGACGGCCGCCTCGGCGTGGCCGCGCTCCTCGTCCGGCATGAACTCGTCGGCCTTGATGTGCGCGAGGGCGGCTCCGGTGAGCGCGTCGACGTCCGGCACTTCAAGTACCAAATCCACCCGAAGGCGTACGTATCGTGAGTTCTCAGAAGGGTTCATACGACGGAGAGTAATCCCGCGGCAGCCCCGACTTTCCCACGACCCGCCCCTTTCCGTAGCATCACCGCACGGGGCCAATTCGCTGCTGCCACAAGGGGGATCGCACCGTGTCCGCACGCCGATCAACACTCACCGCTCTCGGAGCGACCACCCTCCTCGCCGCCTTGTGGTTCGTCCCCTCGGCGGGAGCCACCGCGCCCGAGCACGCGAAGGCCGCCTCCGGCGCGCCCGCCGCCGCGAACACCCGGGTCCAGGCCGCCTCCGCGCCCGGCCCCGCCCTCGAGCTCGCCGACACGGGCGGCGTGGACACCACGCCCTACCTGCTCGGCGGCACGCTCTTCCTGGGCGCCGGAGCCGGCTTCGTGGCCTTCTCCGTTCGCCGCTCGCGCACGGCGTAGCGGCCACCGGACACGCCGAAGGGTGCGGCCCCGGGATCCCCCGGGGCCGCACCCTTCGCTCGAACAGCTCGAAACAAAAACCTCAGGCCAGGGGGCCCGTGACGGCCTCGACGGCGTCCACGAGACCACCCGAACGAACGAAGGCGTCCGCGGCGGCCAGGTCGGGCGCGAGGAACCGGTCCGGCCCGGGACCCTCCACTCCCGCCGCACGCGCCGCCGCGATGGCGGCCTGGCTGGCCGGCGCCGGGGTCAGCCCGTGGCGCAGCTCGATGGCGCGGGTGGCCGCGTACATCTCGATCGCGACGATCCGGGTGAGGTTGTCGACGGCGGTACGGAGCTTGCGCGCGGCCGACCAGCCCATCGAGACGTGGTCCTCCTGCATGGCGGAGGAGGGGATCGAGTCGGCGGAGGCCGGGACCGCGAGCCGCTTCATCTCGCTGACCAGGGCGGCCTGTGTGTACTGGGCGATCATGAGCCCGGAGTCCACGCCTGCGTCGTCCGCGAGGAACGGCGGCAGGCCGTGGGAGCGGTTCTTGTCGAGCAGCCGGTCGGTGCGCCGCTCGGCGATCGACCCGAGGTCGGCGGCGGCGATGGCGAGGAAATCGAGCACGTAGGCGACCGGAGCGCCGTGGAAGTTTCCGTTGGACTCCACGCGCCCGTCGGGCAGCACGACCGGGTTGTCGACGGCGGAGGCCAGCTCGCGGGAGGCGACGAGGGCGGCATGCGCCATGGTGTCGCGGCCCGCGCCGGCGACCTGCGGCGCGCAGCGCACGGAGTAGGCGTCCTGCACGCGCGGGGCGGTCTCCTCCTGGTAGTGCCGGACGAGCCCGGAACCCTTTAGGACGGCGGCCATGTTCGCGGCGGAGGCACCCTGGCCGGGGTGCGGGCGGATGGCGTGCAGCTCGGGCTGGAGCACCTTCTCGGTGCCGAGCAGCGCCTCCAGGGTCAGCGCGGCGGTGATGTCGGCGGCGGTGTAGAGCTTGCCGAGGTCGGCCAGGGCCATGACCAGCATGCCGAGCATGCCGTCGGTGCCGTTGAGGAGGGCCAGGCCCTCCTTCTCGCGGAGCTCGACGGGCTCGATCCCGGCCTCCGCGAGCAGCTCCCCGGCCGGACGGACGGTCCCGTCGGGGCCCTCCGCGTCACCCTCGCCCATCAGCGCGAGCGCGCAGTGCGAGAGCGGGGCGAGGTCGCCGGAGCAGCCCAGCGAGCCGTACTCGTGCACGACGGGGGTGATCCCGGCGTTGAGCACGTCGGCCATCGTCTGCGCGACGGACGGCCGGACGCCGGTGTGACCCGAGGCGACGGTCTTCAGCCGCAGGAACATCAGCGCACGCACGACCTCGCGCTCGACGCGCGGGCCCATGCCGGCGGCGTGCGAGCGGACGATGTTGCGCTGGAGCTGAGCGCGCAGCTCGGGGCTGATGTGCCGGGAGGCGAGCGCCCCGAACCCGGTGGACACCCCGTAGACGGGCTCGGGCTTCGCGGCGAGCGCCTCCACGATCTCCCGGGCCCGCCCGAGCGCGGCGACGGCCTCGCCGGAAAGCTCGACGCGGGCATTGCCGCGGGCGACCGCGATCACGTCTTCGGCGGTGGTCCCGGACGTTCCCACCACGACAGTGTGCATATCCATATTCAGCAGCCTACGGACTGAATCCCTTCATGTCACCCCTCCGAGGCGCCGCCCGCACGGTGCGGCCCCGGCGGGCCGCCACCCTTTCGAGGCGCCGCTCGCGCGGTGCGGCCCTGGCGGGCCTCCCCGGCTTCGCCCCACCGCGCCGAACTCCGTCCGGCGATGGCCGGTCGGGACTTCCGCCACCACCGTCCCGGCGGGGAGGTCCGGTGGGCGGGTGCGGGTGGCCGGGCCCTGCGGGGCGGTTTCCCCTGCCCGCCCTTCCACCGTTCCCCGGGCTCCGCCCGGACCCATGCCGGGTGCCGCACCGCCGCACGGGGGCCGGCCCCCCGGCACCCCACGCCTCAAACGCCGACGGGGCTGAAACGCCCTCGCCCCTTCCAGCCCGTCCGGCGTTTGAGGACCGGGGTCCGGGCAGCGCCCGGGGAACGGCGGAAGGGCGGGTAGGGGACTTCGCCCCGCAGGGCCGAACCAGCCGGGGCCGCGGCTCGCCGGGGCGGGGCGGGGCGGGGCGGCCGCCGGACGGCCTAGGCCCGGCCCCGGAACCGCCGCCGCTCCCCCGGCCCCCCGGGCTCCGCGTCGGCGAGCCGGACCACCGCCGTATCCCGCCCCGCCACCACCGGCTTCGCCGACCGCGCCGCCTTCGCCTTGTACTGCGCCGCATCCGCCAGCCGGAACAACCGCCGCGAGGACTTCACCGGCCCGATCGGGTCCCCCGTGGACGCGACCCCGCAGGCGACCCCCTCGCCCAGCTCCAGCTCGGCGGCCCGCAGGCACACCTCCTCGGTGACCCGTACCACCTCGTCCGCCGAAGGCCCCACGCTGACCAGGCAGAACTCGTCCCCGCCCAGCCGTGCGACCAGCGCGCCGGGCAGTATCGCCCCGCACAGGCTGAGCACGGAGCCGAACCGTTCCAGCAACCGGTCGCCCATCGCGTGGCCCAGGGTGTCGTTGACCTTCTTCAGGCCGTTCAAGTCACAGACGACCAGGCTCACCACGACGCCGGCCCCGCCCCTGCGGTGCTCCTCCAGCGCCTCGTCGAGCCGCATGTCCACGGCCCGCCGGTTGGCCAGCCCGGTCAGCGGGTCGGTGAAGGCGAGCCGCCGGGCCTCCTCCAGCCGGTCGCTCTGCGCCAGCCCGGCCGCGATCACCGCGGCGAGCACGGTCGCGAACTCCGCGTCGTCCTCGTCGAAGTCCGCCATGCCCTCGTCCCGGGCCACGTACAGCTCGCCCCAGGCCCGCCCGCTCAGCACGATCGGGGCGACGACGCAGGTACCGCGCCCGCGCCGCCGCAGCGCCTCGCCCCGGCGGCCCGGCCGGTCCCCGACCGCGCTGTCCACCCAGGCATGGGGACCGCCGCCGCCGACCCAGCGCTCGTGCAGGAACTCCGTGATCTCGGGGAAATCGTGCACGGGGTACGACTCGTCCTCAGGGAACTCCTCCTCCCCGTCCCTGCGCTCCCCCTCGTTCACGAGCACCCGCAGGCGCCCCCGCTCCCGCTCCCACGCGGAGATCGCGGCGAACGACCCGTCCATCGCCAGCCTCGCCCCGCGCGCGGCGGCCCGCACACTGTCCCGCGGCGCGCACGCGGCCGCCATGGCCTGCGCGAGGCCCACAACGGCTCGAAGCCGCCCGTCAACACCCATCACCCCAGGTTAGGGAGTTTTGTCCGATTTAGTGACAATTGGCGCGACATTCGGTGGCATCCAGATCACACGCGGTCACGATCGGGGGCCGGACGGACACGCTCCGACTCACCGCCTCCTCACACCCCGGGCCACTGCGGCTTGCGCTTCTCGTTGAACGCGGCCACACCCTCGGCCCGGTCACCCGAGAAGGCCACCGTCCGCCACGCCGCGTCCTCGATCTCCAGCCCGGCCGTCAGGTCCATGCCGTGCCCGAGCCGCAGCGCCCGCTTCGCGGCCCGCAGCCCGACCGGGGAGTTCGCCGCCATCGCCGCGGCCATCGCCAGGGCGGCCTCGCGGTCCGACCCCGCCGGCACCACCGAATCCACCAGCCCCAGGTCCAGCGCCTCCGCCGCCTCCACCCGCCGTGCGGTGAAGATCAGCTCCGCGGCCCGCGCCGCCCCCACCCGCCGGGGCAGCAGCTGCGTGCCGCCGCCGCCCGGGATGACTCCCACCGACACCTCGGGCAGCCCGACGACGGCCGTCTCGTCGGCCACGATGACATCGCAGGCGAGGGCCAGCTCGAAGCCGCCGCCCAGCGCGAACCCGTGCACCGCCGCGATCACCGGCATCGGGAGCTCCAGCACTCCCCCGTACGCGCCCCGCGTGGTCGGCCGCTGCCGCAGCAGCTCGGCGTCCGAGAAGGAGTTGCGCTCCTTGAGGTCCGCGCCCACGCAGAACGCCCTCTCGGCGGTCGAGGAGAGCACGACGACCCGTACCGACGCGTCCGCGGCCAGCTCCGCACACGCGGCGCCGATGCCCCGCGCCATCTCGGTCGACACGGCGTTCATCGCCTTGGGCCGGTCGAGCACCAGCTCGGCGACGCCGCCCTCATGCCTGCGCACCACCACGAATTCGGACACGGCGACCCTCCCGGTTAACGAACGTTATCCGGGGATCTTAGGGGTCCTGCGCGTCAGCGACCAGGGCTCCACGACGCCCAGGCCGCGCACCGGCCGCTGGAACATCGGCTGGAGTGCGAAGCGGTAGGAGCCGCCGCCCTCCTCGTTCTCCGCTTCCTTCTCCGAAACGGGTGCCGCGCCCGTGCGGCCCAGTTCCTGGGCCATCGCGCCGTCCACCAGGACCGCGTCCTTCGGCGCTATCGACGTCAGCCTCGAGGCCAGGTTCACCGTGGTCCCGAAGACGTCGCCCATCCGGGTGGTCACCGTCCCGAAGGCGATGCCCACGCGCAGCTCCGGCATCTGCGGATCGGCTTCCATCGTCTCGATCAGCCGCAGCGCGATCTCCGCCGCCGTCGCCGCGTCGTCGGCGCAGTACAGCACCTCGTCGCCCAGCGTCTTGATCAGCCGGCCGCCGTGCGCCGCCACCAGGTCCGCCGAAGTCGTCTCGAAGGACTCGACCAGCTCGCCGAGCTCCTCCTCCTCCAGCCGCCGCGTCAGGCGCGTGAAGCCCACCAGGTCGGCGAAGCCCACCGCGAGGCGCCGGTCGACCATCTCCTCGTCGTCCGCCACCTGGACGACCCGCCCGGTCGCGGCCGCGAGCTGGCGCCGCCACACGTAGACGAGGAACTCCTCCAGCTCCGGCAGCAACAGCTCGACCAGCGGGTACGTGACCTCCGTACGGGTCATCCCCGGCTCCGGCGGCTCCGTCAGGCCCTCCAGGAAGGAGTCGATCTGCCACTCCGCGAGCCGGGCCGTTGTCTGCCCGGTGGACCGCGCCACCTGGACCGCCATCGGCTCGCTCAGCAGCCCGGCCTCGACGAGGCCGGCGAGCCGGCGCAGCGCCAGTACGTCGGCCTCCGTCAGGGCCCTGGCCTGGCCGATGTCCGCGAAGCCCATCGCCCGCCAGAAGCGGGAGGCGAGCTCCATCGAGACCCCGGCGCTACGGGCCGCCTGGAAGGGGGTGTACCGGCGCTCCGCGCCCAGGATCAGCTGCTCCAGGCGGATGGCGAGCGGGTCGGCCGTCGGCTGCGCCGTGTGGTCGACCTCGTGGTGGGGAGTGTGCTGCTCGCGCCCGATCGGGGTGGCGTGGACTCCGGAACCGCCGGAGGAGCCCGAGCCTCCCGAGCCGCCCGCACCGCCCGTGGCCGCTCCGGGGGCGGGCGCGCTGGACCGAGGGTCGTCGACGGTCAAGGGCCGCCTCCTGTCCATTGCCGTGCGCACTGCCGAACCGGGTGATCACCGCGAGGACCGGGATCGCCTAAACCATACGGCAGGTGTGCCGTAGCTCACTCCCCTACTCCGTCACCCGGGGCGGGCCCCGCGCGGGCTACCGCACGGACCGCAGATGGACGACGTCCCCTGCCCCCACGGCCTCGTGCTTGTCCTCCGCCGTCCGTACGACGAGCCGTCCATCGGCGTCCACCGCTTCGGCCGTCCCGGTGAGGGTGCGCCCGCCGGGCAGCTCGGCCCGCACGTGCTTGCCGAGGGTCGCGCAGCCCGCCGCGTACGTCTCCTGCAGGCCGCTGGCCGCCGGATCGCCGCCGGCCGCGCGCCAGTCCCCGTACCACTGCTCCAGGGAGCGCAGTACGGCCCTGAGCAGCGGGTCCCGGTCGGTGACGGTGGCCTTGGCCAGGAACAGCGACCCGGCGGTGTCCACCGGCAGCTCGGCGTCGGTCAGCGTCACGTTGAGGCCGATCCCGACGACGACCCCGTCGCCCACGCGCTCGGCGAGGATCCCGCCGGTCTTGCGCTCCTCCCCGTCCACGGTGACCAGCAGGTCGTTGGGCCACTTGAGGGCGGTGTCCACGCCGGCGGCGCGCGAGAGCCCGGTGGCGACGGCCACCCCGGCCAGCAGCGTCAGCCAGCCCCACCGCTCCTGCGGCACCGAGGGCCCGGGCTTGAGGAGTACGGAGAAGAACAGCCCGGACCGCGCGGGCGCGACCCAGCTCCGGTCGAGCCTGCCCCGCCCGGCGGTCTGCTCCTCGGCGACGAGCACGGCCCCCTCGGGCAGCTTCGCGGCCCGCGCGGCGAGATCGCTGTTGGTGGACCCGGTGGAGCCCACCACCTCCAGCGAGCTCCACAGCCCGTCGCCGGTCACGAGGGCCCGCTGCAGCGCGGCAACGTTCAAGGGCGGCCGGTCCAGACTCGACCAACGGCCCGCGGAAGCTCCGTTCGAAGCCCCGCCTGATGCATCTGATGGCGTCATGCAAGCCAGATTAGGTGTGTCAAACGCCGCACCGCCGAGCGCCATGCCCGCCGATACGCTACGCACCAGTAGCTAGTAAGAACCAAGTAAGTCACCAGGCAGTTGACACCACGCAGGGAGCCGCGACCCCGATGTCACAACCGTCAGAGCCGATCGACATGCACACCACCGCGGGGAAGATCGCGGATCTGCAGCGCCGCGTCGAGGAAGCCACACACGCCGGGTCCGGGCGGGCGGTGGAAAAGCAGCACGCCAAGGGCAAGCTGACGGCGCGTGAGCGCGTGGCCCTGCTGCTGGACGAGGGGTCCTTCGTCGAGCTGGACGAGTTCGCCCGGCACCGGTCGACGAACTTCGGGCTGGAGAAGACCCGTCCGTACGGCGACGGCGTCGTCACCGGCTACGGCACCGTCGACGGGCGCCCCGTCGCCCTGTTCTCGCAGGACTTCACCGTCTTCGGCGGGGCCCTCGGCGAGGTCTACGGCCAGAAGATCATGAAGGTGATGGACTTCGCGCTGAAGACCGGCTGCCCGCTGATCGGCATCAACGACTCCGGCGGCGCCCGCATCCAGGAGGGCGTCAGCGCGCTCGGCATGTACGGCGAGATCTTCCGCCGCAACGTCCACGCCTCCGGGGTGATCCCGCAGATCAGCCTGGTCGTCGGCCCGTGCGCCGGCGGGGCCGTGTACTCCCCGGCCATCACCGACTTCACGGTCATGGTCGACCAGACCTCGCACATGTTCATCACCGGCCCGGACGTCATCAAGACCGTCACCGGCGAGGACGTCGGCTTCGAGGAGCTGGGCGGGGCGCGCACGCACAACAGCACGTCCGGCGTCGCGCACCACATGGCGGGTGACGAGAAGGACGCCATCGAGTACGTGAAGTCGCTGCTGTCCTACCTCCCGTCGAACAACCTCTCCGAGCCCCCGGCCTTCCCCGAGGAGGCCGACACCGAGGTCTCCGAGACCGACCGCGAGCTCGACGTGCTGATCCCGGACAGCGCGAACCAGCCGTACGACATGCACAAGGTGATCGAGCACGTGCTCGACGACGCGGAGTTCCTGGAGACCCAGTCGCTCTTCGCGCCGAACATCCTCACCGGCTTCGGCCGCGTCGAGGGGCACCCGGTCGGAGTCGTCGCCAACCAGCCGATGCAGTTCGCCGGCTGTCTGGACATCGACGCCTCCGAGAAGGCGGCCCGGTTCGTCCGGACCTGCGACGCCTTCAACATCCCGGTGCTGACCTTCGTCGACGTGCCGGGCTTCCTGCCGGGCACCGACCAGGAGTACAACGGAATCATCCGGCGCGGCGCCAAGCTGATCTACGCGTACGCCGAGGCGACCGTCCCCCTGATCACCGTCATCACCCGCAAGGCCTTCGGCGGCGCCTACGACGTGATGGGCTCCAAGCACCTGGGCGCCGACCTCAACCTCGCCTGGCCGACGGCGCAGATCGCCGTCATGGGCGCGCAGGGCGCGGTCAACATCCTGCACCGCCGCGCGATCGCCGAAGCGGAGGAGGCCGGCACCGCCGAGGAGACCCGGGCGCGGCTCATCACCGAGTACGAGGACGCGCTGCTGAACCCGTACACGGCCGCCGAGCGCGGCTACGTCGACGCGGTCACCATGCCGTCCGAGACCCGGGCGCACATCGTGAAGGGGCTGCGGCAGCTGCGCACCAAGCGGGAGTCCCTGCCCCCGAAGAAGCACGGCAACATCCCCCTCTAGGACGCTAGGAGGCAGTCCCGTGGTGATCAAGGTCGTCAAGGGGAACCCGACCCCGGAGGAGCTGGCCGCCGCACTGGCGGTGGTCCGAGCGCGCGCGGCGGCCCTCGCGTCGGAGCCGTCGGGCGCGGAGCGCGTGGCCGACGCGTGGTCGGCGCCGGGCCGGGTGGCCCGCCGCACCCTGCCGCACCCCGGACCGGGCGCGTGGGGCCGGACGTACTGGCCCGCGTAGCCGCCGGACGCGAGTGAAGATGGCGTGAACTCCCCGTGGCGCCTGAGTACCCGTACTCAGGCGCCACGGGCGTGCCCGGGGACAGGATCGGAGCATGCTCTGGTCAGACCCGAAGAACGAGCCGCCGAAGGACATGCGCGACGCCGCGGCGATGGTCCGGCGGATGACGGTGATCGTCGTCATCGCGATGGTCGTCGTGGTGTACGTGCTGGGCGTGGGCGGTTTCTAGCGCCGCAGCCCGCCCCCGGCCGGTCCGCGGGCCGCCCCCGGCCGGTCCGCAGAGCGCCCGAACCCGCCGGGGCGCGTGCCGGGCGCCCCTACGATGGCAGGCATGACTGCTGCCCCCCGCCACGCCCTCGTCCTCGCCTCCGCTTCGCCCGCCCGGCTGAACCTGCTGCGGCAGGCCGGGCTCGCCCCGCACGTGATCGTGAGCGGGTTCGACGAGGACGCCCTCACCGCCGACTCCCCCGCCGAGCTGGCGCTCGCGCTGGCCGAGGCGAAGGCCGCCGTCGTGGCGGCCCTGGACGAGGCCGCGGGCGCCCTGGTGATCGGCTGCGACTCGGTGCTGGAGCTGGACGGCGAGGCGCTGGGCAAGCCGGCGGACGCCGAGGAGGCCACGGCCCGCTGGAAGTCGATGCGCGGGCGCGCCGGGGTGCTGCGCACCGGGCACTGCGTGATCGACACGGCGAGCGGCCGCCGGGTTTCGGCCACGGCGTCGACGACGGTCCGCTTCGGCGAGCCGACGGACGCGGAGGTGGCGGCGTACGTGGCGAGCGGGGAACCCCTGCACGTGGCGGGGGCGTTCACCCTGGACGGGCTGTCGGCCCCCTTCATCGAGGGCATCGACGGGGATCACGGCAATGTGATCGGGATCTCCATGCCGCTGATGCGCTCGCTGCTGGGCGAACTGGGCGTGTCCATCACGGACTTGTGGGCTTGACGTCCCCGAGCTTGCCGAAGTCCCCGAAGTCCGCGAGCGGGTGGCCCGGCGGCGCGTCCCGGATCTCGGGCCGGTCGTCCGGGGCGCCCGGGCCGCCGGGGCCGTCCCAGGGGCCGGTGGAGCCCTCCGCGGGGCCGCCCGCGCCCTCGCCGGCCCCGCCCGCGCCCTTGGCCGCGTAGAGCGTCAGGCTCAGCACCAGCAGGCACAGGATCAGCATCATCACCGCGAAGGCGCCCCAGCCCACCAGGCCGACGACGAGGGCGCCGAGCAGTCCGTGGGTGACGGCGGCGCTGATCAGCAGCACGCGCGCGAAGGCGCCCAGGGCCTGGTCGCGGGCCGCGGCGACGAGCAGGAACAGCGCGCAGGCCAGCAGGAACACGGCCATGCCGGCGCCCAGCGCATAGGTTGCTTTGGACATGACGTCCGGATCGGCGCCCGCGATGGACATGGACTGGTTCTCGGTGGTCCGGCCCAGGACGAGGTGGACGAAGCCGAGTACCGCCGCCTCCACGACGAGCACGACCACCGTCACTCCGGCCACGGATCTCCGCAGCACCACTCCACCCACACCACTCACACCAGCCACGACGCCCCCACCCCGCATGCACAAGCCCGTTCGACGCCTGGAGGCTACTAACGGGTAAACCTTCGGACAAGGGGCCCGGGCCTCTTCGTTACGGTCGGTGTGCCGTACGGGGGCCGCCCCGGTGCCGACACCGCGCCCGTGCAAGGAATCCATGGGCCGTTCGTAGGGATTCGACAAAGAATCACCCCGGCCCGCTGACCCGGCGAACAGAGACCCCGGACACACGGCAGGGTTACTGTGCAGTCGGGGATCCCCCTGACATGGGGCGCCACAAGGGTTCTTTCGACTCGAGGTCGACTCGGATAACAGTCCGTGTGGGCAAGGTCACCACTGGGGAAGGGTCGAAAGGCCGTGTGGGCTGTCCCTAAACTCAGCTTGTTTCAAGGAGGGAGCCATCGTGCGCAAGGTGCTCATCGCCAACCGTGGCGAAATCGCAGTCCGCGTTGCTCGGGCCTGCCGGGATGCCGGGATCGCGAGCGTAGCCGTCTACGCCGACCCGGACCGGGACGCTCTGCACGTCCGCGCGGCCGACGAAGCGTTCGCGTTGGGCGGTGACACCCCGGCCGCGAGTTACTTGGACATGTCCAAGATCCTGCAGGCCGCAGCCGATTCCGGTGCGGACGCCATCCATCCCGGATACGGCTTCCTCTCCGAGAACGCCGAATTCGCGCAGGCCGTCATCGACGCGGGCCTGACCTGGATCGGCCCGCCGCCGCAGGCCATCCGCGACCTGGGCGACAAGGTCGCCGCCCGCCACATCGCGCTGCGCGCCGGCGCGCCGCTCGTGGCCGGCACGCCCGACCCGGTCTCCGGTTCGGACGAGGTCGTCGACTTCGCCAAGGAGCACGGCCTGCCGATCGCGATCAAGGCCGCCTTCGGCGGCGGCGGTCGCGGCCTGAAGGTCGCCCGGACCCTCGAAGAGGTCCCGGAGCTCTACGACTCCGCCGTCCGCGAGGCCGTCGCCGCCTTCGGCCGCGGCGAGTGCTTCGTCGAGCAGTACCTCGACAAGCCGCGGCACGTGGAGACCCAGTGTCTGGCCGACTCCCACGGCAACGTGGTCGTCGTCTCCACCCGTGACTGCTCGCTGCAGCGGCGCCACCAGAAGCTGGTCGAGGAGGCCCCGGCGCCGTTCCTGACCGAGGCCCAGAACGCCGAGCTGTACGCGGCGTCGAAGGCGATCCTGAAGGAAGCCGGTTACGTCGGCGCCGGCACGGTCGAGTTCCTCGTCTCCGCCGACGGCCTGATCTCCTTCCTGGAGGTCAACACCCGCCTGCAGGTCGAGCACCCGGTCACCGAAGAGGTCACCGGCATCGACCTGGTCCGCGAGATGTTCCGCATCGCCGACGGCGAGGAGCTCGGCTACGGGGACCCGGTCCTGCGCGGTCACTCCTTCGAGTTCCGCATCAACGGCGAGGACCCGGGCCGCGGCTTCCTGCCGGCTCCGGGCACCGTCACCAAGTTCGCCGCGCCGACCGGTCCGGGCGTCCGCCTCGACGCGGGCGTCGAGTCCGGCTCGGTCATCGGCCCCGCCTGGGACTCCCTCCTCGCCAAGCTCATCGTTACGGGTGCCACGCGCGAGCAGGCCCTGCAGCGGGCGGCGCGCGCGCTGGCCGAGTTCGAGGTGGAGGGCATGGCCACGGCCATTCCGTTCCACCGCGCGGTCGTCGTCGACCCCGCCTTCACGGCCGACCCGTTCACGATCCACACCCGCTGGATCGAGACCGAGTTCGTCAACGAGATCCCGGCGTTCGTGGTCCCCGCCGCGGACGACTCCGAGGACGAGCCGGGCCGCGAGACCGTGGTCGTCGAGGTCGGCGGCAAGCGCCTGGAGGTCTCCCTCCCGTCCTCGCTGGGCATGACCCTGGCCCGTACGGCCGCCGCGGGCGGTGCGAAGCCCAAGCGGCGCGCCGCCAAGAAGTCCGGCCCGGCCGCTTCCGGCGACACCCTGGCCTCGCCCATGCAGGGCACGATCGTGAAGGTCGCGGTCGAGGAGGGCCAGCAGGTCAACGAGGGCGACCTGATCGTGGTCCTCGAAGCCATGAAGATGGAACAGCCGCTGAACGCGCACCGCTCGGGCACGATCGTGGGCCTCGCGGCAGAGGTCGGCGCGTCGCTCACCTCGGGCGCGGCCATCTGCGAGATCAAGGACTGACGTCCCGCACGCAAACGCCGGAGGGGCTGGATTCACATCCAGCCCCTCCGGCGTTTGAGGCGGTCTTCCGGCCTACCGGCGCCGCATGTCCGCGACCCGCGCCCGCTCGCTCGCCTGCTGCTCGTGCAACGGCGGCCCCGCGCTACGGAGCTGCGCCGTCGGCCCGCCGCGCCGCTGGACCGGCAGCGGGGATTCCCGGCGCGGACGCCGCCCGGCCATCGATTCCCCACCGCCGGAGGCACTCGCGCCCCCGGCCACGGTGATCTGCACGCCCTGGTCCGCCAGTGCCTGCAGCTCCGTACCGGCCCGATCGTCGTGCGGCGGCGGCTCGTCCGTCACCAGACGGGTGATCACATCGGTGGGCACGGTCTGGAACATGGTGTCCGTCCCGAGCTTCGTGTGATCGGCCAGGACCACCACTTCCGCCGCGGCCTGCACCAGAGCCCGGTCCACGCTCGCGGAGAGCATGTTGGAGGTGGACAGCCCGCGCTCGGCGGTGAGACCACTGCCGGACAGGAAGGCCCGCGAGACCCGCAGCCCCTGGAGGGACTGCTCGGCACCGCTTCCGACCAGCGCGTAGTTGGAACCGCGCAGGGTTCCGCCCGTCATCACCACCTCCACCCGGTTCGCATGGGCCAGCGCCTGTGCGACGAGCAGCGAGTTGGTGACGACGGTGAGTCCGGGCACCCTGGCGAGCCGGCGGGCCAGCTCCTGGGTGGTGGTGCCCGCGCCGACGACCACGGCCTCGCCTTCTTCGACGAGTCCGGCCGCGACATCGGCGATGGCGGTCTTCTCCGCCGTCGCGAGATGGGACTTTTGCGGAAAGCCGGATTCTCGCGTGAAACCGCCCGGCAGTACCGCACCGCCGTGCCGGCGGTCGAGGAGTCCTTCTGCCTCCAGTGCCCGCACGTCCCGCCGTACGGTCACTTCGGAGGTCTGGACGACGCGGGCGAGCTCCCGGAGCGATACCGCTCCGTTGGCCCGCACCATTTCGAGGATCAATTGGCGACGTTCTGCAGCGAACACGAAACTGACAGTAACCCCAACGACCATCTGCTTTCAGCTCTTTGCGCCGGAATTCCGAAGTTGTCCGTACCGTGGGGCAACTAGTGGTATACGCCGTCGGCCCGCCGCGCACCTGCTCCGCGACGGGCCGACCACCTGCTCCAAAGCCCTTGTACACAAGGGCCGTTATCGGTATTTACGCCTCGCCGGAGGACTTCCGCGTGTGCAGCTGGCGGGCGACCTCGGCGATCGAACCGGACAGCGAGGGGTACACGGTGAACGCGTTTGCGATCTGCTCGACCGTCAGGTTGTTGTCGACGGCGATCGAGATCGGGTGGATGAGCTCGCTCGCACGCGGGGAGACGACCACGCCGCCCACGACGATCCCGGTGCCGGGACGGCAGAACAGCTTCACGAAGCCGTCCCGGATGCCCTGCATCTTGGCGCGCGGGTTGCGCAGCAGCGGGAGCTTCACGCAGCGGGCGTCGATCTTGCCGGAGTCCACGTCGGCCTGGGTGTAGCCGACGGTGGCGATCTCGGGGTCGGTGAACACGTTCGAGGAGACCGTCTTCAGGTTCAGCGGGGCCACCGCGTCGCCGAGGAAGTGGTACATCGCGATGCGCCCCTGCATGGCGGCCACCGAGGCCAGGGCGAAGATCCCGGTCACGTCTCCGGCGGCGTAGACACCGGGCGAGGAGGTGCGGGAGACCTTGTCGGTCCAGATGTGCCCGGACTCCTTGAGCTTGACCCCGGACTCCTCCAGGTTCATGTTGCTCGTGTTCGGGATCGCGCCGACCGCCATCAGGCAGTGCGTACCGCTGATGACCCGGCCGTCGGAGAGGGTGACCTCGACCCGGTCGCCCACCCGCTTGGCGGACTCGGCGCGGGAGCGGCCGATGACGTTCATGCCGCGGCGCCGGAAGACGTCCTCCAGTACGGCGGCGGCGTCCGGGTCCTCGCCGGGGAGCACGCGGTCGCGGGAGGACACGAGGGTCACCCGGGAGCCGAGGGCCTGGTACGCGCCGGCGAACTCGGCGCCGGTCACGCCGGAGCCGACCACGATGAGCTCCTCGGGGAGCTCTTCGAGGTCGTAGACCTGGGTCCAGTTCAGGATCCGCTCGCCGTCGGGCATCGCGTCGGGGATCTCGCGGGGGTGCCCGCCGGTCGCGATGAGCACGGCGTCGGCGGTGAGGATCGTCTCGGATCCGTCGGCGGCGGTGACGATGACGTCCCGCGTGCCGTCGATGCCCTGCGGGCCGCCGAGCTTGGCGCGGCCCCGTACGACCCGGGCGCCGGCCCGGGTGACGGACGCGGTGATGTCGTGGGACTGGGCGAGCGCCAGGCGCTTGACGCGCCGGTTCACCTTGCCGAGGTCCACGCCGACGACGCGCGCGGCCTGCTCGATGTGCGGGGTGTCGTCCGCGACGACGATGCCGAGCTCCTCGTACGACGAGTCGAAGGTCGTCATGACCTCGGCGGTCGCGATGAGAGTCTTGGAGGGCACGCAGTCGGTGAGCACCGACGCGCCGCCCAGACCGTCGCAGTCCACGACGGTCACCTCCGCGCCGAGCTGGGCCCCCACGAGGGCCGCCTCATACCCGCCGGGTCCGCCGCCGATGATCACGATCCGGGTCACGAAAACTCCGCCTCACGTCTACCCGGCCGGCTGCCGCCCCGGCCGGGGCTTCCGGGGGGTGTCCCCGGGGGATGCATTCCGTACGTCATTGTCCCGCACGCATCAAGGTGCTTCACGCCCGGTCCCACCATCCGGGACGCGGGGCCCGTACGCGGCCGGGAGCGCAGCGGGGGCCGCCCCTCCCGTACCCTCGACCACATGTCGCTCTACGCCGCGTACGCCGGCAACCTCGACCCGCGGCTGATGACGCGCCGCGCTCCGCATTCGCCGCTGCGCGGCACGGGCTGGATCAACGACTGGCGGCTGACTTTCGGCGGCGAGCAGATGGGCTGGGAGGGCGCACTGGCGACGATCGTCGAGGCGCCGCGCCACCAGGTCTTCGTCGCGCTGTACGACGTGGCCCCGCTCGACGAGGACTCCATGGACCGGTGGGAGGGCGTCGGGCTCGACATCTACCGCCGCATGCGGGTGCGCGTGCACACGCTGGACGGCGAGGAAGCGGCCTGGGTGTACGTCCTCAACGGCTACGAGGGCGGCCTGCCCTCGGCCCGCTACCTGGGCGAACTCGCCGACGCGGCCGAATCCGCGGGCGCTCCGCACGACTACGTGATGGAACTGCGCAAGCGCCCCTGCTGATCCGGGGCCGCAGGACCCCGGCGCACCCGGCGCACCGCGCGCACCCCGCCCGGGACAATTGGTCGGAAACGACAAAGCAACGATCCGAATACCGTGAGCGGTGCCATCTACGCGCGTAGGCCGAGAGCGGCTACGCTCTTCCGCGTGAACGCATCTGTTACCGACCCCTTCGCCGCCGCCGACGCCGCCGCCGCCCGCCTGCGCGAGCTGACCGGCGCCGAGACCCACGATGTCGCCCTCGTGATGGGCTCCGGCTGGGCCCCCGCCGCGGAGGCGCTGGGCGCGCCCGAGGCCGAGTTCCCGGTCACCGAGCTGCCCGGCTTCCCGCCCCCCGCCGTCGAGGGCCACGGCGGCAAGATCCGCTCGTACAAGATCGGCGAGAAGCGCGCCCTGCTCTTCCTCGGCCGGACCCACTACTACGAGGGCCGCGGCGTCGCCGCCGTCGCCCACGGCGTGCGCACGGCCGTCGCCGCCGGCTGCAAGACCGTCGTCCTGACCAACGGCTGCGGTGGCCTGCGCGAGGGCATGAAGCCCGGCCAGCCGGTCCTGATCAGCGACCACCTCAACCTCACGGCCACCTCGCCGATCGTCGGCGCGAACTTCGTGGACCTGACCGACCTGTACTCGCCGCGCCTGCGCGCGATGTGCAAGGAGATCGACGAGACCCTCGAAGAGGGCGTCTACGTGCAGTTCCCCGGCCCGCACTACGAGACCCCGGCCGAGATCAACATGATCCGCGTCATGGGCGCCGACCTGGTCGGCATGTCCACCGTGCTGGAGGCCATCGCCGCCCGTGAGGCCGGCGCCGAGGTGCTCGGCATCTCCCTGGTCACCAACCTGGCGGCGGGCCTCTCCGGCGAGCCGCTGAACCACGAAGAGGTGCTCCAGGCCGGCCGCGACTCGGCCGCGCGCATGGGCAAGCTGCTCACCCAGGTCCTCGCCCGGATCTGAACGACGAACCGGACGACCGGGTGGCACGACGACCGGACGACCGGACGACCGAGAGGTAAGGCGGAAGTAGTGCAGGACGTGCAGGACGATCTGATCGCGCGGGCCCGGGCCTGGATGGCCGAGGACCCGGACCCGGAGACGGCCGACGAGCTCGCGAAGCTCATCGAGGCCGGTGACACGACCGAGCTCGCGGACCGCTTCTCCGGCATGCTGCAGTTCGGCACCGCCGGACTGCGCGGCGAGCTGGGCGCGGGCCCGATGCGGATGAACCGCAACGTGGTGATCCGGGCCGCGGCAGGCCTCGCGGCCTACCTCAAGGCCCAGGGCCACGACGGCGGCCTGGTCGTCGTCGGCTACGACGCCCGCTACAAGTCGGCCGACTTCGCCCGCGACACCGCCGCGGTGATGACCGGTGCCGGACTGCGCGCCGCCGTCCTGCCCCGGCCGCTGCCGACGCCCGTCCTCGCGTACGCCATAAGGCACCTGGGCGCCGTCGCCGGCGTCGAGGTGACCGCGAGCCACAACCCGCCCCGGGACAACGGCTACAAGGTCTACCTCGGCGACGGCTCGCAGATCGTCTCCCCGGCCGACGCCGAGATCGCCGCGCAGATCGACGCGATCGCCGCGCTGGCCGACGTACCGCGCGCCGAGGACGGCTGGCAGGACCTCGGCGACGAGGTCCTGGAGGCCTACCTGGCACGTACGGACGCCGTCCTGACCCCCGGGTCCCCGCGCGGCGTGCGGACCGTCTACACGGCCATGCACGGCGTGGGCAAGGACGTGGTCCTGGCCGCCTTCGCCCGTGCCGGCTTCCCGGCCCCGGTCCTCGTGGCCGAGCAGGCCGAGCCGGACCCGGCCTTCCCGACGGTGGCCTTCCCCAACCCGGAGGAGCCGGGCGCGATGGACCTGTCCTTCGCGACGGCCGCACGGGTGAACCCCGACATCGTGATCGCCAACGACCCGGACGCGGACCGCTGCGCGGTGGCCGTCCCGGACGCGTCCTCGGCCTCCGGCTGGCGGATGCTGCGCGGCGACGAGGTCGGCGCGCTGCTCGCCGCCCACCTGGTGCACAAGGGGGCGCGGGGCGTCTTCGCCGAGTCGATCGTCTCCTCCTCCCTCCTCGGACGGATCGCGGAGGCCGCGGGCGTGGGCTACGAGGAGACCCTCACGGGCTTCAAGTGGATCTCCCGCGTCGAGGGCCTGCGCTACGGGTACGAGGAGGCGCTCGGCTACTGCGTGGACCCCGAGGGCGTCCGCGACAAGGACGGCGTCACGGCCGCCCTGCTCGTCGCGGAGCTGGCCTCGGAGCTCAAGGAGCAGGGCCGCACCCTGACCGACCTCCTGGACGACCTGGCGATGGAGCACGGTCTGCACGCCACCGACCAGCTGTCGGTCCGCGTGGAGGACCTGTCGGTCATCGCCTCGGCGATGGCGGCGCTGCGCGCGGAGCCCCCGGTCTCGCTGGCGGGCCTGCGGGTCACCTCGGCGGAGGACCTGAACGAGGGCACCGCGACGCTCCCGCCCACGGACGGGCTGCGCTACTACCTGGAGGGCGACTACAAGGCCCGGGTGATCGTCCGCCCGTCCGGCACGGAGCCCAAGCTGAAGTGCTACCTGGAGGTCGTGGTTCCGGTGGCGGAGGCCTCCGACCTGCTCCCGGCCCGCGCCCGCGGCCAGGAAGTCCTCGACGCGATCAAGAAGGACCTCGCGGCGGCGGCCGGCATTTAGCCACCCCTTCTCGACGCGCCGCTCTCCGTCCGGCGACCCGCCGGGCAGCACGAAGGCCCCCCGAGCTCCTGCTCGGGGGGCCTTCGTCGTGACCGGGTCAGGAAGCCGAGGGCGAGGGCGCGGGCGTGGCCGTCGGCCGGACCACGTCGCCCAGCGTCGGGACCGCCTCCGGGCGGGAGCGGACGGCGTCCGTGCACTCCCAGGCCCTCGGCGGATCCGCGTCGGGGCCGCCCAGGACCACCGGGCCCGGCTTCGCCGACACCGCGTCGCTCTCCGCGAGCGTGCACACCAGCTGCGACAGCGCCACCGGAGGCAGGTCCTCGGGCTTGCGGCTCAGCCGCACCGTGCCCTCCGGATCGCCCGGCCGCGGCGCCGAAGCCGTCAGCAGGGCCGGTACCTCGGTCGTGAAACCGGCCTCCCGCTCCTCCGCCGACAGCTCGCGCTGGAGCACCTCCAGCAGTGCCTGGGTGACGAGCACCGCCAGGTCCCGCGCCGGCCGCTTCTCCGGCACCGGCACCACCCGCTGGACGCCCACCAGCTGCGCCCCGCACACCAGTTCCACCGTGGTCCGGACGCCCTGCATCCCGCCCGTTCCGGCCGCCGCCCCCGCCGGGGTCTTGCACGAGACCCGCGAGGGCGCCGGGCCCACGTCCACCGGCACGGTGGTCGCGCGGATCCCGCACCCCGACAGGAGTCCCAGGGACAGCAGGCCCAGGACCGCCACCGCGGCCGTCGCGCCGCGCCGCGCGGTCCCGGGCTCCGCCGTCCTACGCCTCGTCGTCGTCACCGGCGATCACCTTCCCCACGTCCACCGGCAGCCGCAGCGTGAACAGCGCACCGCCCTCCGCCCCGTTCTCCGCGGTGATGTCGCCGCCGTGGATGTGCGCGTTCTCCATCGCGATGGACAGGCCGAGACCGCTTCCGTCCGACTTCGGGCGCGACGCGCTCGCCTTGTAGAACCGGTCGAAGACGTGCGGCAGTACGGCCTCGGGGATGCCGGGCCCGTTGTCCCGTACGGCCATGACCAGCCAGTCCCCCTCCACCCGGATGGAGACCCGTACCGGCGATCCGCCGTGCTTGAGCGCGTTGCCGATCAGGTTGGCCAGGATCACGTCGAGCCGCCGCGGGTCCAGCCGCGCCACGATCCCGCGCTCCGCGTCGAGTTCGACCGCGTCGAGCCACGCCCGCGTGTCGATGCACGCCGTCACCTGGTCGGCGACGTCCACGTCGTCGAGCACCAGCCGCGCCGTCCCCGCGTCGAAGCGGGTGACCTCCATGAGGTTCTCCACGAGGTCGTTCAGCCGCCTGGTCTCGCTCACGACCAGACCCACCGCCGGTGCGATCATCGGATCGAGGTCGTCGACCTCGTCCTCCAGCACCTCGGCGACCGCCGTCAGCGCCGTCAGCGGCGTGCGCAGTTCGTGGGACATGTCCGCGACGAACCGCCGGCTGGACTCCTCCCGCGCGCTCATGTCGGCGACCTTCTTCTCCAACGCCTCCGCCGTCTTGTTGAAGGTGTGGGCCAGGTCGGCGAGTTCGTCCGTCCCGGACACCTCCAGCCGGTGGTCCAGCTCCCCCTCGCCGAGCCGGCGCGCCGCGTCGCCGAGCCGCTGCACGGGCCGCAGCACCGTACGGGCCGCGGCCTGCGCGAGCAGCGCGGACCCGAGCAGCGCGAGTCCGGTGGCGATGGTCAGCGACCAGGCCAGGGCGTTGAGGTCGTCGCGCTCCTGGGCGAGGGACTTGTACATGTAGCCGGTCGGGCCGCCGCCCACGATCCGGGTGCCGCCGACCAGGTAAGGGTTCCCATTCGGCTTCGTCCGCTGCCAGTACACGTGGTACTCGGCGTCGTTGGCCGAAGTGGTCTTCTGCCGGTCGTCGACGGCGTGCTGGAGGGACTTCGGCACGTCGGCCAGCGAGAAGGCGTCGGGACCGGCGGTGCCGGCCACCTTGCGGCCGTCCTTCTCGTCCACCAGCAGCACGCTGTAGCCGGGGCTGCTGCCCGCCATCATCTCGGCGGTGTGCTGCAGCTCGTCCTGCGTCGGGTCGGCGGGCAGCGCCGCTGCGCGGTCCTGCATCTCCTGCCGGAAGTCGCCGAGGGCGGCGTCCTGGGTCCGGGTCAGGACGGCCTCGCGGTTGAGCCAGTACGCGATCCCGGAGGCGGAGACGGCGGCCGTCAGCGCGACCAGTGCGAACACGACGAGGAGCCGCAGCCGCAGGCTGGTCCAGCGCCGGCCCGCGAACAGGGCTCTGATCACTGCGGGGAGTCCAGTCGGTAGCCGACGCCCCGCACGGTACGGATCAGGGTGGGCGAGGAGGGCACTTCCTCCACCTTGGCGCGCAGCCGCTGCACGCAGGCGTCGACGAGGCGCGAGTCACCGAGGTAGTCGTGCTCCCACACCAGCCGCAGCAGCTGCTGGCGGGAGAGCGCCTGGCCGGGCCGGCGGCTGAGCTCCAGGAGCAGCCGCAGCTCGGTCGGGGTGAGCTGGAGGTCCTCGCCGTTCTTGGTCACCGTCATGGCGTTGCGGTCGATGACCAGCGACCCGAAGACGGCGGAGTCGGTGGCCTCGCGCTCGCCGCGGCGCAGCACGGCCCGGATGCGGGCGTCGAGCACCCGCCCCTGGACGGGCTTGACGACGTAGTCGTCGGCTCCCGACTCCAGGCCGACGACCACGTCGATGTCGTCGTTGCGCGCGGTGAGCAGGATGATCGGCAGCTGGTCGGTGCGGCGGATGCGCCGGCACACCTCGAAGCCGTCGATGCCGGGCAGCATGACGTCGAGCACGATCAGGTCGGGCCGCTGCTCGCGCAGCAGTTTGAGGCCGTCCTCGCCCGTCGCCGCGGTGGCCACACGGTGGCCCTGGCGTGACAGGGAGAGTTCGAGGGCCGTGCGGATGGCGTCGTCGTCCTCGATGAGCAACAGGAAAGGCACGGCCTCATTCTGTCCCATCGCCCCTCGGGACTTCGACCGCCCTGCGCTTCCAATCCCGGCACGACTCCTGCGGGGTCCCTGTGACAGGCCTGTGACAGTCGAAGGACACCCCGGTTATGTCGGGCGGGCAGTCTTCTTGGCAACGGACCAGACAGACTCCACGACGGGGGGCGCGAGATGAACACGCTGCACAGCACCAGCACCGGCGCGGTTGTCACGCGGCTGCACGATGTGAACCGCCGCACGGCAATCCGTACGGCGACGGCCCCTTCCCGGCGGCCGGCGCACGTGGTGGCCATCGACGCGAAGACCTACGAGCGCCCCTCCGTCCCCGCCCAGCGCACGGCGGGCTCCCCGGACGTCCCGGACTCCTCCAACGAAGCCGAGTTCACGGCGTACGTCCAGGAGCGGCGGGCCGCCCTCTACGCGACGGCCTTCCACCTGACCGGCGACCGCTACGAGGCCGAGGACCTGCTGCAGACCGCGCTGTTCTCCACGTACCGCGCCTGGGACCGCATCAGCGACAAGGCCGCCGTCGGCGGGTACCTGCGCCGCACGATGACGAACCTGCACATCAGCGCCTGGCGCCGGCGCAAGCTCAACGAGTACCCGACGGAAGAGCTGCCGGAGACGGCCTCGGACACGGACGCCATGGGCGGTACGGAGCTGCGTGCCGTGCTGTGGCAGGCGCTCACCCGCATCCCGGAGCCGCAGCGCACGATGCTGGTGCTCCGGTACTACGAGGGCCGCACCGACCCGGAGATCGCGGAGATCCTGGGCATCAGCGTCGGCACGGTGAAGTCGAGCATCTGGCGTTCGCTGCGCCGCATGCGCGAGGACGAGGCGCTGAGCTTCGGCCGCGACGAGTCGGAGTCCTTCGAGGACCTGGTCGCGTAACGGCGGCCACACGGAACCATCGGGCCAGGGGGCCCGTCCCACGGGGGTGGGACGGGGGCCACGGGGGAAAAAGGCGGGATCATGCGGCCGGGGGTCCGCAGGGTCCCGCCTTTTCACGTCCCGTTTTCGCGTCCCGGCTACGCCGGAGCCGCGGCCCGGTGCCGTCCGGCCGCTGCTGCGGCGAGCCGGCCGAGCGCCTCGTCACGGCCACAGGCGTGCGCGCCCAGCGCGGTGTGCCGGGCCACGATGCCCCGCTCGGCCCGCATCAGCCGCCAGCCCCGCCGCAGGAGCATCGGCACCGACTTGCGGCCCTCGCGCAGGTCCCGGGCCAGCCGGCGCCGGAAGGTGGTGCTGGGCCGCCCGCGCAAGCAGATGGCGTCCGCCAGCAGCCCCAGCTCCTGACACCGGCCCACGACGTCCGCCGCGAAGATCCCCTCCGCTATGAACAGCGGGGTCCGGGAGATGTCCAGCGCCTCCGTACCGGTCCGCGAGGAGGTGGCGATGTCGTAGACGGGGACCTCGGTCCGCCCGGCCGCGCACAGCGCGGCGATCGCGGCCACGGCCGCCTCCGCGTCCCAGGACCGCGGGGAGTCCCAGTCGATGTCGGCACTGCCCTCGACGAGCGGGAGGGTGGGGTCGTCGCCGTCCTTGTAGAAGTCGTCCAGGCGCAGCACGGGCAGGCCCGAACGGGCCGCCAGCGAGGACTTGCCGGAGCCCGAGGGTCCGGTCAGCAGGACGACACGCGTCGGCAAAGGAGAGGAGCAGCTCACGGAACAACAGTTTGACTCCTCCCCCTCCCAAAGACAAAAGAGGGGGATTCCCGGCTCACGCGGCCTGGCGGCCCGACGGGCCGGCAGGTTTTCCGCGATCAGCACCGGCCGGGTCGGGACCTGCCCGGACGAGCATCACGTGCTTCATGGTGATCCCCGAGGGATCTCCTCGAACGAGTGATGGCACCCCGGTCGAGATACCGGTGAGCCACCCCGTCTCGCTACGCTGCGTGCGCGCACGACCACGTCAGCACACGAGCCCACAGGCGGGAATCCATGGCACGTCACGCAGCTCCCAAAGCACCCCACACCAAGGCGCTGCGCACCGCAGGCCTGACCCTCTCGATGGCCGGCGCGGCCCTCGCGATGGCCGCCGGCGGCGCCCAGGCGGGCGAGCTCGATGTTCCGGCGGCCCTCGCGGGGGTCTCCGACCCGATCTCGAACCTCAAGGTGAATCCGCTGGCCCACACCGGCGTGGACCCCCTCGACAACGGCGTCGCCACCAAGGTCGCGGATTTCCCCTCGGTCGGCACCGGCATGGTCACGGGCATCCTGACCCGGGGGCCGTCGGTCGGCGAGCTGCCCACCGCCGCGGCGTCGTCCCTCCTGGGCCCCCTGACGGGCGGCAAGTAGCCCCTGCGGGCATGAAGAGGCCCCGGCAGCGCGGGGGACACTGCCGGGGCCCGTCTTCGGGGGAGGGACCTCTTAGTACGAGGATCCGCCCGCGCCCAGCGACCCGGTCGGGTGCCAGACGGTCTTGGTCTCCAGGAACGCCGTCATGCGCGCCGTGCCCGGGTCCGCGCTCCAGTCGTCCACAGGCTGTGGACGCAGGACGCGCTTGAGGTTGTCCGCGGCCGCGATCTCCAGCTCCTTGGCCAGCGCCTCGTCGGCGCCCGCCAGGTCGATCGCGTTGACGTCCTGGTGGGACGCCAGGTGCGGGCCCATCTCGGCGGCCTTGCCGGACAGGATGTTGATCACGCCGCCGGGTAGGTCGGAGGTGGCCAGGACCTCACCGAGGGAGAGCGCCGGGAGCGGCGCCTTCTCGGAGGCGATGACGACGACCGTGTTGCCGGTGGCGATCACCGGGGCGATCACGGAGACCAGGCCGAGGAAGGACGAGGCCTGCGGGGCGACGACCGTGACGACACCGGTCGGCTCCGGGGTGGAGAGGTTGAAGTACGGGCCCGCGACCGGGTTGGCCCCGCCGACGATCTGGCCGATCTTGTCGGTCCAGCCCGCGTACCAGACCCAGCGGTCGATGGCCGCGTCGACGGCGGAAGCGGCCTTGGACTTCGACAGTCCTTCCGCCTCGGCCACCTCGCGGACGAACTGGTCGCGGCGGCCCTCCAGCATCTCGGCGATGCGGTAGAGGATCTGGCCGCGGTTGTACGCGGTCGCGCCCGACCAGCCGCCGAAGGCCTTGCGGGCGGCGACGACCGCGTCACGGGCGTCCTTGCGGGAGGACAGCGGGGCGTTGGCCAGCCACTTGCCCTTCGAGTCACTCACCTCGTACACCCGGCCGCTCTCGGAGCGGGGGAACTTGCCCCCGACGTACAGCTTGTAGGTCTTGAAGACGCTCAGACGCGTCGAAGAAGACGAAGAAGACTCAGACATCGAGGTAGCCCTCCAGGCCGTGGCGGCCGCCTTCGCGCCCGAAGCCCGACTCCTTGTAGCCGCCGAAGGGCGAGGCCGGGTCGAACTTGTTGAACGTATTGGCCCACACCACACCCGCGCGGAGCTTGTTGGCGACCGCGAGGATGCGGCTGCCCTTCTCCGTCCAGATGCCGGCGGACAGGCCGTACTGGCTGTTGTTGGCCTTGGCGACGGCCTCGTCGGGCGTACGGAAGGTCAGCACCGACAGCACCGGGCCGAAGATCTCGTCACGGGCGACGGTGTGCGACTGCGAGACGTTCGTGAACAGCGTCGGGGCGAACCAGTAGCCGGCGTTCGGCAGTTCGCACGGCGCCGACCAGCGCTCGGCGCCCTCCGCCTCGCCGGTGTCCGCGAGGGCGGTGATCCGGGCGAGCTGCTCGGCGGAGTTGATCGCGCCGATGTCGGTGTTCTTGTCGAGCGGGTCGCCCAGGCGCAGCGTGGTCAGCCGGCGCTTGAGCGAGTCGATCAGCTCGTCGTGGATCGACTCCTGGACCAGGAGGCGCGAGCCCGCGCAGCAGACCTGGCCCTGGTTGAAGAAGATGCCGCTGACGATGCCCTCGACGGCCTGGTCGATGGGGGCGTCGTCGAAGACGATGTTGGCGCCCTTGCCGCCCAGCTCCAGGGTGAGCTTCTTGGAGGTACCGGCGACCTGGCGCGCGATGGCCTTGCCGACGGCGGTGGAGCCGGTGAAGGCGACCTTGTTCACGTCCGGGTGCTCGACGAGGGCCGCGCCCGCGTCCCCGTACCCGGGAAGGATGTTGACGACGCCCTTGGGCAGGCCGGCCTGGCGGCAGATGTCCGCGAAGAACAGCGCCGAGAGCGGGGTCGTCTGGGCCGGCTTGAGCACGACCGTGTTGCCCGTGGCGAGCGCCGGGGCGATCTTCCAGGCGAGCATCATCAGCGGGAAGTTCCACGGGATGACCTGGCCGGCCACGCCGAGGGGGCGCGGATTGGCGCCGTAGCCCGCGTGGTCGAGCTTGTCGGCCCAGCCCGCGTAGTAGAAGAAGTGCGCGGCGACGAGCGGGAGGTCCGCGTCGCGGGTCTCCCGGATCGGCTTGCCGTTGTCGAGGGTCTCCAGGACGGCCAGCTCGCGGCTGCGCTCCTGGATGATCCGGGCGATGCGGAAGAGGTACTTGGCGCGCTCGGAGCCGGGCAGCGCGGACCACTTCTCGAAGGCCTTGCGGGCGGCCTTCACCGCGCGGTCCACGTCGGCGGCGCCGGCCTGCGCGATCTCGGAGAGGACCTCTTCGGAGGCCGGGGAGACGGTCTTGAAGACCTTGCCGTCCGCCGCGTCGGTGAACTCGCCGTCGATGAACAGCCCGTAGGAGGGTGCGATGTCGACGACGGAGCGGGACTCGGGGGCGGGTGCGTACTCGAAAGCGGATGTCTGCGTCTTCATGGTCTCAGTCCACCGTCACGTAGTCGGGACCGGAGTAACGGCCGGTGCTCAGCTTCTGGCGCTGCATCAACAGGTCGTTGAGCAGGCTGGAGGCTCCGAAGCGGAACCAGTGGTTGGACAGCCAGTCCTCGCCCACGGTCTCGTTGACCAGGACCAGGAACTTGATCGCGTCCTTGGTGGTCCGGATGCCGCCGGCCGGCTTCACGCCGATCTGGATTCCAGTCTGCGCCTTGAAGTCGCGGACGGCTTCGAGCATGAGGAGTGTGTTCGCGGGCGTCGCGTTGACCCCGACCTTGCCGGTGGACGTCTTGATGAAGTCGGCCCCGGCCATCATGCCGATCCAGGAGGCGCGGCGGATGTTGTCGTACGTGGACAGCTCGCCGGTCTCGAAGATCACCTTGAGCCGGGCCGCGCTGCCGTCGGGGCGGACACAGGCCGCCTTGACGGAGCGGATCAGCTCGTAGGTGTCGAGGTAACGGCCGGCGAGGAAGGCGCCACGGTCGATGACCATGTCGATCTCGTCGGCGCCGGCGGCCACGGCGTCGGCCGTGTCGGCGAGCTTGACGGGCAGGGCCGCGCGGCCGGCCGGGAAGGCGGTGGCGACGGAGGCGACCTTGACGTCGGCACCGTTCAGGGCGGCCTTGGCGGTGGCCACCATGTCGGGGTACACGCAGACGGCGGCCGTCATGGGCGTGGTGCGGTCGGTCGGATCGGGGTTGGCTGCCTTGGCGGAGAGCGCCCGGACCTTGCCCGGGGTATCCGCGCCTTCCAGCGTCGTCAGGTCGATCATCGAGATGGCCAGGTCGATGGCGTACGCCTTGGCCGTCGTCTTGATCGAACGGGTGCCGAGGGAGGCCGCGCGGGCCTCCAGGCCGACAGCGTCGACGCCGGGCAGCCCGTGCAGGAAGCGGCGCAGCGCACTGTCGGACGTCGTCACGTCAGCGAATGCGGTGAGGGTGGTGGGCATGGTCACCACATGAGCATATCTACGCGCGTAGCGGCCTGTCACCCCCTCCCCCCGATTCATTCGGAATCGGACACCCCGTTTGCTGTTACGCGGCCATGACACGAAGAAGATCGTTCACACGCACGAGATCCGTAAATTCTTTCTCAGCAGCCCGCCACACCTGACCCGGTGAACCCGCCGAACAGACTCAACGCGGCATGCGACTCTCTTCCACTTTTCCTCACCCACGCTTCTGGAGTCGTTATGCGTACCGCCCTCCGCACCTCGATCGTCACCGCCGCGGTCGCCGGCGCGATGCTCGCACCCGTCGCAGGCACCGCGTTCGCCGCACCTGTTCCGCACACCGTGGCAGGGACGACGGCAGCGGCCGGGTCCGTCGTGAAGGTGGACATCGGCGACAACCTGATGGCGCACATGAGCAACTCCGCGGCCCAGGGCCCGCGCGTCACCATCCACATCGTGGTGGACGGCGTGACCCAGCCCAAGGCGATGACGACCCTCGACCGCTCCCACACGGTCTTCTCGCGCCAGGGCACGACCTTCACCCTCACCAAGGCCCAGACGGCCGAGCCGGTCCTCACCGTGGTCGTGGTGACGGCCGAGGGCGGCACCACCAAGTCCTACCCGCTGCCGAAGGGCACGGCCACCTCGCCCGCGTCCTGCGTCTCCGAGGTCAAGACGGTGCGGCTCGGCGAGTACCGGGCCGCAGAGCTGACGATGTCCCCCAAGGGCCCGAAGGCCGTGGTGAACAACCTGGAAGGGGCGCCCTTCACGGTGACCCTGGACCGCACCCACCCCAAGAGCCCGAAGACGGACTCCGTGCGCATCGACAACCCGAGCGGCGCCAAGCCCGTCTTCCGGTGGAAGTACCAGGTCGAGGAGACCTCGTTCAAGAGCGCCTCCTTCCCCGCGCTCCCCAAGGGCTGCAAGCTCGACTACCAGACCACCGAGGAGCAGGGCTCGCAGCCCGCGCCGAAGCCGAAGCCGAAGCCGGGCGCGCAGACCAGCGTCGTCCCCAAGGGCCCGGTGGCCGCGGGTGCCGAGCTGCCGGTCGAGAGCATCGCCGACACCGACAACACCACCACGCTGGCGGCCGGCGCCGGTCTGGTCACGGTCTTCGGTGCGCTCGGCGCGAGCGTGTTCCTGCGCCGCCGCCGCGCCCAGGGCTGACGCGCAACCCGTTCAGATCTCGACTCGCCTCCGGCGGGCCACCCTCGGGTGGCCCGCCTCGGCCCGTTCCGCCGGAGCCTCCCATGACCCGCCGTACCGCCCGGCCGCTGATCGCCGCCGTCCTCCTCGCCGCCGCGCTGACCGGCTGCGGCGGCGCCACGCCCGGCGCCGCGCCCGTGGCCCCGGCCACGGCCTCCGCACCGCCCGCCGTCGCCCCCACGTCCGCTCCGGCCGCCACGGCCCCGGCCGCTCCGAAGCCCGCCTCCGCACCCGTACGCGTGCGGATCCCCGCGGCCGGGGTCGACGCTTCGCCGCTGCTGTCGCTCGGCCTGGCCGCCGACGGCACCGTCGAGGTGCCCTCCGTGGCCGACGGGGACAAGATCGGCTGGTACGACAAGGGCGTCACCCCCGGGGAGACCGGGCCCGCCGTGCTGATCGGCCACTTCGACACCGCCCGCGGCCCCGCCGTGCTCAGGGATGTCTCCAAGGTCCGCATCGGCGACGAGGTGACCGTCTCCCGCGAGGACGGCAGCACCGCCGTGTTCCGCGTCCGCGAGCTGGAGCAGGTCGACAAGAAGCACTTCCCCACCGACAAGGTCTACGGGAACACCGCCCGCCCCGAGCTGCGCGTGATCACCTGCGGCGGTGAAATCACCGACGGTCACCGTCCCGACAACATCATCCTGTACGCCGATCTCGTGGGCTGAGACGGCTTGAGGCAGAATCTGCCGCATGAGCAGCGATCAGCCCACCGAAGAGCCTGCGTACGACGACCGGGTCTACCGTTCCCCGATGGCCACCGTCACCGGGGTGGTGCTGCTCGCGCTGCTCGCATGGCTCTGCGGGGACGCCGTGGTGCGGGGCTCCGGGAACGTCCCGTGGATCGCCCTCGCCTCCGCACTGTGCCTGGCCCCGGTCATCGTCGCGTTCACGGTCCGTCCGGCCGTCTTCGCCAACGACGACCGGCTGCGCGTGCGCAACCCCTTCCGGATCATCGAGCTGCCCTGGGCGGCCGTCGACACCGTGCGGGCCCGGTTCGCCGCCGAGGTGCTCGCGGAGGGGACGACGTACCAGATGTGGTCCATCGCGGTCTCCCTGCGGGAGCGCAAGAAGGCCAACCGCCGCCAGGCGGGCCGGCTCGGCCTGGGCAACGGTCAGGCCAAGACCCCGGACGAGGACGTCCGCCAGGCCTCCGCCGACCGCATCATCGACGAGCTGCGGGAACTGCACGAGCGGTGCGCCTCGCGCGCCGGCGCCCAGGGCCCGGTGAAGGTCTCCTGGTCGTACGAGATCATCGCGCCCTCCGTGATCGGCGCGCTCATCCTGATGGTGCTGCTCGCCACCGGCTGACCGGCGGTTTCCCCGGAACCGCGAGCCCCGGAACCCGCGTCTCCACTGGCGTGCACCGTCTCAAGGGCAACCGTGTCAAGGGCAGTGGCAGCGCTGCCGTACAGCTGTGGATCCGGCTTCTCGCCGGGGTCCTGCTGGCCGCACACCTCCTCCTCGTCGGCTGGCTGATGCTGCGCCCGCTGGACGTGCCCTGGGCGGCGGCGGCCAATCTGACCCCGCTGGAAGGGATCAGGGCGGACCTCTCCTACGGGCCCCTGGAGGCCGCCCGCCGGATCGGCGGCGGGCTGGCGCTGCTGGCCCCGCTCGGGGTGCTGCTGCCGCTGATCAGCGGACGTGTGGAGCTTTCGCCGCTGGCCACGTGGTCCTCGCTGGTCCGGACGGCCGCCGCGGGCGCGCTGTTCTCCGTCGGCATCGAGATGCTGCAGATGGCGGTCCCGGGCCAGGTGGTCGACGTGGATTCGGTGCTGCTGAACACCCTCGGCGTCATGCTCGCGCACCTGGCGGTCGTCCCGGCCCTGCGGTGCAGGCTGCGGCGTTCTCAGGGCCCGACCCCGAGAATTACCAGGGTCGGGCTCGGCCCCTGGACCGACGTTCTGTCCTCTGTTCAGCGGGAGTATTGAGGCATCGCGGGAAAGCATCCCGCGGACCGCACAACGACCGAGGAGAGACCATGAGCGCCCTTGCCCGCCCCCGTGACGGACGATGGATCGGCGGAGTCTGTGCCGGTCTGGCGCGCCGATTCGGAATATCCGCGAACACGATGCGGATCATCTTCACCGTCTCGTGCCTGCTGCCCGGACCGCAGTTCCTCCTTTACCTGGCGCTGTGGGTGCTCCTGCCGAACGAGAAGTCGAGCGCCTCTTCGGCCGCCACCGGCTGGTAATCGGACGGACCCGGAATTCAGCGGGCGGCGCGGACCTTCTGGAGCTGCTTGTCCGCGACCTCGTGCGGGACCTGGGGGGTCTGGCGGCCACCCGCGACGTTGAGTGCCATGAGGCGCATGACGGTGTCGCCCTGGCGCACGACGACCAGGTGCACCTGGGCGCTGACGCCCTCGGCGGCCGCGGTCGTGGTCCAGCTGACGCTCTCGTCGCCGCCCGTCTTGTAGTCGGACGCCTTCACCTCGCGGTAGGCGCCGCTCTGCTTCTCGACGGTGGCGGTGAAGCCGGTGGCACAGGCGGCCACGGCGTCCTTCAGCCGGGCGATCAGCGCTTTGGCGTCGGACTCGGCGTAGGAGCTGACGGAGGCGGAGACGGCCAGGCCCATCTGCTTCTGGGAGCCGATGCCCCGGTTGACGGTCTCGCGCGCCGCCGGGTCCGGCTTGTCTCCCATGATGTCGGCGAGCGGCTGGCAGGCCTTGCGGTCCGCCTGCGGCTGGCCGTCGGGGGCGTTCGGGTTCTTGCCGTTCGCCGAGATCTGATAGCCGGCCAGGTCGCCCTGTGTCAGGGCGGCGCGCTCCAGCCGGCTGCCGCCCTGCCGGGGGGCGCCCGTACCGCCCGTACCGCCCGTGGTACCGGCTCCGCCGGTACCCGCGGAGCCGGGGGCTCCCGTGCCGGCCGAGCCCGCCGACGCGGACTGCCCGGGCGCGCTCGCGGAGCCCTTCGGGTCCGGGCCCTTGCCGGAGGCCGGGGTGTTCGTACTGCCGCAGCCCACCATCGCGGACAGCAGGGCGGGGAGCAGCACGGCCGTGGCCGTTCGTGCCTTCATGCGCATGATCGAGACCTCATACCCAGGGTTTCGGCGGGCAGTTGGCGGTGATCCTGGCACATGCCGCGACGCGGCACACACCTGATCGAAAAGGCGTGCGCCGCGTGGGCGTGCGTGCGAATCGCGTACGGGTCGCGTACGAATCCGACCGGGGATCCGAAGTGGATCAGGCGCCGAGGCCGCTGGTCGGCAGACCGCCGAGCAGGCCGGTCACCGTGCCGAGCGCGGCGGCCGGGTCCGTGGCCTCAGGGGCCTGCTTGCCCTCTTCGGCGGTCACGTGCTGCTGGCTGGTCGCGCCCTGGACGGCACCCGTGACGGTGCCCAGCGCGTCACCGAGACCGACGGCGGGGACGGCGGCCGAGGCGGTACCGGCGGCGACGGCGGCGAAGGCGGCACCGAGAGCGGCAACACCGAGGGTCTTGGCAGCTGACTGCTTCATGAGGAATCGTCCTTGCGACGGGGAAATGAGCGGCTCCGCAAACTAGTCACTTCAAACCCCCTCTCGCAAACATCATTAAATACGAGAAAGCGCCCGGGAATTGCTCCTCCCGGGCGCTTTCAGTCCGTCATGCCATGGCCTAGGCCGAGACGGAACCGCTGGTGGAAGCGGTTTGGCGGAACAGCCATTCCGACTTCAGCTCCGCATAACCGGGCTTGATCACGTCGTTGATCATGGCCAGTCGTTCATCGAAAGGAATGAACGCGGACTTCATCGCATTGACCGTGAACCACTGCATGTCCTCGAGCGAGTAGCCGAAGGTGTCGACCAGGTGCTCGAACTCGCGGCTCATGCTGGTACCGCTCATCAGCCGGTTGTCGGTGTTGACGGTCAGCCTGAAGTGCAGTTTCCGCAGCAGGCCGATCGGGTGCTCGGCATAGGAGACCGCCGCACCCGTCTGCAGGTTCGACGTCGGGCACATCTCCAGCGGGATCCGCTTGTCCCGGACGTACGAGGCCAGACGGCCCAGCGTCACGGAACCGTCGGCGGCGACCTCGATGTCATCGATGATCTTCACGCCGTGGCCGAGCCGGTCGGCGCCGCACCACTGCAGGGCCTGCCAGATCGACGGCAGACCGAACGCCTCGCCCGCGTGGATGGTGAAGTGGTTGTTCTCGCGCTTGAGGTACTCGAAGGCGTCGAGGTGGCGGGTGGGAGGGAACCCCGCCTCGGCGCCGGCGATGTCGAAGCCGACGACGCCGTTGTCGCGGTAGCGGTTGGCCAGTTCCGCGATCTCCAGCGCGCGGGCCGCGTGCCGCATCGCGGTCAGCAGCGCACCGATGCGGATGCGGTTGCCGTTGGTCCGCGCGCGGCGCTCGCCCTCGCGGAAGCCCTCGTTGACGGCCTCTACGACCTCTTCGAGGGTCAGGCCGGCTTCGAGGTGCTGCTCGGGCGCGTAGCGGATCTCCGCGTAGACGACGCCGTCCTCGGCGAGGTCCTGGGCACACTCGGAGGCCACCCGGAAGAGGGCCTCCTTCGTCTGCATGACGGCGCAGGTGTGCGCGAACGTCTCCAGGTAGCGCGGGAGGGAGCCGGAGTCGGCGGCTTCGCGGAACCAGGTGCCGAGCTTGTCGGCCTCGGTCTCGGGAAGGTTCTCGTAGCCGACCTTGTGCGCCAGCTCGATGATGGTCCCGGGGCGCAGTCCACCGTCGAGGTGGTCGTGCAGGAGCACCTTCGGGGAGCGGCGGATCTGATCCGGAGTGGGCAGGTTGGGGGTCTCGCTCGTCATCTGGGCACTCTAGCTCCTACGCGCGTAGAGCGGTGAGACGGAGTCCACCCCCGATATGTAACAGTGACCGCGCGGACGGGTGGCGTACACCTCCGCGTCTGAGACTGTTCCGTCATGGCACAGCATGCGCCGCCGGCGCGCGGGGCCCGCCTGGGGCGGGCGGCCGGCGCGATCGGCTCGGTCTCAACGGTCAGTGGTGTGGTGCTCCTTCTTCCCGGAGCGTCCAGATTGTCCCCCGGTCCGGTGCGTCCGCTGGCTCGGGCCCTGGCCCGTGCGGGCGCGGCGGACGGGCTGGTCACGCACCAGGTCATCCACGGTGCGGGCACCCGGCAAGGGGACGCCGAGTGGGCCGCCGACGAGGTGGTCCGCCTGTACGGAGACGTGCCGGTGTGCCTGGCCGGCTATGACGCGGGCGGCCGGGCGGCGCTCGCCGCGGCCGGCCACGAAGCCGTCAACTCCGTTCTGGCGCTCGCCCCTTCGCTCCCGCGGCAGTCCGGCACGGACTCCCCCGAACCGGTGAAGCAGCTCTCGGGGCGCCGGGTCCTGATCGTGCACGGGACCAACGACGCCCGGAGCGACCCGGAGTTGTCGTACCGGCTGGCGACCCGGGCGAAGAAGGCGAACCGCACGACGTGCCGCTTCGAGGTGCACTCCGACGGGCACGGGCTGCGCGAGCACCAGGACGAAGTCGTGGCCCTGTCCGTGGACTTCGTCCTCGGCTCCGTATTCTCCGGCCCCTATTCACGGCCGGTCACCGACGCGCTGGCGGCTCCCCCGCCGCTGGGCCTGCGGATGCCGCTGGCCTCCGGCTACGGGCGGTCCCTGCGCGGCTGACACCCGGCGAAGGCGGCCGGGTCGGAGGGGTGCAAGGCCTGCGGGGCGGAAAGGCCGGCGAGACGGAACGGCGGCGGGCCTCCGGCGGCAGCGGGGAGCCGCGGGCCGGAGGGCCCGGATGTGGTGGTGGTCGCGCGGGGCCGTCCGTGCCGGCCGCGCCGTCCCCTCCCGGTCGGATGACACGGGCGGGCCCGGCGCGACCACCTTGAGGCACACGCCCGCGCGAGGGCGCGATGCCAGGTCGGCGAAGCGCGGACGTGAGAATGCCCGCGCCCTCCCCCGAGAACGCCGTGGTACCACTGTGCCGGTTCGGCCTATCCTCACGAAGATCGGAGGGCATCGTCTTGGTGCCTTGCGGGAACACGAGGGGTTTACGAATCGGCACAGGCCGGGACGAATATGGATATGCCATCGGATGAAACGGACCAACTGAGCTCCGTGGCCCGGCGTCTTTACGGGTACGCGGCCGAGCGGCACGCCTTCTCCGAGACGGAGGCCGGTGAGGCGCTCGGCGAGTCCGTCGGAGCCGCCCTCGCCGAACTCGAGGCGGCCCACCTGATCCAGCCCCGCTCCCGCCCGGCCTCCGCCGCGGACGGCGGCCGCCCCGGCGAGCCCGCGCGGGTGCGCTGGAGCGCGGTGTCCCCGCGCGCCGCGGTGGCCCGGACGCTGGCCCCGCTGGCCCTGCGGGTGCGCGAGACCCACGACGAGATGGACCGGCTGCGCGTCCGGCTGGAGGACCTGCTCCCCGAGTACGAGGCGGGCGCCGAACAGCGCGACCGGGGAGGGGCGAACGCCCTGGAGCTGGTCACCGACCCGGCCGCGCTGCAGGGCCTGATCGGGGAGCTCGTCGCCTCGGCCGAGTCCGAGGTGCTGACCTGCCACCCGGGCGGCGGCCGCAGCCCGGAGACGCTGAAGGGGGCGGTGGTCCGGGACGAGGCGATGCTGGCCCGGGGCGTGCGGATGCGCACCCTCTACCAGCACACCGCCCGCTACTCCCGCCCGACGGCGGCCTACGTGGAGCGGGTGACCGCGCTCGGCTCGCAGGTCCGTACCGTCGGCGACGGGCTGATGCGGATGATCCTCGTCGACCGGCACACCGGGCTGATGGAGGTGCAGGACGACATCAAGGCGGCGCTGGTGGTGCGCGAGCCCAACGTCGTCCACTTCATGACGCAGGCCTTCGAGCGCTGCTGGTCGGAGGCCGAGCCCTTCAGCACCACCGTCGGGCCGGACCAGGCCCGCTCCATCTCCGACGAACTGCGCCAGACCATCGTGCGGCTCCTGGCGGAGGGCCTGGAGGACAAGGTCATCGCCCGGCGCCTCGGCATGTCGGAGCGCACCTGTCAGCGGCACATCGCCGAGATCATGCGGGCGGTGGGGGCCAAGTCCCGGTTCCAGGCCGGGTTCCTGCTGTCGGCGACGGCGGCGGCCGCCTCCGAGGCCGCCCGCTCCCCGCTCACTCGCCACCCGGCTGGAGCTCCGGAATCAGCCGCCCCCGACGGGACAGCAGAAACTTCTTGAACTCCGCCACCGGAGGCGTGTCCGGGTGCCCGTCGAGCCAGGCCACCCCGATCTCGCGGACAGCGCGCGGGGCGGTGACCGTCAGCTCGACGACCCCGGGCCGGGGCACCGCGGGCGGCGGCAGCAGCGCCACGCCGAGACCGGCGGCGACGAGCCCGCGCAGGGTCTCGGCCTCCTCGCCCTCGAAGGCGACCCGCGGCGTGAAACCGGCCTCCGCGCACAGGTCGTCGGTGATGCGGCGCAGCCCGTAGCCCGGCTCCAGGGTGACGAAGGTTTCCTCGGCGGCCTCCGCCAGGCGGATCCGCTTGCGCGTGGCGAGCCGGTGGTCGTCCGGGACCACGAGCCGCAGCCGCTGCTCGTCGAGCCGGCGGGCCACCAGGTCCGGGGCGTCGGGCAGGGGTGAGGTCAGGCAGAGGTCGAGCTCGCCCGCGCGCAGCTTCTCCAGCATGGCCTCGCCGTAGTTCTGGACCAGGGAGAACCGCACGCCGGGGTGGTCGGCCCGGAAGGCCCGGATCAGGCCGGGTACGGTCTCGGGGCCCAGGGTGTGCAGGAAGCCGAAGGCGACCTTGCCGAAGGACGGGTCGGCGTCCTGCTGGACGGAGCCGGCGGCGCGGGCGATCTCGGCCAGCGAGCGCTGCGCCGAGGCGAGGAAGGTGCGGCCGGCGGTGGTGAGCGCGACCGTACGGCCCTTGCGGGCGAACAGCGTGACGCCCAGGTCCTGTTCGAGGCGGACCATGGCCCGCGACAGGGTGGACTGGGGAACGCCCAGCTCGTGCGCGGCGCGGGTGACGTGCTCGTGCCGGGCGACGGCGACGAAGTAGGCGAGGCGCGGGGCCAGCGCATGTGTCACGGCCATGTCTTCTTCGTAACGACTCATCGATAGACACCCATCTGACCTGCGCTGATGCATGGATGGATTGATTATCGCGAATCTGTGCATTGGACGCATGAAAAGGGCGGCCCTAACGTCGTACGCATGCCTCCCGCTCATACCGGGGCACCCGTCATCCCGGGTGCCTCCACCCCGTCGTTCCCCGCCTCCGCACCCGAGGCGCACGAGCCCGGCCGGCCCGGCTACCGCCGCCTCAGCCTCGCGCTCTTCGCCGCCGGTCTGGCCACCTTCGCCCTCCTCTACTCCACCCAGGCGCTGCTGCCCGCGATCTCCGACGGCTTCGGCGTGACGGCGGGTCAGGCCAGCTGGACGGTCTCCGCGGCCACCGGCGCGCTCGCCCTGTTCGTCCTGCCGCTCAGCGCGCTCTCGGAGCGCTTCGGCCGGACCCGGATGATGACCTGGTCCATGGTGATCGCGGTCGGCGTCGGCCTCCTCGTGCCCTTCGCTCCGAACCTGGAGTGGCTGATCGCGTTGCGCGCCGTCCAGGGAGCGGCGATCGCCGGCATCCCGGCCTCCGCGATGGCGTACCTCGCGGAAGAGGTGAAGCCGAAGGCGCTGGTCGCCGCGATCGGCCTGTTCGTGGCGGGCAACTCCATCGGCGGCATGAGCGGCCGTCTCGTCACGGGGTGGGCGGCCCAGGTCTGGGGCTGGCGCGGCGGGCTGCTGACCGTCGGCCTGATGTCTCTGGCCTGCGCGGCGGCGTTCCTCGCCCTCCTCCCCCGGGCCCGGTTCTTCCGGCCGGCCTCACTGAACCCGCGCGCGGTGGGACGTACCGTCTCCGGGCACCTGCGCGATCCGCTGCTGCTGCGGCTGTACGGGATCGGCGCGCTGTTCATGACCGTGTTCGGGGCGGTGTACACGGTCATCGGCTACCGCCTGGTGGACGAGCCGTTCTCGCTCGGGCAGGGCCTCATCGGCTCGATCTTCCTGGTCTACCTGGTCGGTACGGTCTCTTCGGCGGCGGCCGGGCAGCTGGTGGCCCGGCTGGGCCGGCGCGGCGCGCTGTACCTGGCGGTGACCACGACGGCGGTGGGCCTGTTCCTGTCCCTCGCGGAGTCGCTCACCGCGATCCTGCTCGGCCTGGTCCTCATCACGGCGGGCTTCTTCGCCGGCCACGCGGTGGCCTCCGCGGCGGTGAGCCGTACGGCGAAGACGGGCCGCGCGCAGGCCTCGGCGCTCTACCAGTCGGCGTACTACGCCGGCTCCAGCGCCGGCGGCACGCTGGGCGCCCTCGCCTACCACTCGGCGGGCTGGGCGGCCACGGTCACCCTGGCGCTGCTCGCGGTCGCCGGGGTCGTCACGATCACCCTGTACGGGTCCCACGCGGCCCGTACGGCCCGGATCGCGGCGCTCGCGGCGCGCTGAGGGCCGAGCGGACGAGCGGACGAGCGGACGAGGACTGTGGGCAAGGGGCCGAGCGGGGCCTCAACCGGCGGCTGGCATGATCGCCGACCATGTCCACAGTCAGCGTTCACCTCATACTCGGCAGCACCGTCAGCATGATCGTCCCGGCCCGGGTGGTGGAGTCGGGCAAGGGCGGCGTGCTGCTGTGGGTGGCACCGGGCACCCCGCTCTGGCGCGCCACGATCCCGCCCGGCACCCACCTGCGGGACCTGCCGCCGGACGGCTCGTACCCGCTGCGGGCGGACCGGTGGCGGCAGGGGGGCGCGCTGATCCTGCAGCCGGCCGGGGCCGGGCACGCGGTGTGGTGGAACTTCACGCCGGAGCAGGAGTTCCGCGGCTGGTACGTGAACCTCGAATCCCGCGTCCGCACCCGGGACGGCGCGGACGTCCACGTGACCGACCAGGAACTCGACATCACGGTGACCCCGGACCGCGCGTGGGAGTGGAAGGACGAGGAGTCCTTCGCCGCGAAGACGGGCCACCCGGCGTACTGGACACCGGCCGAGGCCGCCGCCATCCGCGCGGAGGGCGTCCGCGTCACCCGCCTCATCGACGCGGCGGCCCACCCCTTCGACGGCACCTGGTGCGACTTCCGCCCGACGCCGTCCTGGCCCCTCCCGGACCGCCCGCCGCTGCGGCTCGGGCCGGTCACCGCTCCCTCGGGGGTGCTCGTCCTGGGCAAGGCCGGCTGGATCGACCACCGCCCGGACGGCGCCCCGGCCCTCGCCGACCGCGCCCTCGCCATGGCGGCGACGGGCGGCGGCCACCTCCACGACGGCGGGGCGGCCGGGCCCGAACCCTGGGGCTTCGAGGCCGTGGCCGTCCCCGCCGCCACCGACCGCCCCCTCGCGGTACGGGCCTGGACCTCACCGTCCCCCTTCGACGGCGAACCGGTGATCTCGGCCCTGGAGATATCCCTCGGCCTCCCCTGGAACCACGGCCCCGCCCCGGTCCCCCTCGGCGACCTCCCGGTCGACCGCTGCGGCATGATCCTGGGCGACGCCCTGGCCCTGGACGCCTTCGAGGGCCTGAACGGCGACTCCGTGGACGGCTTGGCGGACGTCACCTACCGGGGCAGGTACGGGGAAGAGGCCCACGCCGTGTTCGGCGGCGAGCCGGTCTCCGGAGCCTCCGGCCCCCGGGGCTTCCTCGACCTCCCGCTGGGCCTGGCCACGGCCCTGGCCGGGCGGATCGAGGACTGGGTCCGCGCAGGGCCGGGCAACGGCCTGCTCGTGTCCGTGGACCCCCACACCGACTACCACCGTGCCCGGCGCGCCGGCTGGGGCCATCCGCTGCTGGCCGGGGACATCGAGCTCGGCGGGTGCCGAGTGCTCGGACTGGGCTGGGACCCCGGCGACCACTCCGAGCGGCACCGCGGCGAGCGGGAGGACGGCCGGGTGTACCCGGTCACGCTGGAGGAGCGGGCGGGCGAGGCCGTCCTGCGCTGGACCATCCCCGCGTACGAGGCTCCGCCCGAAGACGATGACTCCGGCACCGGCACCGGCACCGGCACCGGCACTGGCACCGGCGAGGAGCAGTCAGCGCTCTGACCTGCGGCTGCCCCAGGCGGCCCGGGGGCCGGCGGTCGGCCGCCGGGCACCGCGCCGCGTGCCGGGCTGCGGTTGTCAGTGGCCTCGGGTAGTTTCCGAAGTACCGGGAACTAGCAGGGGGATCAAGGGACATGACCGAAGCCACCGACCTCGCACCCGAGCTCGACGCGGCGCTCGACCGCTACCGCGTCGAACTCACCGGGTACTGCTATCGGATGCTCGGCTCGGCCTTCGATGCCGAGGACGCCGTGCAGGACACGTACATCCGTGCCTGGCGCAGCTTCGGGAAGTTCGAGGGGCGGTCCTCCCTGCGGTCGTGGCTGTACCGCATCGCCACCAACGTCTGCCTGGACCTGCTGAACGCGGGGAACAAGCGCGCCCGGCCCATGGACCTGAGCGCTCCGCAGCACCAGGCCTCCGCCGTGCTCAACGAGCGGCCCGAGGTGACCTGGCTGGAGCCGGTGCCCGACGGGCGGGTGCTGCCGCAGACCGCCGATCCGGCGGAGATGGCGCTGGCGAAGGAGTCCGTACGGCTCGCCTTCGTGGCCGCGCTCCAGCACCTGCCGGCCAAGCAGCGGGCCGTACTGATCCTGCGCGAGGTGCTGGCCTGGAAGGCCGACGAGGTCGCCACCCTGCTGGACACCACCGTGGCGTCGGTGAACAGCGCGCTGCAGCGGGCCCGTGCCACGCTCGCGGCCACCCGGATCAGGGAGAGCGAGTCCGCGGACCCGCTGGACACCGACCAGGTCAAGCTGCTGGAGCAGTACCTCGCCGCCTTCGAGGCCTACGACATCTCCCGGCTGACCGCCCTGCTCCACGAGGACGCGGTGCTGTCGATGCCGCCGTTCGACCTGTGGCTCCAGGGCCACGAGGACATCGCGGCCTGGCACCTGAACCAGGGCATCGGCTGCAAGGGCTCGCGGATGATCCCGACCACGGCGAACGGCATGCCCGCCTTCGGCCAGTACCGGCCGCGGGAGGACGGGCAGCCGGGCTGGACGCCGTGGGCCCTCCAGGTGCTGGAGGTGTCAGACGGGAAGATCACCGGGCTCAATGCCTTCCTGGACACCGCCCGGTGGTTCCCGCTCTTCGGGCTCCCCGAGCAGCTCGACGAGTCCTACGAGGTGCAGGAGAGCGCGTAAGGCCGGGGTGGCCCCGGTGACCCGGAAGGGGATGCCGAGGCGCCGGGCGGTCAGGGCCGCACGGGCGAGGGCCTGGACGGTCGCGAGGGTCGGCGCGGCGACGGCGCCGACATCGCACACCACCGCGTCGGGCCCGTCCCGGCACAGTGCGCGCACGCGTGCGCACAGCTCGGCGGCATCCGGTTCGGGCCCCTCCGGGGCCAGGATTCTGATCTCCACATGAGGGCAGACCTCCGGCCCCGCCCGAACTCATCGGCGGGGGACGGGGAAGTCCGAAGTGTCCGGCGTGTGGCCGAACGGCTTGGGGATGTAGATCGGCTCGCCGAACTCAACCACCGACGGCAACCGACGGTCCCAGCATGCAGAACGGGACCGGTGGTCGTCCACCGGTCCCGTCCAGCCGTACGAGTGAGCTCGCAGGACTACGCGATGCGGTCCAGCACGATCGGCGTGGCGGAGAAGGCCGTGCCCGCCGTGGCGATGTCGAAGGTGCCGTCCAGCGCCGCCAGGGCGTAGTCGAACTTCTCCGGGGTGTCCGTGTGCAGGGTCATCAGGGGCTGGCCCGCGACCACCGTGTCGCCCGGCTTCGCGTGCATCTCGATGCCCGCGCCCGCCTGGACCGGGTCCTCCTTGCGCGCGCGGCCGGCGCCCAGGCGCCAGGCGCCCACGCCCACCCCGTACGCGTCCAGCCGCGTCAGCACGCCCGAGGACGGGGCCGTGACCACGTGCTGCTCCCGCGCGACGGGAAGCGCCGCGTCCGGGTCGCCGCCCTGCGCGGCGATCATCCGGCGCCACACGTCCATCGCGGAGCCGTCGGCCAGCGCCTTCGCCGGGTCGGCGTCCTTGATGCCCGCGGCGTCCAGCATTTCCCGGGCCAGGGCCAGGGTCAGCTCGACCACGTCCGAGGGGCCGCCGCCCGCCAGGACCTCGACGGACTCGCGGATCTCCAGGGCGTTGCCGGCGGTCAGGCCGAGCGGCGTGGACATGTCGGTGAGCAGGGCGACCGTCTTGACGCCCGAGTCGGTACCCAGGCCCACCATGGTGCGGGCCAGCTCGCGAGCGTCCTCGATGTTCTTCATGAAGGCGCCGGTGCCGACCTTGACGTCCAGGACCAGGGAGCCGGTGCCCTCGGCGATCTTCTTGGACATGATCGAGGAGGCGATCAGCGGGATCGCCTCGACGGTGCCCGTCACGTCGCGCAGCGCGTAGAGCTTCTTGTCGGCCGGGGCCAGGCCGTCGCCGGCCGCGCAGATGACGGCGCCGGTGGTGTCCAGGACGTGCAGCATCTCCTCGTTGGAGAGCAGGGCGCGCCATCCGGGGATGGACTCCAGCTTGTCCAGGGTGCCGCCGGTGTGGCCGAGGCCGCGGCCCGAGAGCTGCGGTACGGCCGCGCCGCAGGCGGCGACGAGCGGGGCCAGCGGCAGGGTGATCTTGTCGCCGACGCCGCCCGTGGAGTGCTTGTCCGCGGTCGGGCGGGAGAGGGAGTCGAAGTTCATCCGCTCGCCGCTCGCGATCATCGCGGCGGTCCAGCGGGCGATCTCGGCCCGGTTCATGCCGTTGAGCAGGATGGCCATCGCCAGCGCCGACATCTGCTCGTCGGCGACCACGCCGCGCGTGTACGCGTCGATGACCCAGTCGATCTGCTCGGGGCTCAGTTCACCGCGGTCGCGCTTGGTGCGGATGACGGAGATGACGTCCATGGAAGTGCTTCCTTCTACGCGCATAGAGAGAGGAGAGGGGTTGGCGGGAGGGCCAAGGGCGACGGCCCCCCGCCCGGCAGGGGGCGGAGGGCCGTCGGTACGGCTATCTCAGATGGTCCGGCCCGAAGGCCTGCGGCAGCATCGCGGAGAGCGGCAGGACGCCTTCCGGCGTCTCCACCTGGAGCTCCGCGCCGCCGAACTCGAAGAGGAGCTGGCGGCAGCGACCGCAGGGGACGAGGATCTCGCCCTTGCCGTCCACGCACGTGAAGTGCGTCAGCCGGCCGCCGCCGGTGGCCTGGAGGGAGGAGACCAGCCCGCACTCGGCGCACAGGCCGAGCCCGTAGCTGGCGTTCTCGACGTTGCAGCCGACGACGGTGCGGCCGTCGTCGACCAGCGCCGCGACACCGACCGGGAAGCCCGAGTACGGGGCGTACGCCCGGGACATGGCCTCCCGGGCGGCCTCGCGCAGGGCCTCCCAGTCGGGAGCGGCCGTCACTTGCCCTGGCCCTTGCGGTACGGCATGCCGTCCGCCTTGGGCATCCGCAGGCGCTGCGCGGACAGCGCGAGCACCAGCAGCGTGGTCAGGTACGGGGCGGCGTCCACGAACTGGCTGGGCACCTGGTCCGTGAGCCCGTACCAGAGGAACAGCAGCACGGCGAAGACCGCCGAGACGCCGGCCGGGACGTAGCGCTTCTTGTAGAGCTGCCAGGCCACGACCAGGACGAGCAGGATCGCGATGAGCAGCAGCATCGCGTGGACGTTCTCGGCGCCGCCGCGCAGTTTGAGGCTGTCGGTGAAGCCGAACAGGCCGGCGCCCAGCGCCATGCCGCCCGGCATCCAGTTGCCGAAGATCATCGCGGCGAGGCCGATGTAGCCGCGGCCGCCGGTCTGGCCCTCCTGGTAGATCGGGCTGGCCACGATCGACAGGAACGCGCCGCCCAGGCCCGCGAGGGCGCCCGAGACGATCACGGCGATGTACTTGTACTTGTAGACGTTGACGCCGAGCGATTCGGCGGCGATGGGGTTCTCACCGCAGGAGCGCAGCCGCAGGCCGAAGGTGGTGCGCCAGAGCACCCACCAGGTGCCGGGGATCAGCAGCAGCGCGACGACGGTCAGCAGCGACAGGCCGGTGACCAGACCGCCGACCACGCCCGCGACGTCGGAGACGAAGAACCAGTGCTTGCCCTGGAGGGTGGCCATCCAGTCCGACAGCCCCGGCACGGTGATCTCGTAGATCGGCTCGACGCGCGGGGACTGCTTGGAGGAGCCGCCGGGCGCCTCGGCGAACGTGAAGTTCGACAGGTACTGGGTGAAGCCCAGCGCCAGGATGTTGATGGCCACACCGGAGACGATGTGGTTCACGTTGAAGGTGACCGTGATGATCGCGTGCAGCAGGCCGCCGATGGCGCCGCCGATCAGGCCGGCGATGACGCCGGTCCACGGGCCCCACTGGTAACCGGCCCAGGCACCGAACCAGGTGCCGAGGATCATCATGCCTTCGAGGCCGATGTTGACGACGCCCGCGCGCTCGGCCCACAGGCCGCCGAGTCCGGCGAGGCCGATCGGCACGGCGAGGGAGAGCGCTCCGGAGACCTGGCCGATGGAGGTCAGGTCGTCCGCGCCGCTGATCACGCGGACCAGCGAGACGAGAGCGAGGCCGCCCGCGACGATCAGCATGATCCACGGGAGGGTGAGCTTGGTGCGGCCGCCCTGCTTCTTGGGCGCGGCGCTGGTCGCGGAAACGGTGCTGGTGCTCACGCCGAGACCTCCTTCTCGGTCGTGATGGCGTGGCCTGCGGCCAGCTCCTCGCCGACCTTCTGCTGCTGGCGTCGGATCCCGTAGCGGCGGACGAGCTCGTAGGAGACGACGACCGCGATCACGATCAGCCCCTTCATGATCGTGCCGATCTCCTTCGCGAAGCCGGCCGTGTCGAGCGAGGCCGAGGACTTGTCGATGAAGGCCATCAGGAGCGCGGCGAAGAAGATGCCGACCGGGTGGTTGCGGCCGAGCAGCGCGATGGTGATGCCGGTGAAGCCGACACCGACCGGGAAGGACAGGCTGTACGTGTGGCTCTCGCCCAGCAGCACCGGCATGCCGGCGAGGCCGGCGACGGCGCCGGAGATGAGCATCGAGGTGATGATCATCTTCTTGGCGTCCACGCCGGAGGCCTGCGCGGCGGACTCGCTGGCGCCGGTGGCGCGCAGGTCGAAGCCGAAGCGGGTGCGGCCCAGGACGAACCAGTAGACGATGCCCAGCGCGAAGGCGAGGAAGGTGAAGCCGTAGATCTCCAGGCCGTCACCGAGGGAGATCGCCGGGAACCAGCCGGACGCGGCGATGTCGCCGGTGGTCAGGTCGTTGGAGCCCGCGGGCTGGACGCCGAGGTTCTTCGGCAGGATCAGCCAGGCGATCAGGCTGGTGGCGATCGCGTTCAGCATGATCGTGGAGACGACCTCGCTGACTCCGCGCTTCGCCTTCAGGACGCCCGCGATGCCGGCCCAGAAGGCACCGACCAGCATGGCGACGATCACGATCAGCAGGATGTGCAGCGGGCCGGGCAGCGAGACCGCCGCGCCGACGACCGCCGACACCATCGCCGCGAGCCGGTACTGGCCGTCGACGCCGATGTTGAAGAGGTTCATCCGGAAGCCGATGGCCACGGCCAGGGCCGCCAGGTAGTACGTACCGGCCTGGTTGACGATGAGGACCTGGACGTCCTCGTAGGTCGCGTTCTCCACCATGAGCCGCAGCGGTTCGATCGGGTCCACGCCCGTCGCCGCCAGCACGATCATGGTCAGCAGGAAGGCGGTGACCAGCGCGAGCGCGGGCCCGGCGAAGCCGAGGAGCAGCCGGTCCTTGTCGAGTTTCTTCATCGGGCCTCGTCCTCCGGGGAGTCGGTACGGGCATCCGTGCCGGCGTCGGAGCGGTTGTCGGTGGCTTCCGTGACCTCTGCGGCCTCTGTAGCTTGCATGGGTACCTCAAGGTGCCCGGAGGCGGCGCCCGTCATGGCGGTGCCGAGTTCTTCGGGGGTCACGGTCGCGGGGTCGGCGTCGGCGACCAGGCGGCCGCGGTAGATGACGCGCAGGGTGTCGGACAGGCCGATGAGCTCGTCCAGGTCGGCGGAGATCAGCAGGACCGCCAGGCCCTCGCGGCGGGCCTCGCGGATCGCGTCCCAGATCTGCGCCTGCGCGCCGACGTCCACACCGCGGGTGGGGTGGGCGGCGATCAGGAACTTCGGGTTGTGGCTCATCTCGCGGCCGACGATCAGCTTCTGCTGGTTGCCGCCGGAGAGCGAGGCCGCGGTGACTTCGATGCCGGGCGTGCGGACGTCGTACTCGCGCACGATCCGCTCGGTGTCCTTGCGGGCGGCCTTCGGGTCGAGGATGCCGCGCTTGGAGTTGGGGGCTTCGGTGACGTGGCCGAGGATGCGGTTCTCCCAGAGGGAGGACTCCAGCAGCAGACCGTGCCGGTGGCGGTCCTCGGGGATGTAGCCGATGCCGCCCTCGCGGCGCTTGCGCACCGGGGACTTGGTGATGTCCTTGCCGTCGAGGGTGATGACGCCCGTGTCGGGGGTCATCATGCCCATGAGGGCCTCGATGAGCTCGGTCTGGCCGTTGCCCTCGACGCCCGCGATGCCGAGGATCTCGCCCTTGTGGATCGTGAAGCTGATCCCGTCGAGCAGCAGGCGTCCGGCGACCGGGGTCTCGCGCAGGTTGGCGTCCGGCAGGCCCGGCGTGCGCGCGGTGTCCTCCGCGACGACGGGCGCGCCGCCCTCGGCGACGGTCAGACCCTGGACCTGGAGCATCGGGGTGGTGGTCACCGTGGACTCGCGGGTCTCCGGGGACGGCAGCTCGGAGCCGACCATGAGCTCGGCGAGCTGCTTGGTCGTGGTCGCGCGCGGGTCGGCGGTACCGACCGTGGTGCCGCGCCGGATGACGGTGATGTCGTCGGCGACCTTGAGGACCTCGCCCAGCTTGTGCGAGATGAAGATGACGGTCAGGCCCTCGGACTTGAGCTCGCGCAGGTTGTCGAAGAGCGCGTCGACCTCCTGCGGCACGAGCACGGCCGTCGGCTCGTCGAGGATGAGGATCTTCGCGCCGCGGTAGAGGACCTTGAGGATCTCCACGCGCTGGCGGTCGGCGACACCGAGGTCCTCGACCAGGGCGTCGGGACGTACGCCGAGGCCGTACGCGTCCGAGATCTCCCTGATCTTCTTGCGGGCCTTCGCGCCGATGCCGTACAGCTTCTCGCCGCCGAGAACGACGTTCTCCAGGACGGTGAGGTTGTCGGCGAGCATGAAGTGCTGGTGCACCATGCCGATGCCGCGGGCGATGGCTTCGCCGGGGCTGCTGAAGGAGACCTGCTCCCCGTCGATGGCGATGGTGCCCTCGTCCGGCTTCTGCATGCCGTAGAGGATCTTCATCAGCGTCGACTTGCCGGCGCCGTTCTCACCGACGAGGGCGTGGACCGTGCCCTTGCGGACGGTGATCGCGATGTCCTTGTTGGCGACGACGCCGGGGAAGCGCTTGGTGATGCCGTGCAGTTCTACGGCGGGGGGCGGGCTGGACGCGTTGATGACGCACTCTCCTTGGCGCGGAAGGAGCTGAAGGCAGGGAGGGGACAGGGCGGGGGGAGAAAGTATCGCGTCCACGATGCTTCTACGCGCGTAGCACTGTCGAAAGTGAAAACTTGCGGCCAACCGGCCACAAGATCACATGAAACCACGTGACATGGGCCGGGGCCCGGGAGCGATGAGACCGCTTCCCGGACCCCGGGCATCACGTGTACAGCGAGCCGGACGGCACCTTACGGTGCGGTCTTGACCTCGATCTTCTTGGCGATGATGTCGGCCTTCGCCTTGTCGACCGCGGCGACGAGCTCCGTCATTTCCTTGTACTTCGGGTTGGAGTCGGCCAGGCCGACGCCGTCCTTGTCGAGGCCGTAGCGGACCTCACCGGACTCCGGCTTGCCGTCCTTGACCGACTTGATCAGGTTGTAGACGGAGTCGGAGACATCCTTGGTGACCGAGGTCAGGATGAAGTCCTTGTACTTCGACAGACCGGCCTGGTTGTACTGGTCCGAGTCGACACCGATGGACCACTTGCTCTTGGCCGAGGCGGCCTCGATGGCACCGGAGCCGGCCAGACCGGCGGCCGAGTAGATCACGTCGGCGCCCTTGTCGAGCTGGCCCTCGGCCGCGGCCTTGCCCAGGTCGGGCTTGGCGAAGCCGTCGAAGTTCGGCGGCTGCGTCAGGTACTGGACGAGCACCTTGGCGTTCGGGTTGGTGTCCTTGACGCCCTGCGCGAAGCCGGCCTCGAACTTCTTGATCAGCGGAACCTCGACACCGCCGATGAAGCCGACCGTGCCGGTCTTGGACGCCTTGGCGGCGGCGACGCCGGCCAGGTAGGAGCCCTGCTCCTCGTTGAAGACGAGGTTGGCGATGTTCTTCGCCTGCACCGAGGTGTCGTCGATGATGCCGAACGTGGTGTTCGGGAACTTCTCGGCGACCTTCTTGATGGCCGGCGCGTAGGCGAAGCCGACGCCGATGACCGGGTTGTTGCCCTTGCGGGCCAGCTCGGTGAGGCGCTGGACCTTGTCGGCCTCGCCCTCGCCGTCGGTGGGCTCCGCCTGGGCGCCCTTGATCTTGAGGTCCTTCTCGGCCTTGGCGAGGCCTTCGTAGGCGGCGTCGTTGAACGACTGGTCGCCGCGGCCACCGATGTCGTACGCGATGGCGGCCGACCCCTCCGAGGAGGAGGAAGAGGAGGCGGACGAAGACGAGTCCGAGGACTTCTTACCGCCACAGGCGGTGGCCGAGAGGGCCAGCGCCGCGGACGCGATGCCCACGGTGGCGATCCTGGTGATCCGGCGCAAGGGGAGGCTCCTTCAAAACCTGACCGAAGCGCCACGACCGGCGCTGGTTTCGCCGCGATCGTAACGCGCGTAGATGTCAGTTAAAGGCCCGTTCATGAGTCGTTATCGGATCGTCGTGAACCAGACAGTGACCGATCAGTAACTGTCGACGCGTCCAGCCCATGTGTACCAAGGGCTGGACGCGTCCGCCGGATCAATCTCCGATGTTGTAAGAACTTCTACCCCGCCGACCCCGCGAGCCTGGCGCGTCGCCCCTCCACGGGGCGGCCGTCGAGCAATGCGGCGGCCGTGAAGAACTCCACGCCGACCCCGATCGCGGCCTCGTCCACATCGAAATCACCCCGGTGCAGATCCCGCTTCGCCGTGTCCCCGGGCGCCCGGACACCCAGGCGCGCCATGGCCCCGGGGACGTGCTCCAGGTACCAGGAGAAGTCTTCGCCGCCCAGGCTCTGCTCGGTGTCCTCGACCGAGTCGGCCCCGCGCCGGGCGCTCATCGCCTCGCGCAGCAGTTCGGTGACCACCGGGTCGTTGACGACCGGGGGCACTCCGCGCACGTAGGTGATCTCCGACTTGGCCCGGTGCATCGAGGCGATCTCGTCGATGACGGCGTGGATCTGGTCGGGTGCCTCGTGCCAGGAGGCCAGGTCCAGGCAGCGAACGGTTCCGGACAGTTCCGCGTGCATCGGGATGACGTTGCAGGCGTGCCCGGCCTCGATCCGGCCCCAGGTGACGGACATGCCCGAGCGGGCGTCCATCCGCTTGGTCAGCAGGGCCGGCAGGTCGAGGGCGAGCCGGGCGGCCGCCGTCACCAGGTCGGTGGTCAGGTGCGGACGGGCGGTGTGCCCGCCGGGGCCTTCGAGGGTGACCTCCAGCCGGTCGCAGGCCGAGGTGATGGGCCCGGTGCGCAGGCCGATCCGGCCGGCGTCGACCCGGGGGTCGCAGTGCAGGGCGATGATCTTGCCCACGCCGTCCAGCACCCCGGAGTCGATGGCCTCGGTGGCGCCGCCGGGCAGCACCTCCTCGGCGGGCTGGAAGAGCAGCCGCACCGGCCGGGGCAGCTCGCCGCGGCGGTCGAGCTCGGCGAGGACGAGGCCCGCGCCGAGCACCACGGCGGTGTGCACGTCGTGGCCGCAGGCGTGGGCGCGGTCCGGGACGGTCGAGCGGTACGAGACGTGCGTCTTGGCGTCCGGGATGGGCAGGGCGTCGATGTCCGCGCGCAGGGCCAGCATGGGACGTACGCCGTCCCAGGTGCCGACGTCACAGATGAGCCCGGTGCCCGACTTCAGCACCCTCGGGCGGAGGCCCGCTTTCTCCAGCCGGGCCTTGATCGCCGCCGTGGTGCGGAACTCCTGGTGTCCTAGCTCGGGATGCATGTGCAAGTCCCGGCGGAAGGCGATCAGTTCGGCACGCAGGTGGTCCGGAAGCTTGCCGGGCAGCTCGGGCCGGTCGGGCTTGCCGGGCAGGGCGGTCTGGGACTCGCGGGACATCAACTGGTTCACCCGTTTAAGGGTAGGCCCACCCATGGGTCAACTGGCTGGAGATCACAAAAAGTTCATGCCGTTAGGGGAAAGAAACCCGGCCTCTGGACGCATGACCGGATGTGGCCGCGGGTAAACTCGCGCGCTCACTCGTCCGCTCATCCGGCTGCCGGAGCCGTCTGAGCAGGAAGTCTGTGCACATCACGGGCGGTTTCGGTGACTCCGGCGAGGAAACCGCGGGCCCGGTCCGAGGCCGACGCCGTGAGCCAGCTCGGATCCACATCGCATACGGCCACGGTCACGCCGGTGCCGGTCAGCGCGTAGGGCAGGGTGTGGACCACCGTGGAGGGGAAGCTGACGATCGTCCGGCCGACCGGGCCCCGCCGGGCGATCAGCTCCAGGGGCAGGTCGGGACGTACGATCTCCAGCCCGGTCGCCTCGCTCAGGGAGCGCAGCTTCTCCGGGGATTCCCGGCGGTGGGCGAAGTAGCGGGTGGCCCCGTGTTCCAGGGTCAGGGCGCGCACCGCCTCCAGGTAGCGGTCCGGGTCGACCACGCCGGTCTCCACCAGTGAGGTGCCGACCAGGTCGGTGCCCTTGGTCAGGAGGGGCGGGCCGAAGCGGGCCCGGGTCCACGCGAAGTCGTTGAGCCGTACGGTCATCCCGCCGTGCTCGGTGACCGGCATCGAGCTGAACACCTCGACGCGGCGGCCGCCGCCCCCGCCCGGGGTGAACCGCCGCCGGGCCGTCGCCGAGACCGGCGCGTACGCCAGCTCCCGCAGCCGGGCCGGGAGCCCACCGCCGCCGACCCGGTGCCAGCGCACGAGGCGCTCGCCGCGGGCCGTCTGGGCGACGAACTCCATCGTCGCGGTGCCGTCGTCGACCACGACGAGCTCCTCGGCCCGGACGAGGGTGAGCAGGAGCTGCACGTAGCGGGAGAACGGATCCCCTATGACCACCCGCTCGGCCGCCCGCACCTCCCGCGCCAGCGCGGCGAAGGCCTTGAACGGTGCGAACCGGCCCCCGCGGGCCTCCTGCCACCGCACCTCGTGCCCCTCGTCCCGGGCCAGCCCCGCCATCCGGCGGAGCTGGCCCCGGGACATGGGGTCGGTGGGCGGGAGCACCACGATCCGCAGACCCGGGACCGAGCCGGGCCCGGCCGCCCCGGGCTCGGTCCCGCCGCCGCGGGCCGGCTGGCGCGGGACGACTCCGAGGAGCCGGCCGGTGCCCCGGGCGTGCGCCCACTCCAGAACGTTGAGGAGCTGGACCGGGCTTTCGACGAAGGCCAGGGTCGGGGCGTGGGCTGAGGGGGTCACCATGTGCTCCTCGTCGGAGGGTGGAGGGGAACGGTGCGGGGTGTGCGAGGGGTGCGCGAGGGATCAGACGGAGGCGAGTTCCCCCTGGACGCGGCGGAGCTTCTTCATGGGGCCGAGCTCGGAGGCGTAGACCCGCTTGATGCCGTCGCCCAGCGCGGTCTCGATGGTGCGGATGTCGCGGACCAGCCGGGCCAGGCCGCCCGGCTCCACGGAGGCGGCCTGGTCGGAGCCCCACATCGCGCGGTCGAGGGTGATGTGGCGCTCGACGAAGGTGGCGCCGAGGGCGACGGCGGCCAGGGTGGTCTGCAGGCCCGTCTCGTGGCCGGAGTAGCCGATCGGAACGTTCGGGTACTCCTCCTGGAGGGTGTTGATCACCCGCAGGTTGAGCTCCTCGGCCTTGGCCGGGTACGTCGAGGTGGCGTGACAGAGCAGGATGTTGTCGCTGCCGAGCACCTCCACCGCGTGCCGGATCTGCTTCGGGGTGGACATGCCGGTGGAGAGGACGACGGTACGGCCGGTGGCGCGCAGGGAGCGCAGCAGCTCGTCGTCGGTCAGCGAGGCGGAGGCGACCTTGTGGGCAGGGACGTCGAACTTCTCGAGGAAGGCGACGGCCTCGGTGTCCCACGGGGAGGCGAACCAGGCGATGCCGCGCTTGGCGCAGTGCTCGTCGATGGCGCGGTACTCGCTCTCGCCGAACTCCACGCGGTGGCGGTAGTCGATGTAGGTCATCCGGCCCCAGGGGGTGTCGCGCTCGATGTCCCACTGGTCTCGGGGGGTGCAGATCTCGGGCGTGCGCTTCTGGAACTTCACGGCGTCGCAGCCGGCTTCGGCGGCGGCGTCGACGAGGGCGAGGGCGTTGCCGAGATCGCCGTTGTGGTTGATGCCGATCTCGCCGACGACGTAGACGGGGTGGCCGGGGCCGGCGATGCGGGAGCCGAAGGTCCGGAGGCGGGAGGTGGGGGTGACCGTCATGGCAGGGCTGTCCTTCGGAGCGTGGGGTGTACGGGGAGGTGCGGGCACGGATGCGAGCACCGGGGTGTGGACAGAGGTGAGGACCGAGGTGGGGAGGGGTGCGGGGGCCGGTGCGGCCACGGGAGTGAGTACGGGAGTGAGTACGGGTACGAGGGCGCGGGCGCGGGCCAGGTCGTGGGGATCGTCGATCTCCAGCACCCGTGCGGGGTCGGTGGCGACCGGGACGGTCCGCCCGAAGAAGCGGTGGCGGGCGGTCCGGAAGCCGGCGGCGTCCATGGCGTAGGCGGCGCCGGTCTCCAGGAGGTCCTGGGGGCGGTCCTGACGGCGGGGGCGGTACGAGGTGTCGTGATTGACCCCGGTCCCGGAGCCGTCGGGGGCCGCCCGCCAGAGGAAGCCGTGGAAGGGGGCCGCCGTGAGCGCGGAGTCGGCGGCGCCGGACGCGACGGCGGCGGCGACGGACTCCACGTCGGAGGCGGTGACGAAAGGGCTGGTGCACTGGACGAGGAGGACCACGTCGACGGTGACGGAGTGCAGTTCCTCGAAGGAGTCGAGCGCGTGCAGGACGGCGGCCTCACTGGTGGCGGTGTCCCCGGAGATCCCGGCGGGCCTCCGCAGCACCACGGCCCCGGCTCCTCGGGCGGCGTCGCCGATGGCCTCGGAGTCGGTGGACACGAGGACGTCGGTGACGGTCGCGGCCCCCAGGCAGGCCCGCACGGCCCGGACCACGAGCGGCATCCCGCCGACGTCGGCCAGGTTCTTCCCGGGCACCCCCTTGGACCCGCCGCGCGCGGGGATCACGGCGAGCACCCTGGGCACGGCGCGGACCTCGCGGAGGGATCCGGCGGTGGCCGGGGCGGGGACGGCGGCGTGCGGAGCCGCGGCGCCTGCCGGAACCGCGGCGCGTGCGGCGGCCGCGGCGCGTGCAACGGCGGCGCGCGTAAGGGCCCGGGCCGGGCGGGGGCTCACAGCTCCCCCAGGCGGCGGATCACGGGCGCGACGCGCTGGACGCCGTGGCGGTAGGCGCCGCGGGCCGCTTCGCGCAGATGGGCGCGGAGGCGGCGGCGCAGCCGGGACCCCCCGGGGTCGGCCGGGGCCGCGCCGGGCAACGGGTGCCCGTCGGGGCCGAGATGGTGTCTGGACAGGATCCCGGGCAGGTATCCCGGCGCGGTGTCCTGCGTGTAGTAGGGCGCCACGGCCGGGAGCGGGCCCGCGCCCAGCAGCTCCGCGAGGCGTGCCCGCGCGGTGGTGTAGGGGTCGTGCCCACCGGCCTGTCCGGTCGGCCCGACCGCTCCCGCCCGCTCGGCCGCCGGGGTGCCCACGCCCTGGGCCGCCAGCCAGTCCGGGTCGGCCTTCGGGAGCAGGCCCGCGTCGAGCTGGGTCCAGGAGGCCATGCAGCCGGAGCCCAGGAAGTGGTGGTTCCCGAGGGTCTCGCGGACTCCGAGGTCGGTCAGGACGGCCGTCGGGATGCCCCGGTGGAGGGATTCCAGGGCCGCCGTGGAGGAGACGGTGACCAGCAGGTCCGTGGTGTCCAGGACCTCGCCCATGTTCCCGTACACCAGACGGCAGTTGGAGGGGAGGCCGCCGGGGAGCCGCTCCGCAAGGCGCTGGTACGGGAGCTCCTCCAGGTGCGTGGTGTGCTCCCCCGGCCGGCTGCGGAGTTTGATCAGCACCTCGCGTCCGGGGTGCAGCCGGGCGTGTTCCGCGGCGCGGCGCAGCAGGTACGCGCGGTCCGCCCGGGTGTCCGGCACGGACGGCTGGACCGCGAAGACCACCCGGTGGACCGTGGCGCCCACCGGCTCGTAGGGCTTCGCGCCGGCCGGCGCGAGGAAGGGCAGCGCGGTCTCCACGACGGCACCGGCTTCGGCGCCGACCCCCTCGTAGACCGCACGGAACCGTCCCGCGTCGTGGCGGGAGTTGGCGAGCACCAGGTCGGCGCCGTGGCGCAGCAGCAGGCCGTCGGCGAGCTTCTCGTAGACGACTCCGACGTACCCGGTGACGAACGCCGGCCGCGCGGCCGGCTCCGGCCACAGGGCCCGGGCCCCGTGCAGGACGGCCTGGACGGCGCCGCCGACCAGGGCGAGGACGACGACGTCGTAGGGGTTGCGGGACTCCCGCTCCGCCGCGAGGAGTTCGGCGAGGAACCGCGCGCAGGTGACTTCGGTGAGCCGGTCCGCCGTGACCCCGACTTCGCCGAGCTGGCGCGCGGTGGGCGTGGCCCGGCCGCGGAGCAGGTATCCGGTCAGGTGGACGGAGTCCGGCTCCGGAGCGAGACGGCGCGCGGTGAGCGCTCCCCATTTCCAGCGGGTGTCGGAATCGGCGAGTACGGCCACACGAAGGGCGCGGTTGCTTGCTGGCACCCGGCAGAAGTTATTCCGGCTTTTCGGTGATCGGCCCAACGAGCGCACAACAGCGGGTTAACAACCCGTCGACTGAATGCGAAAGCGTGCGGGTTAACGCTCCCGCCGTGCGTCGTTCACATGGAATCCGCGTCCGGGCCACAGTCGATGACGAGCAGCGCTCTAATGTCTCGAAGGTGCTCAAGCTCTCTGTTGTCGTGCCGTTCTTCAACGTGCAGACGTATGCGCCGGATGCCCTGAAAAGCCTCGAAGTCAACGCTCGGGACGATTTCGAGTTCCTGCTCGTCGACGACCGCTCCACGGACGGAACGCCCGCGCTCCTGGAGCGGGCGGCCCGCGAGCTGCCCGGCGCCGTACACCTCAGACACGAGCGCAACGGCGGCCTGGCGACGGCGCGGAACACCGGCCTGGACGCGGCCCGCGGCGAGTACATCGCCTTCCTGGACGGGGACGACTGGCTGGCGCCGGGCCACCTGGCCCGCACCCTGGCCGCCATCGAGGCCCTGAAATGCGATTTCGTCCGTACCGACCACGTCCAGTGCACGGGCAGGACGCGCAGCGTCCAGCGCGTCCCCTACGGGCCGGAGTCGGTGGTGGCCGATCCGCGCAGCGGAATCCTGCCCGTGACCCGCGCGACCTCGGTGGACTATCCGTACGCCTGGGCGGGGATGTACCACCGGCGGCTGCTGGACCGCGGGCTGCTGCACTTCACGGACGGTCTGCGGACGGCGGAGGACCGGCCGTGGATCTGGCGGCTGCACCGGGAGGCGGAGTCGTTCGCCCCGGTCGGTCTGCCCGGAATCTTCTACCGTCGCGGGGTCTCCACCTCGCTGACACAAATCGGTGACGAGCGGCAGCTCGATTTCATTCGGGCATTCGATCAGGTTCTGTTCGAAGCGGCCGCCGACCGGGAATCCGATCTCCTCCTCCCGAAGGCCGTCCGAACATACTGCGCGATTATCGCTCACCATGTCGGGTCCATCGAAAGGTTCGAACCACCCGTGGCCAGAAAACTCCGCTCGATGAGCACGGCCGCACTCGGCAGAATGCCCCAGCGGGTACTGGACCGGACCTTGGACTCGATGGACGCCGACCGCGCGGCCCTGCTCCGCAGGCTCCGCAGGCGCGCCACGGCCGGATCCGCCCCGGCGGCCCCCGCCGTGACCCCCGCGACCCCCACCGCGTCCGATGCGTCCGCCGGGGTGAAGGCGTGAACGTCACCCAGATCTTCCTGGCCTCCACCCTCTACGGCACGGCCACCCTCGCCGCCGCCCTCGACGCGGACCTCTTCCCGCCCGCCGGCCGCCGGATCCTGCTGACCAGCAACCACTCCGTGACCGCCGAGATCACCCCGGGCCTGACCGCCGCACCCGGCTTCGCCGCCCTGAGGAGCCGTTTCGACGAGGTCCTCGACTGGAACGCCGTCATCGCCCCGCAGCACCCCAGCACGTGGAGCCCGCGCCCCGAGGACGTCCCGCTGTGGGAACGCCAGCTGCGCTCTTCCTGGGGCCTGGGCACCGACCGCGTCGAGCTGATCGTGGAGTCGCTCCAGGTGCCGCCCGCCCAGAGCCTGTGCCGGCTCTTCCCCGGGGCGGCCATGGAGGTCTACGCCGACGGGCTGATGAGTTACGGTCCCACCCGCTTCCGCCTCGATCCCGGGCTCGGGATGCGCGTACGGCGGGTGCTGCACCTGGACCTCGTACCGGGCCTGGAGCCGCTGCTGCTGACCGAGTTCGGGGTACGGGCCGAGGCGATCCCGGCCGCCGCCTTCCTCAAGGTCATCGGGGAGCTCGAAGCGGCGGTGGAGAGCCCGGTGGAGCTGCCTCCGGCGCCGGCCGGTGCCGGCTCCGATGCCCCCGCGCTCCTGCTGGGCCAGTACCTCTCCGCCCTCGACCTCGTGCCGGCCGACGAGGAGGAGGAACTGCACGGGGAGATGGTCCGCGGCGCCCACGCGCTGGGCCACCGCGTGATGGTCTTCAAACCGCACCCCAGCGCCCCCGCCGCCTGCGCCCGCCGGGCGCAGGAGGAGGCCGGGCGGCTCGGCGTGCGGCTGACCGTGCTGACCACCCCGGTGCTCGCCGAGACCCTCTACGAGCGGCTGCGCCCGGCCCTGGTCGTCGGCTGCTTCTCCACGGGGCTGCTGACCGCCGCCACCCTGTACGGGCTCCCGGTGGCCCGGACCGGCACGGGAACCGTGCTGGGGCGCCTGTCCCCGTACCCGAACAGCAACCGGATCCCGCTCGTGCTGGCCGATGCCCTGCTGCCCGATCTCGCGGACCCCGCGGCCGTACGCTCCTGGACCCCGCCGGGGCCCGAACGGGTGGCGGCCGAGCTGACGGGCCTGGTCACGGCCGTGGGGTTCACCATGCAGCCCAAGATCCTGGCGGAACGCCGCGCGGAGGCCGAGCGCTGGCTGGCCGCGAACCTGACCCCGGACACCTGGCGCTACTTCACCCGCGGCCGGCTGACCACCCTGGGCCTGCCGGGCGGCATCCCGGCGCAGTTGTCCTTCCTGCCCCGCAGTCGCGCGGCCCGCCGGGTGGCCCGGCTGCTGCGCAGGGCGGTCGGCTAGCCGCCGCACGGCCGCACCGCCGCCGCCCGGCGCCGCGAGGCCGGATCAGCTCACGGCGAGCTTCGCGGCGAAGCCCAGGAACAGCACGCCCGCCGCCGAGCTGGCACCGGCGGCGAGCCGCTTGCGGCGCCGGAAGGCGGCCGCCAGGCGGTTCCCGCCGAAGATCAGCGTGGTCAGGTAGAGGAAGCTGCCGATCTGCATCAGGCCGCCCAGCAGCAGGAAGGACAGCGCCGGGTAGGCGTAGGCCGTGTCCACGAACTGCACGAAGAAGGACATCAGGAAGAGGATGGCCTTGGGGTTGAAGACGCTGATCAGCAGCGCCCGCCGGTAGGGCCGCTCCGTGTCGCCGGCCTTCACCCCGGAGGCGGCCGCGGCCGCCTCCGGGGCGTCCCCGGCGAGCACGTCGGTCCCGGCACGCTCGCGGCGGGCGCGCCACATGGTCCACGCGCCCCGCAGCATGCCGATGGCGAGCCAGGTCAGGTACCCGGCGCCGAGCAGTTTGACGACGCCGAACACGATCGGGCTGGTCTGCAGCAGCGCCCCGGCGCCGACCGCGGCCAGGGTCATGAGCAGGGCGTCCCCGGTGAACACGCCGGCGGCGGCCCGGTACCCCTGGCGGACCCCGCCGCGCGCGGCGACGGAGAGCACGTAGAGCGAGTTCGGCCCCGGCAGCAAAATGATCAGCACCAGGCCGGCGAGATACGTCGGAAGATCTGTGACACCCAGCATGTGCAGGAGTGTCCCATGAGGACACACCTGTCGCGCCAGTCGATTTCACGGACCGGGACCGAATCGGAATCAGCCGCGGTCACCAGCCGGAATCAGCCGGCACGTACGTCCCCCACACCTCCCGCAGCGCCCCGCACACCTCCCCCACCGTGGCCCTGGCCCGCAGCGCCTCCCGCATCGGATGGAGCACGTTCTCGGTTCCCGCCGCCGCTTCCCGCAGCGCCGCGAGCGCCTCGTCCACGGCCGCCCCGTCGCGCCCCGCCCGCAGCGCGGCGAGGGACGCCCGCTGCCGGTCCTCGATCGCCGGATCCACCCGCAGCGGCTCGTACGGCTCCTCCTCGTCCAGCGCGAAGCGGTTGACCCCGACCACCACGCGCTCGCCGGCCTCGGTCTCCCGGGCGATCCGGTACGCGTTCCGCTCGATCTCCGCCTTCTGGAAGCCCGCCTCGATCGCGGCCACCGCCCCGCCCATCGCCTCGACCCGCGCCATCAGCTCGAGCGCCGCCGCCTGGACCTCGTCCGTCATCCGCTCCACCGCGTAGGACCCCGCGAAGGGGTCGACGGTGTGCGGCACGTCCGTCTCGTACGCCAGCACCTGCTGGGTGCGCAGCGCGAGGCGGGCCGACTTCTCGGTGGGCAGCGCGATCGCCTCGTCGAAGGAGTTGGTGTGCAGCGACTGGGTGCCGCCCAGCACGGCTGCCAGCCCCTGCACGGCGACCCGGACCAGGTTCAGCTCCGGCTGCTGCGCCGTCAGCTGCACCCCGGCGGTCTGGGTGTGGAAGCGCAGCATCAGCGATCGGGGGTCCCGGGCCCCGAACTCCTCGCGCATGACGCGGGCCCAGATCCGCCGGGCCGCGCGGAACTTCGCGACCTCCTCCAGGAGGGTGGTGCGGGCGACGAAGAAGAACGACAGCCGGGGCGCGAACGCGTCGACCTCCATCCCGGCGGCCAGCGCGGTCCGTACGTACGCGATCGCGTCGGCCAGCGTGAAGGCGATCTCCTGCGCGGGCGAGGCCCCCGCCTCGGCCATGTGGTAGCCGGAGATGGAGATGGTGTTCCACCTGGGGAGCTCGGCCCGGCAGTAGCGGAAGAGATCGGCCGTCAACCTCAGGGAGGGGCCGGGCGGGAAAATGTAGGTCCCCCGTGCGATGTACTCCTTCAGCACGTCGTTCTGGACCGTGCCGGTCAGCAGGCCGGGCTCGACCCCCTGTTCCTCGGCGACCAGTTGGTAGAGCAGGAGCAGCGGCGCGGCCGGCGCGTTGATCGTCATCGACGTGGACACCCGGTCGAGCGGGATCCCCTCGAAGAGCACCCGCATGTCCTCGACCGAGTCGATCGCGACGCCCACCTTCCCGACCTCGCCGTGCGCGAGCGGGGCGTCGGAGTCGTGCCCCATCTGGGTGGGCAGGTCGAAGGCCACGGACAGTCCGGCGGCGCCGCCCGCGATGAGCTGCCGGTAGCGGGCGTTGGACTCGGCGGCCGTGCCGAAGCCGGCGTACTGGCGCATGGTCCAGGGCCGTCCTGTGTACATCGTGGGGTGGACGCCCCGGGTGTACGGGTACTCCCCCGGCTCCCCCAGCTCGGTCCCGGGGTCCCAGCCGGCGAGGTCCTCCGGGCGGTAGACGGGCGCGATCGGGATCCCGCTCTCGGTGTGCCGCTCCATGTGGCTCGCTCCTTCGTGGATCCAAGGGGCCCGGGGCTGATAAAACGTCCCCGCGGCTACCGCGTGGTGGCCGCTGGTCACAATGGCGCAACATCGCGGCCGACCCTGCAACTGACCACGCCCACGTCGCATCACCTAGATACACACGTAGAAATCGGGGGACCGCTATGCACCGCAAGAGAGCAATAGTTCGCGCACTGGGCCTGGCCACCGCCGTCGCGCTGGCCGCGACCGCCTGCGGGCCGCAGGAGGCGGGGTCTGCGGGCCCCGGTTCTTCGGCGCCCGCATCGCCCACGGCGGGCGCCTCTCCCGACGCCTCCGCGTCCACGGACGGGAAGCCGGGCGAGTCCTCGCCTTCGGCGTCCCCGTCCTCGTCGCCTTCGCCCTCCGCCTCTGCTTCCGCCTCGCCCTCGCCGACCGTGAAGCAGGTCATGGCGAACGGCGACGACAGCGAGCTGGTCCGCGAACTGCAGGCCCGGCTGCGTCAGCTCAAGCTGATGACGGTCGCCCCGACCGGTTTCTACGGTTCGAAGACGACCGCGGCGGTCAGGTCCTTCCAGTCGAAGAACGGCCTGCCCGCCACCGGAGGGGTGGACGAGCCCACCTGGAAGAAGATCCAGAACGCCACCAAGAAGCCGACCGAGGCCGAGCTGCGCCCGCCGACCGTCAACGAGCCGGACGCACCCGACGCGCGCTGCATGACGGGCCGGGTGATGTGCATCAGCAAGGAGAGCCGCACCCTCGCCTGGATGATCGACGGGAAGATCGTCTCCACGCTGGACGTGCGCTTCGGCTCGGAGAACACCCCGACGCGCGAGGGCGAGTTCAAGGTGGAGTGGAAGGCCAAGGACTGGACCTCGACGATCTACCACACGCCGATGCCGTACTCGATGTTCTTCAGCCGGGGCCAGGCCGTGCACTACTCCGCGGACTTCGCCGCCCGCGGATACGCCGGCGCCTCGCACGGCTGCGTGAACGTCCGGGACAAGGCCAAGCTGGCGACGCTGTTCGACGCGGTGAAGGTCGGGGACAAGGTCGTCGTCTACTGGTGACCCGCCGGCGGCCGGGAGCACGGACGTCCGGTCCGGGCGTCCACGGTCGGAAGTTGAGGGCGCGGGCGGGATCGGGGGAACGAATCCCGCCCGCGCCGGTTGCGCAGAGCCCAGGGGTACGGGGGGAACCCCGGCTCATGCGCGGCCGATGACCAGTCGGCTCGTTATGTACTGCGCCGCCGGTTCGAAAAGTGTTACAGCGGGGGTGCGAGCTGTTTCAGGCCAGTGTCCGGTACCCGGTCCCGCACCTTTTCCCGGGCCGTGCCGCGCCCGTTCCCGCACCCCGGCCCGCCCTCGGGCCGGACCGTTCTCAGCGGCGCTCGCCCGCGCCCGGCGACGGAGCCGGCGAGGCGGTCCCGGCCGGTGCCAGGTCCAGCGAGCGCGACGGGGAGCTGGGCGTCTCGCCGCGCGAGCCGCCGCCCGGGGCCATGTCGAGCAGCACCTGGCAGTAGCGCGGGACCCGCAACAGCCCCTTGGCCAGCCGGGCGAGCCGCTCGCGGCCGGCCTCGTCGAGCCGCCCCGAGCGGAAGTCCCGGCACAGCTCCAGCGGTCCGGTGCGGCCCTCCCGGTCCCGGCCGGAACCGTCGCGGGGTTCGGTCGTCGAGCCGTCGGTGCCGCCCTGGAGGGACAGGTCGCGGCCGTCCCGGCCGCCGGTCGAGCCGCTCGCGGACGGTTCCCTGCCGGTACCGCCGACCGCCCCGGAGACCCCGTCGGGCGCCGTGGTCGTACGTCCTTCCGTGCCCGGGGTGTTGCCGGGGCTCGGGCTGCCGCTCAGGCCCCCGCCGCCCTCCGGCGCGGTGCTGCGGAGCGGCGCGAAGGGCGTCGCGTACCCGCCGTCCGCCGAGGCCCCGGAGGAGGAGCCCACCGACACCGAGACGGCCGGCATCCCGCCGGCGGCGTCCCGGGCGTCCCGGTCCAGCAGCCCGGCGCCCGCGGCGGCCGCCAGGCCGCCCACGGCGACACCGGCCACGGCGGCGGCGAGGACGAAGCGGATCGGGTGGCCGCGCCGGGAACGGTGCGCGGCCGGGCCGGCCGGCGGGCCGAGCTCCACCACCGTGTCCGCGGAGCCGAACAGCGCGGCTTCCGGAGCCTGCGCCTGGGGTTCCGCCTGGAATACGGAGCCGCGCGCGCGGAACGCGGCCACCGCGGCGGCCTCTCCGCGCAGTTCCCCGGGCAGCCCTCCGGGAGCCGCGGGCGGCGGCTCGGCAAGTGCGTCGAGGGCGGCGCGCAGCCGCTCGGACCGGACCCGGGCGTGGTGCTCGGCGCCAGGTGCGGCCGGTTCTCCGCGCAGCAGTCTGTCCGCCGCGGCTTTGTCCAGCCACCTGTCGCGCTCGTCGGCCATCACATGTCCTTCTGCGTCCGCCAACGTGAATGCGTCACACCGGTTTGTTCTACGAGGCCCGCGGCGCGGGCCCGCTGCGCCGGTACGGCGTCGAGGTCCCGCCCGCCCCCGGCGCCCCGTGCGCGCCCGTCATTATCACCGAGGCCGCGCCGGCGTCCGGAGCCGACGCCCACGGCGGAGCCGATGCCGGATTCGGGGTCGGCGTCGGAGTCGGGGCCGGGACCGGACTCCGGGTCGAAGTCACCCTCGACGGCCTCGCCGAGCAGCTCGGCGAGCTTCTTCAGGCCCCGGTGCGCGGCGGTGCGTACGGCGCCGGGGCGCTTGCCCAGGGTCTCGGCGGCGCTCTTGGCATCCAGGCCGACGACCACCCGCAGGACGACGGCCTCGGCCTGGTCCCGCGGGAGCTGGGCTATGAGTTCCATGGTGCGGCAGGTGGAGAGGGACTCCATGGCCTCGCCGGCGGTGTCGGACTCGGCGGCGTGACCCGTCAGCTCGGTCTCGTCCCCGCCGACCGCGGGCCGGCGCCCGCGCATCCGGATGTGGTCGAGGGCGCGGTTGCGGGCGATGCGGGCGGCCCAGCCGCGGAAGCGGTCGGCGTCGCCGGTGAAGGAATCGAGGTCGCGGGCGATCTGCAGCCAGGCTTCGGAGGTGACGTCCTCCGCGTCGCCGTCCCCGACGAGCGTGCGGACGTATCCGAGCAGGCGCGGGTGCACGGCGCGGTACACAGAACGGAACGCGAGCTCGTCGCCGTCTTGTGCCGCGAGCACCGCGGTGGTCAGCTCCGCGTCGTCCCCCAGCAAAATCCCCAACCCGTTCACAGTCCCGTTTGTGTGGCGCAAATCAGCACGTTACGGCTTTCAAGCACCTTCGTCCACGAGTTGTACAACGTGCAACCATCCCTGCGCGGAGCGGGGTGTGACACAAAACGCACCGAAGACGCTGACAGGGGTGCGGGCTTGTCGCACGAGTCCGCGACGGATGGCGGCCGGGGCCTCTCCTGTGGGGGGTGGCGGCCTCGGTCGCCCTCCCCTTCGCCGCCGTCCCCGCGGCCATCATGCCCCGGCACCCGCAGGGGGCCCAAGCGGCCCTCCAGCCGGTCCGACATGCACTCTCGTCATCCTTTCGGCTCACTTCCGAGTGAAATCCAAGAATGGGTACGACACTCCCGGCCCCACGTCGATAGCGTGGCGGGACACCCGCGCCACGCCACGAGGAGCCCCCCGCTGTCCAGCCACCTTCCGGCACAGGCCCGCGGAGGCTCCGACCCTTCCCACGCCTCCCTCCCCCTCCACGGCGCCGGCTCGTGCGGCGACACCGGGCTCGTACGGTTCAACGCCCTGTCTCCCGAGACCGCCCACTCCGCCCTGCTGCACTGCTGCGGCAGCCGGCGCTGGGCGCACCGGGTGGCCGCCCACCGCCCTTACCCCGACTTCGGCGCGCTACTCGCCGCCGCGGACGAAGCTTCGTACGACCTCTCTCAAGCGGACCTCTCCGAGGCGCTGGCCTGCGAGTTCCCGCCGGAGCTGGAGCACGGGGCCGCGTACGCCGCGCTCCTCGCGCTCGACGCGGCGCACGCGGAGTACGAGCGGACCTATCGCCACGCCTTCGTGATCTGCCTCGACGGGACCACCCCGGAGGAGCAGGCGGACCAGCTGCTGGCCGCGATCCGGCGGCGGATGGAGCTGGACGTGGACGAGGAGCGCGCGATCTCCGCGGACGAGCTCCGTCGCGTCGCGCAGGTCCGGCTCGCCGACCTGACACACTGGCTGACCTCGGCAGATGGGGTATCTGCTGCCGAATTCGGGCTATTCGCCCCTGTGGGATAGTCCGTCCGTGCCTGTTTGATCACACCGATGGCCCCCGCGCGAGGGAACCGACAAAGCGTCGCTACGATGGCCGGGGCCGGAGGACCGTACCCGGCCGGGCCCGACCGACAAAGAAGCCGGCTGGCCCCCGCCCCGCTTCCGGAGGGTTTTCCGTGCCGGCTGGAACGTTGTACCGCGGCCGGGAAGGAATGTGGTCCTGGGTGGCTCATCGAGTCACCGGCGTCCTCATTTTCTTCTTCCTGTTCGTACACGTCCTCGACACCGCTCTCGTCCGCGTCTCCCCCGAGGCGTACGACGATGTCGTGGCTACCTACAAGACTCCGATCGTCGCGCTGCTGGAGTACGGCCTCGTCGCCGCAATCCTGTTCCACGCGCTCAACGGTCTCCGTGTCATCGCCGTGGACTTCTGGTCCAAGGGCCCCCGCTACCAGAAGCAGATGCTCTGGACCGTGGTGGGCATCTGGGTCGTGCTGATGGTCGGGGCCCTGTACCCCGTCCTCGGACACGCTTACCTCGAACTCTTCGGGAAGTGACACGCATGTCTTCTGACACTTCTTTCGAAAAGGGCATCGGTGACGTGGAGGGCGTGTCCCTCTACGACGTCGACAACCCGGCGCCGTACATCGAGGCCCCGCGCAAGCGCACGAGCAAGACGCCGCGCTCGACCCGCGGCAACTTCGAGATGGTCGCGTGGCTCTTCATGCGCCTCTCGGGCATCGTGCTCGTCGTTCTGGTCCTAGGCCACCTGCTGATCCAGCTCGTCCTCGACGGCGGCGTCTCCAAGATCGGCTTCGCCTTCGTGGCCGGCCGCTGGGCCTCCCCGTTCTGGCAGGGCTGGGACCTGCTGATGCTGTGGCTCGCGATGCTGCACGGCGCGAACGGTCTGCGTACCGTCATCAACGACTACGCGGAGCGCGCCAACACGCGTCTGTGGCTCAAGGGCCTGCTCTACACCGCCACGGTGTTCACCATTCTTCTGGGCACGCTGGTGATCTTCACCTTCGACCCGAACATCCGCTAGGCAACGGGGCTGAGGCGAAACCAATGAAGATCCACAAGTACGACACCGTCATCGTCGGGGCGGGCGGCGCAGGCATGCGCGCCGCCATCGAGTCGACGAAGCGCAGCCGCACCGCCGTGCTGACCAAGCTGTACCCCACCCGCTCCCACACGGGCGCCGCGCAGGGCGGCATGGCCGCCGCGCTCGCCAACGTGGAGGACGACAACTGGGAGTGGCACACCTTCGACACGGTCAAGGGCGGTGACTACCTGGTCGACCAGGACGCCGCCGAGATCCTGGCGAAGGAGGCCATCGACGCGGTCCTCGACCTCGAGAAGATGGGCCTGCCGTTCAACCGCACCCCGGACGGCACCATCGACCAGCGCCGCTTCGGCGGGCACTCCCGCAACCACGGCGAGGCGCCGGTCCGCCGGTCCTGCTACGCCGCGGACCGCACCGGTCACATGATCCTCCAGACCCTCTACCAGAACTGTGTCAAGGAGGGCGTGGAGTTCTTCAACGAGTTCTACGTCCTGGACCAGCTCCTGGTCGAGGAGGACGGCGTCAAGAAGTCGGCCGGCGTGGTCGCGTACGAGCTCGCCACCGGCGAGATCCACGTGTTCCAGGCGAAGTCCGTCATCTACGCCTCCGGCGGCACCGGCAAGTTCTTCAAGGTGACCTCCAACGCGCACACCCTCACGGGTGACGGCCAGGCGGCCTGCTACCGCCGCGGCCTGCCGCTGGAGGACATGGAGTTCTTCCAGTTCCACCCGACGGGCATCTGGCGCATGGGCATCCTGCTGACGGAGGGCGCCCGCGGTGAGGGCGGCATCCTCCGCAACAAGGACGGCGAGCGCTTCATGGAGAAGTACGCGCCGGTCATGAAGGACCTCGCGTCCCGTGACGTCGTCTCGCGCTCCATCTACACCGAGATCCGTGAGGGCCGCGGCTGCGGTCCCGCCGGTGACCACGTGTACCTGGACCTGACGCACCTGCCGCCGGAGCAGCTCGACGCGAAGCTCCCGGACATCACCGAGTTCGCGCGCACGTACCTGGGCATCGAGCCGTACACGGACCCGATCCCGATCCAGCCCACCGCGCACTACGCCATGGGCGGCATCCCGACGAACGTCGAGGGTGAGGTCCTCATGGACAACACCACCGTCGTCCCGGGCCTGTACGCGGCCGGCGAGGTCGCGTGCGTATCGGTGCACGGCGCGAACCGCCTGGGCACCAACTCGCTGCTGGACATCAACGTCTTCGGCAAGCGCTCGGGCATCGCGGCGGCCGCGTACGCCCACGCCCACGACTACGTCGAGCTGCCCGAGAACCCGGCGCAGCAGGTCATCGACCAGGTCGAGCGGCTGCGCAACTCCACGGGCAACGAGCGGGTCGCGGACCTTCGCCTGGAGCTCCAGGAGACGATGGACGCCTGCGTGATGGTGTTCCGCACCGAGCAGACGATCAAGACCGCGGTCGAGAAGATCGCGGAGCTGCGCGAGCGCTACCTGAACGTGTCCGTCCAGGACAAGGGCAAGCGCTTCAACACGGACCTGCTGGAAGCCATCGAGCTGGGCAACCTGCTCGACCTGGCCGAGGTCATGGCCGTGTCCGCGCTGGCGCGCAAGGAGTCCCGCGGCGGTCACTACCGCGAGGACTACCCGAACCGCGACGACGTCAACTTCATGCGCCACACCATGGCGTACCGCGAGGTCGGCGACGACGGCAAGGACTCCGTCCGCCTGGACTACAAGCCGGTCGTCGTCACCCGCTACCAGCCGATGGAGCGTAAGTACTGATGGCCACCCCGACCCTGTCCAAGACGGACGCGATGGAGGCCGCGGCCGCGGCCTCGCCCTTCATCACGGTCACGTTCCGGATCCGCCGCTTCAACCCCGAGATCTCGGACGAGTCGCAGTGGCAGGACTTCCAGATCGAGATCGACCCGAAGGAGCGCGTGCTCGACGGTCTCCACAAGATCAAGTGGGAGCTCGACGGCACGCTGACCTTCCGTCGCTCGTGCGCGCACGGCATCTGCGGCTCCGACGCGATGCGGATCAACGGCAAGAACAGGCTCGCCTGCAAGACGCTGATCAAGGACATCAACCCGGAGAAGCCGATCACGGTCGAGGCCATCAAGGGCCTGACGGTGATGAAGGACCTCGTCGTCGACATGGAGCCCTTCTTCCAGGCGTACCGGGACGTCATGCCGTTCCTGGTCACCAAGGGCAACGAGCCGACGCGCGAGCGCCTGCAGTCCGCCGAGGACCGCGAGCGCTTCGACGACACCACCAAGTGCATCCTGTGCGCCGCGTGCACGTCCTCGTGCCCGGTGTTCTGGAACGACGGCCAGTACTTCGGCCCGGCGGCGATCGTCAACGCGCACCGCTTCATCTTCGACTCGCGCGACGAGGCGGGCGAGCAGCGCCTGGAGATCCTGAACGACAAGGACGGCGTGTGGCGTTGCCGCACGACCTTCAACTGCACCGACGCGTGCCCGCGAGGCATCGAGGTCACGAAGGCCATCCAGGAAGTGAAGCGGGCACTGATCACCCGCCGCTTCTAGCCTTTCGACGCGCCGTACTCCGTCCGCCGGTCTCATCAGAGGCCGGCGGGCACCGAGGCCCCACCCCCTCCGGATCCTTTCCGTGCGGGGGCGGGGCCTTCGCCGTGGGACCCTCGGATCAACTCGGCCGGTACGAACGGATCTTCGATGACGCCCGCCCCCGGACGAACATCACGCTCCCCGCGCCCGGAGATCGAGGCGGGCACCGGCAACCGCCCTACGGGCCCCTGCGCGACTGTGGAATTATCGGCCGCATGAGCGAGCAGCAGCCCAACCCGTACAAGAGCGATCCCGGCGCGGGTGGCCAGGGGGACTACAACACCACTCCGGGACAGCCGAACTACGGCTACCCGCCGCAGCCCGGCTACGGCTACCCGCCCCCGGGACCGGACCAGCCGGGCTACGGCTATCCGCAGCCCCCCGCCTACCAGCCGACCATCGCCGGCGCGGGCATCCCCGCCCCGGCCGGCCCCACCACGCCCCCCATGGGGACCCCGGGTCCGCCCCCCATGGGCTACCCCGCAGGCTCCGCGGGGCTCTCCCTCGGCGACATCACCATCGCCGGCGACCAGATCATCACCCCGTCGGGCCCGATGCCGCTCAGGGGCGCGATCTGGAACGCCACGGACTTCTCGCGGACGGAGGAGAAGATCCCGGCGCACGCGATCGTCCTGGCCGTCATCTTCTTCATCTTCTGCCTGCTCGGCCTGCTCTTCCTCCTGATGAAGGAGCGCCGCACGACGGGCTACATCCAGATCACCGTGAACAGCGCCGGCCGCCACCACTCCACGATGATCCCCGCGGTGGACCCGGGCACGTACATGTGGGTCATGAGCCAGCTCAACCAGGCGCGTGCGCTGAGCATGTGAGTCCGGCCGGGCGGAACCCGGTGGCGGGCCGGGGGTCCCGTCGCGGAAGATCGCGGCATGATCATTTCTCATGATGTGGACGGGCCCGCCGACGCGCCGGCCGTCGTACTGCTCCATTCCTCCGTGTGCGACCGGCGAATGTGGGAGCCGCAGTGGCAGCCGCTGCTCGCGGCCGGGTTCCGGGTGGTCCGGCCGGACTTCCGGACCTGCGGGGACTCGCCCGCCGCCGAGGCCCCGTACAGCGACCACGGGGACGTACGGGAGCTGCTGGAGCACCTCGGGATCCGGCGGGCCGCCTTCGTCGGCAGTTCCTACGGCGGGCGGGTCGCGCTGACGCTGGCCGCGCTGCGTCCTGAACTGGTGAGCGCGCTGGCCCTGCTCTGCCCCGCCCGGCCCGCGCAGCGGCGCGGCCCCGCACTGCTCGCCTTCAACGCCGCCGAGGCCGCCCTGCTGGACGCGGGCGACCTGGAGGGCGCGGCCGGGCTCAACGCCCGCCAGTGGCTCGGCCCGGACGCCGACGAGGCCGCGCACGCCCTCGTACGGGCCATGCAGCTCGGGAACCTGCGGGGCGCCCTGGCCGCCGACGGGGACCACGAGCTCGCCGAACCCGCCTTCGAGCCGGCCGCCGTCACCGCCCCCGTCCTCGCCGTCGGCGGGGCGCACGACATCCCCGACTTCCGGGACGTCCCCGCCGAGCTCCCCTCCCTGATACCCGGCGCCGTCCACGTGGAGCTTCCCTGGGCCGGCCACCTCCCCTCCCTCGAACGCCCGGAGGAGATCACGCGGTTGCTGCTGCCCTTCCTGCTCGAGGCGGTCCTCCCGGGACACTGACCGAGCCCGGCGCGCCATTCGCTTGAACCTGTTCAAAAAGAGGTCTACAGTCAGTGCCGTCAGCAGTTGAACACGTTCAAGGGGGCTGAGGGCAATGGACCTCACCGTGGTCGCGTACGTCATCTACCTGCTCATCAGCATCGGACTCACCGTCTGGGTGGCCCGCACGCTCAGCCGCAACGGCCGCGTCTTCATCGGCGACGTCCTCCAGGGGAACGAGAAGCTCGCCGACGCCGTCAACCAGCTCCTCGTGGTCGGCTTCTACCTCGTCAACATCGGCTTCGTGACCCTCTACCTGCGGTCGGCCGAGGAGATCGTCGCGGCCCGCGGGCTCTTCGAGGCCCTGTCGGTCAAGCTCGGAGTCGTACTCCTGGTCCTCGGCTTCATGCACCTCGGGAACGTCTGGGTGCTGAACAAGATGCGCCGCCGGGGAATCATGGAGCGTCAGGGGACCCCGCCGGTCGCCCCCCAGGGGTGGACCGCACCCCAGGGGTGGACCGCGCCCACCGGGGCCTGATCCCCGTGACCACCGCGGCGACCCGGCACCTGACGGTGCTCTACGACGCGAACTGCCCGCTCTGCGTGCACATCCGGCACTGGCTGCTCGGCCAGCGACAGCTCGTACCGCTCCGGCTCGTCCCCGCGGCCTCCGCCGAGGCGCGGGGGCGGTACCCGCGGCTCGACCACGCCTCGACGCTGAAGGAGATCACCGTCATCGGCGACTCCGGACAGGTGTGGCGGGGGACGGACGCCTTCATCGTCTGCCTGTGGGCGCTGGCCGAGCACCGGCCGAAGGCGAACTGGCTGGCCACCCCGGCCGGCCGGCCCTTCGCGAGGGCGGCCATGTACACCGCCTCCACCTGGCGCGAGGCGGTTCGGACCGGCTCCCCGGCGGACGACGGGGAACCGGCCTGTGACGACCGCTGTTCCGCTCCCCGATAGGCTCGGGACCGTGACTGATCAGAAGGCTCCCAAGAGCGAGCAGACCCGCACGCTCATCCTCGAAACCGCGCTCCGCCTCTTCCAGGAGCGCGGCTTCGACAAGACGACGATGCGCGGTATCGCCAAGGAGGCCGGAGTATCGGTCGGCAACGCCTACTACTACTTCGAGTCCAAGGAACACCTGGTCCAGGGCTTCTACGACCGGATCGGCGCCGCCCACCTGGCGGCGGTCCGGCCGATCCTGGACCAGGAGACCGATCTGCAGAAGCGGCTCGCGGGCGTACTGACCAGCTGGCTGGACATCGCCGCGCCGTACCACGAGTTCGCCTCGCAGTTCTTCAAGAACGCCGCGGACCCCGAAAGTCCGCTCAGCCCGTTCTCCCCGGAGTCGGAGGCGGCCCGCAAGCAGGCGATCGACATGCACCGCGAGGTGCTGGCCGGGGCCAAGACCAAGGTGCCCGACGAACTGGCCGACGTACTGCCGGAGCTGATGTGGCTCTCGCAGATGGGCCTGGTCCTCTACTGGGTCTTCGACCGCTCCCCGGACAGCGAGAAGACCCGCAAGCTCGCACAGCGCGGGGCGCAGCTCACGACGCGGGGCATCATCCTGGCCCGGTTCCGGGTGCTGCGGCCGCTGGTGCGCGAAGTGCACGAGCTGTTCACGGACTTCCTGCCGGGCATGGCCCAGTCGGCCGTGTCCCGTCCGGGCCGCAAGCGGGCCTCCGACCCCGATGCGGGGCCGGAGGAAGGCCCGGAGGTGGGCTCGTGAGCGGGTCCGCAGGCGGGTCCTACAGCCAGTTGAGCTCCCACAGCCGCCACACGCCGGTGCCGTCCGAGAGGTACTGGGCGCCGGCGACGGCCTCCCGGGACATCACGTAGTCCTTCTTCTGCCAGATCGGCATCATCGGGACCTGCTGCGCGACCAGCTTCTGCAGGTCGCGGAAGTCGTTGGCGGCGGCGGCGCGGTCCGAGAAGGACTGGGTACGGGTGATGAGGTCGTCGACGGCCTTGTCGGAGTAGCCGTTGTTCATCGAGTTGTCGGCGCCGACGAGCGGGGCGAGGAAGTTGTCCGCGTCAGGGAAGTCGGCGATCCAGCCGATGGTGTAGGCGTCGAAGTCGCCCGCCGCGTAGGCCTTCTGGAAGTCGCTCCACTTCTCGACCTGCTTGATGGTCAGCCGGAAGAGGCCGGTGGACTCCAGCTGCGCCTTCAGCTCCTCGGCCTCGGCGACGCTCGCGCCGCGCACGTTGACCCCGAGGGTGATCGCGACCGGGGTGGTGATCCCGGCGTCCTTGAGCAGCTTCTTCGCGGTGAGCCCGTTCGGCGAGGGCCAGGCGTCGAAGAACGGCGTGCTGTGGGCGGCGATGCCCGCCGGGACGAGCGAGTAGAGCGGGGTGACGGTGCCCTTGTAGACCTCGGTCGCGACCTTGGCCCGGTCCACGACCGCGGCGACGGCCTGGCGGACGGCCGGCTGGGCCACCGGGGAGCCGGGGCGGAGGTCGAAGACCATGCTGCGGATCTCCGTACCGCCCGAGGCCTGGTACCGGGTGTCCTCCAGGCCCGGGTTCAGGCCGGCCAGGACCGCCGGGGGCATGTCGCGGTGGGCGACCTCGATCCCGCGGTCGGTCCAGGCCTGCTCCAGCTGCGCGGAGTCCTTGAAGTACTTCACGGTGACCGGGCTCTTGGAAATCTTGCCCTGGCCCTTGTACGAGGTGTTGGGCTTGAGCTCGGCGCTCGCGCCGGCCGTGTAGCCGTCGAGGGTGAAGGGGCCGGAGCCGTCGACCTCCTCGCCCTCGCGCAGGGCCTTGGCCGGGTACTTGTCCTTGTCCACGATCGAGGCGGCGCCCGTCGCGATCTTGAACGGGAAGGTGGCGTCCCCGGCGGAGAGGGCGAAGGTGACGGTGCGGCCCTCGGCCTGGACCGACTCCAGGGTGTTGAACAGCGGCGCCGGACCCTGGTCGGAGTTGATCGCCTTGATCCGGTCGAAGGAGTACTTCACGTCTTCGGCGGTGATCGCCCGGCCGGACGAGAACTTCACGTCCGAGCGCAGCTCGCACTGGTACGTGGTGAGCTTGTTGTCGATGAAGTTGCAGGCGGAGGCCGCGTCGGGCACCGGCGCGTCCGCGCCGGGCCTGATCGTCAGCAGCGACTGGTAGACGTTGCTGAACAGGGCCCAGGAGCCCGCGTCGTACGCGCCTGCGGGGTCGAGGGAGGAGACCACGTCGCTCGTGCCGACGCGGATGGGCTCCCCGCCGCCGGCCGTCTGCGGCAGCAACTGCCAGGTGGCGACGCCGGCGACGCCGAGGACCAGCCCGGCCGCGATGGCTTTCGAGCGGACAGACCGCAACATCCTTGACTCCACCCCACGTGGGCGCACACCGAAGTCCGCGACCCGTTATCCGATTATCGGTCACATCCCATCACGGAATTTCGGCCTCGGGAAGGCCGATTTGTGGCGTGGCGTTGGAGGTTCGGACGGTTCAGGCCTGATATGAGGCGAGTTCGACGACTGTGATGTCCGACGGTGCGCCGACCCGGACCGGCGGCCCCCAGGCACCCGCACCGCGCGAGACGTACAGCTGGGTGTCGCCGTAGCGCTCCAGCCCGGCGACGGTGGGGTTGGCGAGCTCGGCCACGTACTCGCCGGGCCAGAGCTGGCCCCCGTGGGTGTGGCCGGAGAGCTGGAGGTCGGCCCCGTACCGGACGGCCTCGTCGATGACCACCGGCTGGTGGGCGAGGAGTACGGCGCTGCGGGCGCGGTCCCGGTCGCCGAGCGCCGCCTGGAAGTCGGGGCCCTGGCCCTCGCTCTCGCCCGCGATGTCGTTGACCCCGGCGAGGTCGAAGTACGGGAGCTCGCGGCGGGCGTTCTCCAGGGGCGTGAGGCCGAGCTCGCGGACGTGGTCGACCCACTGCCGGGCGCCGGAGAAGTACTCGTGGTTGCCGGTGACGAAGTACGAGCCGTGGCGCGCGCGAAGGCCGCGGAGCGGTTCGGCGGCGGGGGCGAGGTCGTGGACGCTGCCGTCGACGAGGTCGCCGACGATGGCGATGAGGTCGGGCTGCGTGCGGTTGATCGTGTCGACGATGCGGGTGGTGTGGGCGCGGCCCAGGATCGGGCCGAGGTGGATGTCGCTGACCACGGCGATGCGCAAGCCGTGGGCCGCGCGGGGGAGCTTCGCCAGGGGGACCTGGACCCGCTTGACGCGGGGGCCGCGGAGGACTCCGTACGTGCCGTGGCCGACGGTGCCGGCCGTGGCGGCGGCGGCCGTGCCGGCCACGATCCGCGCGAAGCGGCGGCGGCTGACGCCCGTCGGGGTGGACTCGGTCGGGCTGGGCCCGGTCGGGCTGGGCGCCGCTGCGGTGCCGGCCTCCGCCGGGTCGGCAGTCGCCGGGTCGGCCGCCGTGGCGTGCTGCCCGGCCGGGGCCGCGGGCTCGGCGGTGGCCTCGAGAGTGGCCTGCGGCGCGGTTCCCCTCCCCGCCCCTTCCCGAAACCGGGGCTCCGCCCCGGACCCCGGAGCGGGGGTGGGGGTGGAGTGGGGCTCCGCCCCGGAGCTCACCGGGGCCGCGCCCGTGGTGGCCGGGGTGCTGTCGGGCTCTGCCCCGGAGCCCGGCCGGGCCGCGCCCGCGGAGGCGGCCCGGGCCGTGGGCCCGTTCTGCCGGCGGAGCCAGATCGCTCGGACCGGCTCGGCCACCAGCATGGCCAGGGAGAGGTAGAGCAGGACGGCCAGCCACAGGTAGCCCGGCCAGGCGACCGTGCGCTCCAGCCAGAAGGGGGCTCCCGCGCGGCCCGCCACGAGGGCGGCCACGGACAGGAGCGGGAGCGCGAAGGCCAGGGCGGTGCCGGTGCGGCGGATCGCGCCGCCGGGGGTGGTGGTGTCGCGGACCAGGCGGATCCAGAGCCAGCGGTGCACCAGCACCAGGAGGGTCAGGACCAGCAGGGCCACGACCGCGAAGAGGACGATCGTCACGCGCCCGCCTCCGCACGTGATTCACGCCGCAGCGCCCGCACCCCGCGCAACCCGATCACTCCGACGGCCGTCCCCAGGAGAAAGGACGCCACCGCCAGGAGAAGGTGGACCCAGAAGTACGTGGTCGGGTCCCCCGCGTCGTCGAAGGCCAGACCGCTGCCGTCCTTCCACAGGTTCCGGACGAAAGACACCCAGATGAACCAGCTCCACACTCCGAAGGCGAGCAGGAACCAGGAAGCGGCGCGGCTGAGTCTCATGAGCCCAGTATCGGTTTCCTCCCCAGGACGGACGCGCCGGGGTGGGCTGTCCCGGCGGTGGTTGCGGCGGGTTGGCCGGTCCGTGCCGCTAAGCACAGCATCGGGATGTACTTTCACCTGCGTGTCTGCCAAGAAGACCGCGTTGACGGTCCTTTCCGCCGCGCTGCCCGCCCTGCTGGTCCCGGCACTGCTGGCCCCGCCCGCATTCGCCGCGCCCACGCCACCGGTGGACGGGAAGGGGCAGCCGCGCAAGGCCCCGGCGCCGCCCGCCTCGATGTCCACGGTCGGCGGCTCGGCGCTCGGGCAGCCCGGCACGCAGGTCAACCTGCTGCCCGGCGCGCCGGCACTGCCCGCGAACCTGACGGGCCGTTCGTGGATCGTGGCCGACGCCGAGACCGGCGAGATCCTCGCCGCGCACAACGCGCACTGGCGGCTCCCCCCGGCCTCGACCATGAAGATGCTCTTCGCCGACACCGTGCTGCCGGGTCTGCCCAAGGACCAGGTCCACAAGGTCACCGACCAGGAGCTGGACGGGGTCGGTTCCGGCTCCAGCCTGGTGGGCATCAAGGAGGACGCCGAGTACAGCGTCCACGACTTGTGGCTGGGGGTGTTCCTGCGCTCCGGCAACGACGCCGTCCACGTGCTTTCGGCCATGAACGGCGGCGTCGAGAAGACCGTCAAGGACATGCAGGCGCACGCCGAGGAGCTCCAGGCCCTGGACACCCACGTGGTCTCCCCGGACGGCTACGACGCTCCGGGCCAGGTCTCCAGCGCCTACGACCTCACCCTCATCGCCCGCTCCGGTCTGCAGAAGCAGGACTTCCGGGAGTACTGCGGCACGGCCAGCGCGAAGTTCCCCGGCCGGCAGGAGCCGGGGAAGCCGCGCGAGACCTTCGAGATCCAGAACACCAACCGGCTGATGACCGGCGCCGGCGGCCTCTCCCCCTACAAGGGCATCGCCGGGGTGAAGAACGGCAACACCACGATGGCCGGCTCCACCTTCACCGGAGCCGCCCAGCGCGGGGACAAGAAGCTGCTGGTCACGGTGATGAACCCGGGGACCGGCGGCGCCAACTCCGTGTACGAGGAGACCGCCGACCTGCTCGACTGGGGCTTCGCGGCGAGCGGGAAGGTCAAGCCGGTGGGCGAACTGGTGCCGCCGAAGAGCGCGGACACCACCTCCCACGGCTCCCCGGCCCAGTCCCACGAGAACAACCCGTCGGCGTCCGGTGCGGGCTCCGGCGGCGGGGTCGGTACCGCCCTCGGCGTGGCGGGCGGGGTGCTGGCGGTGGTGGCCGGCGGGGCCTACGCCGTCAACCGGCGCTGGCCGCGGGGGCGCGGCCGCCGGGCTCGCGGCCGGGCGTAGCGGAGCCGGCGGACCCACGGCCGGGCGCCGGGCCGGACTCGCGGTCGGGCGCGGGGCCGGACTCGCGGTCGGGCGCCGCGGCGGGCTCACGGCCGGGCTCCGCGGCGGGCTCACGGCCCGGCTCCGGGTCTTCCGCGCCGTCCCCGTCGGCATCGTCGCGGCTCGCGGTCCACGCCGCGCAGAACAGCAGCAGTTTCGCCGTGAGGTTGATCCAGATCAGCAGCGCGATCGGCACGCCGAAGGCCCCGTACATGCTCTTCGTGGCGACCCCCCGCATGTAGCCGCTGAGCAGCAGCTTGAGCAGTTCGAAGCCGGCCGCGCCGAGGAGGGCCGCCTCGATCAGGCGGCGGCGGGGCGGTTCGACGCCGGGGAGCAGGGTCAGGACGTAGAGCAGGAGCAGGAAGGCGGCCACGACTCCGACGAGGAAGGCCCCGCCCCGCAGCAGGCCGCCGCCGGCGCCGTCGCGGGGGACGCCCAGCCAGTCACCGGCTTTGCCGACCGCGCTGGAGCCGAAGATCGACGCGGCGGCCGAGGCCAGGCCGACGCCGCCGAGGCCGATGAGGACGAGTGCGTCCTTGCCCTTACGGACGAAGGGGTTGCCCTCGTCCTCGTCGTCCTTCTCCCACACCGCGCGCAGGCAGTCCCTCATCGAGGTGATCCAGCCGATGCCGGTGAAGAGGAGTACGGCGGCGGCGATCAGGCCGACCGTGCTCGCGTTCGCGACGAGGGCGTTGATGTCGAGCTGGTCGGAGATGCCGGGGACCTGCTCGGCGAGGTTCTTCTGGAGCCGGTCGAGCTGGTCCTGGGTGAGCAGTCCGGCGCCGATCGCGGCGGCCACGGTGATCAGCGGGAAGAGGGCCAGGAAGCTGATGAAGGTGATGGCCGCGGCGAGCCGGCTCCAGTGCACGCGGTCGAGCCGCTGGTACGAACGCCACAGGTGGGTCCGCATCAGGGCGGACACCAGAGGCCCGATCAGCGGGAGTTTCGTCAGCCAGTCCATACGGTCACCGTAAATGAGCTGTCGTAAATAGCCGGGATTGCCACTTTTGGGGACTACGGTCGTCGATTGTGACTTTTCGCCCGACGGCTCGGCCGTTCCATGCCCTGGTCCTGCGAAGGATCGGTTTCCGGTTCCGGTTCCTGCGTCAGGAGCGGCGTACGGTCGCCTCGCCCGCGGCTGCCGCCGCACTGTTGTCCGTCGCCGAGCCGAGCTGCGCCGGAACGGCGCTCGCCCCACCGCTTGCCCCGTTGCCGAACGGATATTCGCGCAGCTTGCGCCAGACCCCGTCCGAGCCCTGCTCGTAGAGGGCGAACCCGGAGCAGACCCACTCCGCCGCGTAGTCGGCGAGGGCGGCGAACGCCAGGTCCATCGCCTCCTCGGAGATCCCGTGGGCGACCGTGACGTGCGGGTGGTAAGGGAACGAGAGCTCCCGGCTGAGCGGCCCGTCCGGGTCGCGGACCTGGCCCTGGAGCCGGGTGCAGCCGGAGCCGCCCTCCACGACCTGGACGAAGACCACCGGCGAGAGGGGACGGAAGGTGCCCGTGCCGGCCAGCCGCATCACGAAGGAGCGGCCGGCGGCCGCGACCGCGGCCAGGTGGGCGCGGATCTCGGGCAGCCGGTCCGCGGCCACCTCCGTCGGCGGTACGAGGGTGACGTGCGTGGGAATGCCGTGGGCGGCGGCGTCCCCGAAGCCCGCGCGCAGCTCCTGAAGGCTGCTGCCGTACGGCTCCGGGACCGCGATCGAAACGCCGAGCGTTACGGTCCCCACGTAGCTCTCCTCCGCTTGTAGTCCTGTGCGTGGTCTGTGCTCCGCATGTGCGTCGCACGAGTGCTGCCGCCCCAGTGTGGCGGCAGCACCCCCCAGATCGCCAGGGCCCTCTTTCTCTTCGGTCCCCGTCAGTGCTTCGCGGGGAGAAAACCGAGGTGGTCGTACGCCTGCGCCAGGGTCTCCGCGGCGACCGCCCTGGCCTTCTCCGCGCCCTTGGCCAGCAGGGAATCCAGGGTCTCCGGATCGTCCAGGTACTCCTGGGTGCGCTGCTTGAACGGTGTGACGAAATCGACCATCACGCCGGCCAGATCGGTCTTGAGCGCGCCGTAGCCCTTGCCCTCGTACGCGGCCTCGAGCGCGGGGATGGACTCGCCCGTGAGGGTGGAGTAGATCGTGAGCAGGTTGCTGACGCCGGGCTTGGTCGCGGCGTCGAAACGGACCACGGCCTCGGTGTCGGTCACGGCGCTCTTGATCTTCTTCTCGGTGGCCTTGGGCTCGTCGAGGAGGTTGATCAGGCCCTTGGGCGAAGAAGCCGACTTCGACATCTTGATCGCCGGGTCCTGGAGGTCGTAGATCTTCGCGACCTCCTTGACGATGTGCGCCGAGGGGAGGGTGAAGGTCTGCCCGAAGCGCTGGTTGAAGCGCTCGGCCAGGTCGCGGGTCAGCTCGATGTGCTGACGCTGGTCCTCGCCGACGGGGACGGCGTTCGCCTGGTAGAGCAGGATGTCGGCGACCTGGAGGATCGGGTACGTGAACAGGCCGACGGTGGCGTTGTTGGCGCCCGACTTGGCGGACTTGTCCTTGAACTGGGTCATCCGGCTCGCCTCGCCGAAGCCGGTGATGCAGTTCATGACCCAGCCGAGCTGCGCGTGCTCGGGCACGTGGCTCTGGATGAAGAGCGTGCAGCGCTCGGGGTCGAGGCCGGCGGCGAGGAGCTGCGCGGCGGAGAGCCGGGTGTTCGCGCGGAGATCCTTCGGATCCTGCGGCATGGTGATCGCGTGCAGGTCGACGACCATGTAGAAGGCGTCGTGCGTCTCCTGAAGGGCGACGTACTGCCGGATGGCTCCGAGATAGTTCCCGAGGTGGAACGAACCGGAGGTGGGCTGGATGCCGGAGAGCGCGCGAGGACGATCAGAAGCCATGGCGCCATTCTCTCAGGTGTGACACCGGGCTCGGCCCCGCCGCTGGCCGGAACCCGGCGGGTCCCCCCGGGTCCGCCCGGCCCTGCCACGGGTACCGGACGGTAGCGGCCCGTCCGGATCTTGCCTCGGCCGAGCGACCGCTTTCCGTTCCTCCCGGCACCTGTCGGGGCTGGATGTGCCGGGCGCCATCGTGCCCGTACCGCGCCGTTGCACGGGGGCCAGCCCCCGGACCCCCGCTCCTCAAACGCCGGAGGGGCTGGATTTTGCCTGGCCGGAGCTGGATTGCCCGCAGGGCAATTCCAGCCTCGCCGGCGTTTGAGGCGCGGGGTCCGGGGCGGAGCCCCGGGGAACGGTGGAAGGGCGGGTAGGGGACGGCCCCGCAGGGACCGGCCCCCACCCGGGGGGGGTCAGGCGACGGGGAGGCCCGGGGCCGGGAAGGCGGCCATGAGGTCGGCGACCTCGGCGCGGATGGCGCCCAGGGCCGGCTCGTCACCCTTCGCCGCAGCGGCGACCGCACGCTCGATCCAGTCGGCGACCACCGGCATGTGCTCCGCGCGAAGCCCCCGCGAGGTCAGCGACGGCGTGCCGATCCGGATCCCCGACGGGTCGAACGGCTTGCGCGGGTCGAACGGCACCGTGTTGTAGTTCACGACGATCCCGGCCCGGTCCAGCGCCTTCGCCGCGATCTTGCCGGACACCGACTTCCCGGTGAGGTCGATCAGGATCAGGTGGTTGTCCGTACCGCCGGAGACGAGGTCGAATCCCCGCTCCAGCAGCGCCGCGGCCAGCGCCTTCGCGTTGGCCACGACCGCGTGCGCGTACGACACGAACGAAGGCTGCGCCGCCTCGTGGAGGGCCACGGCGATGCCGGCCGTCGTCTGGTTGTGCGGGCCGCCCTGGAGGCCCGGGAAGACCGCCTTGTCGATGGCCTTCGCGTGCTCCTCGCGGCACATCAGCATCGCGCCGCGCGGGCCGCGCAGGGTCTTGTGCGTGGTCGTGGAGATCACGTCCACGTGACCCGCCGGGGAGGGGTGCGCCCCGCCCGCGATCAGGCCGGCGATGTGCGCCACGTCGGCGACCAGGACCGAGCCCGCCTCCTTCGCGATCGACGCGAACGCCTCGAAGTCGATCGTGCGCGGGAGCGCCGTGCCGCCGCAGAAGATCAGCTTGGGCCGCTCCGCCAGCGCGAGGTCCCGTACGGCGTCGTAGTCGATGAGCCCGGTCTCGGCCTGGACCCCGTACTGCACGCCGCGGAACCAGGAGCCCGTCGCCGAGACCCCCCAGCCGTGCGTCAGGTGCCCGCCCATCGGCAGCGCCATGCCCATCACCGTGTCGCCGGGCTCGGCGAAGGCCAGGTAGACCGCGAGGTTGGCGGGCGAGCCGGAGTAGGGCTGCACGTTGGCGTGGTCGACGCCGAAGAGGCCCTTCGCCCGCTCCACGGCCAGCGCCTCGATGCGGTCGATGTTCTGCTGGCCCTCGTAGTAGCGGCGGCCCGGGTAGCCCTCGCTGTACTTGTTCTGCAGCACGGTGCCGGAGGCCTCCAGCACGGCCGCGGACACGTAGTTCTCGCTCGGGATCAGGCGCAGGGTCTCCGCCTGGAGGGTTTCCTCGGCGGCGACGAAGGACGCCAGCTCGGGGTCGGTCGCGAGCAGGGCGGGGTGGCGGTACGGGGGGTGGTGGTTCGCGCTCATGGCGGCTCCTCCGGGGTCGATGTCAGGTCTCGTCCCCGCGAGGCCCAGGCGAGCGGCCCTGTATGCGGTCGTGCGCGCACGGCTCCCCCGGAGTTGGTTCTCCGTGCGCCAGTCGCCGTGCGTGTCCGACACCTTAGCGGGCACGCCGCAAGAAAGGTTTCTCCGTCCGGCATTCGAGCGAGGATGGAAGGTGACGCCACCCTCGTCACCGGCTTGACGGACGATCGGAGACCCCGTGTCGACAACTGCTGATGCCATCCGCTCCGCCGACGCGCACAGCGCGCACAACTACCACCCCCTGCCCGTCGTCGTCGCCACCGCGGAGGGCGCGTGGATGACCGACGTGGAGGGCCGCCGCTACCTCGACATGCTCGCGGGCTACTCCGCCCTGAACTTCGGCCACGGCAACCGCCGCCTGCTCGACGCCGCCCGCGCCCAGCTGGAGCGGGTCACCCTGACCTCCCGCGCCTTCCACCACGACCGCTTCGCGGACTTCTGTACCGAGCTCGCGGCACTGTGCGGCAAGGAGGCGGTGCTGCCCATGAACACGGGCGCGGAGGCCGTGGAGACGGCGGTGAAGACCGCCCGCAAGTGGGGGTACGAGGTCAAGGGCGTACCGGACGGGCACGCCAAGATCGTGGTGGCCGCCGACAACTTCCACGGCCGGACGACGACCATCGTGTCGTTCTCCACCGACCACGAGGCCCGCGACCACTTCGGCCCGTACACCCCCGGCTTCGAGATCGTCCCGTACGGGGACCTCACCGCGCTCGCCTCCGCCGTCACCTCGAACACCGTCGCCGTGCTCCTGGAGCCGATCCAGGGCGAGGCCGGCGTACTCGTGCCGCCGGCCGGATACCTGCGGGGCGTACGGGAACTGACGCGCGAGCGGAACGTCCTGTTCATGGCCGACGAGATCCAGTCGGGCCTGGGCCGCACCGGCAGGACCTTCGCGTGCGAGCACGAGGACGTGGTCCCGGACGTGTACATCCTCGGCAAGGCGCTGGGCGGCGGGGTCGTGCCCGTGTCGGCGGTGGTGGCCGACCGCGACGTGCTCGGCGTGTTCAGGCCGGGCGAGCACGGCTCCACCTTCGGCGGCAACCCGCTGGCCTGCGCCGTCGCCCTGGAGGTCATCGCGATGCTCCGCACCGGCGAGTACCAGCAGCGCGCCACCGAGCTCGGCGACCACCTGCACCGGGAGCTGAACCTGCTGGTCGGCGGCGGTGCGGTGACCGCCGTACGGGGCCGCGGGCTGTGGGCGGGCGTGGACATCGACCCGTCGCGCGGCACCGGCCGGGAGATCTCCGAGAAGCTGATGGAGCTCGGCGTGCTGGTCAAGGACACCCACGGCTCGACCATCCGGATCGCGCCGCCGCTGGTGATCTCCAAGGAGGACCTGGACTGGGGGCTTGACCAGCTCAGGTCGGTCCTCGGCGCCTGACGGCCCCTGCCCGACGGCCGCTAGAGGATGACGTGGGGCAGGAAGCGGGCGTACTCGTCCGTGACCGGCCCCGCCGATTCCCGGATGCCGAGGCCCGCCGACTCGTCCTCGACGACCCACGCGCCGAGCACCACCCGGTTGCCGTCGAAGTCGGGCAGCGGGGCGAGGCCCTGGAAGACGTACGTCTCGTCCTCCTCCGGTGCGAACGGCTCGCCGCCGACCGGGTGCAGGGTGACGCCCGCGCCCTCGCGGCCCAGCAGCGGCTTCGCCGCGTAGCCGGTGGTGGTGGCGAGCTCGCGCGGGCCGTCCAGGTAGGCGGGCAGCAGGTTCGGGTGCTCCGGGAAGAGCTCCCACAGGACCGCCAGCAGCGCCTTGTTGGAAAGCAGCATCTTCCACAGCGGCTCTATCCAGGCGGTGGTGCCGGAGCCGCCGCCGTGGTCGTACGTGCCGAGGACCTGCGGGGCGAACTCGTCGGTGGCCAGCCACTCCCACGGGTAGAGCTTGAAGATCGCGCGGATGAAGCCGAGCTTCTCGTCCACGAACCGGCCGGACAGGGAGTCCCAGCCGATCCGCTCCACCGACAGCTCACGCGTGTCGATGCCGGCCTGCTCGGCGGTCTCCTGGAGGTAGGCGACCGTCATCAGGTCCTCGCCGAGCTCGTCGGTCTCGGAGTGCGCGAAGTGCACCGGGCCGGGCGGCAGCAGCTCCGCCTGGCGCCGCCAGGCGTCCACGAGCCGCTCGTGGAGGGAGTTCCACTGGTCGGCGCCGGGGAAGCGCTCCTCCATCCAGAACCACTGCGGGCTGGCCGCCTCCACGAGGGAGGTGGGCGTGTCGGCGTTGTACTCCAGCATCTTGGCGGGGCTGCCGCTGCCGTCGTAGCGCAGGTCGAAGCGGCCGTAGAGCGAGGGCTGTTCGGCGCGGCGCCGCCAGGACTCGGCGATCAGCGCGGCGAGCTTCGGGTCGGTGATCCCGAGGTCGGCGAAGCGGTCGTGGTCGACTATGTGCTGCGCCGCCGCCAGGCACATGGCGTGCAGCTCCTCGACCACGTTCTCCAGCGCCTCGACCTCGGGGAGGCTGAAGGAGTAGTACGCGCTCTCGTCCCAGTAGGGGCGCAGGGAGTCGTCGGGGTAGCGGGTCAGGGGGTAGATCAGCCCCTGCTCCTCGACGGTCTTCTGCCAGTCGGGGCGGGGCTCGATGGTGTGGCGCTTCACGCTGGATCAGCCGCCCGAGGAGCTCTTGTGGCTGCCGCCGATGCCGCCGCGGGTGACGGCGGACTTGTCGAAGCTGCCTCCGCTGACCTTGTTCTTCGCGACGCTGCCGCCGTAGTAGTAGGCGCCGCGGCCGCCGCTCTTGCACTCCTTGGAGTTCAGCTTCTCCAGGGTGGCGCGGTCCGCGCAGCGCTTGTCGGGCTCGTTGCTGCTCCCGCAGGCCACCAGGGCCGCGGCGAGCAGGCCCATGCCGCCGAGGGCGACGGTGCCCGAGCGCATGCGGCGCTTGGTGCGCGTGGTGTCGGTGCTGCTGCTGTCCATGGACTGTTCGCTCCCCCTGGGTGGCCGGCTGCGCACAGACTAGAACGGCCGCCCCGGCCGACGGAATCCGGCCGACGTGGGATCCGTGACCTAGAGTCGGTTCGTGCTCATTGGGATGATTTGCGCGCTCGGTGCGGCGATCTGCTTCGGCACGGCGTCGGTCCTGCAGGCAGTGGCGACGCGGGCGACGGTGCCGGGGACGGGCTCCGGGGTCGACGCCGCGCTCCTCCTGCGGGCGCTGCGTCAGTGGCGCTATCTCGCCGGGCTCGGGCTGGACGGGATCGGCTTCGTCCTCCAGATCATCGCCCTGCGGCACATCCCGATCTACGCGGTCGGCGCGGCCCTCGCGGCCAGCCTCGCGGTGACCGCGGTCGTCGCGGCGCGGCTGCTGCGGGTGCGGCTGAGCGGGACGGAGTGGGGCGCGGTCGGCGTGGTGTGCGCGGGGCTGGTGATGCTCGGGCTGGCATCCGGGGAAGAGGGCTCCGGCAAGGGCACGCTCGCGCTGAAGCTGGGGCTGCTGGCGGTGGCCGGACTGGTACTGGTGGTCGGGGCCGTGGCGGGCGGTCTGCCGGACCGCAGCCGGGCCCTGACGCTGGGTCTGGCCGCCGGGACGGGCTTCGGCGTGGTGGAGGTGGCGGTCCGGCTCATCGACGACATCTCGCTCTCCGCCCTGTCCAACCCGGCGTTCTACGCGCTGCTGCTCGGCGGTGGCGCCGCGTTCCTGCTGCTCACCTCGGCGCTCCAGCGGGGCTCCGTGACGGCGGCGACCGCCGGGCTGGTACTGGGCGAGACGATCGGGCCGGCGGTGGTGGGCGTGGCCTGGCTGGGCGACCGCACCCGCGAGGGCCTGACCTGGCTGGCGGTGGCGGGCTTCCTGATCGCCGTGGCCGGAGCCCTGGCCCTGGCCCGCTTCGGCGAACCCCCGGCGGAGCCGGCTCCCTGAGCAGCGCCGGTCCATTTCAGCCGTCCGGCGTTTGAGGACCGGGGTCCGCGCAGCGCCCGGGGAACGGGCGAAGGGCGGGTAGGGGACCCAGCCCCGCAGGGCCGCGTGCCTGCCGGTGCCCGGGCCGCCCCGCCCCGGGCACGCCCGGCATCGGCAACCCCCGGTCCTCCTCACGGGAGCGCAGCGACCAGGGCGGCGAGGGTCGGCGCCCACGCGCTCTGGGGCGGAGTCCCGAAGCCGACGACCAGGGCCTCGCGCGGAGGCATGACCGCCGCCGGATGCCGGAAGAACGACAGGGGCAGCAGCCCCAGGTCCTGCCAGGCGGCCGCCCGCAGGGCCGCCCGTTCGCCGCCCGGCGGAAGGTCCAGGACCGCGTGCAGGCCCGCGGCGATGCCGGAGACCTCCGCACGGTCCCCGACGGCCGCCACCAGCTCGTCGCGCCGCCGCCGGTAGCGCAGCCGCATCTCCCGCACGTGCCGGTCGTACGCCCCCGACCGGATGAACTCCGCGAGCGTCAGCTGGTCCAGCGCGCCGGAGCTCCAGTCGGTCCGGCCCTTCACCGCGAGCACCTCGTCCATCAGCGGCCCGGGCACCACCATCCAGCCCATGCGCAGCCCCGGCGCCAGGGACTTGCTCGCCGTGCCCAGGTACACCACCCGGTCCGGGTCCAGCCCCTGGAGCGCGCCCACCGGCTGGCGGTCGTAGCGGAACTCCCCGTCGTAGTCGTCCTCCAGGATCAGCCCGCCCGTGGACCGGGCCCAGTCCACCGCCGCCGCCCGCCGCCCGGGCGTCAGCGCCGCGCCCGTCGGGAACTGGTGGGCCGGCGTCAGCAGGACCGCCCCCGCGCCCGTACCGGCCAGCTCGCTGGTGCGTGCCCCGGAACCGTCCACCGCCAGCGGCCGCGTCCGCAGCCCGGCGCCGGTCAGCAGCTCCCGGTGCACGTCCAGCCCGTACCCCTCCACCGCGACCTCCCGGACCCGGCGCGCCCGCAGCATCCTCGCGAGCAGCGTCAGGCCCTGGCCGAAGCCCGCGCACAGCACGATGCGTTCGGGGTCCGCGTACACCCCGCGGGCCCGCGCCAGGTACCCGGCGAGCACCTCGCGCAGCTCCACCCGGCCGCGCGGGTCCCCGTACCCGAAGGCCTCGTTCGGGGCCTCGGTCAGCGCTCGCCGGGCCGCCGCCAGCCAGGCGGCGCGCGGGAAGCCGCCCAGGTCCGGGGAACCGGGCTTCAGGCTGTACGAGGTCTGCGCGCGCACGGGGCGCCGTACGGGCACGGCCGCCGCGGGACGCCGTAGCCGGGCCCGCTCCGCGACCCGGGTCCCGGAGCCCCGGCGGGCCGTCAGCCAGCCTTCGGCGACGAGTTCGGCGTAGGCCTCGGCGACGGTGTTGCGGGCGATCCCGAGGTCCGCGGCGAGCGACCGCGAGGAGGGCAGCCGGGCCCCCGGGGCCAGCCGCCCACTGCGCGCGGCCTCGCGCAGCGCCTCCGTGAGCCCGGCCCGGACACCGCGCCCGGGGACCGGTTCCAGATGCAGGTCGGCTCCGGAAGTGGCCCATGAATTTGTCATGGATATGGACCATATAGGCGGGCCGCCCGGATCGTAGGTTGGTTCCATGACCCACACCGAGAAGGCATCCGAGCACACCCCCCGCATGCAGCTGGCGAAGCTCGCCCCGGAGTTCTACAAGGCCGCCGTGGCCCTGGACGCGGCGGCGGCCAAGGGGCTGGACCCCGCCCTGGTCGAGCTCGTCAAACTGCGCGCCTCCCAGATCAACCACTGCGCCTTCTGCATCGACATGCACTCCAAGGACGCCCTCGCGGCGGGCGAGGACGTGGAGCGGCTGCTGCTGCTCGGCGCCTGGGAGGAGTCGCGGCACTTTTACACGGAGAAGGAACTCGCGGCCATCGAGCTGACGGAGGCCGTGACCGTCCTGACCGACGGCTTCGTCCCCGACGAGGTCTACGAGCGGGCCGCGCTCCACTTCGAGGAGCACGAACTGGCCCAGGTGATCGCCCTGATCGCCGCGATCAACGTCTGGAACCGGATCGGCGTCACCACCCGCCTGACCCCGGGTCACTACACCCCGGGGATGTACAAGTAGCCGGCCCGCAGACCGCATGGCCCTGGCCGGCCGCCGTGCACGCCAAACGCCCCGGCCTGGTTCGGCCGGGGCGTTTCGGTGTTCACACGGGTCCGCACGCGTTCGCGCGCGTTCGTACGGGGGCCTGCGCGGCCGGGCCGTACGCGACCGGTCAGATCAGGCCGAGCTCGCGCACCGCGTCGCGCTCCTCGACGAGCTCCGCCACGGACGCGTCGATGCGCGCACGGGAGAACTCGTTGATGTCCAGGCCCTGGACGATCTCGTAGCGGCCGTCCTTGGTGGTGACCGGGAAGGAGGAGATGATGCCCTCCGGGACGCCGTAGGAGCCGTCCGACGGGATGCCCATGGAGGTCCAGTCGCCCGCCGCGGTGCCGTTGACCCACGTGTGGACGTGGTCGATGGCGGCGTTGGCGGCCGAGGCGGCCGAGGAGGCGCCGCGGGCCTCGATGATCGCCGCACCGCGCTTGGCGACGGTCGGGATGAACTCGTCCGACAGCCAGGCCTGGTCGTTGACCAGCTCGGCGGCGTTCTTGCCGGCGATCTCCGCGTGGAAGATGTCCGGGTACTGGGTCGCCGAGTGGTTGCCCCAGATGGTCAGGCGCTTGATGTCGGAGACGGCGGCGCCGGTCTTGGCGGCCAGCTGCGAGATCGCGCGGTTGTGGTCCAGGCGGGTCATCGCGGTGAAGCGCTCGGCCGGCACGTCCGGGGCGGCGGCCTGCGCGATGAGCGCGTTGGTGTTGGCCGGGTTGCCCACGACGAGGATCTTGATGTCGTCGGCGGCGTGGTCGTTGATCGCCTTGCCCTGCGGCTTGAAGATCCCGCCGTTGGCGGAGAGCAGGTCGCCGCGCTCCATGCCCTTGGTGCGCGGGCGGGCGCCGACGAGCAGACCGACGTTGGCACCCTCGAAGCCCTTGTTGGCGTCGTCGAAGATGTCGATGCCGGCGAGCAGCGGGAAGGCGCAGTCGTCGAGCTCCATGGCGGTGCCCTCGGCGGCCTTCATGCCCTGAGGGATCTCCAGAAGTCGGAGCTTGACCGGCACGTCCGCGCCGAGCAGGTGGCCGGAGGCGATGCGGAAGAGCAGCGCGTAGCCGATCTGGCCGGCGGCGCCGGTGACGGTGACATTCACGGGAGTGCGGGTCATGGCCTTCTCCGTTAGACAGCTGGCGGTGGGGCGTCCCTGCCCCATGTGCTGGGAGGACGCCGCTCCGTGGCCCAGTAAATCTTGACGTGAAGAGACATCCGCCGTCAGGCTATCCGACCCTGGGGCACCCCAATCCCCCGCCCCGTGTGGCGCGGGGCACACGGGGCCTCCCCCGGGGCTCCGGAAGGCCTAGCGGACCGTGAAACGGACCGCGGTCTCCAGGAAGGGGACGTCGAGCCACGGCTTGGGTTCCATGACCAGTGCGAGCAGCGTGATCGCCACGCCCAGCAGGCCGTACGTGACCATGTCCGTGAAGCGGGAACGCACCGCGAGCATGCCCACGGAGGGCAGCATCCGGCGCATCACCGAACCCGCGATCATCGCGATCCCGATGAGCAGGCAACCGCCGCGCGGATGGCCCACCGCGGTGAGCAGCAGTCCGGCCGCCGTCGCGGCGAGGACGGCCAGCATCGGCCACTGCCGGGCCGGAGCCGGAGCGTCGCCGGGCGCGGCCCGGCCGCCGCCCTCGGGACGCGCGGTGTCCCGGGTGACGGAGGGGAAGCGGCGGGACCTGGACCCTTCGGGCTCCGCCGGGGCGACTGCCCCGGCGGGAGCGGCCGCGGGGACCGTGCCGCGCTCCGGCTCCTGTTCAGCCGGCACGGGGAACCGTCCGCTCGGCCGCCTCGACCACGTTGACGAGCAGCTGGGCCCGGGTCATCGGGCCGACGCCGCCCGGGTTCGGGGAGATCCAGCCGGCCACGTCCGCGACCCCGGGATGCACGTCCCCGACGATCTTGCCGTTCTCGTCGCGGCTGACGCCGACGTCGAGCACCGCCGCGCCCGGCTTCACGTCCTCCGGCTTGACCAGGTGCGGCACACCGGCCGCCGCCACGACGATGTCCGCCTGGCGCAGCAGCCCGGACAGGTCGCGCGTACCGGTGTGGCAGAGGGTGACGGTCGCGTTCTCGGATTTGCGGGTGAGCAGCAGGCCGATGGACCGGCCGACGGTGATCCCGCGGCCGAGGACGACCACGTGCGCGCCGTTGATCTCGACGCCGTGGTGGCGCAGCAACTGGACGATCCCGTACGGGGTGCACGGCAGCGGACCCGGCTCGTTCAGGACCAGCCTGCCGAGTGACATCGGGTGCAGGCCGTCGGCGTCCTTCGCCGGGTCCATGAGCTCCAGGACGCGGTTGGTGTCGATGCCCTTGGGGAGGGGGAGCTGCACGATGTAGCCGGTGCACTCCGGGTTGGCGTTCAGCTCCCGCACGACCTCCTCGATGTCCTCCTGGGAGGCCGTCGCGGGCAGTTCGCGCTGGAGGGAGGCGATGCCGACCTCGGCGCAGTCCTTGTGCTTGCCGTTGACGTACCAGCGGCTGCCCGGGTCGTCGCCGACCAGCAGGGTGCCGAGGCCGGGGGTGATGCCCCGGGCCTTGAGCGCCGCCACGCGGGCGGTCAGTTCGGACTTGATCGCGGCTGCGGTGGCCTTGCCGTCGAGAATCTGGGCGGTCATGGCCCCATCCTCCCGGATGGAGCGGTCAAGGATCCAGTCGCGGATCCGGCCGCGGGCCGCGCAGGGCCTGTCCGGCCTCGTTCCCGGCCTCGTTCCGGCCTCGTTCTGGGTTCGTTCTGGGTTCGTTCTGGGTTCGTTCCGGGTTCGTTGCACTTGCACAACGAGTGCCGGGAGGGCGGTGTCCCGGCTGGACAAGCCCGGTCCGGCCGGACGACGATGCGGGGATCAGTAGTGCCGCGGGCAGTGCCGGGGGGCGGGCCGCACGACGTGCAGTGAATCCTCCGCGCGTGCCGTGCGTCCCCGCACTTCCACGGAGGAACACCCCAGATGAGCTTCGGCGACCCGAACAACCCCTACGGGCAGCAGCCCCAGGGCGGCCAGCCGGCCTACGGCTACCCCCCGCAGGCCCCCCAGGGCATCCCGGCCCAGGGCGCCTACGCCTATCCGCAGCAGGGCTACCCGCAGCAGGCCTACCCGGGCGTCCCCGGCTACCCGGGCTCGCCGATGCCGATGCCGGGCGGGGTCAAGGGGGCCCGGGTCATCCTCTACATCCTCGGGATCCTCCAGGCTCTCGGCGGCCTGGCCGTCGTCGTCATCGGAGGCGTGTTCGCCTCCGAGTTCTCCGGCTCCAGCTACTCGTCGAGCGACGCCGGCACCGCTCTGAGCGTCGTCTTCGTCATCGCCGGCATCGTCTGCATCGGCTTCTCGCTGTGGCCGATCCTGACCGCCGCCAAGCTGGGCAAGGGCCGCGGCGGCGTCCGGGTCTCCGGCATCATCTTCGGCTCGATCCAGACCCTCTTCGCCGGAGGCAGCCTGCTCGTCAACCTCGCGACGCTCAGCAACCTGCACGACGCCGGCATCGGGGTGTTCATGGTGTCGACCATCCTCACGGGCATCTCGCTGGCCCTGGGCCTGTGGATCGTCATCGGCCTGGCCAACTCCGCCGCGGGCGTCTACTTCAAGCGCCCGCTGTACTAGGACCGCCGCCGGCACGAGCGCCCGTACCCGTACCCGTACCGGTGCCGCGTACGGCGAAGGCCGCGTACCGCACTGCTGCGGTACGCGGCCTTCGCCGTATGCGGGTGAGCGCCGGACCCGGCGACTCTGTGACTCGGCGAATCGGCGAATCGGCGAATCAGTGGAAGAAGTGGCGGGTTCCGGTGAGGTACATCGTCACGCCGGCCGCCTTCGCGGCCTCGATCACCAGCTCGTCGCGCATCGAACCACCCGGCTGGACCACGGCCTTGATGCCGGCGGCCGTCAGGATCTCCAGACCGTCCGCGAAGGGGAAGAAGGCGTCGGAGGCGGCGTACGAGCCCTGCACGCGCTCGGCGCCCGCCCGCTCGACGGCCAGCTTCGCGGAGTCGACGCGGTTGACCTGCCCCATGCCGACGCCGACCGAGGCGCCGTCCTTGGCGAGCAGGATCGCGTTGGACTTGACGGCGCGGCAGGCCTTCCACGCGAAGGCGAGGTCGGCGAGCTCGTCGGCGGAGAGGGCCTCGCCGGTGGCCAGGGTCCAGTTGGCCGGGTCGTCGCCCTCGGCCTGGAAGGCGTCCGACTGCTGGAGCAGCACGCCGCCGGAGATGGGCTTGAGGTCGCCCGGCTGGTGCGGGTGGCCCTCCACCTTCAGGACGCGGATGTTCTTCTTCTTCGCCAGGACCTCGACGGCGCCCGGCTCGAAGTCGGGGGCCACGATGACCTCGGTGAAGATCTCCGCGACCTGCTCGGCGAGCTCGACGCTCACCGGGCGGTTGACGGCGATGACCCCGCCGAAGGCGGAGACCGGGTCGCAGGCGTGCGCCTTGCGGTGGGCCTCGGCGACGTCCTTGCCCACCGCGATGCCGCACGGGTTGGCGTGCTTGATGATCGCGACGCAGGGCTCTTCGTGGTCGTAGGCGGCGCGGCGGGCCGCGTCGGTGTCCACGTAGTTGTTGTAGGACATCTCCTTGCCGTGCAGCTGCTCGGCGTTGGCGAGCCCGCCCGGCTGCCCGTCCGTGTAGAGCGCGGCCGCCTGGTGCGGGTTCTCGCCGTAGCGGAGGGTGGACTTGCGCTCCCAGGCGCCGGCCAGGAACTCGGGCAGTACGGCCTCCGGCTCGGGCGCGTACGCGTTCGTGAACCAGGAGGCGACGGCCACGTCGTACGCGGCGGTGTGCTGGAAGGCCTCGGCCGCGAGCCGCTTGCGGGCGGTGAGGTCGAAACCGCCGCCCTGGGCGGCGGCGAGCACGGCGTCGTAGCGCGCCGGGCTGGTGACCACGGCCACCGAGGGGTGGTTCTTGGCGGCGGCGCGGACCATCGAGGGGCCGCCGATGTCGATCTGCTCCACGCACTCGTCCGGGGTCGCGCCCGACTGGACGGTCGCGAGGAACGGGTAGAGGTTGACGATCACCAGGTCGAAGGGCTCGACACCCAGCTCGGCGAGCTGGTTGCGGTGGTCCTCCAGGCGCAGGTCGGCGAGGATGCCGGCGTGCACGCGCGGGTGCAGGGTCTTGACCCGGCCGTCCAGGCACTCGGGGAAGCCGGTCAGCTCCTCGACCTTGGTGACGGGCACCCCGGCGGCGGCGATCTTCGAGGCGGTGGAGCCGGTCGAGACGAGCGCGACACCCGCCTCGTGCAGACCGCGGGCCAGCTCTTCCAGTCCCGTCTTGTCGTAGACGCTGATGAGCGCGCGCCGGATCGGGCGCTTCGACGCGGCGAGGTCCTCGCCCTCTGCGGTCACGGTCTCTGCGGTCCCTGCGGCCTCTGCGGCGGTCACTGGATTGTTACCTTTCGTCCCTCGATGCGGTAGCCGTGCCGGGCCAGGCGCCCCACGACGTCGACGAGCAGCTCGCGCTCGACTTCCTTGATCCGCTCATGGAGAGCGGCTTCGTCCTCTTCGTCCCTGACCTCGACCACACCCTGGGCGATGATCGGACCGGTGTCCACGCCCGCGTCCACGAAGTGGACGGTGCAGCCGGTGACCTTCGCGCCGTAGGCGAGAGCGTCCCGTACGCCGTGGGCGCCCGGGAAGGCCGGGAGGAGGGCCGGGTGCGTGTTGACGAACCGGCCGCCGAAGCGGCCGATGAACTCCGGCCCGACGATCTTCATGAACCCCGCCGAGACCACCAGGTCCGGCGCGTGCGCGTCGGTGGCCGCGGTCAGAGCGGCGTCCCACTCCGCACGGCTCGCGTACGACTTGACCGGGCACACGAAGGTGGGGATCCCGGCCTTCTCGGCGCGCTCCAGTCCGGCGATGTTCTCGCGGTCGGCTCCCACGGCGACGACTTCGGCGCCGAAACCCCCGGGTCCGCCGGGATGGGCGTCGATGGCGTCGAGCAGGGCCTGGAGGTTGGTGCCGGATCCGGAGACCAGCACGACCAGGCGGGAGGCGGCCATGGGAGGCCCTTTCTCGTCGAGCGGGGGCGCCTCCCGGCGTGAACCGGGGGCGCGTCGTTCGTCTTGTGCGATCGCATGAAACTTCGGGTCCCCGGTATACGGGGGACCATACGAAGCCACCGACCGCCTGCAACGATACCGGCACACCGGACGGCCCCCGAGGGACGGGGGGACGGGTGGGCGGTAGCGTCTGGCGTACACGCCGTAAACAGGCCTCGGACGTCCCAGCGGCGTCCACGACACAGGGGATGAAACACACCCGATGCCGGACCGCCCCCAGCCCGACCGCCCCACCGACGACAACCCCTTCGCGGCGCCCCCGGAAGGCCGGCCCGACCAGCTCTGGGAACCGCGCGCCGGCCGTGACGGCGGCGACCGGCAGGACCCCGGGGCGGGACCGGGCGCGGACCCCGGGTCGGGACCGGCGCGCTGGGACCCCACGGACCCGATCCAGCGGCGGGCGCGGTACGCGCTGCTGGCGGGCATGTGGGGCTTCTTCTTCGGCGTCTTCGGCATCCCCTCGATGGGGCTGCTGCTGGGTGTGCTCGCCCTGTACTGGGGGATCAGCGCGCTGCGCGGGGTCCCGGCGAAGCCGTCCGGGGACGGGGCGCAGCGCGCGTCGGGCCGCTCGCGCGGCACGGGCGCCTCGGCGGAGGACGTGGGTACGGGGACGGGCAGGGGCGCCGCCGCGGATGCCGATGCCGGTGCGGCCAAGGGTGCCGGTGCGGCTCCCGGTGCGGCCCGGGGCGGACTGGCGGCGCTGGGCGCCGCCGCCCGGCCCCAGCGGACGGCGGCGGCGAGCGGCCTGGTGACGGCTTCCCTGGCGATCCTGCTGGCGCTGTCCTCGTACGCCGTGCAGCTCACGTACAAGGACTTCTACGTCTGCAAGCAGGACGCCCTCACCAAGCCGGCCGAGCTGCAGTGCAACGACCTGCTGCCGGACAACTTCATCGGCAAGATGCTCGAGGTCCAGCGCTAGCCGGTCGAGGGGCTAGTCGATCCGGGCGGCCTGCGGCGCGGGCCGTCCGGCCTCGGCCTGCCCCGGGTCCCTTTCCGTTGCCGGTCCGGTCCCCCGTTCGGTTCCCGGTTCGGTTCCCGGTTCCCCTGCCGGTTCCGTTTCGGGCTTCCGGCGGGTCAGGACGCGGGCTCCGGCCACCGGTGGGACGAGCGGGGCCTGGGCCTGGGCCGGGGGCTGCCGGGACGGGGGCGGGGGCGCCGGAAGGGACGATCCTGCCGGTACGAGGGCCCCGCCCCGGGGATCGGCCGCGAGTGCCGGTGCCGGTGCGGGCGCGTGCGGCTCCGCGGGGAGCGCGGGCAGCGGGATCGGGGTCAGGTCCAGCTTGAGGCCGGGCATGACCAGCACGGGACGCTTCGGCGGTGCGGACGCCGGCTTGGACACTTCCTCCGGAGCCCGGGCCGGGGACGGCCCGTCGCTCTGGACCGGGGTGCTGGAGAAGTCCGGGATCAAGGTGCCCGCCGCCCGGCGCAGAGCCGCCCAGCGGACCTCGCGCACGCCGCTGTCGTGCCAGCCGTCCTCGGCGCCGGCGCCGGCCAGGCCCTTCGCGGGCCGGTTCCGCCAGGCGTGCACGGTGACGGCCAGCGGGACCGCGAGGGCCGCGGTCCAGCCCAGGGCCGCCCCGCCCGTCTGCCACCACACCGGGCCGAAGGCGGCCAGCTCCCGGGAACCGAGCGGCCCCGCCGACGCCGCGGTGAGGGCGGCCGTCGCCAGGGAGCACACCAGGGCGCCCAGCGCCGCCGTGAGCGCGGTCTCCCCGTACGAGACATCGCGTGCCCGGCGTACCGCGAACCAGCCCACCGCCAGCCCGGCCAGCACCGGCAGCGCGCCGACGGCCCAGGTCAGCGGCGTACCGGGGCCCTCCGGGGGCAGCGCCGCAAGCAGCGGGAAGCGCGGCAGCGCGGGCGAGCCGCCGAAGCCGAGCGGGGTCGCGGCGGCTCCGGTGCCCAGCGCGAAGCCGGGACCGAGGGCGTAGGCGGCGCCCCAGACGACGGCGTTCGGGATCAGCACGAGGGCGAGCAGCAGCACCGCGAAGCGACCTGACCAGTCCCCGGTCAGCGCCGCGAAGGAGCCCTGCACCTCCGCCCCGTGCCAGGCCAGCGAGCCCCCGACCAGCAGGGCTCCGCCGCCGAGGAGCACCAGCACCCCGCCGGCGCCGGCCCGCAGCGCGAGCGTGTAGCGGGGCCGGGTGAGGCGGCCGGGCAGCTGCCCGAGCGGCCGCCCCCGGGACTCCCAGACCCCGCCGGCGGCGGCGAGGGCGGCGACGACCGGGAGGTGCCGGGCCGCGCTGAGCGGGTCGGCCGGCAGCGGCCCGGCGGCGGCGTACACGACGGCCAGGGCGCCGACCCCGAGGTAGCCGCAGAGCACGGCGGAGAACACCACCCCCGCGGGCAGCGGCTCGGCGCCCCGGTCCTCCTGCCCGGCGCTGCCGAGCCGGGCGGCGCGCCGGATCAGCAGCGCGGGCAGGGCCACGAGCAGCAACGGGGTCAGGCCGACGGGGGCGGGCACCCCGGAGAGGGTCTCGTAGCGGACGAGGTCGGTCCCGTGGGCGAGCAGCCAGAGGCCCGCCGCGAGGTGCAGGGCGCCGCCGGGGCCGCTGTCGGGGTAGGGGGAGCTGATCCACAGCACGATGACGAGCACGGCGAGGAAGCCGAGCCCCAGTACTGCGGCGACGGCGCCACCCACGACACACGCGGCGGCCGCCGGTGAACGGCGCCGTGCGGGGGCCCTGGGGGGCATGGGCAACGAGGTCCCGCGTTCGGTCACTTGGGTCACCCCGCCATGGTGCCAACGACACGCGCTATGGGCGGGTAACAGGCGAATGACCGTGGTGTCGCTCAATATACGTTTATGTACTTTTTCGCTCAGGGCGTCCGGGTCGCGGGGAGTGTGGCATGACACAAAGCGTCACGGAGCTGGGCCTCCCCACCCCGAAGGAACGCCGACGCCTGCGCGAAGCGGCCGACCTGACGCACGATGAGGTCGCGGCGGCAGTGGGCGTCACCTCGAACACGGTCCGCTCCTGGGAGACCGGCCGCACCCACCCCCGGGGCCGCAAGCTGGAGGCCTACTCCAAGCTCCTGACCCGCCTGTCCGCGAACGAATCCGCCGGCTCAGCCCCCACGGGCCCCACCGTGCGGACCGACGGCTCGGCTCCCCCGGACGGTGCGGCCACAGGGTCCGTCGTCGGCGCGTCCGCCGCAACCGGCGCCGCCGGGGCGGACACGGACGCGGCGTCAGCCCCGGACACCGCGCCCGAGAGCCCGCTCGACAGCGACACGGAGCGCGCCGAGGCGGCAACCGGCGCCGAACCCGGGGACGCAGACGCGGCGTCAGCCGCCGACGCCTCCGAGAGCCGGTTCGGGCTGCGCATGATGCGCGGACTCACCCGGCCCGTCGGAGCGCAGACCCGGCCCAAGGCCGCCGTCAAGCGCGCCGCGAAGCCGCCCGTGGGGATGCCCCGGCACGAGGCGAAGTCCACGGTCAGGGCCGGAGCCGCCCACGGCGGCGGCTTCGCAGCCCTTCGCCCAAGTGGCCCCGTCCCCCCGGGCTCCGGCACCGGTACGGGTACGGGCACGGGCACGGGTACCGCTACGGACACGACCCCTGACACCGGCTCAGGCGCCGGACCGGACTCGGAGCCGCGCTCCGGGAAGGCCGCCGCGCCGAGCACCGGGCCGGGCACGGGCAACCCCGCCGGACGGGACCCCGAAGCCGCCACCCGGACGAGCACGACCGGGCAGGGCTCCGGGCCGGACACCGGTTCGGGCTCCAAGCCGGCCACCGGGCCGGGGCCGAACGGGCCGGCCACCGGGCCAGGCTCCGGTTCCGACTCCGGGCCGGGCCCCAAGCCGGTCACCGGGCCGGGACCCGGCTCCGGATCCGGGCCGGGCTCTGACCCGGCCGCCGGGAAGGCCGCCGGGAAGGCCCCCGCTCCCGGCTCCGCGCCGACCGGCGAGGATGCCGGACCGGCCGCCCCCAAGGGAGGCGCCGGCACGACGGGTGGCCCGGCCGCGGAGGCCCGTACCGCCCCCGACGGCGCGCCCGGGGACGCCCCCGGCGACGGCGCCCCGACGGTGACGGCGACCTCCGCCTTCGACGCCCTCTACGCCCGCACGGCCCCCGCCCTGTCCCGCCAGGCCTATCTCCTCACCGGCCGCCACGCCCTCGCCTGTGAGGCCGTGGAGCGCGCCTTCCAGCAGGCGTGGGAGCGCTGGCCCGAGGTCGCCACCGATCCCGATCCGGTCGGGTGGGTACGCGCGGCGACGTACGAGTACGCGCTCTCCCCCTGGCACCGGTTCCGGCGTTCGCACCGGCACCCCGACGAGCCCCCGGCCGACCCCGCGGACCGCATCCTGCTGGACGCGATGCTCGGGCTGCCCCCGGCACACCGCCGCACCGTGCTGCTCTACGACGGTGTCGGGCTGGACCTCCCCGACACCGCCGCCGAGACGGAGGCGTCCACGCCGACCGCCGGCAACCGGCTCGTCAACGCGCACGCCGACCTCGCCGACCTGATCCCCGAACTGGACGGCGTGGCGCCCGCGAAGCTGTCCGCGGTGCTGCGCGAGCGGCTCGGCACGCTGACGCCGGCCCTCCCGCTGGAGCCGCGCGCGGCAGCCGTCGTCCGGGTGGCCGGCGAGCACCGCAACCGGCTGTGGACACGGGCGGTGATCGGGGTGACGGCGGCCATCGCCGCGGCGACGGCCTACACCTGGGTGACCGCGCCGACCGAGTACGAGCCTCCGCGCGCCCCCGGCGCGAGCGTGTCGGGCGTGCCCCCGCACAGTGGCCCGCAGCAGCTCACGGACGAGGGCCGGCAGCTCCACGACAAGCTGCTGTCCGATCCGTCGGCCGGACCGGCCCGGATCGCGCCGAGCCTCGAATAGCCGTACGGCCGGCGCTCGCCGCGTACGGAAACGGGCGTGGCCCGCACCCCTCACAGGGTGCGGGCCACGCCCGTCTGCACGTACAGCCGAAGGCGCTGCCGCTTGCTGCTGCCTACTGAGCGGCGTTGAGGATCTCGCGCGCCAGCTTCGCGGTCTCGGTCGGCGTCTTGCCGACCTTCACGCCGGCGGCCTCCAGGGCTTCCTTCTTGGCCTGTGCGGTGCCGGAAGAGCCGGAGACGATCGCACCGGCGTGACCCATGGTCTTGCCCTCGGGGGCGGTGAAGCCCGCGACGTAGCCGACGACCGGCTTGGTGACGTTCTTCGCGATGAAGTCCGCCGCACGCTCCTCGGCGTCGCCGCCGATCTCGCCGATCATGACGATCAGGTCGGTGTCGGGGTCCGCCTCGAACGCCTCGAGGGCGTCGATGTGCGTGGTGCCGATGACCGGGTCGCCACCGATGCCGACGGCGGAGGAGAAGCCGATGTCACGGAGCTCGTACATCATCTGGTAGGTCAGCGTGCCCGACTTGGACACGAGACCGATGCGGCCGGGCTTGGTGATGTCGCCCGGGATGATGCCGGCGTTGGACTGGCCGGGGGTGATCAGACCCGGGCAGTTCGGGCCGATGATCCGCGTCTTGTTGCCCTTGCTGGAGGCGTACGACCAGAAGGCGGCGGAGTCGTGCACCGCGATGCCCTCGGTGATGACGACGGCCAGCGGGATCTCGGCGTCGATCGCCTCGACCACGGCGGACTTGGCGAACGCCGGCGGGACGAAGAGGACGGAGACGTTGGCGCCCGTCTTCTCCATCGCCTCGGCGACGGAGCCGAAGACCGGGACCTCGGTGCCGTCGAAGTCGACGCTGGTGCCGGCCTTGCGCGGGTTCACGCCGCCGACGATGTTGGTGCCGTCAGCCAGCATCAGCTTGGTGTGCTTCATGCCCGTGGCACCGGTCATGCCCTGGACGATGACCTTGCTGTCCTTGTTGAGGAAGATAGCCATGTGAGTCTGTGACCTCTGCCCTTACTTCGCAGCCGCGAGCTCGGCGGCCTTGTCGGCCGCGCCGTCCATGGTGTCCACGCGCTGAACCAGCGGGTGGTTGGCGTCCGAGAGGATCTTGCGACCCAGCTCGGCGTTGTTGCCGTCGAGGCGGACGACCAGCGGCTTGGTGACCGCTTCGCCCTTGTCCTCGAGCAGCTGCAGCGCCTGGACGATGCCGTTGGCGACCTCGTCGCACGCGGTGATGCCACCGAAGACGTTGACGAAGACGGACTTGACGTCCGGGTCGCCGAGGATGATCTCGAGACCGTTGGCCATGACGGCGGCGGAGGCGCCACCGCCGATGTCCAGGAAGTTGGCGGGCTTGACGCCGCCGTGGTTCTCGCCGGCGTACGCGACGACGTCGAGGGTGCTCATGACGAGACCCGCGCCGTTGCCGATGATGCCGACCTCGCCGTCCAGCTTCACGTAGTTGAGGTTCTTCGCCTTGGCGGCGGCCTCGAGCGGGTTCGCGGCAGCGTGGTCCACGAACTCCTCGTGGCCCGGCTGGCGGAACTCGGCGTTCTCGTCGAGCGAGACCTTGCCGTCGAGCGCGATGACGTCGCCGGAGGCGACCTTCGCGAGCGGGTTGACCTCGACGAGGAGCGCGTCCTCGGCGATGAAGGTCGCCCACAGGGTCACGAGGACCTCGGCGACCTTCTCGGCGACCTCGGCCGGGAACTGCGCCAGCGCGACGATCTCGCGGGCCTTCTCGATGGTCACGCCCTCGTTGGCGTTCACCGGGACCTTGGCGAGCTTCTCCGGGGTCTCCTCGGCGACCTGCTCGATGTCCATGCCGCCCGCGACCGAGGCCATGGCCAGGAAGGTGCGGTTGGTGCGGTCGAGGAGGTACGAGACGTAGTACTCCTCCAGGATCTCCGGAGCGGTCTCGGCGATCATCACCTTGTGGACCGTGTGGCCCTTGATGTCCATCCCGAGAATGTCCGTCGCACGGGCGACGGCCTCGTCCGGGGTGGCGGCGAGCTTGACGCCGCCGGCCTTGCCGCGGCCGCCGACCTTCACCTGTGCCTTGACGACCGACTTGCCACCCATGCGCTCGGTGGCCGCTCGGGCTGCCTCAGGCGTGTCGATGACTTCACCGGCCAGCACCGGTACACCGTGCTTGGCGAAGAGGTCCCTCGCCTGGTACTCGAACAGGTCCACGCGCGTCCGTCCCTTGTCTTTTTTAAAGATTCGCAGTGATTCGCGGTTGTCTGCTATCTGCGTGGGCGTGCCGCGGAGGGCAACGTGACGGCGCTGTCACAAGGAAGGCGCACACGGTGACCGTGGACGCGGCATGTCCGTCCCGCAGGTTATCCCCGTGGGACGTAGGTCCCTAAATCGCAGATCACACCTGAGCGGTGATACCTGTCACAGATCGCCTCACGGTTGAACTGCATCTTCGTGTGATCTGCCGATGGCCGGCCGCCGCGAGGACTCCCCTACGGGCCCCCGCGCGGGCGGTGCGGCGGGCCGGCCGCGGTGGTGCCCGGCCGGTCACGGGACGGGCAGGGGACGCTTCTCCAGGGCCGCGGCCATCACCTCCGGAAACAGGTCCGGAGTGCAGGCGAAGGCCGGGGAGCCGAGCGCGGCGAGGGCCGCGGCGTGGTCCCGGTCGTAGGCCGGAGCTCCCTCGTCGGACAGCGCTAGCAGCGTCACGAACTCCACCCCCGCCGCCTTCATCGCCGCGACCCGTTTCAGCAGCTCGTCGCGTATGCCGCCCTCGTAGAGATCACTGATGAGGACGACGACGGTGTCGGCGGGACGGGTGATCTTCGACTGGCAGTAGGCGAGCGCCCGGTTGATGTCGGTGCCGCCGCCGAGCTGGGTGCCGAAGAGCACGTCGACGGGATCGTCGAGCTGATCCGTCAGGTCGACCACCGCGGTGTCGAAGACGACCAGCCGCGTCGCGATCGACCGCATCGAGGCCAGCACCGCCCCGAAGACGGAGGCGTAGACGACGGAGGCCGCCATCGAACCGGACTGGTCGATGCACAGCACGACCTCCTTCTTCACCGCCCGCGCGGCGCGGCCGTACCCGACCAGCCGCTCGGGGACGACGGTCCGGTATTCGGGCAGATAGTTCGTCAGGTTCGCCCGGATGGTCCGGTCCCAGTCGATGTCCGCATGCCGCGGCCGGCTGATCCGCGCGGACCGGTCGAGCGCACCCGTCAGCGTGGCCCGCGTCCGGCTCGCGAGCCGCTTCTCCAACGCCTCGACCACTTTGCGGACGACGGCGCGGGCGGTCTCCCGGGTGGTCTCGGGCATGGCCTTGTTGAGGGAGAGCAGGGTGCCGACGAGGTGCACGTCCGGCTCCACCGCCTCCAGCATCTCCGGCTCCAGCAGCAGGGCCGACAGCCCGAGCCGCTGGATCGCGTCCCGCTGCATGACCTGCACCACGGAGGTGGGGAAGTACGTCCGGATGTCCCCGAGCCAGCGCGCCACGTTCGGCGCGGAGCCGCCGAGCCCGGCCGACCTCTCCCCCGCCCGCTTGCGCCCTCCGCCGCCGTCTCCCCCGTACAGCGCCCCGAGCGCGGCATCCATCCCGGCGTCCGCCCCGCTCAGCGCACACCCGGTCCCCTCCCCCTCTCCCCCGCCCAGCACCATCCGCCACCGCCGCAACCGCTCGGCGCCGCCGTCCCTCACTTCTGCCCCGGCCATCTGCCAACCTCCCGCTCTCGAAGCACTACCGACCGCCCCCGCAGCCCCCGCGCCGGTGCCGCTGCGCGGGACCGGAGTCCCCTACCCGCGCAGCGGCCCACCGCGGCCCGCCCGCGCCGGGCCCGGGCGCCCCCGGCCCCGGCCCTGGCCCCGGCCCAGCCAGGGCCCCTCACCCCCGTGCCCCCGCCAGCAGCAGCCGGACCAGGTCCACCACCGCATCCGCCCGAACCGGATCCAGCTCCGAACCGAAGCCGGCCGGCGCACCCCCGGCCCCCACCCGGGCCGGGCCCCCGCCCGGCCCCCGCCGCACCAGCTCCCCCAGGCTCCGCCGGACCCCCGACTCGTACCCGCCGAAGGTCCTCCGCAGCAGCGGCAGCACATCGATGAACGCCCGCTCCGGCACCGACGCCAGCCAGCCGTCGATGAGCGCCAGCAGCCGCTCGTCGTGCACCAGCAGCGTGCCGCCGCCCGAGCCCCCGCCCGCGAACCCCTCGATCCAGCCCGCCGCGTCGGCCGGCGCGCAGGCCGGGGACAGCGAGAGCCCCATCAGCCGGGCGGTGTCCCCGGGCGACAGCCGCCCGTCGTCGAGCAGCAGCCGCGCCGCCCGGCCGCGTATCAGTCCGGGGACGGTGTCCCGCCCGGCCAGCGTCCGCAGCACCGCCGCCCAGCGCTCCCGCAGGCCGTCCGTGTCCAGCGCCTCCAGCAGCCCGACCGCACCGTGTACGCCGTCCACGTGCCCCCGCAGCTCCTCCGCCGCGTCGGCGTCCAGCCCGGCCGCGCAGGCGGGCGGCAGCGCCACGCATATCCGCTCCGCGAGCCCGGCCGCCACCGCCCCCAGGGCCACCGCGTCCGTGCCCCGTACGTCCCCGTACCGCAGCGAACGGGCCAGCGCGGGCAGCGCCTTGGCCAGGCCCGCCACATCGGTGTCCAGCGCGGCCCGGTCGGCGAGGGCCCCCAGTACGGCGGGCAGGGCCCCGGAGAGCCCGGCCAGCAGGCACCGCTCCGCGAGGGCGGTGACCTCGCCCAGGTCCCCTGCGCCCGCCGCGTCGGCCTCGGCCCTGGCGGTGGCCGCCCCGAGGACGGTGGTCCCCCAGATGCCGGCTTCGGCCACCCGCACCGCGAGCTCCGGCTCCCAGCGGAGCCGCCAGGTCTCGCGGAAGGTGCCCGTGCTCCCCCGGGAGGCCGTCGGGACGCCCCAGTCGATGCCGAGCAGCCGCAGCCGGTGCAGCAGCAGGGACTTGGCCGCGTCGGTGTCCTTGCGCAGGTCGAGCTCCAGTTCCCGGTCCTGCGCCTCGGGCTTGAGCCGCAGCGAGCGCTGCCGGCGGGTGAGGTCGCGCTGGAGCGGTACGACGGGCGCCGCGTCGGGGACTTCGCCGAGCACGTCTCCGACGACGAGCCGGTCCTCGATCAGGGCGAGCGGTATGTCGGAGCCGTCGCACATCACCGCCCGGACCGCTTCCAGGGTCTCCGTCAGCCCCGGCACCGGCCGGCCCCGCATCGCGGCCAGGGTGTCGGCGAGCCGGACGGCTTCGATGACGTGGGCCGGGGAGACCTGCCGGTCCTCCTCGCGGAGCAGGCCGGCGACCTTGGTCAGCCAGCGTTCGACGGGTCGGTCCCGGGCCGCGAAGAGGTGTGCGTACCAGCCGGGCGAGGTGATGCCCGCGCCGTACCCTCCGGCCCGGGCGAGGCGCCGGTGGGTCCAGGGCACCCAGGTGGTTTCCACCTTGACCTTGGGCAGACCGGTGAGGAGCGCCTTGTCCGCGGCCGCGGTGGTCTTCGTCCGCAGGGCCGGGACGTGCCAGGCCCCGCAGACGACGGCGTAGGCGTCGCCGAACTCCCGGCGCGCGGCCCGCATCCGCTGCCGCATGTACGCCTCGCGCACCAGGTCCCGGTGGTGGCCGCCCGACCCGTACTCCTCGCGCAGGGCGCCCATGGCCTCTCCGAGCGCCTCGAACACGCCGAGCGGGTCGGTGGCCGGTCCGGCCCCGCCGCGGTGCTCGACCACGTCCTCCCACCACCGCTCGGGGTCCTCGTACCCGGCGGTCTGCGCCAGCACGGCCAGCGGGTCCAGCCGTACGGATCCGGGCGCCGCTCCGTCCGCTCCGTCCGCCGCCCCCTCCGGGTCCTGATCCGGGGCCTCCGGTACGGCCAGCGAGTGCGCGGCCGGCAGGTCGATGAACCGGACCGGAACGTCCCGCTCCTGCGCCCACCGGATGGCGGCCCATTCCGGGGAGAAGCCGGCCAGTGGCCAGAACGCTGCCCGCCCCGGGTCGTCGGCCGCGTGGGCGAGCAGGGCGACGGGCGGGCGCATCCCCGGGGCCGCGGCGAGCGGGAGCAGCGCGTCTCCCTCCGGCGGTCCCTCGATCAGCACCGCCGCCGGCCGCGCCGCGTCCAGGGCGGCGCGCACCGCACGGGCCGAGCCGGGCCCGTGGTGCCGTACGCCGAGCAGCAGCGGGCCCGCGGCGACCGTGCGGCCGCCGTCCGGGCCCGTCGTCCCGGGGCTCATGCCGTCACCTCCCGGCAGGCCCGGTAGAAGTCCTTCCAGCCGTCGCGCTCACGGACCACGGCCTCCAGGTACTCCTGCCACACGACCTGGTCGGCGGCCGGGTCCCGGACGACGGCCCCGAGGATCCCCGCGGCCACGTCGGAGGGGCGCAGGACGCCGTCCCCGAAGTGGGCGGCCAGGGCGAGGCCGCCCGTGACCACGGAGATGGCCTCGGCGGTGGACAGGGTGCCGCTGGGCGACTTGATCTTCGTGCGCCCGTCGTCGGTGACTCCGCCGCGCAGCTCGCGGAAGACGGTGACGACGCGGCGGATCTCCTCCAGGCCCTCCGGGGCGGCGGGCAGGTCGAGGGCGCGGCCCATCTGGTCGACGCGGCGGGCGACGATGTCGACCTCGGCGTCGGCGGTGGCGGGCAGCGGCAGGACGACGGTGTTGAAGCGCCTGCGCAGCGCGCTGGAGAGCTCGTTGACCCCGCGGTCGCGGTCGTTCGCGGTGGCGATGAGGTTGAAGCCGCGCACGGCCTGCACTTCCTCGCCGAGCTCCGGTATCGGGAGCGTCTTCTCGGACAGGACGGTGATGAGGCTGTCCTGGACGTCGGCGGGGATCCGGGTGAGCTCCTCGACGCGGGCGGTCATGCCCTCGGCCATGGCCCGCATGACCGGGCTCGGTACGAGCGCTTCGCGGCTCGGGCCGTGGGCGAGGAGGCGGGCGTAGTTCCAGCCGTAGCGGATGGCCTCCTCCGGGGTGCCGGCGGTGCCCTGCACGAGGAGCGTGGAGTCTCCGCTGACGGCCGCGGCGAGGTGCTCGGACACCCAGGTCTTGGCGGTGCCGGGCACGCCCAGGAGCAGGAGCGCGCGGTCGGTGGCGAGGGTGGTGACGGCGACTTCGACGATCCGTCGCGGGCCGACGTACTTGGGCGTGATGACGGTGCCGTCTTCGAGCGTGCCGCCCTGCAGGTACGTGGCCACGGCCCACGGGGAGAGTTTCCAGCGGGCCGGTCGGGGCCGGTCGTCGGCGGCCGCCAGGGCTTTCAGTTCGTGCGCGAAGGCGTCTTCGGCGTGCGGTCGCAGCGCCTCTGCGGTGGTCTCGTTCCCGGTCGTGGCCATGGTCCCCCTCCAATGCTGCGCAGCCGCTTCCGACTGCTGGAACCACGATGCACCCGACCACTGACAACGAGCCCCGGGAGATGTGTCGTTGCAGGTCAGAGCGATTGTCAGTGGGGGTCTCTACGGTGGAACACATGACTGAGCAGGGGGTCCGCTGGACGGCGGAACAGGTACTGGCTCTGGCTCCTGACGATGCCTCACGCAAGGCGGGGGCCAGACTCGGTGGGGCGGGGCCGTGGTCGCAGACCGGAGGTTCCGCTTCCGGTGCGGTGTGGGGGTTGTGCAAGGGCAGCGGCAGCAAGCCGTACCGGACGGTCGTCGACCTGTCCGGGCCGGCGTACAACTGCTCCTGCCCGAGCCGGAAGTTCCCGTGCAAGCACGCTCTGGGCCTGCTGCTGCTCTGGGCCGCGGAGGGACTCGACACCTCGGCCGGCACCTCGGCCGAGGCTCCGGACTGGGCGGACGGGTGGCTCGCGGAGCGGGCGGCGAAGGCAGCGCGCCCGGCCGCCGACCGCTCCGGCCGGGCGGAGCCGGCCGACGCCGAAGGGGCCCGCAAGCGGGCCGAGCGGCGGGCGGCCCGGATCGGCGCGGGCGTCACCGAGCTGGAACAGCGGCTCGCGGACCTGGTGCGCGGCGGCCTCGCCGGTCAGGAGCGGGCGGGATACGCGGCCTGGGAGGAGACCGCCGCCCGGATGGTCGACGCCCAGGCACCCGGACTGGCCGGGCGTGTGCGGGAGTTGGGGACGATACCCAGTTGCGGCGCCGGCTGGCCCGCCCGGATGCTGGAGGAGGCCTCGCTGCTGCACCTGCTGGACCGGGCCTGGCTGGGGGTTTCCGGACTGCCGGAACCGCTGGCCGCGACGGTCCGCAGCCGTCTGGGACTGCAGCCCCAGACGGATGGCGAGGCCGTACGGGACCACTGGCTCGTGCTGGCCCAGTACGACACGGCGTCACCGGACGGCCGTCTCACCACCCGCCGGATATGGCTGCGCGGGCTGGCGAGCGGGCGGCCGGCCCTGGTCCTGGACTTCGGCCCGCCCGGGCGACCGCCCGGGCTGGCGCTGCCCGTCGGTCTCGTGTTGGAGGCGGAAGCCCGCTTCCGGCCCGGCTCCGCCGGGCTGCGCGCGGATCTCGGGGAGAGGTTCGCACCGGCCGCGCCGTGCCGTACCGCGCCGACCGGCGTGAGCACGGGCGCGGCACTGGAGGCGTACGGCGCGGCACTGCGCGAGGACCCCTGGCTGGAGTCCTGGCCGGTGGTGCTCGGCCCGGTGGTTCCGATACCGGGAGGACAGCAGGGAGGGCGACAGGGGGAGCAACAGAGCTCGGCCACATGGCAATTGGCGGACGCGGAGGGGACGTCCGCCCTGCCCGTGCCCCAGACCGGGGCCGGGAGCCGGTCCGGGACCGGGATGTGGCAGCTGGCCGCGCTGTCGGGAGGCGGCCCGCTGACGGTGTTCGGCGAATGCGGACACCGCGGATTCACCCCGCTGACGGCCTGGCATCCGGACTCCTCGGAGCCGGTGGTGCTGGGCTGAGCGGGCGCAGGGGGAAAGCGGCGGCGCGGGGGCGCCGACGTATTCGAAACGAGTGAGCCGGGGGGCTTTCGTGGACGACAACCACGCCAGTTGAGGCCGTAGGTACGGCCGTGTGCGCCACAGGGAAACAGACCGAGCTGCTCCGGTCCCGCGGAGGGGGCGGGACCGGAGCACGACCACCCGCACACGGCACGGCACACGAGGGAAAGAGGGAGGGCATCGGGTGAACACGACCACGGACGCGCATACGGGCACGCATACGGAAAGAACGCCGGACGGAATGCCGGACGGGTCGGCGGACACGGCCTACGCGGACGGGAACTGGGATGAGCTGGTGAGCGCCGCGCTGCTGGGCACCGAGCGGCGCCGGGGCAGTCCCGAGGCCCTGCTCGGGGCAGCGGCCGTGCAGACGGTACGGCGCCGGGCCGGACTGAGACCCGCCGAGGCGGGTCCGCGTCCCGAGCCCGCCCCGCGCGACCCGCGTCCGGAGCCTCCGGAGCCGGCCCGGCGGCGGCTCGCGCAGCTGCTGGCGGGCCGGGCCGGTGCGGGCGGCGGCAGCGGGCGGCGGGGGGCCGCCCCGGACCTGACGGAGCTGCTGCCGCAGTGGCTGGCAGCCGCCGGACAGCACGGGTACCGGGCGCCGGCCTCGCTCGTGCCCGCACTGCTGGACGTCGCGCGGGCCCGCAGCGACCTCCGGCCGCAGGCGCTGGCCCTGGCCGGGACGCGCGGGCTGTGGCTGGCCCGGCTCAATCCGGACTGGCGGTTCGCACTGCGCGGGGGCTCCGGGGGCGCGGGCGAACTGCCCGACGTGCGGGACGCGGTGGGGGTGGAGCGGCTGTGGCAGGAGGGGTTGTTCGCCGAGCGGGTCGCGCTGCTCGGCCTCGTACGGGCCCACGAGGCGGCCGCCGGGCCGCGGCTGCTGGAGACCACGTGGAGCACCGAACGGGCCGAGGACCGGCTGATGTTCCTCGACTCCTTGCGGGTGGGGCTGTCGGCGGGTGACGAGCCGTTCCTGGAGGCGGCGCTGGGTGACCGCAGCCGCAATGTCCGGGCGACCGCCGCCGAGCTGCTGTCCGCACTGCCGACCTCGGCGCTGGCCGGGCGGATGGCGGTGCGGGCGCTGGCCTGTGTCGGCCCGGAGGGGGTGACGCCGCCGGCCGAGTGCGATGCGGGGATGCTGCGCGACGGCGTGGTCAAGCGGCCACCGGCCGGGCGCGGGGAGCGGGCGTGGTGGCTGGGGCAGTTGGTGGAGTCCGCGCCGCTGTCGTGCTGGCGGGACCGGTTCGGGGGACTCGGTCCGGCGGAGATCGTGGCGCTGCCGGTGGCCGAGGGCTGGGCGGAGGAACTGCACGCGGCCTGGTGCCGGGCCGCGGTGCGGCAGGGCGACCCCGCGTGGTCGCAGGCCCTGCTCGGCTCGGCGTCCGCACCGCCCGCGGCGGGCCCGGCGACGGCGTCCCTGGCGGAGCGGGCCAAGCTCCTGTCGACCCTCGGGGCGGAGGAACGGGCGGCGTGGGTGGCGGAGTTCATACGGGCACACGGGCTGTCGGAGGCGTTCCAACTGCTCGGGGTGTGCGTGGTGCCGTGGGCGGGGGCGCTGGGGCGGGCGGTGATCGAGGCGCTGGACTCCGCGCGGGAGTCGGGCGGCTACCCGTGGAGCTTCAGCGGCGTGATGGGACTGGCCGAGCGGTGCCTTGATCCTGCGGAGGCGGGGCGGCTCGATGCGTTGGCGGCGGAGCCGGTGGAGGAGGGTGGCGCGGCGGCGTACTGGTCGGAAGCCTTCCAGCGCCTGGTCGCCACCCTGCGGCTGCGGGCAGCGCTGCACGCGGAACTGGCGCCGCCGAGCTGACCGCCGGCCCCGGCCCGGAGCGCGGGCCCAGGCCCGGAGTGCGGGCCCAGGCCCGGGAGTCCCGGGTCCCGCCCGGAGTCCCGAGTCCCGGGACCGCTCCTCAAACGCCGGCGAGGCTGGATGCAGTCGGCGTCAGCCCGAACGTGCAGGCTGACGCCGACCAAAATCAGCCCCTCCGGCGTTTGGGGAGCAGGTGTCCGGGGACGGGTCCCCGGCAGCGGCGCCGCGCGGGGCTACGCCGGCTGGCGGACGTGCGCGCGAACCCAGTCGACGATGGCCGTGGTCGTCGCGCCCGGCGTGAAGATCTCGGCCACGCCCTTCTCCTTCAGCGGAGCGATGTCCGCTTCCGGGATGATGCCGCCGCCGAACACCTTGATGTCCTCCGCGTCGCGCTCCGCGAGGAGTTCCAGCACGCGCGCGAACAGCGTGTTGTGCGCGCCCGACAGGATCGACAGCCCGATCGCGTCGGCGTCCTCCTGGATCGCCGTGTCGACGATCTGTTCGGGGGTTTGGTGGAGGCCGGTGTAGATGACCTCCATGCCCGCGTCCCGCAGGGCCCGCGCGATCACCTTGGCGCCTCGGTCGTGGCCGTCGAGGCCCGGCTTGGCCACCACCACACGGATCGGACCGGTCACACCCATCGCACTGCCTCCCGAGTGAACGAACGTTAAGTACAGCATCGCGCACACCCCCGTTTCGCGGTCAACCACGAGGGGGAAATCACACGTGGGATGGCGTACCACCGCTCCGCGCCGACAGCCGCACGGCACGGGGCGGTCGGACGCCCCGGTCCCGAGAGGCTAGGGGGGGCCGTCCATGGGGCTGACCATGTCCGGGGCCGCGCTGCGGGCGGGCGTACTGGAAGTCATCGTGCTCGGCGGGCACATCCTGCTGTATCCCACCGGGGTACTGCCGGAGCGACCCGCCGCCGCCACCCACGAGCGCCCGCCGGTGCTGCTGCTCCACGGATTCACCGACAACCGCTCCGTCTTCGTCCTGCTGCGCCGCACCCTCGGGGCCGGCGGGCGACGGCAGGTGGAGGCGTACAACTACTCCCCCTTCACCCGCGACCTGCGCGTCACCGCCCGGCATCTCGCCCGACGCGTCGAGGAGCTGTGCGAGCACACGGGGCAGGACCGGGTGGACCTGGTGGGGCACAGCCTCGGCGGGCTGGTCGGGCGGTACTACGTCCAGCGCCTCGGCGGCGACGCGCGCGTCCGCACCCTCGTCACGCTCGGCACCCCGCACTCCGGCACCCGCGTGGCGCCCTTCATGGACGCGCACCCCCTGGTCCGGCAGATGCGCCCGGATTCCGAGGTGCTCACCGAACTGCGCGCCCCCGCGCCCGGCTGCCGGACCCGGTGCGTGGCGTTCTGGAGCGAGTTCGACGAGCTGATGGACCCGACCGGGACCGCCCGCATCGAGCACCCGGACCTGCTCGCGGAAAACGTGCAGGTCACCGGCATCGGACACCTCGCCCTGCCCGCGCACCCCACCGTCATCGCGGCAGTCCGGCGCTCGCTCGACGGACCCAGGCCGATCGCCCTCCCGCAGCCCGGCGCCGCTTCCGTCGCCTGAGCGGCGACCGCCCCGGTTCGGCCTCGACCACGGGAGCGAAAACCGACCTCCAGTCGAACACTTTTCGAACTCAAGGCCAAGGGTGGGTCTTCAGCGGACCGAAAGGCGGCCGAATGCCCGGTTCCGCCGAGCACAAAAGCCTCCGAAGATTGTCGTTGCGTGTAACCGCCGGGTACAGTCACGCCACTGCTCTCCTCCGAGGACCCCACATTCCTCGGCCACCCAGGCCCCCCGCTGCCGAGGCGAAAGAGAAGTTGGTGAACGACCGCCCCTCGTCGGGCCAGTACCCCGATTTTGGGTATGACGGCCTTTCCACCACCACTTTCGCTGGCGATTCAGCCTATGCGTCCTACGAAACGCAGGGTCAGGGCTACAACTACGGCGCCACCTACGGTTCCTACGACACCGGTTCCTACGACACCGGCTCGTACGACACCACGGCTTGGACCGCCCCCCAGAACTCCTACGCGCAGCCGTCCGTCGGCGAGTACGCCGGCCACGACGGCTACCTCTCGACCGTCCCCACCCAGGGCGGCGTCTCCATGGACTACCAGTCCACGGCCTTCGGCTACGACACCTCCGCCGAGCAGACCGGCCACTGGGCGGTCCCGGGCTACGGGACCGAGACCGGTGCCTACGACGCCACCGCCTGGAACACGGCCTCCGAGCCGACCTACGGGTACGGCGGTTACGAGCAGCAGCAACAAGTCCCGGAGCAGGAGCAGGCCTACGGCCACGCCCAAGCCCACGCCCACGCCCACGCCCCGGTTCACGAGCAGCAGCACGAGCAGCAGTACGCCTACGACTACGGGTACGAGGTCTACGCCGCCGCCACCTCGCCCGAGGCCCGGGCCGAGGGCGAGGTCCCGCTCGGCGGGTCCTACACCGAGACCGCCGTCTTCGAGTTCCTCCCCGCCGATGAGGCGGACACGGACACGGATGCGGATGAGGACGGGGATGCGGGCACCGAGGTGCACGATCTCCCCACCCAGGCCATGCCCGTCACCCCGGCCGCGCCCGCCGAGCCGCGCCCCTCGCGCCGCGCCGGTTCCAAGCCCGGATCGAAGCCCGCCGCCAAGGCGAGTGCCGCCAAGGCCGGCAGCACCAACCGGCGCCGTACTCCGGCCAAGCGTTCCGCGCTGCTGACCGTGGCCGTTCCCTCGGCCTGCGTGATGGGCGTCGCGGGTGTCGCCGCCGCTTCCGTGGGCGGTCTCACCGGTGCGGAGAAGCCGTCCGAGGAGACCACCACCCTGGCCGCCCCCGACCCGGCCTCGATCAAGCCGGTCGCGGCGAACAGCAAGCTCGACACGCAGCTCACCGCCCTCAGCGCCGACGCCGGCGACTTCGCGGACCGTGCGAGCCGCACCCAGGAACGCATCGACCTGCGCCTGCGCCAGGACGAGGAGAAGAAGAAGAAGGCGGAGGAGGCCGCGGCCAAGGAAGCGGCCCGCCCCAAGTTCGCCCTCCCCGTCGCACGGCACGGCCTCAGCGCCGGCTTCGGCCAGGCGGGCGTCAACTGGATGTCCGTGCACACCGGCATCGACTTCCCGGTGGGCTACGGGACTTCGGTCATGGCCGCCACCGACGGAACCGTGCGCAGCCAGTTCAACAGCGCCTACGGCAACATGGTGATACTGACCGCGCCCGACGGTACCGAGACCTGGTACTGCCACCTCAGCAGCGCCAAGATCCGGTCCGGCAAGGTCAAGGCCGGCGACGTGATCGCGTACTCCGGTGACACCGGCAACTCCACCGGCCCGCACCTGCACTTCGAAGTGCGGCCGGGCGGCGGTTCCCCGGTCGACCCCCAGGCCTGGCTCCGCGCCAAGGGCCTGAACCCGAACTAGGACAGGGCCCCGGCCGGGGCCCGACGCGGAACGGCCCGCCCCCGAGGGGGCGGGCCGTTCCGCGTCGGGCAGGATCGCTTCGCGCGTCAGAGCTTCTGCACCGGCGCGTACCGCAGCAGGAGCCGCTTGGGCTTCTCGTCCCCGAAGTCGATGGTGGCCTGCGCGTCCGCGCCCGCTCCCCTGACCTCCATGACCGTGCCCAGCCCGAACTGGTCGTGCGTGACCCGGTCCCCGACCACCAGCGCGATGACCGGCTTGTCGGAGGCCCGCCGCGTGGCGAACCCCGACGGGCCCGACTTCGTACGCGACGAGGACAGGAAGGCCTCCGGCGAGGTGCCGAACGAGGCCTTCGACCCGCCCCCGGCCCCACCCGAGCCGGAGGACCCGTACCCCGAGCTCCGCATCGGGCCCGCCGGCTTCTGCGCCGCGCCCGTGCGCTTCCACTGCAGGTACTCGGCCGGGATCTCTTCCAGGAACCGCGAAGGCGGGTTGTAGGAGGGGGTGCCCCACGCGCTGCGCATGCTCGAGCGCGTCAGGTACAGCCGCTCGCGCGCCCTCGTGATGCCCACGTAGGCGAGGCGGCGCTCCTCCTCCAGTTCCTTGGTCTGGCCCAGCGCGCGCATGTGCGGGAAGACCCCGTCCTCCATGCCGGTCAGGAAGACCACCGGGAACTCGAGGCCCTTGGCGGTGTGCAGGGTCATCAGGGTGATGACCCCGTTCCCGTCGGTGTCCTCGTCCGGGATCTGGTCGGAGTCGGCGACCAGCGCGACCTGCTCCAGGAACTCCGCGAGCGTGCCGGGGCCCACCGGCGGGGCGCCGTTCTCGGCGGCCTCGGCCGCCGCCGCTTCCCTGGCCTGCTCGAATTCGAGGGCCACGGCGGCGAGTTCCTGGAGGTTCTCGATGCGCGTCTCGTCCTGCGGGTCGGTCGAGGCCTGGAGTTCGGAGAGGTAGCCCGTACGCTCCAGGACCGCTTCCAGGACCACCGCCGGGCCGGCGCCCGAGTCGACGATGGTGCGGAGCTCCTCCATCAGCACGTTGAAGCGCTTGACGGCGTTGGTCGAGCGGGCGGCCATGCCGAAGGCCTCGTCGACCCGGCGCAGCGCCTGCGGGAAGGTGATCTTCTCGCGCATCGCGAGCGCGTCGATCATCGCCTCGGCGCGCTCGCCGATACCGCGCTTGGGCACGTTCAGGATCCGCCGGAGCGGGACGTTGTCCTCGGGATTCGACAGGACGCGCAGGTACGCGAGGACGTCGCGGACCTCCTTGCGCTCGTAGAACCGGACGCCGCCGACGACCTTGTAGGGCAGTCCGACGCGGATGAAGATCTCCTCGAACACGCGGGACTGCGCGTTGGTCCGGTAGAAGATCGCGACGTCGCCCGCCTTGGCGTCGCCCGCGTCCGTCAGCCGGTCGATCTCGTCGGCGATGAACTGCGCCTCGTCGTGCTCGGTGTCCGCGACGTAGCCCGTGATGACGGCGCCGCTGCCCGCCTCGGTCCACAGGTTCTTCGCGCGGCGGTTCTCGTTGCGCTCGATGACCGCGTTGGCGGCGGACAGGATCGTCTGGGTGGAGCGGTAGTTCTGCTCGAGCAGGATCGTGGTCGCGTCCGCGTAGTCCTCTTCGAACTGGAGGATGTTGCGGATGGTCGCGCCGCGGAAGGCGTAGATCGACTGGTCGGCGTCACCCACGACGCACAGCTCGGCGGGCGGCAGGTCCGGGTAGCCGGTGCCGACCAGCTCGCGCACGAGCGTGTACTGGGCGTGGTTGGTGTCCTGGTACTCGTCGACCAGCACGTGCCGGAAGCGGCGCCGGTAGTGCTCCGCGACCTCCGGGAAGGCCTGGAGCAGGTGGACCGTGGTCATGATGATGTCGTCGAAGTCGAGGGCGTTGGCCTCGCCGAGGCGACCCTGGTACATCGCGTACGCCTGGGCGAGGGTCTTCTCGAAGCCGTCCGCGGCCTGCCCCGCGAAGGCGTCCGCGTCGATGAGCTCGTTCTTCAGGTTCGAGATCTTGGCGCTGAAGGCCTTCGGCGGGAACTTCTTCGGGTCCAGGTCCAGGTCGCGGCAGACGAGCGCCATCAGGCGCTTCGAGTCGGACGCGTCGTAGATCGAGAAGGACGAGGTGAAACCGAGCCGCTTGGACTCGCGGCGCAGGATGCGCACGCACGCGCTGTGGAAGGTGGAGACCCACATGGCGTTCGCGCGCGGGCCGACGAGGTCCTCGACGCGCTCCTTCATCTCACCGGCGGCCTTGTTGGTGAAGGTGATCGCCAGGATCTGGCCGGGGTGGACCCCGCGCGCGCCCAGCAGGTGGCCGATGCGGTGCGTCAGCACGCGCGTCTTGCCGGATCCGGCGCCGGCCACGATGAGCAGCGGGGAACCCGCGTGCACCACGGCGGCGCGCTGCTCCGTGTTCAGCCCTTCCAGGAGCGCCGCCGGGTCGATGACGGGCCTGGGGGCGCCGTCCCGGTAGTACGCGTCCCCGTGAATGGGCGCATCGAACCGGCCCCCGAAGAGATCGTCCGCGCCCGTCTCGGGGGCGGCATGGTCTTCGGGCGGCGGGGGGACCTCTTCGGAGGGGGAGAGGTCGGCCAGGAAGCTGTCGTCAAAGAGGCTGCTCATCGCCTTCCGAGTTTAGGGGGCGGGACCGACAGCCGGTCCCGCCCCCGGAAAATCCCGGTCCCCCCAAGGAAAATTCGGCGGCATATGCCCTGTGGAACGGTCCCGCCCCCTTCCGAGGCTTCCCCTCCGGCGCTAGCGTGCTCCGCCAACCGGAAGGAGGTGCCGGCCCGTGTACGCGTACGGATTCCCCTCGTCCCACCCCTCCCCCCACCACCGCAAGCCGCGCACCCGAAGACATCCGAACACCCCCGCCGTGGTCGTCACGACCGCGGCTCTGTCCTCCTTGGGCCTGCTCCTCCCCCACCAGGCCTCGGCGGCGCCCGCTCCCCGCCCCTCGGTGGAGGAGGTACGGACCCGCGTGGACGAGCTGCACCGGCAGGCGGGCACGGCCACCCAGGCCTACGACGCGGCGGCCGGGCGGACCGCGGAGCAGCGGGCCCTGCTGTCGGCGCTCATGGACCAGGTCGCCGGCACCACGCAGAAGCTGAACGAGGCCCGGCGGCTGCTCGGCAGCTACGCCGCCGACCGGTACCGCGGCGCCGGCGGCCTCGGCGGGACCGCGACGCTGCTGCTCAGCGCCGATCCGCAGGCGTTCTTCGCGCAGGCGCACCTGCTGAACCGGCTCGGCGGCCGCGAGGACGCACTGCTCACCCAGTACACCCGGGCCAGGGCGGAGACGGCCGGCAAGCGCCGGGAGGCGGCCGCGGTGGTCGGGGAACTGGAGCAGGCGCAGGAGGAGCTGCGCGGGCGCAAGCAGGAGGTGCAGGCCCGGCTCGCGGAGGCGAACACCCTGCTGGCCCGGCTCACTGCACCGGAGCGGGCGCGGGCGCTGGCCCCGCGGGCCCCGGCCGCCTCGGGGCCGCTGCCCGGGGACGCCGCCGCGTCGGCGTCGGGTGCCAGGGCGGTGGCCTTCGCCCGGGCCCAGCTGGGGAAACCGTACGTCTGGGGCGCGACCGGCCCGCGCTCGTACGACTGCTCCGGCCTGACCCAGGCCGCCTGGCGGGCGGCGGGGATCACGCTGCCGCGCACCACCTGGGACCAGGTGAAGGCGGCTCCGCGGATCGCGACCAGGGATCTGCGCCCGGGGGACCTGGTCTTCTTCTACGCGGACATCAGTCACGTGGGGATCTACATCGGCGGCGGCCGCATGATCCACGCCCCGCGGCCGGGGACGTCCGTCCGCGAGGACTCGGTCTACTACCAGCCGATCTACGGGAGCGTCCGGCCGGGGTGAACTCGGCAGCGGAGACTTTTTCGTCGGCCGCCCCGTCGGCGTGTCCGTCACTCAGCGCCACCCCACGGCGGGCCCTCCGGCGTGGCGCTCACCGTCCGTATCAGAGGAGTTGGCGGGGTGCCCGCCAACTCACTCTCTCCGTTGGTCCGTTCGTGCCGTTCGATTCGCAGGTTCCGCCAACCGGACCTAGCGTCTTGCACATCGAGGAGCATTTCCTGCCTTTTGCGGACAAACCGTTCGCGGCTGCGCCTCGGGGACCCGGAGGATTCACCATGCGTTCCATACGTGTCGCGTCCGTAGCCCTGCTGTCCACCGCCGCCTTCGCGCTCACCGCGCCGATGGCCTCGGCCAATGACGGCGGGACCACGCCCAACGTCACGTCCTTCGGCTTCACCGTCTCCCCCGCCACCGTCGCCCCGGGCGGCACCGTCACGCTGAACGCCACCGAGTGCCAGGAACCGCTGGTGAAGGTCTCCTCCGGCGTCTTCGACGCGGTCGAGCTCAACGAGGGCAAGTCCGCCACCGTCAAGGTGGACGCGGACGCCAAGCCGGGTGCCCGGTACGAGGTCACCTTCGACTGCAAGGGCGAGAAGGGCACGACCACCCTCACGGTCGCGGGCCACTCGACCGGTACCGGTACCGGCACCGGCACGACCGCTCCCTCCAAGGGCGTCAAGGCCGGCCTCGGCGGCGGCGCCGGCGGCCTGAACGGCACCGAGATCGCGGCCGGTTCCGCGCTGCTGGCCGGTGCGCTCGGAGGCGGCGTGTTCCTGATGCGCCGCCGGGCGGGCGACCACGCCTGACCACCCGCCCCCTGACCGCCGGGCCCGTCCGACCCGCCCCTGGCGACCGGACGGGCCCGGTCCAGTACCGGCCGCCCGGATCTCGGCGGCCCCGGCCACGGGCCACGGACGCCGGGCCCCGCCCCTGAATCTCCCCGCACCACGGAAGGAGCGCGCATCATGCCCCGCCCCCAGGAGCGTACGAAGCCTCGCGGCGGCTGGGGCGTCGTTGCCGTGGTCGCCCTCAGCGGCACGTTCCTCCTCACCAACGGGCTCGACCTGGACGGCGGTCCGCCGCAGCCCGCGCAGGCCGCCGTGCTGATCAGCGACCCGGCCCACGACGAGGCCGCCCGCCGCCTCCCGCCGGCGCCGCAGCCGCTGAAGCCCTCCCCGCCGACCCGGATCCGGATTCCGGCCGTACAGGTCGACGCCCCTGTCACCCGGGTCGGACTCGATGCCGAGGGGTGGGTGGACGCCCCGCCGCCGGAGGACCGGAACCTGGCCGGCTGGTACGAGGGTTCCCCCGCCCCGGGCGCCCAGGGCACGACGGTGATCGACGGACACGTGGACAACAAACGGGGTCCCGCCGTCTTCTACACGCTCGGCTCGCTCAAGCAGGGGCAGCACATCGAGGTGGACCGACAGGACGGCCGTACCGTCGTGTTCACGGTCTACGGCATCGAGGTCGTCGGCAAGGACGACTTCCCGGCGGCGCGGGTCTACGGCCCCAAGGGCGCCCCCGAACTCCGCGTGATCACCTGCGGCGGCGGCTTCTCGAAGAAGGGGGGCTATGACGGGAACGTGGTCGTCTTCGCCCGTCTGACGGAGATCCGCGGATAGCGGACCGCCATAGACAGACGTCCGACCAGGCAACTCCGGTCGCGTCCGGGCACTTCTGATCATCTCGTCATCTTCCCGTTACCTTCGGGTCTAGCGTCCTCCCCCAAGCACCAATGGAGGAAGGACGTGAGGCCCTCGTGGCCAGTCATCGAAAGCCCAGGCAGCGCCCGCTCACCGGCGGCACGGCACGGAGCTCCGTACGCACCACCGCCGCCACCCTCGCCCTCGCGGGCGCTGCCACCGCCACCGCGTTCGAAGGCACGTCCCACGCCGATCCTCAGCCGACGCCCTCGCAGGTCAAGTCGGAGATGGACCGGCTCTACGAGGAGGCCGAGGCCGCGACGGACCGGTACAACGGGGCGAAGGAGAAGGCCGACGAGGCGCAGCGCGCGCTCGACGGGCTGCGGGACGAGACCGCCCGCAAGACCGACCGGCTCAACACGGCCCGCAGTGCGCTCGGTTCGCTGGCCGCGACGCAGTACCGCAGCGGCACCCTGGGCGCCGCCGTTCAGCTGGCGATGTCCGACGATCCGCAGGAGTACCTGGACCGGGCCGCCCTCATCACCCGCGCCGGAAACCGCAACGCGGCCGATCTCTCGGCCGTGCGACGTGGGCTCGACGAGGTCGGGAAGCTCAAGGACCAGGCCGCCGGACGCCTCGCCGAGCTGCGGGCCCGGCAGCGCGAACTCGCGGGCCACAAGGCCGAGATCGAGGAGAAGCTGACCGCGGCTCAGCGGCTGCTGACCAAGCTGACGGCCGAGGAGCGGGCGGCCTACGAAGCCCACTCGGCCGGCCCCGCCCCGAGCGGCCCCGCCACCCAGCCTCCGCCGCCCGCCGACAGCTCCCGCGCGGCCCGCGCGGTGGCGTTCGCGTACGGGGCGATCGGCAAGCCGTACGTATGGGGCGCGACGGGCCCGGGCTCGTTCGACTGCTCCGGCCTGACCCAGGCGGCCTGGCGGGCGGCCGGGGTGTCGCTGCCGCGCACCACCTACACGCAGATCAACGCGGGACAGCGGGTCTCCCGCGACCGGTTGGCCCCCGGTGACCTGGTGTTCTTCTACTCCGGCGTCACGCACGTCGGCATGTACATCGGCAACGGCCAGATGATCCACGCCCCGCGCCCCGGCTCCACGGTCCGCGTCGCGCCGGTGGACTCGATGCCCTGGGCCGGAGCCTCGCGGCCCGCCTGAGCTCCGGGCGGGACCCGGTGGGCCCCCGGTGTGACCCGGTGGGACCCCCGGAGGGGCCCGCACCGGGGTCAGATCAGCCGGCGGGCCGTCGCCCAGCGGGTCAGCTCGTGGCGGTTGGAGAGCTGGAGCTTGCGCAGAACGGCCGAGACGTGGGATTCCACGGTCTTGACCGAGATGAACAGCTGCTTGGCGATCTCCTTGTACGCGTACCCGCGCGCGATCAGCCGCAGCACCTCGCGCTCGCGCTGGGTGAGGCGGTCCAGGTCCTCGTCGACGGGCGGGGCGTCCGTCGAGGCGAAGGCGTCGAGCACGAAGCCCGCCAGCCGCGGCGAGAACACCGCGTCCCCGTCCTGGACGCGGAAGACCGAGTCCACCAGATCCGTGCCGGTGATCGTCTTGGTGACGTAGCCGCGGGCGCCGCCCCGGATGACCCCGATGACGTCCTCGGCGGCGTCCGACACCGACAGGGCCAGGAACCGTACCGGGTCCTCGACGGCGCCCATCAGCGGGGCGCAGCGGCGCAGTACCTCGACGCCGCCGCCACCGGGCAGGTGCACGTCGAGGAGCACCACCTCGGGTCGGGTGGCGGTGATGACGGTGACGGCCTGGTCCACGTCGGCGGCCTCGCCGACGACCTCGACCCCGGTCCGCTCGGTCTCGCCGATCTCGGCCTGTACCCCGGTGCGGAACATCCGGTGGTCGTCGACGAGCACCACCCGGACCCTCCTGGTCGCCCCGCCGGTGCTCGCGCTGTCCTCGGTCATGCTGCCTTCGCCGCCCTCTCCATCTCCAGCTCGACTTCCGTGCCGCCGTCGGGCGCGGACCGCAGTCGGGCGGTCCCGCCGTTGCGCTGCATCCGGCCGATGATCGATTCTCGTACGCCCATCCGGTCGTCCGGTACCGCGTCGATGTCGAAGCCGGGTCCGCGGTCCCGTACGGACACGAACACCGTCTGGCCCTCCACCTCGGCGTACACCTGGACGGGGCCGCCGTCGCCACCGTACTTGGCGGCATTGACCATCGCCTCGCGCGCGGCCTGCATCTGTGCGGCCAGCTTCTCGTCGAGCGGGCAGTCGCCGACGACGACCACCTCGATCTGGACCCCGTGGTGGTCCTCCACCTCGGCGGCGGTCTTCTTCACGGCCTCGGACAGTGTCGTCGGTTCCTCTCCCTCGTCCTTGCCGGTGCCCTCGGGCTTGTACAGCCAGTTGCGCAACTCCCGCTCCTGGGCGCGCGCGAGTCGGCGCACCTCCCCGACGTCCTCGGCGTTGCGCTGGATCAGGGTGAGGGTGTGCAGCACGGAGTCGTGGACGTGGGCGGCCACTTCGGCGCGCTCCTGGGCCCTGATGCGCATCAGGCGCTCCTCGGAGAGGTCCTGGGTCATCCGTATCAGCCAGGGTCCCGCCAGGAGGGCGACGCCGACGAGGACGGCGAGGGTGGCGGTCAGGACGTTGCCCAGTTGGGCGGCGGAGCCGCGGACCACGATGAAGACGGTCAGGCCCACGCCGACCAGGGCGACGCCGGCGAGCGCGCGGGCAGCCTGCAGCAGCCGGGCGTGCCGGCCCGCGGCGGCGTTCCAGTGGGCGCGGCGGGCGTTGTCGGCCTGGCGCCAGACGAGGACCACCCCGGCTCCGACGAGCAGGGTCGGCCATACGTACCGTCCGGAGCTGCCGCCGACCTGGACCTGGGAGATGAAGATGCCCGCGCCGACGCACAGCGCGATCAGCGCGATGATCTGGCCCCGCTCGGGCTTGCGCAGCCGCCGGGTGCCGTCGGGGAGGGTGTCGAAGTAGGAGCGGTGGCCGCTGCGGCCTCCGACGCCGAGCGGTACGAAGACCCAGAAGGCGGCGTAGAGCAGCACGCCGAGGCCGTCGCCCCACATGAACAGGCCGAGGAAGGTGAGCCGGACCCAGATGACGGGCAGGCCCAGATGCCCGGCGAGGCCGCGCGCGACTCCGCCGAGCATCCGGCCGTCGGCGCTGCGGTAGAGCTTGCGCTGCGGCGTTTCGTCGGAGTCCGGTGCGTACGGCGTGCGTGGGGCGGCTGCTACGGGCATGTCACCGATGGTCACACGCTCGCGGCGGCCGTGGCATCAGGGCAGCCCCCCAGTTCTTTCGGGGGGATATCAGGGTTGCGCCAGGGTAGATCCGGATGTCCGCGGCGGCGGCGGACCGTCACCATGGACGCATGACCGAAGTACACGATTCCCCGCCGCCGGACGCAGGAGCCGGCAGGAGTGCGGCCGGTGCGAGCGCCGGCTCCGCTTCGCCGCTCGCCGAGCGACCTCCCCTGCGCCGCGGCAAACGGGACAAGGTGCTCGCGGGCGTGTGCGGCGGGCTGGGCCGGTACTTCGGTCTCGACCCTGTGATCTTCCGGATCGTGCTCGGCGTCCTGGCCGTCACCGGCGGCGTCGGCCTGATCTTCTACGGCTTCGCGTGGCTGCTGCTGCCCCAGGAGGGCGAGGAGGACAGCGAGGCGAAGAAGCTGCTGACCGGCCGGGTCGAGGGCTCGACCCTGGCGGCGGTCTTCGCCGCGCTGGTGGGCTGCGCCCTGTTCCTGTCGATGCTGGACAACGGCGGGCTGGCGGTCTTCTCCGTCCTGGCCGTCCTGGCGCTGGGCGCCGCGGCGTACTGGTCGCAGCGCCGGCGCAGCGGGCCCGGCGGAGCTCCCGAGGAGAAGGCCGCCGCGGCGGGCGCGGAGTTCGTGTACCCGGCGGCCACCCGCACCGGGCACCGCACCGCGCACAGTCCGGCGCCGCCCGAGACCCAGGCGCCGCCCGCGCCCGGGGGTCCGTCCTGGTGGCGGGATCCGCTGGTCAAGGACGGCACCACGGGGCCGGTCGGCTCGACGGGGTACCTGTGGGGGCCGGAGGACTCGGCCGGGGCCGTCCCCGGCGACGGACCGACGACGTCCCCTCCGCCGGGGGAGCGCGTCCCCTGGCAGCCCCGCGGCGGCATCGGCGGCCGGGTCTTCGTCCTGGCCGCGCTGGCCGGGAGCATCGCCACCGCCGCGGTCTGGGAGGGCAGCACCCTGAGCCACGCCCTGCAGGTCGGCTTCGCCTCCGCCCTCGCCGTCTTCGGCCTGGGGCTCGCGGTGAGTTCGTTCAAGGGCCGCACCGGCTTCGGCACCGTGCTGCTCTCGATGATCACGGCCGTCCTGCTGGCCGGGGCGGTCGCGCTGCCCAAGGACATCAGTACCGACTGGCGCGTCGTGGACTGGCATCCGACCGCCGTGGCCGAGGTGGCGCCGGTGTACGAGGCGGGTACCGGGCTCGCCACCCTGGACCTCAGTCACGTGGACGTGCCCAAGGGCACCACCGTGCCCGTCCGCGCTTCCATCGACGCGGGCCGGCTGCGGGTGATCCTCCCGAGGGAGGTCACCGCGGAGACGGAGGCGACGATCCGGCTGGGCGACATCCAGATGCCCGGCGACACGGGCGAGGACGTACGGGTGCGCAGCCGCACCGAGACCCGGACGGCAACCCTGCCCCCCGACTCGGGCACCAAGGCCGGCGGCACGATCGAATTGCACCTCAGCGCGGGTGTGGGACAGGTGGAGGTGGCCCGTGCGGCGTCATGAGTTCCAGCCGGGACGGCTGATCGCGGGACTGGTCCTGATGGCGGCCGGAGTGCTCTATCTCCTCGGCGCGGCGGGCGAGGCCGATCCGCCCTGGTTCTTCGTCCTGATGATGACCGCGGGCGGTCTCGCCTTCGCCGCCGTCGCCGGGCTGGTGACCTACGCCGTGCGCCGCGACCGGCGCGAGCGGATCAGCGAGTCCAGCGACAGGTAGGGCGCCCCGGCGAGGACCAGCGGGGTCCAGGCCATCAGGTAGATCAGGTCGTTGCCGTAGTAGTACGGGGTCACCGCCCAGGACACGGTGAGCCACAGGCTGAGCGAGATCAGGGCCCCGCCGACGGCCGCGATCCGGGTCAGCAGTCCGGCCAGGACCCCCAGGCCGACCAGGAGTTCCCCGATGGCCAGGGCCACGGCGAATCCGACGGGCGACTTCAGGGCCAGGTCCACCAGGGCCGGGACCGCCGAGGTGTCGCGCACCCCGTTCATCAGTTCGCCGATGGAGCCGCTGCCGGTGACGCTGAGGAACGCCGAGTCGGTCAGCTTGTCCAGGCCGGCGTAGACGAAGGTCACGCCGAGGAAGATCCGCAGGGGCAGGAGCGCGTGGCGGGCGGCGAGCTCGCGCAGGCCGCGCAAGCCGCTCGGTCCGGTGGGAGCGTCAGGGGCGCCGGAGGGGACGTCAGTTCGGGTCACGCGCTATGTGTACCCGCTTCACTCCGCCACGTCGATGGTGCACCGGTTTGATTCCACCCCCGCGGCGGTGACGACCTGGATCTCGATCCGCCCGGGCTCCACTTCCGCCGGGACCGGTACGGTCAGCACGGCGTCGGACGGGTTGGTGAAGCCGCCCGCCACCGGGACCAGCGGTACGTGCACATGGACCGCGCCCACCCGGACCACCAGCCGGGCCAGCATCTCCGGCGTCTGCGCCCCCGGCGGGACGAAGCCCACGCCGCGGATCTCGATGTCGTCCCCGGGGCGGATCGCCGCGTCCAGATCCCCGGGCTCGCGTCTGCGCACCACCGACAGGACCAGCGGGCGGCTGCCCTCCGCGTACTTCGCCGCCAGGTACACGGCCGCCGACAGCGCCACCAGCAGTGCCAGCGCCCACGGCAGGGCCGGCAGCCGGTCCGGGAACCGGGCCAGCGAGACCGCCGCGAAGCCCAGCACCACGGTGGAGACCAGGACGTACTGGGCGTCCGGGAAGGAGCCCCGGCCCGCGTCGTCCGTGAGCAGGTCCGCCCCGGTCGGGCGGTCCGCCGGCAGCTTCTGAAGCCGCTGCCCCATGATCCGCACGGAGACCACCCGGCGCACCAGCACCGCGACCCCCGAGGTCAGCCCGAGCACCGCCAGCAGCGGCAGCGCCCGGTCGAGCGCGAGCCCCTCGTACAGGGCCTGGCGCTCGGGTCCCGGCGAGGAGGCCGCGAGCCGCAGCGCGGGCAGCAGCGTCGCGAAGGCGGTGAGCACCAGCCAGGCGCTCGGTACCGCCTTCGAGGTGGACAGCCGGTTGTCCTCGCCGACCAGCGGGGCCAGCAGACCGCCCCGGAGCGTCTGGGCGCGGGCCGCCACCGTCAGCAGGGCGGCCAGCACGAGCGCCGCCAGCAGCCCGGCGGTGCGCGCCGTGGACCAGCCGGTGCCGAGTGCGGTGCCGACCTGGACCAGGAGCAGCACCCCGGCGGCGATCCACACGGCGAGGACGGCCCGCCGGGAGAACAGGTAGAGCCAGGAGCTGCCCGCCTCCCGGCCCCGGTCGGCGACCATCCGGGCGGACAGGGTCAGCTCGTCGGAGACCCACTGGCGGGATGCTCCGAGGGAGTGGGCCACGGCGGCCGGCACTCCCTGCCCCGAGGCGAACTCGTCGCGCTTCTCCAGGAACGCTGCGACCGCGCGGCGGTGCCCCTCTCGTGTGCAGTCCTCGCAGGCGCAGGCCGCGGTATGGGTGCTTCTGGACATCTCTTGGACAGCCACGAACGTGCCGCCTCTCTGAACTCCGGTGCGATGCCAGCGAATTGTGCACCACTGGGGCAGTGTTCCGGATTGCGCACGATGTCAGAGCAGGTGATTAACCGTTCATGATGTTGACGCACCCGCTCCGGCGGCCTCCAGGAGCGGCTGGCAGTTCACCCACGCCGCCAGATCCGACCCGAACCGCTCCCGGGTCGCGAGGGCGCTGTGGTGGCTGATGAGCACCGCCTTCCCGGCCGCCCGCGCGATCAGCTGCACCTGCGCGGCCCGCTCGGCCGCGATGAACCACCAGGCGGCCGCCTCCACCGAGTCGCCGACCGTCAGCACCCCGAGGTTGCGCAGGACCAGCGCCTTGTAGGGTCCGAGCGCGCCCGCGATCCGCTCGGCGTCCCCGCCGCCCGCGGCCCCGCCGCCCAGAAACTCGTCGAGCAGTGCGTGGTCCTCGTAGAAGGCGCAGGCCTCCTGGGTGACGGGGGCGAGCAGTTCGCCGAGCGCGGCGAGCGCCCTGCCGTACGGGGCCTGCGTGCGGACGACGGCCACCACGGCGGGCCGGGCCCGGTGGACTGCCGCGTGCACGGCGAAGGCCAGCTGGTTGACCCTGCGTTCCCCCTGGCGGACCCGCCCCTCCCCGTCGACCAGCAGCAGGTCGTCGGGGCCGATCGCGCCGAAGGCCCGGCCGAAGGGGTTCACCCAGTAGCAGTCCTCGAACTCGGGGTCCCGGGCGCTGACGTGTCCGCCCACCCCGTCCTCGTACCCGAGCCGCCCCAGCAGCCGCAGCACCCCGGCGAGCCGCTCCTTGCGGTGGGCGCGCTCCTCCCCGGCGGTGGCGAACACCGGCGGCATCTCGAAGCCCAGCCGCCCGGTGGGCACGGGTGCGGGTGGGAGTACGCGTGTCCCTGCTGCCTGCTCGGCCATGGCCCCTCCTTCAAGGTCGCGGCGCAAAGTACCGGCGACCGGCCGAAGAGGCCATACACGCGGCGAGGCCGCCGCTCCCTGCGCGGGAGCGGCGGCCTCGTCACCTACGGAGGGGCGAGTGGGGACTTACTCCCACTCGATGGTGCCCGGGGGCTTGCTCGTGCAGTCCAGGACCACGCGGTTGACGTCCGGCACCTCGTTGGTGATGCGGGTGGAGATCCGTGCGAGCACCTCGTACGGCATGCGCGTCCAGTCCGCGGTCATCGCGTCCTCGGAGGAGACGGGGCGCAGCACGATCGGGTGGCCGTACGTACGACCGTCACCCTGGACGCCGACGCTGCGGACATCGGCCAGCAGGACGACCGGGCACTGCCAGATCTCTCGGTCCAGGCCGGCCGCCGTGAGCTCGTGGCGGGCGATGGCGTCGGCCTCGCGGAGCAGGTCCAGGCGCTCCTTGGTGACCTCACCGACGATGCGGATGCCCAGGCCGGGGCCGGGGAACGGCTGGCGCTGGACGATCTCGGCGGGCAGGCCGAGCTCCTGGCCGACCATCCGGACCTCGTCCTTGAACAGCTGGCGCAGCGGCTCGACGAGCTCGAACTCGATGTCGTCGGGGAGCCCGCCCACGTTGTGGTGGGACTTGATGTTGGCGGTGCCGGTGCCGCCGCCGGACTCGACGACGTCCGGGTACAGGGTGCCCTGGACCAGGAAGGCCACCGCCGGGCCGTCCTCCTGGAGGATCTCCAGCTGGGCCGCCTCGAAGACGCGGATGAACTCGCGCCCGATGATCTTGCGCTTGGTCTCCGGGTCGGAGACCCCGGCCAGCGCGTTCAGGAAGCGCTCCTGGGCGTCGACGACCTTCAGCTGCACGCCGGTGGCGGCGACGAAGTCCTTCTCGACCTGCTCGGTCTCGCCCTTGCGCATCAGGCCGTGGTCCACGTACACGCAGGTGAGCTGCGACCCGATGGCCTTCTGCACGAGGGCCGCGGCGACCGCGGAGTCCACGCCGCCGGACAGGCCGCAGATGGCGCGCTTGTCGCCGACCTGCTCGCGGATGAGGGCGACCTGCTCCTCGACGATGTTGCCGGGGGTCCAGGTGGGCTGCAGGCCCGCACCGCGGTAGAGGAAGTGCTCCAGGATCTGCTGGCCGTGCGTGGAGTGCATCACCTCGGGGTGGTACTGCACGCCGTAGAGCTTCTTCTCGTCGTTCTCGAAGGCCGCGACCGGGACGACGTCGGTCGACGCGGTGACGGTGAAGCCCTCGGGAGCGGCGGAACAGGCGTCGCCGTGGGACATCCACACCGACTGGTTCTCGGGGGTGCCCTCGAAGAGGGTGGATCCGGCCTTGGAGACGGCCAGCGGGGTGCGGCCGTACTCGCGCGAGCCGGTGTTGTCGACGGTGCCGCCGAGGGTGACCGCCATGAGCTGGAAGCCGTAGCACATGCCGAAGACGGGGACGCCGGCCTCGAAGATCGCGCCGTCGAGCTGGGGGGCGCCCTCCTCGTACACGGAGGACGGGCCGCCGGACAGGATGATCGCCTTCGGGTTCTTGGCGAGCATCTCGGCCACGGGCATCGTGCTGGGCACGACCTCGGAGTAGACCCGTGCCTCGCGGACGCGGCGTGCGATGAGCTGCGCGTACTGGGCGCCGAAGTCGACGACGAGAACCGTGTCCGGGGCGCTGTCGTGGGTGGCGAAGGTGGCTTCTGGCACGGGGCAGGCCTTCCGGCGGAAGAGGGGGTTGTTTTGTCGATTCTAACGGGGGACGGATACCCCTCTTCGTCTCAGTGTCCGAACCGGCTTGGCACGGAGCGGGACAGAGGGCCATAATCCCTCCATGCGCAAGCAGCTGAGCTTCCTCTTTACCTATGGCACCGGCCGGTCCGGTCGCCATGGGTCACCGTGATGCTCGCTTGAGCCACTGACTTCCCAGAGCGCCCCGGTCCGACAGGACCGGGGCGCTCTGGCGTTCCCGCTCCGGTCGGACCCCACCGACAGGAGAACGACCATGAGCACGACCACGATCTCGCACACCACCTCGCACACGATCTCGAACCCGATCACCCCCGAGCAGCTGATCGCCGGCTCCCGAGAGCGGATCGACGCCATCGACGACCGGATCATCGGCCTGATCCAGGAACGGATGGCCGTCTCGACCGTCATCCAGGAGGCCCGGATCGGCTCGGGCGGGCGCCGGGTGCACCTGTCCCGCGAGATGGAGGTCCTGACCCACTGGAGCGACGCCCTCGGCAAGCCCGGCACCACGCTCGCGATGACCCTGCTGGAGCTGTGCCGGGGCCGGGTGTGAGGCGCGCGCCGGGTCCCGCGGCCGTCGCGTGACGCCTGTTCGTCACCCGTCCGGACCGTGACCGCCCCCACGGCTCTTCGTTGATGCCGATGACCGTGCCAGCCAGGTGCGGGACCGCAGCACCACGCGTGGCTCGCTGGAGCGATGAGACGCACCCCCTGCGGGGCGTGTGTCGTGGGACCTCGCTCCTTCATGTGACCGGACGGCAGGGGACAGCAGCCCGGTCACCACACAAGGACGGCCGGCCCGGGGGACGCCCCGGACCGGCCGTTCTTCTGTTTCCCCCGCAATTTCCCCCGTGATTCCCCCGTTGTCCCCCCGCTTGGTTCCCCCGCCTACGCCGTTACGCGCGGCCGGTGGCCCGTCGGCGGAACACCAGGAATACCGCGCCACCGGCGGCCACCAGCGCCGCACCGGCGATCAGGATCGGCCCGGTGGTGGCGCCGGTCTCGGCGAGGCCGCCGTTCGGCGTCTTGCCGTTACCGGTACTGGCGCCCGGGCTCGGAGTGGTGCTCGCACCCGGCGTGGGCGTCGGGCTCGTGGAAGAGGTCGGCTTCGGGCCGGGGGTGGTCGGAGCCGGCGTCGGCGTGATCTGCTTGCCATTGATCACGAAGGCGGCCGTGTCGTTGCCGTGCTTCGGGTCCCAGCCGATCGGCGCGGCGCCCTCGGGGGACCAGGAGCCGACCGTGACGGACCCGGTTGCCTCCGCGATGACCTTCTCGATCTTCAGCTCGAACGGGAAGACGAACTTCTCCTTCTCCCCGATGACGTGCGAGGTCGGGCAGAAGTAGCGCGGTGCGCCCAGCTGACCCTCACGGTAGCCCCCCGAGGCCGTGACGGCCCTGCAGGACTTCGGCGCCTTGGTGACCTTCGCACCCGCCGGGATCACCACGTCCACCATGGCGACCTCCTCGCCCGAGCGGAGGTAGGCGACCCACGCGGGGCCGTCGTTGCGGAAACCGATGTCGGCCTTGACCGTCTCGCCGGCCTTGCCCTTCACGGAGGTGGGCGCGGCCACCAGGTCGGCGGTGTTCTTCACCGAGAAGCCGAACTCGTGCTGGTTGTTCCACGGGTCCAGGTCCGCCGCGTTCGGAGCGGCCTTGGCCGAGCGCGCCTTGATGCCCAGCTTCTTGCCCGTGCGGGGCGTGCTGAACCTCTGCGTGGACTTCGGCTCGGAGCCGGCCTCGTGCACCCCGTAGATCAGCTCGTCGATGAAGGCGTGCGGAGCGGCCTTGAGGGTGAGCGCACCGGCGATCTCCCAGATCTCGCCCGGCTTGATCTCGTTGTCGAAGGTGCAGACCGTCTTGCCCCAGCCCACGTTCCAGGGCTCGTCGTCGCTGCGGTCCTCGCTGTAGGCGCAGTTGTCGTACTGCTCGACCAGGCCCATGCCGTGCGTGGTGTTCAGTTCCAGCGCCACGCCCTTGACGGACTCGGTGCCCGCGTTGGCGAAGACGACCGGGAGCGGCTGGGTCTCGCCCGGGACGAGCTTCGCCTTCAGCTTGGCTTCTTCCAGCACCAGGTCCGGGCCGCCGACCTTGACCTTGGTGGTGGTGGGCTTGAAGGTGGCGCCCTGCGCCGCACCGGTCATCGTCAGGTCGGCGACCGTACCGGTCTTGCTGCCCTTGGCGGCGGTGAGGTCCAGGGCCACGACCTCACTGGCGTACGTCCGGACCGTCCAGTCCGTGCAGGTGACCTTCGCTGCCGTGAGGGTGCAGTCGTTGGCCCGCTCCGGGGTGAGCTTCACGTCGGCGACGCCCTTGAGGGGGGTCAGGTCGATCGTGTAGGTGCTCTGCTCGCCGAAGTTCTTGCCGGTCTCGTTCTCGACGACGAAGCCGACCGTGGTCGTCCGCGGCTTCCCGGCGTCCCCGGGGTGCGGGTGCAGGCCGATCTCCGCCGGGCTGGTGAGCGTGAACGCCGGGTCCGCGGCGTTCGCAGGGGTGGCGGCCAGACCGACGGCCGCCAGGCCGGCTGCCGCCAGCAGGGAGATGTGCTTTCTCATGACGGTCTTGACACCCGAAGGCCCTCCACGGTTGCCCCCTTGGGTGTGTGACGGACGCCACACTTCCATCGCCGGTTTCCGCTACAACCATCCGGGCCGGACAGCTGTCTTGCTTGTAGTTCGGCGGGTACCGCGCTCGGAGGGGGAGTGCGGTGCCCGCCGAAGTCGTTCAGCGGCCCATCGGCGCCGGCGGCTGTGCGGCGGGGGGCTCCGTGCGCGGCGGGACCTCCGGTACCGCCAGGAACGGCAGGCGCAGCGCCCCGAAGGCCTCCTTCGGTACCGCGGGGCGGACCGGTTCCACGGCGTCCAGGCGGGCGTAGGACGCCCCCTGCTCCGGGCGCGGGTCGCGCTCGCCGTTGTTCGGCCAGTAGGACATCGCCCGTTCCGCTTGCGCGGTGATCGTCAGCGACGGATTGACCCCGAGGTTCGCGGAGACCGCCGAGCCGTCCACCACCGAGATGCCCGGGTGCCCGTAGAGCCGGTGGTACGGGTCGACCACGCCCTCCTCGGGCGAGGCGCCGATCGGGCAGCCGCCGAGGAAGTGCGCCGTCAGCGGGGTGCCCATCAGCTCGCCGACGTTGCTGCCCGGGAACCCGTTGATCTCCTCGGCCAGCAGCGTCGCCGCCCGCGTGGCCTCGGCGATCTGTACGGGGTTGGGCGCTCCGTGGCCCTGGCGGGCTGTGAGCAGGCCCTTCCCTATGCCGCCGGGCTTGCGGTAGGTGGTCAGGGAGTTGTCGAGGGACTGCATGACCAGGCCGATGATGGTCCGCTCCGACCAGCGGCGGTTGGACAGCGAGCGCAGCAGCTGCACGGGGTGCCGGGCGGTGCGCCCGAACCAGGCGCGGACCCGGTGGGTGGAGTAGGGCACCTGGAGGATCGTCATGAACCCCATAGCGTTGGAGCCCTTGCCGTAGCGCACCGGCTCGATGTGCGTGTCCGCGTTGGGGTGCACCGAGGAGGTGATGGCCACGCCGCGCGTGAAGTCCGCCCGCTTGCCCTTGCCGTGCCGCTTGCCGTAGCGGCGGTCATCGGTCTGCGCCCCTACGAGGCCTTCGGAGTTGGTCCGGGTCAGATCGCCGAGGCGGTCCGACAGGCGGGGCAGCTCGCCGAGGTCCTTCATCGTGTGCAGGAGGGTCTGGGTGCCGTACGTGCCCGCCGCGACGACCACGTGGCGGGCGCGCAGCACCTTGGGCTCGGCGCGGCGGCGGCCCTCGGTGGGGACGGTGCGGACGCGGTAGCCGCCGTCGGGGTGCTCGGAGAGCGCGGTGACCGTGGTCATGGGGTGGATGACGGCGCCGGCCCGCTCCGCGAGGTGCAGGTAGTTCTCGTTGAGGGTGTTCTTGGCGCCGTGCCGGCAGCCGGTCATGCACTCGCCGCACTCGGTGCAGGCCTTGCGGGCGGGGCCGGCGCCGCCGAAGTACGGGTCGGCGACCTCGTCACCGGGGCGGACCCTGCTCTGGCCCTCGGCATCGTCGCCGTCCCCGAAGAAGACGCCGACCGGGGCCATGTGGAAGGAGTCCGCGACGCCCATCTTGGCGGCGGCCGCCTTGAGGTGGACGTCGGAGGGGGTCGTCGTCGGGTTGAGCCGGACCCCCAGCATCCGCTTGGCCTGGTCGTAGTAGGGGGCGAGCTCGTCCTGCCAGTCCGTGATGGACGCCCACTGCCGGTCCTCGAAGAAGGCGGTGGGGGGCACGTAGAGGGTGTTGGCGTAGTTGAGGGAGCCGCCGCCGACCCCGGCGCCCGCGAGGACCATCACGTTGCCGAGGAGGTGGATGCGCTGGATCCCGTACAGGCCGAGGGCCGGGGCCCACAGGTAGTTGCGCAGGTCCCAGCTGTTCTTCGGCAGGCTCTCGCGGGTGAAGCGGCGTCCCGCCTCCAGGACGCCGACCCGGTACCCCTTCTCGGTGAGCCGCAGCGCCGAGACCGCCCCTCCGAAACCCGATCCGATGACGATGACGTCGTAGTCGTAGGCATGGTCGTACGACACTGCGGTGCCTCCCCTGCAGAACGGACTGGCGGAACGGACTGGCGGAACGGGCCGACGGAACGGGCCGGCCGGGCGGTCTTGCGGAGCGGAAGAGACGGCCTAGCGGAGCCGGAAGGCCTTCATGACCTTGAGGCTGCGCGTCATGAACTCCGCGTACTTCTCGTCGTCCATCCCGAACGAAGGCCCCATCGGCAGCAGCCGCTGGTGGGCGACGGTCTGGGCCTCGGTGTACTTGAGGATGCCCTCGGAGCCGTGGCGGCGGCCGAGGCCGGATTCCTTCATGCCGCCCATGGGCGCCTGGGCGCTGCCGTAGGCCGGGGCGTAGCCCTCGTTGATGTTGACGGTGCCGGTGCGCAGGCGGGCCGAGACGGCGTGGCCGCGGCGGGCGTCCTTCGTCCACACGCTGGAGTTCAGGCCGTAGGAGGTGCCGTTGGCCTCTTCGATGACCGCGTCCTCGTCGGTGAAGCGGTAGATGGAGACGACCGGGCCGAAGGTCTCCTCCCCGCACACCGCCATCGCGGTCTCGACGCCGTCGAGGATGGTCGGCTCGTAGAAGAGCGGGCCGATGTCGGGGCGGGCGACGCCGCCGGTGACGAGGGTGGCGCCCTTGGCGACGGCGTCATCCACGTGGCGCTGTACGGCCGCCAGCTGGCGTTCCCCGGCCAGGGAGCCCATGTCCGCGCCGTAGGCGAGGGAGGAACCGAGGCGCATGGCCTTCGTACGGGCGGCGAACCGGGCGACGAACTCGTCGGCGATCGAGGCGTGGACGTACAGCCGCTCGATGGAGATGCAGAGCTGGCCCGCGGAGGAGAAGCAGGCGCGGACGGCGCCGGCGGCGGCCTTCTCCACGTCGGCGTCGCGCAGGACGAGCATGGCGTTCTTGCCGCCGAGTTCGAGGGAGACCCCGACCAGGCGGGCGGCCGCGCCCTGGGCCACCTCGCGGCCGGTACGCGTGGAACCGGTGAACGAAACGTAGTCGGCGTGCCGGACCACCTCGGGACCGACGACCGGGCCCTCGCCGAGGACGACCTGGAACACCTCGGCCGGCAGGCCCGCCTCGATCAACAGGTCGCGGGCCCACAGGGCGGTGAGCGCGGTCTCGGTGTCGGGCTTCATCACGACGGCGTTGCCCGCGACGAAGGCGGGCAGCGCGTCGCCGACGGAGAGCTCGAGGGGGTAGTTCCAGGGGGCGATCTGGCCGATGACCCCGCGCGGCTGGCGCAGCTCGGTGACCTTGGTGAGGGTGGGCATGGCGCCCGTGTGGCTCTTGGGGCGCAGGTACGAAGGCGCCTTGCGGCCGTAGTGCCGGGCGGCGATCGAGACGGCCTGCACCTCCTCGTGGGCGTGCAGGCGGGCCTTGCCGGTCTCCAGCTGGATCAGGTCGAGCACCTCGGCCTGCCGGGCCAGCACCAGGTCGTGGAAGCGCAGCAGTACGGCGGCCCGGGCGCGGACGGGCACGGCGGCCCAGGCGGGCTGCGCGGCGCGGGCCGCGGCGAAGGCCTCCGCCACGTCCTCGGGGGTGGCTTCGGGGAGCTCCGCCAGCCGGTCCCCGGTGAAGGGGCTGTGGTTGGCGGTGCGGCCGGAGCCGGCCACCCCGCGGGTCAGCCGGGCGACCAGTTCGGGGGTCACCACGTCGGCGGCGCTCCGGGCGCCGGCCGGGGCGGGGGCGACCGGATTGGTGGGCTGCGGGGCGCTGCGGAGGGGGGCCGGGGCCTGCGTGTCCGTCATGGCCGTGAGCGTATTGCGCCCGGGGGTGCTTTGGGTACCCGCCGGTAACCGGATTTTGCCATTTCCGCCAGTGATCGCTGGCAGGATGGCGGAATCCGGGCCCGGCGGCAGCCGCCGGGGCCCGGTCTCAGCGGGCCGGGGCCGGCCGCCAGCCGCTGAGCACGATGTCGAACTGTGACCGGGTCGTGTCCCAGTCCGCGACCGGACCCGACATGTACACCGCGTACTCGGTGCCGTCCGGCGCGTAGTACATCTGCTCGATGGCCTTCCGCGGCCCGGTGAAGGCCCCGGTCTTCTCCGTCCAGACGAACTCCCACAGGGCGGCCTTGACCTGCCCCCGGAAGGTGTTCGGATGCAGGGTCAGGCGCACGTAGTCGGAGCGCTTCTGGACCTGCTTCTCCAGGTCCAGCAGGTGCGCGTACGGGTCCTTGAAGAGCGGCTTGCGGTCCATCGCGATCCGGATGAAGTGCTTGCCGCCGTCCCCGGTGTAGTCGATCTGCGACCCGTCCTCCCGGCGCTTCCAGCCGTCCGGGACGAAGAGGGCGAAGCCCTGCTTGTCGACCACCTTCGACCAGCCCGCCGGCGGAACCTCATCCGCCTGCCCCTTGGCGTCCCCGACACCGGACGAAGCACCGGGCGACTCCGTCGAACCGGCCGTCCGGCCCGGAATCCCGCCGTCCGCGTCCGAGTCGCTGGTGTACTTCAGGATCCCGAACACCCCGCCACCGCCGAGCAGCGCCGCCACCACGGCGATGACCGCCGCGCGCCCGATCCAGCCGGGGGCTCCGGCGTCCCGGCGGCCCGGCCCGCCGGATCCGCCCGGCCCGGACTGTCCGCCCTGCCCGCCCTGCCCGCCCGGCCCGGATTCGGACCGGGCGGCGAACGCCGGACCCGGCCCCTGGCCCGGCCCCTGGCCCGGCTCCGGCTCCGGCACCCGGCCCTGGTGCGCTCCCGGCTCCCCGCTCCCGGCCAGCGTGGCCGTGTCCGCCGACTCGTTCCGGGCGGCGCCCAGCTCCTCGGATCCCATCGCGCGCGTGGGTACGTACGCCTGCGCCGATTTCGGCTCGCGGCCCTCCATCGCCTGCAGCAGCATCTGCTCGGCCTCGTCGGCCGAGGGCCGCTGCGCCGGATCCTTGCGCAGCAGCGCCGTGATGACCGGGGCCAGCGCGCCCGCGTGGGTGGGGGCGGGCGGCTCCTCGTTCACCACGGCCTGGAGGCTGGAGATGGGCGAGGTACGGCGGAACGGCGAACGGGCCTCGACGGCCGTGTACAGCGTCGCGCCGAGCGACCACAGGTCGGAGGCCGGATCGGGGGACCCGCCGGTGACCCGTTCGGGGGCCAGGTAGTCGATGGAGCCGATGAGTTCGCCGGTGCGCGTGATGGAGGAGTCGCCCTCGATCGCGGCGATGCCGAAGTCGGCGAGCATCACCCGCCCGTCCTTGGCGAGCATCACGTTGCCCGGTTTCACGTCCCGGTGCAGTACGCCGACCGCGTGCGCGGCGCGCAGCGCGCCGAGCACGTGCAGCCCGATCCGGGCCGCCTCACGGGGTTCGATCCGGCCGGCCGTCTTCGCCGCGTCCGCGAGGGAGGGGCCGTCGATGTACTCCATGACGATCCAGGGCCGGTCGTCGTGTTCCAGTACGTCGTGCACGGTGACGACCGCCGGATGCTGGATCCGGGCCGCGGCCCGGGCCTCCTTCTGCGTCCGGGCGTGCAGGACGTCCCGGTCCGCCTGGGCCACGTACAGCCCGGCCGTCAGTTCCTTGACGGCGACCGTCCTGTGCAGCAGCTCGTCGTGGGCGCGCCACACCTTGCCCATGCCGCCCCTGCCGATGGGCTCCACGAGCCGGTACCGGCCCGCGAGCACCGCACCCGCACCTGTCTGCTGTTCCACGAATCCCCGCCGCCGCTCTGTGCACTTCCGGTCAGACTACGGAGATCCCGGGCGGCGACGGAACCACTCGGAGGCGGTTGGGCCGCACTGTGACGCAATCGCCGTACTGATACCTCGTCAGCCGCCGCTCTTGTAGCTGGCCGTCGCCTGCTCGAAGGTCTCGGTCACCTTGCCCTCCTGGTCCTGCGGGCCCGTGACCATGACGACATGGTAGGAACCTCCGAGCGCGACGACGAAGTTGCGTGCCACGACGGAACGGCCGTTGCCGTCGATCCAGGTGTACCGGCCGGTCACGCGGAGCTGGTTGCCGACCTTGGTGGACTTGATGTCGCTGACGCTGGACCAGGTGGAGGAGCGGTACGGGGCCAGTTCGGGCTCCTTGTCCTTCTGGTAGGTGGCCGGGTCGGGGTTGCCCTGGACCTTGTCCCGGCCGGGGACGACGGTCAGCACGAAGTCCCCCTCCGTGTACCGGACCTGACCGGACTCGTTCATTCCGCGGCGCTCCCAGCCGTTCGGGACGTTGATCGAGAAGTGCTCGGCGTCCTGCTGGACGGTGTACCCGGACGGAGCGGGGGCGTTGGTCTGCGGGGCGGGCTTGGACTCGGGCGGGTTCGCGGAAGGGCTCGCCTGGCCGGACCCGCTCGCCTTCGGACTCGGGCTCTGGCCGGCGCCGCGGCCCGGGCTCTGCGACGGGGTCGTGGCGGGCGGCCTCATCCCGGCGGCCTTCTGCCCGCCGCCCTGCGGATCGGCGGCTCCCGGCATGAAGAACAGGGCGTAGGCCACCGCTCCCGAGAGCAGGACGAGGATCCCGAGTAACAGGGAACGCCCCAGCGAACGCGACGTGCGGGGGTGTTCGGCGCTGCGGTGCCGGCCGTGCAGGTCGGCTCGCCGCCGTACGACGGGCAGCCTCGCCGGGTCCTCCACCACCGGCGGCAGCATGGCGAAGCCGCCCTCGGGCTCCGGGGCGGACCGCACGAGGGAGCGCAGCCAGCCGCGGAGCTCCTCGAAGTCGGGCCGCTCGGTCGGGTCCTGGCGCAGCAGGGACTCCACGATGGGGCGCAGCGGGCCGCACTCCTCGGCGAAGGCGGGGGGCTCGGCGCAGACCATCTCCACGAGCTCGGCGACGCTGTCCTCGGGGTACGGGGCATGGCCCTGTACGGCCCGGTACAGCAGCGCGCCGAGCCCCCACAGGTCGGTGGCCGGCCCGACCGGCGCGGCCAGCTGCCACGGCCCGTGCACGGCCTGCGCCTGCTCGGGAGCCCACCGCTCGGTAACGGCCCCGACCACGGCCATCCGCGTCTGCCGGGCCCGCTCGGCATCGAGCCCGCTCCGCGGCCCGCTCCCCCACCCGGCACCGCCGCCACCGGGGCGCACCGGCCCGTAATCACCGGCCCCGGGAGCCGCCGCGTACCCGGCGGCGCCCTGCGGGCCGCTCTGCGGGCCGCCTTGGCCGTAGCCGTCGCCCCTGGGGCCCGCCGCGTACCCGGCGGCGGTCTGTGGACCGGCCTGCCCGTAGGCCCCGTCGCCGGGAGACGCCGGGTATCCGGCGGCGCCCTGCGGGCCGTCGTGGCCGGGGCCCGCCGGATCCGGGCGGCCCGGCCCGGGCCGGGGCTGCCCGTAGCCGGGGTCGTGCCCCGGCCCGGGGGCCGCCCGGTGCTCCGCGCCGTCCTGGGGCTGCGCCCGGCCGCCCGCCGCCGTCGGCTGCCCGGGGGCCCGGCCGTCGCCCGGGGTCTCCGCCTGCTGGTAGCCCTGGGGAAGGGCGAGTTGCGCCGGCAGCGCGGCTCGGGCCGGCGGTGCCGCCTCGGCCGGGGGCAGGGCCTGGCGGCGCGGGGTGGCTCCGTGCCAGGTCGCACCGCTGTCCGGGCCGCCGTACGGGTACGAGTACCCCTGCGGCACCTTCGACCCCTCCGGCCTCGGCCCCTCCGGCCTCGGCTCCGGCTCCTGCTCCGGCGCGGCCTCCGCCCCGGCCTTGCGCTGCTCGGTGATCCGCGCGGCGGCCTGGGCCCCGGCCCGGTACGCGGCGATGGCCCCGGCCCGCGCGGCGGCCTTCAGATCGGGCCGGTCCCCGGGGTTGCCGGAGGACCCGGGAGCGCCGGGAGTGCCGGAAGCGCCGGGAGTTCCCGGAGTGCCGGAGGTGCTGGGAGGGCCGGGGTTCCCGGCAGTGCCGGAAGCGCCGGCGGCTGCGGACGTGCCGGAGGCATCGGTCGTGCCCGGGCTTATGTGGTCCCGGTAGCGCGGCCCGGTGTCGTACCCCGGAGCCACGAGCGGCGCGTACTCCGCCGCGTTGCCGGTCCCCTGGACGGCCGCACCGGCACCGTGCACGCCATTCCGCCCGGAAGGCTCCGCGGGCCCGCTCCCGTAGGAGTCGTCGTACCGCTCGCCGAGCTCCCGGCCCTGCTGCCCGCCGACCGGCCCGGCACCGGAATCGGATCCCTGTCCGTACCCGGCGTCCGCCCCCGGCCCGGCCAAGGCGGCCCGGCCGTACCCGCCTGCGTACCCACTGCCGTAGCCGTACCCGCCGCCGCTCTCCGGCCGACCCGCCGCGAACCCCGCGCCACCGCCCGGTGTGCCACCCGGTTCACCGCCCGGCCAGGGCCCCGCCGGGTCGCCCGTGCCGTCCCGCGGGGGGACCGGGTCGTACCCGCACAGGGCGTCCTCCGCCGCCCCCGCCGCGAGCCCCGTCAGGACGACCCGCCCGTCTTCGCAGATCAGCACCGTCCGCATGGTGATGTTCCGGTGCGTCCACCCGTGCCCGTGCAGCACCCGCAGTGCGGTCAGCACGTCCGCCGCCACCTCCGCGGCCCGGTACGGGCTCAGCGGTTCGTCGGCGATCAGCGCCGCCAGCGGTCTGGCCGGGACGAGTTCGCTCACTATCCACAGCGAACCGCCCTCCGCGAACACGTCGAAGACCTGGTCCAGCCGCGGATGGTCCGGCACGGACGCCGCCGCCTGCGCCGCCTCGATCGCCCTGCGCACGGCGGGCAGTTCACCGTGCGGTACGCGCCGGCCCCCCGCGGCGGGGGGACCGCCCCGCGTGCCGTCCAGCAGCTCCGCGTCGACGACCTCCGGCAACGGCACCTGCCGTACGAGGACTTCCTGGCCGCTGCGCGTGTCGAAGGCCCGGGTCTCGATCAGTTCGTAAGCGTCCGACGGCGGCAGCGGCAGACGGTAGCGCTCGGCCAGGATCCGGCCCGCGTAGTCCTCCACATCGCCTCCCCCGAGAGCTGCGGGCCCGTCCCCCAGGCCCCGCTGACACGATACGACGCCCGAGGCGCCCGCGTCCCGGCCCTGGCGAGGCTGACCCGGGCACGCTCAGGGCGGGTATCAGCCGCGTGGCTGGAAGGTGTCGAACGCCGTGGTGCGCAGCTGCGTGCACTCCGCCGCGGCCCACTGGTCCGCGAGGCAGGTGATCATGATGGCGTAGCCGTGCGTCGAGTCGATCCGGAACCCGCGGTCGAGCACCCGGACCCGCACGCCCTTCTGGTCCCGCTCGAACTCCCAGTCCGCGACGGTCGGGTACCCGCGGTAGTCGACCGCTTCGAGGCGCACCAGCTTGTAGTTGCTGCTGCTGCTCGCCACGCTCGGGGCCAGCGCCAGCCAGGCGGCGCGGGCGTCGTCCTTCGGCGAGCTGTTGAAGTCGATCTGGATGCGCGGGAAACCGCCGTCGCGGCTGTATATGACGCCGTCCTTCTTCCCTATCACGCCGGTCTGCTTGAAGCCCTCGGGCATGACCATCGCGAAATGGAACCCGGGGTCGTCGACCTGGACGTACCCGGGCGGGATCCCCGGCAGGGCTCCCCCGGGCGTGGCTCCCTGGCCCTGGCCGGGATTGGTGCCGGAGCCCTGCGACGTGCCCGGGTCCGGCGAAGCGGCCCCTCCGCCGGACGACTCGCCGGACTTCGGCGAGGGAGAGGGCGAGGGAGAGGTCGCAGGCGGGGGCGAGGAGCCGGCCGCGGGCCTCGAAGCGGCTGCGGAGCTGCCGCTCTTGCCGTCCTTCAGCGAACCGTCCTTCTCGTCGCCACCGCTGATGGCGTACGCGATGACCGAGCCGATGACGGCGAGCGCCACGACCACGCCGGCTATCGCGAGCGCGATGGTGCGGCGCGGCACCACGTCGGTGAGCGGGGCCGCGACGGGCGACGGGCGCGGCGACGGGGACTCCGCGGCGGTCGCGGCCGTGGCGGCGGCGGCCGCGGCCGCGGCGCTGGCGGCCGCCTCCTTGCGGGCCGACTTCAACGCCGCGCGGGCGCGCTCGCGCTGCTCGCGCTCACGCCGCTCGCGCTCCTTCTTCTCCGCCTTCTCGGCGGCCTTCGCCGCCTTGTCGGCAGCCGCCTTCTCGGCGGCGTCGCGGGCCTCGGCGAGCGATATCTGCCGGGTCTCCTCGACCTCCGGGGCGAGTACGGGAGCCGGCGGCTCGGGTGCTTCGATCACGGCGGTGAGCAGTGCCCGCGCGCGGTCGTCGTCGAGCCGGTGGGCGGGGTCCTTGACGAGGAGGCCGTAGATGACCTCGGTCAGGGGGCCGGCGTTCTTGGGCGGTTCGACGGGCTCGGTCATCACGGCGGTGAGCGTCGCGAGCGCCGACCCCTTGTCGTACGGGGGAACCCCCTCGACGGCGGCGTACAGCAGGCCGCCGAGCGACCACATGTCCGCCGGCGGGCCGGGGCGCTGGCCGCGGGCCCGCTCGGGCGAGATGTACGAGGGTGCGCCGACGAGCATGCCGGTGGAGGTGACGGAGGGGTCGCCCTCGACCTGGGCGATGCCGAAGTCGGTGAGGATCACGCGGCCGTTGCCGTGGTCGGCGAGGAGCACGTTGGAGGGCTTCACGTCCCGGTGCAGGATGCCCTGGCGGTGGGCGGCACGGAGTACGTCGAGCACGGCGAGGCCGACTTCCGCGGCGCGGCGGGGGGTCAGCGGGCCGCTCTCACGGATGAATTCCGCGAGCGAGGGGCCCTCGATGAGCTCCATGACGATCCACGGCCGGCCGTCCTCGTCGACGACGTCGTAGACGGTCACCGCGCCGCCGCTGCGGATCCGGGCGATGGCTTTCGCCTCGCGGAGGGTACGGGTGATCAGGCGGCGCTTCTCGTCCTCGTCGACGCCGCTGCCGAAGCGGAGTTCCTTGACGGCGACGGTCCGGCCGAGGGTCTCGTCCCGGGCGCGCCAGACCGTGCCCATGCCGCCCTTGCCGAGGACGTCACTGAGCCGGTACCGGCCCGCGAGCAGCCTGCCCTCGTCCTGAGCGCCCTCTCCCGCCTTGGCCGCGGCGGCCTTGACGGCGGCGGCCACCTCGTCGGCCTTGCTCACCGCGGCGGGCTTGGCGCCGTCGCCCCCACCGTCCGCCCGCACGGCGGCGGCCTTCCGCAACTCCGCCTTCGCACCGACGGGCTTCGCGTCCGCCGGCTCGGCCTTCACCCGGGCAGCCTTCGCCACGGGCTTCGCGTCCTCGGACCCGGCACCCACACCCGCGGGCTTGGCATCCTCCGGCTCGGCCCCACCGGCAGCCTTCCCCGCAGCCGGCTTCCGCGGCTCCGGCTCCGCCGCGGAAGCCGCGGGCTTCGCGTCCGCCGGCTCGGCCTTCACCCGGGCAGCCTTCACCGCGGGCTTCGCGTCCCCGGGACCGGCACCCACACCCGCGGGCTTGGCATCCTCCGGCTCGGCCTTCGCCGCGGGCTTCGCGTCCTCGGGACCGGTCACCCCCGCAGCGGCGGCCTCAGCGGGCTTCGCGGCCCCGCCCGCACCGGCTCCGGCACCGGCGGGGTCGGCAACCGGCTCGTCACCGGCCTTCGCGGCGCCCGCCGCCGCACGCTTCGCGGCTCCCGCCGCGGGCGGCTCGGCGGGAGGCTTCGGGTCCGTCGGGGGTGTCGCCGGAGGCACCGGCGATCCCGTCCCGACAGACGGCTCCGGCGACTCGGTGTGCTCCGGCTTCGACATGCGTCCCCTCTGCGTTCGTGCCGCCTGCTCCGGTTGCCCTGGCAGCGGCCGGGGTGCCCGGTAACCCGCCCCGGCAGAACCCTCATTGTCCCTTACTCCGCAACGGACGGGAGCCCCGGGTCCGCGGTTCCGCCCGCGAAGTGACGGAGTTACAACGGCACGATGTCCGGCGCCCCCAGCCGCGCCGCGTCCGCCGTCTGATCGTCCGGCTGGCGCTGCGATTCCCGTTCCGCCTGCACCCTCTTCTCGTAGTGTTCCACTTCCTTCTCGATCTGCTGCTCGTCCCATCCCAGGACCGGAGCCATCAACTCCGCGCACTCGCGCGCCGATCGCGTCCCCCGGTCGAAGGTCTCGATCGAGATCCGCGTACGCCTCGTCAGCACGTCGTCCAGGTGCCGTGCCCCCTCGTGCGAGGCCGCGTAGACCACCTCGGCCCGGAGGTAGTCGTCCGCCCCCGTCAGCGGCTCCCCGAGGGAGGGGTCTTCCGCGATCAGTGCCAGCAGTTCCTCCGTCAGCGAGCCGAACCGGTTCAAGAGGTGCTCCACCCGCACCACATGAAGCCCCGTCCGCGCGGCGATCCGCGCCCGGCCGTTCCACAGGGCCCGGTACCCCTCGGCACCGACCAGCGGCACGTCCTCCGTCACGCACGGCGCGACCCGCTGGTCCAGCCCGTGCACCGCCTCGTCCACCGCGTCCTTGGCCATCACCCGGTACGTCGTGTACTTGCCGCCGGCGACCACCACCAGGCCCGGTACCGGGTGCGCCACCGTGTGCTCGCGCGAGAGCTTGCTCGTCGCGTCCGACTCCCCGGCCAGCAACGGCCGCAGGCCGGCGTAGACCCCCTGGACGTCGTCCCGGGTGAGCGGGACGGCCAGTACCGAGTTCACGTGCTCCAGCAGGTAGTCGATGTCCGCGCTCGACGCCGCCGGGTGCGCCTTGTCCAGGTCCCAGTCGGTGTCCGTGGTGCCCACGATCCAGTGCCTGCCCCACGGGATGACGAAGAGCACCGACTTCTCGGTCCGCAGGATCAGCCCGGTCGAGGAGTGGATCCGGTCCTTGGGAACGACGAGGTGGATGCCCTTCGAAGCCCGCACGTGGAACTGTCCACGCTCCCCGATCAGCGCCTGGGTGTCGTCCGTCCACACCCCCGTGGCATTCACGATCTGCTTCGCCCGGATCTCGTACTCCCCGCCGCCCTCCACGTCCTGCACCCGCGCGCCGACCACCCGCTCACCCTCCCGCAGGAAGCCGACGACCCTCGCCCGGTTGGCGCACTGCGCCCCGTACGCGGCGGCCGTCCGGACCAGGGTCGCCACGTAGCGCGCGTCGTCCATCTGGGCGTCGTAGTACTGCAGGGCGCCCACCAGCGCGTCCTTGCGCAGCGCCGGCGCGATCCGCAGGGCGCGCTTGCGCGAGAGGTGCCGGTGCGTCGGCAGCCCTCGCCCGTGGCCGCTGGACAGCGACATGGCGTCGTACAGCGCGACGCCCGAGCCGGCATAGAACCGCTCCCACCCCTTGTGCTGCAGCGGGTAGAGGAACGGCACCGGCTTCACCAGGTGCGGTGCGAGCCGCCCCAGCAGCAGACCGCGCTCCTTGAGCGCCTCCCGCACGAGGGCGAAGTCGAGCATCTCCAGGTATCTGAGCCCGCCGTGGATGAGCTTGCTGGAACGGCTGGATGTGCCCGAAGCCCAGTCCCTCGCCTCCACCAGCCCGGTCGCGAGGCCTCTGGTCACGGCATCGAGGGCGGTACCGGCGCCCACCACACCGGCCCCGACCACCAACACGTCCAGCTCCCGCTCGGCCATCCCGGCGAGCGCCTCGGCCCGCTGCACGGGCCCGAGCGAGGCCCGCCCACCCCTTCCCCCCATCCCCGCACCCATCCCCGCACCCGTACCTGCCGCTGCGCCCGTGCCTGCCCCTGTCCCAGTCCTCACGGCTGCCTGCCTCCCGTTGACGCGGGTCGCCCCGTTCGCCCTATGCGGTCATCCCACCGGTTATGGGTGATCCCGCTCACATCGCCCGTTCATGATTCTCACCGGCCGCACCCACATCAGCCACCGCCTGTGGATAACACGGCGGCGGCCAAGACCCCTGAATACGACATATCTGTCATATATACGCCTAGTCTGACATTGCGCCAGCTTTCCTCCTCCACAGGACTTGCGCGCTCCGCCCCCTCATGCATGTCAGGGAAGGGAAGGGACGGCACCCCCATGCCCGCAGATCTCGCCGTCATCGGACTCGGCCATCTCGGCCTCCCGCTCGCCCAGGCAGCCGTGGCCGCCGGGATCGAGACGGTCGGCTACGACAGCGGTCCGGCGACGGACTCCACCCTCACCGCCGCCGAGATCCGCCGCATGTCGGCGGCCGGCTTCCGGATCACCACCAACCCCGCCGAACTGGGCCGGGTCCGCACCGCCGTCATCTGCGCCCCTACCCAGCTCGGCGCGGATCGTGCACTCGACCTGTCCGCGGTCGGCGAGGCGGGCCGCACGCTCGCCGCCCGGCTGCGTCCGCACACCACCGTCATCCTCGAATCGGCGGCCCACCCCGGCGTCACCGAGGACTACCTGCGCCCGATCCTCGAATCGGGCTCCCGCCTGCGCGCCGGCCGGGACTTCCACCTGGCCTACTCCCCCAGCCGCCTCGACCCCGGCAACCGCACGCACGGCATCTCCAACACCCCCAAGGTCATCGGCGGCCTCACCCCCGCCTGCACCGAGTCCGCGCACGCCTTCTACGCCCGGCTCACCGAGAAGGTGGTCCGCGCCCGCGGCCTGCGCGAGGCCGAAACGGTCCAGCTCCTCGAAACGAACTACCGGCACGTCAACATCGCCCTCATGAACGAGATGGCCGTGCTCTGCCACGACCTGGGCGTGGACCTGTGGGACGTCATCCGCTGCGCCGAGACCAAGCCGTACGGGTTCCAGGCCTTCCGCCCCGGCCCCGGAGTCGGCGGCCACGGAGTCCCCCTCGACCCCAACTACCTCCCCCACACCACCCGCACCCCGGGCCACCCGCTGCGCATGGTCGGTCTGGCGCAGGAGATCAACGACCGGATGCCGCAGTACGTCATCCAGCGCAGCGCGACCCTGCTCAACGAGCACGGCAAGTCCGCGCGCGGCGCCCGCGTCCTCCTCCTGGGCGTCACCTACAAGCCCGACCTCGCCGACCAGGAGGGCTCACCGGCGCGCGAGATCGCCAGCCGTCTCCTCGACCTCGGGGCGCTGATCAGCTACCACGACCCGTACATCGCCGGTTGGCGCGTCAGGGACCAGCCCGTCCCCCGCGCCGAATCGTTGTACGAGGCCGCCGCCAACGCCGATCTGACGATCCTGCTCCAGCACCACCGCACCTACGATCTGCAAGGCCTCGCGGTGAAGGCCCAGTTGCTCCTGGACACCCGCGGCGCCAGCCCGGCGGGCGCCGCGCACCGCCTCTAGGGCGTGCCCCGCGCGCACGGCCCCTCCACCCGAAACCCCTCCACGGATGTCGCAGGCTGCTGCTAGCCTGCGGCGACTTATCTCGCGCATACACCCCCACGTCAGTCGTGCGGGCCCCGTGTGCCCACGAATCCCTGGGGGGGGATTTCTCCATGAGCCAGCAGTTCCCGTCGCCCGCGTCCGACTCCACCACTCCGGCGACGCCCTCGGCGCCCGCACCCGACGCCGCCGCCCCGGCCGGCTACCCGGGCCCGTCCGGCGCCGACTTCCTCCAGGCCCAGGCCCCGGCCCCGGCACGCCCCGCCAACGTGGGCCTGGGGATCGCCGCGGCCGTGGGCGCCGCCCTGGTCACCGGCGCCGTCTACGGCACGATCATCGGCCTGACCGAGTACCAGATCGGCTTCGCGGCCGTCGCCGTCGGCGCAGCGGTCGGCTTCGCAGCCGGCAAGCTCGGCGGGCCCAACCCCCTCCTGCCGGTGCTCAGCGCCCTGCTCTCGCTGGCCGCCGTCTTCGGGGGCCAGATCCTCGGCATCGCCATGATCGGTGCGGACGAGCTCGGCGTGAGCACCCTCGACGTGCTCGACCTCGGCACCTCCCTGCTCGTCGACGCCTGGAAGGAGACGTCCGGCCCGATGACGTACCTCTTCCTCGCCCTCGGCGGCTACACCGCCTTCCAGTCGGCCCGCAAGGCCTCCTGACCCCTCGGTTCCACACGGCCGGCCCCGGACTCCGCCCAGGACTCCGGGGCCGTTCCCGTCCCCGGCCCCGGCCGGAGCGGCCCCGACCTGCCGGACCCATGATCACGCGACGTCCGGAAACCTGTCTTCCGCCAGGCCTCCGGCCCTATGATCCGCGCGTGTCCCCGAACCTCCCGAACACCTCGCGCCCCCCACACCCCGCGCGCTCCGAACCCTCCGCCCGGTTCACCGTCCTGCTGTGGGTGCTCGGCGTCCCCGGAATGCTCGCCCTCGCGTGGGTGGTCCTGGCCGGCACGTTCATGGGCGACCGGCACGGCCAGCTCGCCCGGGACGACGCGTACTCCCTGGTGCCCTGGCTGCTCCTCGCGGCGGCTTTCCTCGTCCCGTGGTCCATCTGCGTGAACCGACGGACCAAGGGCAAGTGCTGACCGGCCCCCGCCCGCGCACCCCGGCACGACCGAGGCCCGGCTCCCCACAGGGGAAGCCGGGCCTCAGGCGGTACGGGACGGGCGTCAGCGGCTGTGCTGCGAGTCCGCGATCGTGACCTCGACCCGCTGGAACTCCTTGAGCTCGCTGTAGCCGGTGGTGGCCATCGAGCGGCGCAGCGCGCCGAAGATGTTCATCGAGCCGTCCGGGGAGTGCGACGGGCCGGTGAGGATCTCCTCGGTGGTACCGACGGTGCCGAGGTCGACCTTCTTGCCGCGCGGCACGTCCTCGTGGACGGCCTCCATGCCCCAGTGGTTGCCCTTGCCGGGCGCGTCGGTGGCACGGGCCAGCGGGGAGCCCATCATCACGGCGTCGGCGCCGCAGGCGACGGCCTTCGGGATGTCGCCGGACCAGCCCACGCCGCCATCGGCGATGACGTGCACGTAGCGGCCGCCGGACTCGTCCATGTAGTCGCGGCGGGCCGCGGCCACGTCGGCGACGGCGGTGGCCATCGGAACCTGGATGCCCAGCACGTTGCGCGTGGTGTGCGCGGCGCCGCCGCCGAAGCCGACCAGGACACCGGCCGCGCCGGTGCGCATCAGGTGCAGGGCCGCGGTGTAGGTGGCGCAGCCGCCCACGATGACCGGGACGTCGAGCTCGTAGATGAACTGCTTGAGGTTCAGCGGTTCGGCGGCGCCGGAGACGTGCTCCGCCGACACGGTGGTGCCGCGGATCACGAAGATGTCCACGCCCGCGTCGACGACGGCCTTGGAGAACTCGGCCGTGCGCTGCGGGGAGAGCGCGGCGGCGGTGACGACACCGGAGTCGCGCACCTCCTTGATCCGCTGACGGATCAGGTCCGCCTGGATGGGGGCGGAGTAGATCTCCTGGAGACGGCGGGTGGCGGACTCCTCGTCCAGCTCCGCGATCTCGTCCAGCAGCGGCTGCGGGTCCTCGTACCGGGTCCACAGACCTTCGAGGTTCAGCACGCCGAGGCCGCCGAGCTCGCCGATGCGGATGGCGGTCTGCGGGGAGACGACCGAGTCCATGGGAGCGGCCAGGAACGGGAGCTCGAAGCGGTAGGCGTCGATCTGCCAGGCGATCGAGACCTCCTTCGGGTCCCGGGTCCGGCGGCTGGGGACGATGGCGATGTCATCGAACGCGTACGCCCGGCGGCCGCGCTTGCCGCGCCCGATCTCGATCTCAGTCACGTGTGGTGGCCTTTCCTCTGGGTCTGCCCGTCCAGTATCCCCGAACCCCGGCGCGCCGCGTTCCGGTGACCGCTGTACGGACGCACCCGCCGGGCACGCAGGAGGGGCGGACCCGTGCGGGTCCGCCCCTCCTGAGCTGCTGGTATCAGCCCTTGCGGCTGTAGTTCGGCGCCTCGACCGTCATCTGGATGTCGTGCGGGTGGCTCTCCTTGAGCCCCGCCGAGGTGATCCGGACGAACCGGCCGCGGTCCTGGAGCTCCGGCACCGTGCGGCCGCCGACGTAGAACATCGACTGGCGCAGGCCGCCGACGAGCTGGTGCACGACCGCGGAGAGCGGGCCGCGGTACGGGACCTGGCCCTCGATGCCCTCGGGGATGAGCTTGTCGTCGCCGCCCACGCCCTCCTGGAAGTAGCGGTCCTTGGAGAAGGACTTGCGGTCGCCGCGGGACTGCATCGCGCCGAGCGAGCCCATGCCGCGGTACGACTTGAACTGCTTGCCGTTGATGAACAGCAGCTCGCCCGGGGACTCCTCGCAGCCCGCGAGCAGCGAGCCGAGCATCACCGTGTCGGCGCCGGCGACGAGCGCCTTGGCGATGTCGCCGGAGTACTGCAGGCCGCCGTCGCCGATGACCGGCACGCCGGCCGCCTTGGCGGCGAGCGCGGCCTCGTAGATCGCGGTGACCTGCGGAACGCCGATGCCGGCGACGACGCGGGTGGTGCAGATGGAGCCGGGACCGACGCCGACCTTGATGCCGTCACAGCCGGCGTCGATGAGGGCCTGGGCGCCGTCGCGGGTGGCGATGTTGCCGCCGATGACGTCGACCGTCGAGTTCGACTTGATCTTGGAGACCATGTCGCCGACGAGGCGGGAGTGGCCGTGGGCGGTGTCGACGACGATGAAGTCGGCGCCCGCCTCGATCAGGGCCTGGGCCCGCTCGTACGCGTCGCCCGCGACGCCGACGGCCGCGCCGACGAGCAGCCGGCCGTCCTTGTCCTTGGCGGCGTTCGGGTACTTCTCGGCCTTGACGAAGTCCTTGACCGTGATGAGGCCCTTGAGGAGACCGGCTTCGTCGACGAGCGGCAGCTTCTCGATCTTGTGGCGGCGCAGCAGCTCCATGGCGTCCACGCCGGAGATGCCCACCTTGCCCGTGACCAGCGGCATCGGGGTCATGACCTCGCGCACCTGGCGGCTGCGGTCCGACTCGAAGGCCATGTCGCGGTTGGTGACGATGCCGAGCAGCTTGCCCGCCGGGTCGGTGACCGGGACGCCGGAGATCCGGAACTTGGCGCAGAGCTCGTCGGCCTCGCGCAGGGTCGCGTCGGGGTGCACCGTGATCGGGTCGGTGACCATACCGGACTCGGAGCGCTTGACCAGGTCGACCTGGTTGGCCTGATCGGCGATGGAGAGGTTGCGGTGCAGGACGCCGACGCCGCCCTGGCGGGCCATCGCGATGGCCATCCGGGCCTCGGTGACCTTGTCCATGGCGGCGGAGAGCAGCGGGACGTTCACGCGGACGTTGCGGGAGATGAGCGAGGACGTGTCGATCGCGTCCGGGGACATGTCGGACGACCCCGGGAGCAGCAGCACATCGTCATAGGTGAGGCCGAGCGTGGCGAATTTGTCGGGCATCCCAGTCGAGTCGCTGCCGTTCACAGTCATGACACCTTCCAAGATGGTCTTGCTCAGCGCGGATGTCCATGCTAACGGGATCCCGACGCCTCTCATTCCACGACGAAGATCGATGCCAAGGTTCGTATCTTCCTACGGGGAAAACCCCGTACGGCCTACTGCTCGGCGAGCGCGCGGAGCCGGCTCAGCGCCCGGTGCTGGGCGACGCGCACCGCCCCGGGGGACATCCCGAGCATCTGCCCGGTCTCTTCGGCGGTCAGCCCGACGGCCACGCGCAGGACGAGGAGTTCGCGCTGGTTCTCCGGCAGGTTGGCGAGCAGCTTCTTGGCCCAGGCGGCGTCACTGCTCAGCAGCGCGCGCTCCTCGGGGCCCAGGGAGTCGTCGGGCCGTTCCGGCATCTCGTCGGAGGGCACGGCCGTACTGCCCGGATGGCGCATGGCGGCCCGCTGGAGATCGGCGACCTTGTGCGCGGCGATGGCGAAGACGAAGGCTTCGAAGGGGCGCCCGGTGTCGCGGTAGCGCGGCAGCGCCATCAGCACGGCGACGCAGACCTCCTGCGCCAGGTCCTCCACGAAGTGACGAGCGTCACCGGGAAGTCGCGACAGGCGGGATCGGCAGTAGCGGATGGCGAGGGGGTGCACGAAGGCGAGCAGATCGTGGGTGGCCTGCTCGTCGCCTTCCACCGCACGGCGTACGAGCGCGCTGACGGTGCTGTCGCCACTGTTCCGGGCGGCGCCGCTGTTCCGGGAGGCGCCGCTGCCACCTGTGGTCGGGGGTGACCCCGGGGCCTCGTCGTCGCGCATCAATCCATGGTGCCTTGGCGCCGGAGTATTCGCGGCACCGTGGCCCGTGTTGTGCGTCGAAGCGTTATGCGTCGACGGGTTGTGCGGGGTGGGTGCACCGGAACTCATGCTCTGGCCCCTCCCCTCCCGCTCGGCCGAATCGTCCCCGCGGCGACATCTCCAGGATGCGCCACACCCTCAAGCATGCGGCATCGCGCCCGAAGCGACACGTCCCTCGGATTGTGCACCGTCAATCCCCGGTACGCACCAGGGTGCGGCGGATCCGACGGCGGGAGATTCCGGTGGGCGGTCGGGACCGGGAGATCCGGGGAGCCGGGCGGGCCTGCCCGCCCGCGGCACCGCCGGCCGGTGAGGGCCGGCGGTCGCACGGTCAGCGGACCAGGCCCCAGCGGAACCCGAGCGCCACGGCGTGCGCCCGGTCGGACGCGCCGAGCTTCTTGAACAGCCGGCGGGCGTGCGTCTTGACCGTGTCCTCGGAGAGGAAGAGCTCGCGCCCGATCTCCGCATTGGACCGGCCGTGGCTCATGCCCTCCAGCACCTGGATCTCGCGCGCGGTGAGCGTGGGCGCGGCGCCCATCTCGGCCGAGCGGAGCCGGCGCGGGGCCAGCCTCCAGGTCGGGTCGGCGAGGGCCTGGGTGACCGTGGCCCGCAGTTCGGCGCGCGAGGCGTCCTTGTGCAGATAGCCCCGGGCGCCGGCGGCGACCGCGAGGGCCACGCCGTCCAGGTCTTCGGCGACCGTCAGCATGATGATGCGGGCGCCGGGGTCGGCCGAGAGCAGCCGGCGAACCGTCTCCACACCGCCGAGCCCGGGCATCCGTACATCCATCAGAATCAGGTCGGAACGGTCGGCACCCCAGCGGCGGAGGACTTCCTCGCCGTTGGCGGCCGTCGTCACACGCTCGACGCCGGGCACGGTGGCAACCGCGCGGCGGAGCGCCTCTCGGGCAAGCGGGGAGTCGTCGCAGACGAGGACGGATGTCATGACCGCCCTCCGCAGCTGCTGATGCGCGTCACCTTGAGCCTCCAGGCTGGTACGTATCGTCACCTGTGCGGTCGATGCCCCCGGACACCTGTCCGAGAACTTCTTGGTTCAACCGCCTTCGCACTCTCAACGATGGTCACTCGAAAGAGTTACGGGTCGGACGGACACCTTCGGCACTCTACGTGAGGAAGCGAACACAAGGCAGGCACCACTCTCCGCGTGTCCTCCAGATGACGGTATGCCCTATTTGGCGGCTTTCCTTCCGTTTGGCGCATGTCTGAGGCTAGATTCCCAATGAGTCATATTTACATCTACTACGACAGTAGGTGTGGAGACATGGACCGTATCCGCCTCAGTACCGGCACCAAGAGGACTACCAATGGCAGATTTCTCCCGCCTCCCCGGACCGAACGCCGACCTCTGGGACTGGCAGCTGCTGGCTGCCTGCCGCGGGGTCGACAGCTCCCTCTTCTTCCACCCGGAAGGCGAGCGGGGCGCGGCCAGGAGCGCGCGCGAGACCTCGGCTAAAGAGGTCTGCATGCGCTGCCCGGTGCGTTCTGAATGCGCCGCGCACGCACTCGCCGTCCGCGAGCCCTACGGGGTGTGGGGCGGCCTCACCGAGGACGAACGCGAAGAACTGATGGGCCGCGCACGCCATCGCCTGATCCCGGCGACGAGCGCGATCGGACCGAGCACGCCGATCGCTCCGCACTGAGCGGGCTTCACACGAAACGACCGAAGGAACGTTTCCTCGACTCGTAGACCAGCACAGCACCGACCAGCGCAGCACCGGCACGCACCCGCGTGCCGCGTACCGGACCGGGCCCGTCACCCGACCGGCCGTACCGCCGTACGGTCCTTCGCGTGGCGGCCCCGTCCGGCGCAACCGGTCCGGCACCGATAGGCCGGGTGGCCGGACCGCCGGCGCCGGACCGCCGGGGCTGGACCATAGGGGCCGGACCATAGGGGCCGGACCGTCAGCGCCGGGCGGCCCGCTCCAGCTGGGCCAGCGTCGCGGCCACCGCCGGGACCCTGGCCAGGTCGGGCAGGGTCAGCGCGACGACCTCCCGCTCGACGGCCGGTTCCACGACGAGGGTGCTCACGCCTTTGGCCCGTACGGACTCCACCGCGAGCTCCGGCAGCACCGCGACCCCGAGCCCGGCCCCGACCAGGCCGACCACGGCCGGGTAGTCGTCGGTGGCGAAGTCGATGCGCGGGGTGAAGCCGACGGCTTCGCACACCTCCACCAGATGGCGGCGGCAGCGCGGACAGCCCGCGATCCAGGGCTCGTCGGCCAGTTCCGCCATGCCCACCCGCTCCGCCCCCGCCAGCCGGTGCCCCTCGGGCACCAGCCCGACGAGCCGGTCGGTCAGCAGCGGCCGGACCACGAGGTCCTCCCACTCCGTCGCCGATCCGGAGGCACCGCCGTAGCGGAAGGCCAGTGCGAGATCGCAGTCGCCCTCGCGCAGCATCTCCACCGAGCGCGGCGGCTCGGCTTCGACCAGCGAGATGCGGGTCCCCGGATGGTCCGCGCGCATCGCCGCGAGCGCGGTCGGCACCAGCGTGGAACTGCCGCTCGGGAAGGAGACCAGCCGGACCCGCCCGGCGCGCAGTCCGGCGATGGCCGCAACCTCCTCCTCCGCGGCCGTCAGCCCGGCGAGGATGCCGGCGGCGTGCCGGACCAGCGCCTCCCCGGCCTGGGTGAGCCGCATTTCGCGCCCGGTGCGGATCAGCAGCGGGGTGCCGGCGGACTGCTCCAGCGCCTTCATCTGCTGGGAGACGGCCGGCTGGGTGCAGCCGAGCTCGCGGGCGGCGGCGGAGAAGGACCCGGTTCCGGCGACAGCGCGCAGAACTCGGAGATGGCGTGCCTCGATCACCCTTCGAGCATAAGGGGTACTTTGATTCCGGTGCGAATAATCATCGGCTGCTTTGGGGCGGTTCGGCTAGCGTGGGCCCATGCATCTGATCTCCGTGAACCTCGGCCGCGCGACGGCCGTCGAGTACACCGACGCCCCGGACGGGCTGACCGGTCACGGCAAGATTCCGGCGCCGGGACCCGTACGGGTCTTCGCCCCGGGACCCAAGGGTGTCGGCGCGAGTGGCGTGGAGGGGGACGACGTCTGCCATCTGCGCCATCACGGCGGTGACCACCAGGCCGTGTACGCGTACGCCCGCGAGGACCTGGAGTGGTGGGAGGACGAGCTCGGCCGCGAGCTGCCCGGCGGGATCTTCGGCGAGAACTTCACCACCTCCGGTCTCGACGTGAACGGCGCACTGCTCGGTGAGCGGTGGCGGGTCGGCCCCGATCTGCTCCTCGAGGTGGCCTCGGCCCGCATCCCGTGCCGGACCTTCCAGGGAATGCTCGGCGAGAAGGCCTGGGTCAAGCGGTTCACCCAGGAAGCCCGGCCGGGCGCCTACCTGCGGGTCCTGTGGGAAGGCTCGGTCTCCCCCGGCGACACCATCGAGGTCGTGCACCGTCCGGACCACGAGGTAACGGTGGAGTTCTGGTTCCGCGCCTTCACCACCGAGCGGGATCTGCTGCCGCGCACGCTGGCGGCGGGGGACGCACTGGAGCCGGAGGCTCGGGACAAGGCGCTGGCCCACGTGGAGAAGTACGGGAAGCGGGGCGACTAGGTTGCGCCTATGACGACTGCGTTGATTACGGGATCCACGGCGGGCATCGGCGCCGCCTTCGCGCGGCGGCTCGCCGCCCAGGGGCACAACCTGGTCCTGGTGGCCCGGGACACGAAGCGGCTCGGCGAGCAGGCCACCGAGCTGCACGACCGGCACGGGATCGAGGCGGAGGTGCTGGCCGCCGACCTCTCCACCGAGGCGGGCATCGCGGCGGTCGAGGAGCGCCTCGCCGACCGCAAGCACCCGGTGGACCTGCTGGTGAACAACGCGGGCTTCGGCAACAAGGGCCGCTACCTCGAGGTCTCCATGGCCGACGAGCTGACCATGCTGAAGGTCCACATCGAGGCCGTGCTGCGGCTGACCTCGGCGGCCGTGGAGCCGATGCGCTCCCGCGGGCGCGGCGGCGTGATCAACGTGGCCTCGGTGGCCGCCTTCCTGCCGCGCGGCACCTACGGGGCGAGCAAGGCCTGGGTCGTGCAGTTCACCCAGGGTGCGGCCAAGGACCTGACCGGCTCGGGCGTACGGCTGATGGCGCTGTGCCCGGGCTTCGTGCGGACCGAGTTCCACGAGCGGGCCGGCATGGGCACGGACAACATCCCCGGCTGGATGTGGCTCGACGCCGACAAGCTGGTGGCGGCGGCCCTGGCCGATCTGGCGCGGGGCAAGACGGTGTCGATCCCGGACCCGCGGTACAAGGCACTGATGAGCGTGGTGAAGCTGACCCCGCGGGGGCTGCTGGGCGGGGTGTCCTCGCGCACGGGGCGCAAGTACGGGCCCCAGTGATGGACTAGTAACCGGGCCCGTGGTGACCTGTGATTAAACGCGGCATATGGGTGAAATCTCCCTAGACTGGATGTGTCCCATCCAGCGCGGGAGGCGACGCGATGACATTCGTACAAGTGATCGATTACGAGACCAAGCGCTTCGACGAGATGAACAGCCTCATCGACCGCTATGCCGAACAGACCGCCGGCAAGCGCACGGTCACCCACACCCTCATCGGCAGGGACCGCGACTCCAAGACCCACTACGTGGACCTCGTCGAATTCCCCTCGTACGAAGAGGCCATGAGGAACTCCCAACTCCCGGAAACCGACCGGATGTTCCAGGAGATGGTGGCGCTCTGCGACGGCATGCCGAAGTTCATGAACCTCGACGTGGTCCGTGACGAGTACCTCAACAAGCTCGTCGTGAACCGCTTCCTCGAGGAGGTCGTGGGCAAGGGCAACTTCGACGCCGTCGAAGAGTGCATCGCGGCCGACTACGTCACCCACGACATCATGGAGAGCGCCGGCGAGGGCAACGGCCGCGAAGGCATCCGCAAGACCGTCGGCATGTGGCGGGGCGCCTTCGACATGACCTTCGACATGACGCGCCAGATCGCCGAAGGCGACTGCGTCACCACCCTGTGGGACTGGAAGGGCACCCACAAGGGCGAGTTCATGGGGGTCGCGCCGACCGGCAAGGAATTCACCATGTCGGGCTGTACGACCTGCCGGATCGAGAACGGCCAGATCGCCGAGGACTGGTGGTACTACGACGCCCCGGGCCTGATGCGCCAGATGGGCATGATGCCCGGATAGCTCTTCGCCCCGGGTCGGCGGCACACGGGAAAGCCCCGGTCACCACCGCTTGGCAGCGGTGACCGGGGCTTTCCCGTGCTTACTTGCCGTGCTTACCTGCCGTGCTCACCGACGAGGTCAGTGGCTGTGGCCGTGGCCACCGTGGCCGTGACCGGCGTCGCCCTCGTCGTCGGCCGGCTTCTCGACGACCAGGGTCTCGGTCGTGAGCAGCAGCGACGCGATGGAAGCGGCGTTCTCCAGCGCGGAGCGGGTGACCTTGACCGGGTCGATGACGCCGGCCTTGACCAGGTCGCCGTACTCGCCGGTGGCGGCGTTGAAGCCCTGGCCCTTCTCGAGCTCGGCGACCTTCGCGGTGATGACGTAGCCCTCGAGGCCGGCGTTCTCCGCGATCCAGCGCAGCGGCTCGACGGCGGCGCGGCGCACGACCGCGACACCGGTGGCCTCGTCGCCCGACAGGCCCAGGTTGCCTTCCAGCACCTTCACGGCGTGGACGAGAGCGGAGCCACCGCCGGAGACGATGCCCTCCTCGACCGCGGCGCGGGTCGCCGAGATGGCGTCCTCGAGACGGTGCTTCTTCTCCTTGAGCTCCACCTCGGTGGCGGCGCCGACCTTGATGACGCAGACGCCGCCGGCGAGCTTCGCCAGGCGCTCCTGCAGCTTCTCGCGGTCCCAGTCCGAGTCGGTGGACTCGATCTCGGCCTTGATCTGGTTGACGCGGCCGAGGACCTCGTCGGAAGAGCCGCCACCGTCGACGATGGTGGTGCTGTCCTTGGAGATCGTGACGCGGCGGGCGGAGCCCAGGACGTCCAGACCGGCCTGGTCGAGCTTGAGGCCGACCTCCTCGGCGATGACGGTGGCACCGGTGAGGGTGGCCATGTCCTGGAGCATCGCCTTGCGGCGGTCACCGAAGCCGGGCGCCTTGACGGCGACGGCGTTGAAGGTGCCACGGATCTTGTTGACGACGAGGGTGGAGAGCGCCTCGCCCTCGACGTCCTCGGCGATGATCAGGAGCGGCTTGGAGGCGCCGGCCTGGATGACCTTCTCGAGCAGCGGCAGGAGGTCCTGGATGGAGGAGATCTTGCCCTGGTTGATCAGGATGTACGGGTCATCGAGGATGGCCTCCATACGCTCCTGGTCGGAGACCATGTACGGGGACAGGTAGCCCTTGTCGAAGGCCATGCCCTCGGTGAACTCGAGCTCCAGGCCGAAGGCGTTGGACTCCTCGACGGTGATGACACCGTCCTTGCCGACCTTGTCCATCGCCTCGGCGATGAGGTCACCGACCTGCTGGTCCTGCGCGGAGAGCGCGGCCACGGCGGCGATGTCGGACTTGTCCTCGATCGGACGGGCGGTCGCCAGGAGCTCGTCGGAGACGGCCTTGACGGCGGCGTCGATGCCCTTCTTCAGGGCGGCCGGGGACGCACCCGCGGCAACGTTGCGCAGACCCTCGCGGACCAGCGCCTGCGCCAGGACGGTGGCGGTGGTGGTGCCGTCACCCGCGACGTCGTTGGTCTTGGTCGCGACCTCCTTGACGAGCTGCGCGCCAAGGTTCTCGTACGGGTCGTCGAGCTCGACCTCACGGGCGATGGTGACGCCGTCGTTCGTGATGGTCGGAGCGCCGAACTTCTTGTCGATGACGACGTTGCGGCCCTTGGGGCCGATCGTCACCTTGACGGTGTCGGCGAGCTTGTTGACGCCACGCTCAAGGGCGCGACGGGCGTCCTCGTCAAACTTGAGAATCTTCGGCATGGGAGCGGTTCAGCCCTCTCGTTGCTATCCCCGGCCGCTCACCGCGACCGCCTGTCAGACACGAACTACGCCCCTCGCCGCCCGGCATCAGCAGGGGTGACCAGGGGCGTAGCTCAAAGCAAAACTGGAGAAGTGATTACTTCTCGACGATCGCGAGCACGTCGCGGGCCGAGAGGACGAGGTACTCCTCGCCGTTGTACTTCACTTCGGTGCCGCCGTACTTGGAGTACAGGACGACGTCGCCGACGGTGACGTCCAGCGGGAGACGCTGGCCGTCCTCGAAGCGACCCGGACCCACGGCGAGGACGACGCCCTCCTGGGGCTTCTCCTTCGCGGTGTCCGGGATGACCAGGCCAGAGGCCGTGGTCTGCTCGGCGTCGAGCGGCTGGACCACAATGCGGTCCTCGAGCGGCTTGATGGCAACCTTGGAGCTGGTGGTCGTCACGATCTGACCTTCCGCTTCGGAGATCCGGGGTTAATTGTCTGAGGTTGCGACCAGGTCGATCCGTCGTCGCGGGTGCCGGATCTGCCTGTCGCTGTGTTGGCACTCACCAGGGGCGAGTGCCAGACGCGAGACTATTCCGGGGATTAGCACTCGGTCAAGCGGAGTGCCAATACGCGCCGCTGGATTCGTAGCCGGGGCCGCCTGCGCGAGCCCCGGATCCCGCTCCCTCGGGGCACCCCCGAGCCCCCGATCCCCGCACCAGCGCTGCCGGGGGCCAGTCCCCGGACCCCGACGCCTCCAACGCCGGCGGGGCTGAATATCCCGGACCGTCGGCGTCCACCGGCAGGCTGACATCCGCCAAATCCAGCCTCGCCGGCGTTTGAGGCGCGGGTCCGGGCAGCGCCCGGGGAACGGCGGAAGGGCGGGTAGGGGACCTTGCCCCGCAGGGCCCGGCCGCCCGCACCCGCCCACCGGACCCAAGCCGGGACGGCGGTGGCGCCAGCACCGACCGGTCGCCGCCGGACGGAGTCCGGCGCAGCGGTGCGAGCGGCGCGTCGAGGAGGCATGGTGCCCGGTATGTGAGGCTTGGGGCATGCGGATCCTGGTCGTCGAAGACGAAGTCAGCCTCGCCGATTCACTGCGGCGCGGCCTCTCCGCCGACGGCCACTGGGTGGATCTCGCCCACGACGGCCACCACGGACTGGATCTGGCCCTCACCGGAGGCCCGTACGACGTGGTCCTCCTCGACCTGATGCTCCCCGGCCTCTCGGGGTACGAGATATGCACCCGGATGCGTTCGCACGGCGTCGCCACCCCCGTGCTGATGCTGACCGCCAAGGACGGCGAGTACGACGAGGCGGAGGGTCTGGACTCGGGCGCGGACGACTACCTGACGAAGCCGTTCTCCTTCGTCGTCCTCGCCGCCCGCCTCCGCGCCCTCACCCGCCGCGCCGCCGCAGCGGGCGACGCCGCGCGGACCGGCGTCCTGCAGGCCGGCGACCTCGTCCTCGATCCCCGCGGCCGCCGCTGCCGTCGCGGCACGCACGAGATCGAGCTGACCGCCCGCGAGCTCGGCGTCCTGGGCTGCCTGATGGAACAGCCCGGCCGGGCCGTCGCCAAGCAGGACATCCTCGACGAGGTCTGGGACACCCCGCACGGCATCGACCCGAACATCGTCGAGGTCTACGTCTCCTCGCTCCGCCGGAAGATCGACGCCCCCTTCGGCCGACGCTCGATCCTCACGGTGCACGGCACCGGCTACAGGATGGCCCCGGACGGTGGCTGAACCCCGGCCACCGCACCGGCCCCGGTCCCGCCGCCTCGGCAGCCTCCGTGCCCGCGCCGCCGCGGCCGCCGCCCTCGCGATGGCCGCCGTCCTGGCCGCCGGCGGGCTGTGGCTCTACACCCTGCTGCGCGCCAACCTCATCGAGAACGCCACCGGCCGCACCGAGCTCGCCGCGCGCAAGGTGGCCGCCCAGTACGACACCGGGAGCCTTCCGGCCCGCGGCCGGCTGCCCGCGCCCGAGGGCGGGGTCGACCTGGTCCTCGTACGGAACGCGGCCGGTGCGGTCGTGGCCACCAGCGGGGACCTGAAGGACACCCCGGAGCTCACGGAGCTGACCCCCGCGCCCGGCCGGGACGTGCGGTCGGCCGTCCTGCCTCCCGCGCGCCCCGGAGCGCAGCGGCGTGTGGTGGTCGCCGTGGACGCGCCCGGTCCACCGGGGGCGCACGACCCGCACACCGTCTACGCCGCGACCGTGCTCGGCGACGTGGACGACGCCAACCGGGCCGTCGCGCTCGGCCTGCTGGCCGGCGCGCCCCCGCTGATCGTCTTCTCGGCGGCCCTGGCCTGGTGGGTGACGGGCCACGCGCTGCGCCCGGTCACCGCGATCCGCACCGGGCTGGCCGCGGTCACCGGAAGCGAGCTGGACCGGCGGGTCCCGGACCCGGGCGGCGCCGACGAGATCGCGCAGCTGGCCCGGACGGTCAACGACACGCTCGACCGGCTGGAGCGCAGCGACGCGCGGCAGCGGCAGTTCACCGCCGACGCCTCGCACGAGCTGCGCAACCCCCTCGCGGCCGTCCGGACCCGGCTGGAGGTGGCGCTGCGGGACCCCGACCGGGAGTCGGTGGCGGCCGCGCTGGCCGATACCGAGCGGCTGCAGGCCATCGCGGCCGATCTGCTCCTGCTGGCCCGCCTCGACGGCGGGCCCGCGCCGCGCACCGAGCCGGTGGACCTCGCGCTGCTGGCCGCGGAGGACGCGGCGCGGCGCCCCGCTCCCCGGGTTCCGCTACGGCTGGACGCGGGAGCTCCCGTACCGGCCGCCGGGGATCCGGCGCGGCTGGAGCGGGCGCTGGCCAACCTGGTGGACAACGCCCTGCGGTACGCCCGTACCGGGGTCGTGGTCCGGGCCGCGGCCGAGGACGGCTGGGCGCTGCTGGAGGTCACGGACGACGGGCCGGGCATCCCCGAGGCGGACCGGGACCGGGTCTTCGAGCGGTTCGTACGCCTGGACGCGGACCGGGGCCGGGCCGGCGGGGGCACCGGCCTGGGGCTGGCCATCGCCCGGGAGATCGCCCGGGCGCACGGCGGTGAGGTCCGCGCGCTCCCGGCGCCCGCCGGAGGCGCCCGGCTGGTGCTGCGCGTGCCCGCCCCGACCGGGCCCGCCCCGGCCGCGTCCGGCTCTGCCCGCACCCGCCCCTGAAGGCGCCTTCAGGACCCTCAGGGTTCCTTCAGCACCGGTACCCCAGCATCGACAGGCATGAGCGCCCACCGCAGGAAGCCCCGTGAACCGAAGCCCCCGGTGTCCGCGTCCCGCGGCCGTGGTGGCAGCCGCGGCCACAGCCGCCGCCGCAGGCTCACCCGCACCCTGCTGGCGTCCGGCTGCGCCCTGGTGGTGCTCGCGGGGGCGACCGCCTGGTACCTCTACGACGACCTCGCCTCCAGCATCGGCAGCTCGAAGGCCCTGGAGGGCGCCGAGAAGTCGAAGCACGGCGATGTGAACATCCTGCTGATGGGCCTGGACAGCCGCCGCGACCAGAACGGCGAGGACCTCCCCCCGGCGGTCCTCGACAAGCTGCACGCGGGCGCGAGCTCCGACGTCGGCGGCTACAACACCAACACCCTGATCCTGTTGCACGTCCCCGGCGACGGCAGCAGGGCACAGGCCTTCTCGGTGCCGCGCGACGACTTCGTCGAGCTGCGCGGCGTGCCCGGTTTCACCGGCAAGGCCAAGATCAAGGAGGCCTACGGGCGGGCGAAGGCCACGGTGGAGGAGGAGCTCGCGGCCAAGGGGGTCAAGGACCCGAGGCAGCTGGAGCGCGAGGGGCGCGAGGCGGGGCGCAAGGCGGAGCTGGAGACGGTGCGCACCTTCCTGGGCGTGCCGATCGACCACTTCGCCGAGCTGAACCTGGCCGGTTTCTACCACCTCGCGGACGCGCTGGGCGGCGTACCGGTGTGCCTGAACAAGCCGGTGAAGGACCGGTACTCGGGAGCCGACTTCCCGGCCGGGCGGCAGACGCTCGACGGGCAGCAGTCGCTGGCCTTCGTACGGCAGCGGCACGGTCTGACCATGGGCGACCTGGACCGGACGAAGCGGCAGCAGGCGTTCCTGGCGGGGGCCACCCACAAGCTGAACCGGGCCGGGACCTTCACCGATCCGGTGAAGCTGATCAAGCTGATCGACGCGGCGAAGCAGGACGTCGTCACCGATCAGGGGTGGGACCTGCTGTCGTTCGTGAAGCAGGCGAAGAACCTGTCCGGGGGCAACGTGGAGTTTGTGACCCTTCCCATCGAACGCTTCGGGAGGAACCACGGCGCCGAGATAAACGTCGTAGATGATATGAAGATAAAGCGGTTCATAGCCGAGCGGATCGGGCCCGGGGCCACTGCGAGCCCGAGCGCGCCTGGCGCCGCCCCCTCCTCACCGGACACACCGCCCGCGCCGCAGGGCTCCGCCCCCGGCTCCCCCCGGAGCTCCGCGCCGGCCCCCGCGCCCGCACCGTCCCGGAGCGGCGGCGAAGCCCCCGCCATCGACGGCGGCGGCGTCCCGTGCGTGGACTGAAACCCCTGACGACGGCAGGCGCACGCCGTCGCACGGAAGCACTGCTGCTCGTCCTCGTCCTCGCCGTCACCATTTCCGGCCACATCAGCGCCGGCCTCGCGATGAACGACGAGCTGCCGTCCGGTCTCACCGGCTTCGTGATCAGCATGACGCTGCTCGCTCTGGTGGGTCACCTGGCCGTGCGCCGGTTCGCTGCGTACGCGGATCCGCTGGTCTTCCCGCTGGCCCTGCTGCTGACCGGGCTGGGGCTGGTGCTGCTGCACCGGCTCGACCAGGGGTACCTCGACCGGTACAACTCTCCGGCGGTGGCTCCCGGCCAGCTGATGTGGACGGTGATCGGCGTCGCGGCCTGCATCGCGGTGCTGGCACTGCTGCGCGACCACCGCCTCCTCCAGCGGTTCATCTACATCACGATGGTCGTGGCCCTGGTGGCGCTGATCGCGCCCGCCTTCTTCGGCGCGGACACCTACGGGGCGAAGCGCTGGATCATCATCGGCGGGCTCTCCCTCCAGCCCGGCGAGTTCGTGAAGATCATGATCGCGGTCTTCTTCGCGGGCTACCTGGTGATCCACCGCGACGCGCTGGCCCTGTCGGGCCGCAAGTTCCTGGGCATGCGGCTGCCGCCGATGCGCCAGCTCGGCCCCCTCATCACGGTATGGATCATCTCGCTGATGGTGCTGGTCTTCGAGCGCGACCTCGGCACCTCCCTGATCTTCTTCGGCGTGTTCGTGGTCATGCTCTACGTGGCCACGGAACGCACCGGCTGGATCGTCGTCGGCCTGGTGCTCGCCTCGGTGGGCGCCTTCGTGGTGGGCATGACGGAACCGCACGTCAAGGCTCGTGTCGCCGCCTGGCTGAACCCGCTGTCGTACTACTGGAAGGACCGGCCGCCGGGTGTCATCTCGGACCAGTCGGCGCAGGCGCTGTTCAGCTTCGGCACCGGCGGCATCTCCGGCACGGGCCTCGGCATGGGCCATCCCGAGCTGATCAAGTTCGCGGGCCGCAGCGACTTCATCCTGACGACGGTGGGCGAGGAGCTCGGCCTGGCCGGGGTCATGGCCGTCCTGATCCTCTACGCGCTCCTCGTGCAGCGCGGGCTGCGGATGGCACTGGGCGCCCGCGACCCCTTCGGCAAGCTGCTGGCGGTGGGCCTCTCGTCGGCCCTCGCGCTCCAGGTCTTCGTGGTGGCGGGCGGCGTCACGGGGCTGATCCCGCTGACCGGCAAGGCGCTGCCCTTCCTGGCCGCGGGCGGCTCGTCCCTCCTGGCCAACTGGATCATGATCGCCCTGCTGCTGCGCATCTCCGACAGCACGGAAAGACAGCGCGAGGCGGACGCCCGGGGCCCGGCGGAAACGACGATCACCCCGCAGGTCGCCGCGGCCGGACCCGATCCGGCGCCGTCCTACAGATAGTCCTCGATACGGCCGATCCGGTAGCCCTGCTCCTGTATCCGCCGGAGCATCCGGGTCGTCATCTCGGTCTCCGTGGTGCCCTTCAGCTCGGAGGGGCCGCGGAAGTGGGCCAGGATGATGTCACCCGGTTTGAGGGCGGAGCCCTCGGCGTACTGGAAGTTGTTGATCTGCATCGACACGCGCCACAGGAGGAGCCGGGATATCCCGCACTCGTGCGCGGCCCTGAGGGTGTCGTCGTTGTGATTGCCGTACGGCGGGCGGAAGAGCGCCGGCCGCTTGCCGAAGCGGGTTTCCAGGCGGTCCTGCTGCCCGCATATCTCCTTCTTCTGCGCCTCGAAGGACAGGGTCCGCAGATTCGGGTGCGTGAGGGTGTGGTTGTTTATCGTGCTGCCGGAGCCGTTGTCGCGGAGCTTTTCGAAGTGGCCGTAGTCCGACGAGGCGATGTTGTCCGTCAGGAACATGCTGATCGGCAGTTTCAGATCGGCGGCCATCGTGAGGAACTCGGGATTCTTCTCGGCGCCGTCGTCGAACGTCAGGAAGACGACCTTGTCGTCCGCCGGGACGGGTATTCGGTCGATGACCTGGACCCGCCCCGCCTTGGCGGGCGCGATCCGGGGTTTGACGGCCGGCTTGGGCGCGTACTGGAGGGGGCCGCTGAGGCCCCACTTCTTGTACGCCCCGTCCGCCGCGGCCACCGGTTCCCGGGCCGCGGCGGAGGGGGAAGCCGCCCCCGAGGGCGACGGAGTCGCCCTGGCCTCCGTGGTCTTGCGCCCCAGTCGTTCGATGGGGTCCACGCTGTCCCCGCACCCCGTCAGGGACAGCGCGAGCGCGCCGGCCGTCAGCGTTCCGGCTACGAACCGGCGCGCGTACTTCACAAGTAATCCTCCAGGCGAGCCACGGCGTAACCCTTGTCCGTGACGGTCTTCATGACGTGACGGATCATGTCAGTCATGCTGCCCTTCCAGTCTTCCTTGCCCCGGAAGTGCGTGAGGATGATGTCCCCGGGGTGCAGGTCCTTGTCCCACTCCCGCCAGTCCATCCGGTTGGGGAAGGCCTCCTCGTTCCACAGCGGAACGGCCTTGATCCCGCAGGACTTGGCCGCGCGCAGCGTGTCCTCGTTGTAGTTCCCGTACGGCGGCCGGAAGAGCGTCGGCCGCTTGCCGAACGTCTTCTCGATCGTGTCCTGCTGTCCGCAGATCTCCTGGCGCTGCTTCTCGTAGGAGAGCGCGGGCATGTAGCGGTGGTTGAGCGTGTGGTTGTTCAGCGTGACGCCCGCCGCCTGCATCTCCTTGAAGTACGGGTAGTTGTCCCGGACCAGGTAGTCGCTCAGGAAGGCGGTGTACGGGAGCTTCAGTTCCTGCATCATCTTCAGGAACTCGGGGTCCTTCTCGGCCCCGTCGTCGATCGTCAGGAAGACGACCTTCTCCTCCGTGGGGACGGTGGTGAAGACCGGGGGCAGCTCGTCCTGGCCCTCGACCTCGAAGCCGTCGCGGGTGCTGATCTCCGGCTTCGCCTTCGGAGCCTCCGGAGCGACGAGCGGCGGCTTGGCCAGCCCCCACTTCTTCGCGGCCACGACCCGCACCTGCTGAAGGGCCTTCAGCTTCTCGGCGTAGGTGCCGAGCGCTCCGGCCGCTCCGGCCTGCTCGCCCGCGGCGCCCGCGGCGGCCTTCGCCTTGGCGGCCTTGTCCGGCGTATCGGACCCGCCGGCTCCGCAGCCCGTGCCGAGTGCGGCGACGAGCAGTGCGGCCATCGCGGCCGTACCCAACCGGCCGCGCGCGACTGCCGCGATCCGGTGACCGTGTTGCGTCTTATGTTCCGTTTGTCGGACTAGCTGCATAGTTGGGCATCTTTACACCAGCGATGCACGCACCCCGGCCGACACCGCGAGGCGGATCCGACCTTCCTCCGAGTGGCCCACCGTGGCCGACAATGGACCCGTGACCCCCGAAGACTTCGCCGCGCTCCTCGCCCCCGAGGGCCACGCCCTCCTCGACTCGCTCCGGGACTACGACCCCGCCCAGGAGCTCGCCGTCGCCACCCGGCTGCGCCGCGACCACCCCGCCGCACTGGTCTCCGCCGCCCTCGGACAGGCCCGGCTGCGGCAGCGCGCGGTGGCGAAGTTCGGGGCCGAGGACGCCCGCCGGATGTACTTCACCCCCGGCGGCGGAGAGATGGCCACCCGCGCCTCCGTTGCCTCGTACCGCGCCGAGCGGCTCGCCGCCCTGGGCGTACGGAGCCTCGCGGACCTCTGCTGCGGGATCGGCGGCGACGCCCTCGCCCTGGCCCGGCTCGGCATCCGCGTGCTGGCGGTGGACCACGATCCGCTGACCGTCGCCGTCGCGCGCGCCAATGCCGCGGCGCTGGGACTGGCGGACCTGATCGAGGTCCGGGAGGCCGATGTGACGGAGGTCGACACGGCCGGCTACGACGCCGTCTTCATCGACCCGGCCCGCCGGGGCGGACGCGGCCGCATCTTCGACCCGGAGTCCTACTCGCCTCCGCTGTCCTGGGCGATCGCCACCGCCCGGGCCGCGAAGGTCGCCGCCATCAAGATCGCCCCCGGGATCCCGCACGAGGCGGTGCCCGCCGAGGCGCAGGCCGAGTGGATCTCCGACCAGGGGGACGTGAAGGAGGCCGTGCTGTGGTTCGGGACGGCCCCGGGCGAGATCCGGGCCACCCTGCTGCCCGGTCCGCGCGCGCTGGCGACCGCCGACCCGCTGCCCGACCCCGAGGCCGGTCCCGTCGGCCGCTACCTCTACGAGCCCGACGGCGCCGTGATCCGCGCCCACCTCGTCGCCGAGGTCGCCGAGCAGCTGGACGGCCGGCTGATCGACCCGACCATCGCGTACATCACCGCCGACGAGCTGCACGAGACCCCGTACGCGACCTCGTACGAGATCACCGACGTGCTGCCGTTCGGGCTGAAGAAGCTCAAGGCGCTGCTGCGCGAGCGCGGGGTCGGCATCCTCACGGTGAAGAAGCGCGGCTCCGCGATCGAGCCCGAGGAGCTGCGCAGGAAGGTGAAGCCGCAGGGGCCGAACTCCGCCACGGTGTTCCTGACCCGGGTCGCCGGCGCCCCCTCGATGCTGATCGGCTCACCGACCGCCCGCCCCTGACGGCCCGCCGGGCCCCCGGAGTCCTCCCCCGAAGGCGCGCAGCGCCCACCGGTAGTGCGCGCCCGCCTTGCCGAGGCCCAGCAGGGCGGTGATCCACAGGATCATGCCGAGGCCCATGGTGTAGGCGACCTCGCCGTAGGTGTCGGCCCCGGGCCGGGCCGTCGCGGCCGAGGCGAACGTCACCCAGAGTCCGACCCCGCCCAGGGCGAAGGAGGCCAGCAGCCAGATCAGGCTGCGTCCGGGGGCGCGTACGGCGGCGTCCACGGGCGGGTCCCGGTCCAGCTCCGCCCAGGCGCACAGCAGCCGGCGCACCTGCCGGTCCCGCTTGGCGCCCCAGGCGAACCAGAACCCGGCCGGTATCAGCACGCCCACGCCGAGCACGGCGAAGATGAGGCCGAAGAGGTACGCGAGCGGCTCGTGCGTCTCGATGGCCATCAGCGCCATGCCGACGAAGGTCCAGCCCAGGGCGAAGACCGCCGAGACCGACCAGAGGAGCGCGAGCCGGCCGAAGCCCAGACTGCGCCGCCCGAGCTCCCCCAGGAAACGGGCACGGTCGGCCCGTACGGCCCGTACGGCGTGCTCGTCGAACCAGGCGCGCAGGTGCGGCGGAGGGGGCGGCGGCGGCAGGTCACGGCGGGGCATGCACATGACCATATCCGCACGCCAGGAGGCCGGGCGGGCCGCCCGGCCCAGGCTCAGCTTCCGCCGGGCTCCGCCACCTCCACCGATTCGAAGCGCCAGCGGTGGACCGCCCGCGTGATCAAATCGGCTGCGGGCTCCGGCAGTTCGGGCAGTTCGGCGCCCACCCCCTCGGAGGTCCGCCACCAGGTGATGACGAGCACCCGGTCCTGCGGGGCGCTGAACACCTCGCGCCGCAGCGGGTCCTGGGCCAATACCTGCGAACGGGCCCACTCCAGCAGCTCGTTGGCCCGACCGGGCACGGAGCGGGCCTCCCACATCAGCGCGACGGTGCTCACGAGTACAGGTTGTCCTTGCTCAGCTCGTGCATGTGGTCGTGGTCGTGCGCATGACCGTGCCCGTGGCCGTGCCCGTCGCCGTCGCCGTCCCCGTGGGAATGGCCGTGGGAATGGCCGGGAACATGCGGGTCGGTGACCGGAAGCGAGGAGTCCGCCGACAGGTCCCAGTCCGAGGGGGCCCTGTTGCGCTTGACCATCTCCGCGCCCAGCGCCGCCACCATCGCGCCGTTGTCCGTGCACAGCCCCGGCCGCGGCACCCGCAGGATGATCCCCGCGGCGTCGCACCGCTCCTGGGCCAGCGAGCGCAGCCGGGAGTTGGCCGCGACGCCACCGCCGATCATCAGGTGGTCGACGCCCTCGTCCTTGCACGCGCGGATCGCCTTGCGCGTCAGGACGTCCACCACGGCTTCCTGGAAGGAGGCCGCCACATCGCGCACCGGCACGTCCTCGCCCGCCTTGCGCTTCGCCTCGATCCAGCGGGCGACCGAGGTCTTGAGCCCGGAGAAGGAGAAGTCGTACGGGGCATCGCGCGGCCCCGTCAGCCCGCGCGGGAAGGCGATCGCCTTCGGGTCCCCCTCGCGTGCGAGCCGGTCGATGACCGGACCGCCGGGGAAGCCCAGCTGCAGGACGCGCGCGATCTTGTCGAAGGCCTCGCCCGCCGCGTCGTCGATGGTCGCGCCGAGCGGCCGTACGTCGGAGGTGATGTCGGGGGCCAGCAGCAGCGAGGAGTGCCCGCCGGAGACCAGCAGCGCCATCGTGGGCTCGGGCAGCGGCCCGTGCTCCAGCTGGTCGACGCAGATGTGCGAGGCCAGGTGGTTCACCCCGTACAGCGGCTTGCCCAGCGCGTACGCGTAGGCCTTCGCGGCGGAGACGCCCACCAGCAGGGCCCCCGCGAGGCCGGGGCCGGCGGTGACGGCGATGCCGTCGAGGTCGCGGGCGCTGACCCCGGCCTCCTTCAGGGCGCGCTCGATGGTGGGGACCATCGCCTCCAGGTGCGCGCGGGAGGCCACCTCGGGCACGACCCCGCCGAAGCGGGCGTGCTCGTCGACGCTCGACGCGATGGCGTCCGCGAGCAGCGTGGTGCCGCGGACGACGCCGACGCCGGTCTCGTCGCAGGAGGTCTCGATGCCGAGGACGAGCGGTTCGTCAGCCATGGGTCGTCTCACCTTGCAGGGGTACGGAGTCGGGGAGTGCGGAGTCGGGGTCCGCGGGGTCGGGTTCGGTGGGGTCCGCGGGGGCCGCGGGGTCCGCGGGGTCGGAAAGCCGGCGCATCACGAGGGCGTCCACGTTGCCGGGCTGGTAGTAGCCGCGCCGGAAGCCGATCGGCTCGAAACCGAAGCGGGCGTAGAGCTTCTGGGCCCGGACGTTGTCGACCCGCACCTCCAGCAGCACCTCGGCGCACTCGAAGGCGGTCGCGGCGCGCAGCAGCTCGGTCAGCAGCCGGGCGCCGAGGCCGGTGCCCCACTGGTCGCGGGCCGCGGCGATGGTCTGCACGTCGGCCAGGTCCCCGGCGGCGGCCAGCCCGGCGTAGCCGACGAGCCGGCCGGCCTCCTCCGCCACGACGTAGCGGCGGGTGGCACCGGGGCCGCGGGCGTGGGCCAGCTCGGACCAGAACATCCCGGCGGACCAGGCGTCCTCGGGGAACAGCTCGTGCTCCAGCTCCAGCACGGGCCCGATGTCCCACCAGCGCATCTCGCGCAGGACGACGGCTGAGGTGGCTGTCACTGCGGGGTGACCACCTTGTAGTTCTTGGGCACCTCGGCGTCGGGCCGGCGCAGGTAGAGCGGCGTCGGGGGCAGGAAGGCCTCCCCCGCCGCCAGTCTTTCCGCGGCCAGCGCGGCCAGCGCGGCGGCGCTCTGGTGCTCGGGGGCCCGCGCGTCGGTGAAAACCTCCGGGTACAGGTGCGCGCCCTGGCCTACGGCGGGCAGTCCGGCGACGCGCTCGGCGATGTCGGCCGGCCGGTCCACCGCGGGCTCGCCGGCCCGGGTCCGGGGGTCCTCGTAACGCGCCCAGTAGACCTCCTTGCGCCGGGCGTCGGTGGCCACGGTGAAGGGGCCCTCGATCCCGGCCGCACCGGCCGCGTAGGCCAGCCCGTCGAGGGTGCACAGCCCGTGGACGGGCACGCCGAGGACGGCGGCGAAGGTGGACGCGGTCACGAGGCCGACGCGCAGTCCCGTGTAGGGGCCGGGGCCGACCCCGACGACGATGCCGGTGACGGCTTCGAGCGTGACCCCCGCCTCGGCGAGGACCTTGTCGACGGCGGGCAGCAGAAGCTCCCCGTGGCGGCGGGCGTCGACCTGGTTCGACTCGGCGAGGACGGACTCGCCGTCGTGCAGGGCGACGGTGACGGCGGGCGTGGCGGTATCTACAGCGAGCAAGAGCACGCGAACAGCCTACGACTCCGGGGCCCCCGGCCCTTGCGGCCGGTCTGCGGGCACCCCTGCTGCTACCTTCGGACCAGGTGTCGGGGTGTGATCGTCCGCCTGGCATCCGACTGGCATCGACTGACCATGCGGAGAGGTGGAGCAAGGTGGCACGCAGCAGCTCGGGAATCGTGGCCGGGCTCACCGTCACGGCGCTCGCCGTCGTCGGTTTCCTCGGCTACCAGGCCTCCGCCTCCGCTCCCGCGCTTCCGCCGAAGGCCTCCGCGCAGAGCCCGGTGCCCGCTCCGAGCGACTCCGGGCCCGCCAAGACGGACCCGGCGAAGCCCGTGGCCCTTCCGGCCGGCTCCGGCACCGGGGTCCGTGTCGTGTACTCCCTGAGCGCCAAGCGCGTGTGGCTGGTGGGGCCCACCGGCGAGCCCAAGTCCTTCGCGGTGGTGCCGAGCACGGTGCACCCGGCGCCCGGCCGTTACACGGTGGGCGGCCGTACGGGCGCGGTGACCGGCTCGGACGGGGTGCCGATCGAGCACGTCGTCCGGTTCGCGAGTCCGCAGGGGGTCACGGTCGGCTTCAGCGCCCGCGTGGACAACACCCTGCCGGCGCCCGATCCGGCCAAGAAGACCGGCGGTGTCCGCATGCTGCGCGCGGACGGGAACGCGATGTGGGCCTTCGCGACGATCGGCTCGAAGGTCGTCGTCGTCCCCTGACGTCGTCCTCCCCCGACCCGGCCGCGCGGCCCGGGCTGCCGGCCCGTCCCGACACGCCGAATTCACTCGTACGGGGACTGCGCCGTCAGGCGGTCCCTCCGTTTCAGGCCGCTTCGGACTCCGGGGCGGCCTGTTCGCCGTCCTCCGTCCCTTCCCCCGCGGGATCGGGGTCCGGTACGGAGCGCTCGCGCGCGGGCGGTGTCGACACGGCGCTGGCGGCGGCGCCCGCGGCGAGCAGCGCCCCCATGGACACGGCGGACGGGCGGGGGACGCCCGCTGCTCCTGTTGCCGACATGGCTGCCTCCTGGCCGGGGCCAGCCCGTACTTAGGTACGCCTAACCAGCCCTCCGTACCATGTGACCACGCGCCCCGCCGCCCGCGCAATATCTTCCCGACGACTTGTCGGAACGTTTCTCGCCGCGCCCGCGCCGCGAAGGCGCCGCGCCTACTCCGACAGGACGCCCGCGAGGCTCTCCAGACCCGCCCCGGCCGACCAGCGCGTGCCGATCCCGCGGACCGTCACCTCGCGCACGTCGTCCAGGACCTCCTCGTGGCCCACCGCCCGGCGGATCACCACGTGCAGCCGGTCGTCGGACAGCTCTTCGACCTTGCCGTCGCCCCACTCCACGACGACGACGGACTCGGGCAGCGAGACGTCGAGGTCCAGGTCCTCCATCTCGTCCAGCCCGCCGCCCAGCCGGTACGCGTCCACGTGCACCAGCGCCGGACCGCCGGTCAGCGGGGGATGGACCCGGGCGATCACGAAGGTCGGCGAGGTCACGGCCCCGCGCACGCCCAGGCCCTCGCCGAGGCCGCGGGTCAGGGTGGTCTTCCCGGCGCCGAGCTCCCCGGTCAGCAGGACGAGGTCGCCGGGGCGCAGCAGCCCGGCGATCCGGCGCCCGAGGTCCTGCATGGCGTCGGGCGAGCCGACGGTGACGTGCGTTTCCGTGTCAGGTACTTCTTCCATGCCCGCCAACGTTAGCCGCTGCGGACACCGTCCCGGTGCGCGCGAGCAGCTCCATGAGGAGCCGGGTCACGGTGTCCGGGTGCTCCAGCATCATCAGGTGCCCGGCGGTCTCCAGGACGACCAGCTCGGCGGAGGGCAGCGCCTCCTTGATGGCCCGGCTGTGCTCCGGCGGGGTGACCATGTCGCGGTCCCCGGCGATGACGGTGACGGGGATGTCCGCGAACCGCTGGAGGGCGGCCGTCTTGTCGTGCGCCTGGAAGGCCGGGTAGAACTCGGCGACCACGTCGATGGGCGTGGCCTCGATGAGCCGCTCGGCGAACCGGGCGACACCCGGATCGACGTCGCGCGAGGCGAAGGAGTACATCTTGACCATCCCGGCGAACAGGTCGGCGGTGGCCCGGCGGCCCTTCTCCACCAGTTCCACCTGGGAACCGAGCGCCTTGAGCACCCCGGGCAGCAGGCGCCGTACCGTGCTGAAGCCCAGGGAGGGCAGCCCGTACGTGACCTCGTCCAGCCGGCCGCTGGAGGTGCCGACCAGGGCCACGCCGGCCACGCGGTCCCGGATCAGTTCGGGGAACTCCTGGGCCAGCCCCATGATGGTCATCCCGCCCATCGAGTGACCGACCAGGATCAGCGGGCCTTCGGGAGCGGCGGCGTCGATGACGGCCTTCAGGTCGCGGCCGAGCTGTTCGAAGGTGACCGGCTCGCCGTCGGCCTGGGCCAGGCCGCGCGCACTGCGGCCGTGGCTGCGCTGGTCCCAGTACACGGCGCGGACCACGCCGCGCAGGGCGGCGCGCTGGAAGTGCCAGGAGTCCTGGGCCAGGCAGTAGCCGTGGCAGAACACCACGGTCGGCCGGAGCGGGGCCTTGCGGCGCAGCCGGCGCCGCTTGCCCTCCTCGGGCAGCTCGTCGACCTCGTAGTAGAGCGCGGTGCCGTCCTCGGCCCGCGCGGTGCCGGGGGCTCCGCGCAGGGATCCGTAGTCCCCGGTCGCGTCGAGAGCCAGGCGCGCCTTCATGCGCATGCCCCGGCCGACGGTGATCCGTTCGACGGCGACCCCGGCCGCCGCTCCGGCGGCTATCACGCCGATGGCAGCGCCCGCCCAGCCCGCCTTGCGCCAGTTCTCGCTCACGCCGCCGTCCTCACTCAGCCGCCGAGGTACACGCGGGGGACCCGGCCCCCGATACGGGTGACGATCTCATAGGCGATCGTGTGCGCCGCTCGAGCCCAGTCCTCGGCGGTGGGTTCACCGCGCTCCGCGTCCCCGAAGATGACGGCCTCGTCGCCGGCGCGGGCGTGGCCCCCGTCCAGGTCGACCACGAACTGGTCCATGGCCACGCGCCCGGCGACGGTGCGGATGCGGCCGCCGACGAGCACCGGGCCGAGCCCGGACGCCTGCCGGGGGACGCCGTCGGCGTAGCCCGCGGGGATCAGCGCGAGGGTGGTCTCCCGCTCGGTGACGTAGTGGTGTCCGTAGCTGACGCCGTGCCCGCCCGGCACGGTCTTGACCAGCGCGACCGTGGCCTTCAGGGTCATCGCGGGCCGCAGGCCGAGCTGGGCGGGGGTGCCGAGCTCGGGCGCGGGCGAGACCCCGTAGACGGCCAGGCCGCAGCGGACGAGATCGAAGTGGGATTCGGGGAGGGTGAGGGTGGCCGGCGAGTTGGCGATGTGCCGGACCTCGGGCTCGACGCCCTCCTTCTCCGCGTACGCGAGCATGTCGCGGAAGGCGGTCAGCTGGAGCTGGATGGAGGGGTGTCCGGGCTCGTCGGCGCAGGCGAAGTGCGACCAGACGCCGGTGACGCGGACGGTCCCCTCGGACTGGGCGGCGACGGCCGCGGTCACCAGGGCCTCCCAGTCGGCGGGCTGGCAGCCGTTGCGGCCGAGGCCGGTGTCGGCCTTCAGCTGGATCCTGGCCGTCAGTCCGGTGGCGCGGGCGGCCTCCCGTACCTCGTCGAGGGCCCACATCGCGCTGACGGACACGTCGATACCCGCCTCGACGGCCTCCCGCCAGGGTCCGCCGGGGGTCCACAGCCAGCACATGACGGGCCCTTCGATCCCGGCGGCGCGCAGCGCGAGGGCCTCCTCGGGCGTGGCGGTCCCGAGCCAGCTCGCGCCGGCCTCCTGGGCGGCCTTGGCGCAGGCCACGGCCCCGTGCCCGTAGGCGTCCGCCTTGACGACCGCCATCAGGGCGGAGCGGGGGGCCCGCTCGCGCAGGGCCCGTACGTTCGCCCGGACGGCGTCAAGATCGATCTCGGCGTACACGCGCGCGGCTGTCTCGTTCATCCCCCACAGTCTCTCAGAGCCCCGCCCACCGGGCCGAACAGGCAGGGCCACGCCCTCACGCGCAGACCGGCCGCGGGCAAATCCAGCCCCGCCGTCGTTGGAGGCGCGGGGGTCCGGGGGCAGCGCCCCCGGAAACGGCGCCGCACCCTGCTACGGCCCGGCACCCGAGCTCCGGGCCTAGGCCGTCTCTTTCGGATCTTGCCTGGCCCGCGCCGCCCGGCAAGATCCGAAAGAGACGACCTAGCGGCCGGCGACATCGCGCCACGCCCGCGGCAGGGCTTCGGCCACCTGGTGCGCCAGGAGGGGGCCGCCCGCGAGGCGGGCCGCCAGGCCGTGGAGGTACGCCGCCACCGACCCGGCGTCCAGGGCCGGCAGGCCGGCCGCCAGCAGGGACCCGGCCAGCCCGGACAGCACGTCCCCGCTCCCGGCGGTGGCCAGCCACGGGGTCCCGGTCGGGTTCACCCGGACGGGGCCGGGCCCGGCCGGGGCGATCAGGGTCGTGGACCCCTTCAGCAGCGCCACCGCCCCGTACCGCTCCGCGAGCCCCCGCACGGCCTCCAGCCGGCCCGCCTCGACGCTCTCCCGTGCGAGCCCCAGCAGCGCCGCCGCCTCCCCCGCGTGCGGGGTCAGCAGGGTCGGGGCCGCCCGGGCCCGCAGCTCCCCGGGGTCCAGCCCGCGCAGCCCGTCCGCGTCCACCAGCACCGGCACCGGCTGCGACAGCGCCTCCCGCACCTCCGGGCCGCCCTCGTCGCCCAGCCCGGGCCCGACCACCCAGGCCTGGACCCGGCCGGTTCCGATCAGCGTCTCCGGGTACCGGGCCAGCACGGCGTCCGCCACCGCCGGCGGCCCCACGTAGCGCACCGCGCCCGCGCCGCCCCGCAGCGCCCCCGCCACCGCGAGCACCGCGGCGCCCGGGTAGCGCGCGGACCCGGCGACGATCCCGAGCACGCCGCGCCGGTACTTGTCGCTCGACGCCGTCGGCTCCGGCAGCAGCCCGGCCACGTCGGCGTGCTGCAGGGCCTCCGTCTCAGGAGCCCCGAAAGCCAGCCCGATGTCCACCAGGTGCAGCGCCCCCGCCCGCGAGGCCCCCGGGTCGATGAGCAGCCCCGGCTTGTACGCCCCGAAGGTCACCGTCACGTCCGCCGTGACGGCCGCTCCGGCCACCTCCCCGGTGTCCGCGTCCACCCCGCTGGGCAGGTCCACCGCGACCACCACCGCGCCCGCCGGGATCCGCTCCACCAGCGCGGCCGCGGCCGGCCGCAGTGCGCCCCGGCCGCCGATGCCGACCAGCCCGTCGAGCACCAGGTCGGCCCGCTCGGGCACGGCCGCTTCGAGGCGGCCGCCGGCGGCCCGCAGGGCGGCCAGTCCGCCCGCGTGCAACCGCTGCGGATCCATCGCGACGGCCGTCACCCCGGCCCCGCGCCGGGCCAGCTTCGCGCCCGCGTGGAGGGTGTCGCCGCCGTTGTCCCCCGGGCCGACCAGCAGCACCACGCGGGACCCGTACACGCGGGGCAGCAACCGGACGCAGACGGCGGCCAGTCCGGCCGCCGCCCGCTGCATCAGGGTGCCTTCGGGCAGCCGGGCCATCAGCTCGCGCTCGGCGGCCCGTACGGTCTCCACGGTGTAAGCAGTACGCATGGCACCAGCCTGCCCGAAGGAGGCGCCGGGACGGCCTATCCCTCGGCGATGACCACGGCGGAGGCGATGCCCGCGTCGTGGCTGAGGGAGATGTGCCAGGACTTCACGCCCAGCGCCAGGGCCCGCGCCTCCACCGTGCCCGACACCCGCAGGCGGGGCTGCCCGGTCTCCTCGACGTACACCTCGGCGTCGGTCCACAGCAGCCCGCCGGGCGCGCCGAGCGCCTTGGCGAGCGCCTCCTTGGCGGCGAACCGGGCGGCGAGCGAGGCGGTCCCGCGCCGCTCGCCGCCCGGCAGGGTCAGTTCCGCGTCGAGGAACAATCGCCCGGCCAGGCCCGGCGTGCGCTCCAGCGCCGCGCCGAACCGCTCGATCTCCGCCACGTCGATTCCGACGCCGATAATCACAACAACAGCTCCAACTGGGCCACTACTCCACGGTCACCACGGTGCTCGACCGCCGGTGGCCTGCTCCGTTCGCTGCGCTCACTCCACAGTCACCGACTTGGCGAGGTTACGCGGCTGGTCCACCTCGTTGCCGCGCGCCGTCGCCAGTTCGCACGCGAACACCTGCAGCGGCACGGTGGCCACGAGCGGCTGGAGCAGCGTCGGAGTGGCCGGGATGCGGATGAGGTGGTCGGCGTACGGGACCACCGCCTCGTCCCCCTCCTCGGCGATGACGATGGTCCGCGCCCCGCGCGCCCGGATCTCCTGGATGTTGGACACGATCTTGTCGTGCAGCACCGAGCGCCCGCGCGGCGACGGTACGACGACCACGACCGGCAGGTCCTTCTCGATCAGCGCGATCGGCCCGTGCTTGAGCTCGCCCGCCGCGAAGCCCTCGGCGTGCATGTACGCCAGCTCCTTGAGCTTGAGCGCACCCTCCAGCGCCACCGGGTAGCCGACGTGCCGCCCCAGGAACAGCACGGTGTTCTTGTCGGCGAGCGACCGCGCCAGCTCCCGTACCGGTTCCATGGTCTCCAGTACGGTGTCCACCGCCGCGGCGATGTCCGACAGCTCCCTGATCACGGAGCGGATCTCGTCGCCCCACTTCGTGCCCCGGACCTGCCCGAGGTAGAGGGCGACCAGGTAGCAGGCCACGAGCTGCGTCAGGAACGCCTTGGTCGAGGCGACGGCCACCTCGGGTCCGGCGTGCGTGTACAGCACGGCGTCCGACTCGCGCGGGATCGTCGAGCCGTTCGTGTTGCAGACGGCCAGCACCTTGGCGCCCTGCTCGCGCGCGTGGCGCAGCGCCATCAGGGTGTCCATCGTCTCGCCGGACTGCGAGATCGCGATCACCAGCGTCCGCTGGTCCAGGATCGGGTCGCGGTAGCGGAACTCGCTGGCCAGCTCCGTCTCGCAGGGGATGCGGGTCCAGTGTTCGATGGCCAGCTTCGCGATCATGCCCGCGTGGTACGCCGTACCGCACGCGACGATCACGACCTTGTCGACCTCGCGCAGCACCGAGTCGGGGATGCGCACCTCGTCGAGGGTCAGCAGGCCGTTCGCGTCGATCCGGCCCAGCAGGGTGTCGGCTACGGCCTTCGGCTGCTCGGCGATCTCCTTGAGCATGAAGTAGTCGTAGCCGCCCTTCTCGGCCGCCGAGGCGTCCCAGTCCACGTGGTACGCCCGCACGTCCGCGGCCGTGCCGTCGAAGTTGGTCACCGTGACCCCGTCGCGGCGCAGCTCGACGACCTGGTCCTGGCCCAGCTCGATCGCGGACCGGGTGTGCGCGATGAAGGCGGCCACGTCCGAGGCGAGGAAGTTCTCGCCCTCCCCGACTCCCACCACGAGCGGGGAGTTCCGGCGCGCGCCGACCACCACGTCCGGCTCGTCGGCGTGCACGGCGACCAGGGTGAAGGCCCCGTCGAGCCGTCGGCAGACCTGCCGCATCGCTTCCGCCAGGTCCCCGCCGGCGCCCTCGAACCGCTCGGCCAGAAGGTGCGCCACGACCTCGGTGTCCGTCTCGGACTCCAGCCGGTGCCCGCGCTCGGCGAGCTCGGCCCGCAGCGCGGCGAAGTTCTCGATGATCCCGTTGTGCACGACGGCCACGCGCCCCGAATTGTCGAGGTGCGGGTGGGCGTTGACGTCGGTGGGCCCCCCATGGGTGGCCCACCGGGTGTGTCCGAGCCCCGTGGAACCGGCCGGCAGCGGGTGCCCGACCAGCTCCTTCTCCAGATTGACCAGCTTGCCGGCCTTCTTGACGGCGGCGAGTTCCCCGTCGGCGAGCACGGCTACACCCGCCGAGTCGTAGCCGCGGTACTCCAGCCGCTTGAGTCCGGCAATGACCACATCGAGCGCCGACTGCGCTCCCACGTAACCCACGATTCCGCACATAAGCCGCAGGGTACGCCGTAGTTGGCTCCGCGCCCGGTACCTGAACCGGACGAAAAAACCGCCCCGGCGCATTCGCCGGGGCGGGGTGGACGCGTGCGTGAACGGGCACGCCGGACGAGTCGTCAGGCGAGCTTCTTGACCTGCGCCGCGACGACGGCCGTCGGCTGCTCGGCGGTACCGGTCAGGCTGATGGCGGAGAAGGTGGCGAGGGTGTTGCCCTGGCGCACGACCACGAGCTGCGTCGTGAACGGCGAGCCGTCCGCGTCACCCACGACCGTGTAGGCGAGCGCCTCGTCCCCACCGGTCACGGGGGTACCGGCGGCGACCTTGGTGACCTTGCCCGTTTCGCCGTCCTGAGTGGCCGTGTAGCCGGCGGCGCACGCCGCACCCGCGCTCTTGAGCGAGGCGAAGGCCTCCGCCGCGCCCGTGCCCTCGAACGACTCCAGGGTGACGGCGGTGGCGGTCGAGCCGAGGGCCTGCATCGCGGCCTTCGCCTTCTCCTCGGGGCTCGCGTCCGCGGCCGCCTCCTTCGGCTTGCCCACGGCCTTGACCCGCGCGGTGCCGGTGCCGGCGCCCTGCGCGGCCATGGACTGCGCCTTGACCAGCGGGACGCACGCGGGCTTGTCACTGGTGGCCCCGGCGCCGGCCTTGGCCTCCTCGGGGGTGGCGCCCTTGAGGACGTGGTCCGGCAGGTCCGCCTGCGCCACGAGCAGGCCGGCGAGCTCGGCGTCCGTCTTCGCCTTCGCCTGCGCGGCGGGCGCCGCCGGAGCGGACGCGGACGGCTTGGTGTCGTCCTTCGCGTCGGTCGTGCCGGAGCTGCCGCACGCAGTGGCGAGCAGCGCCAGGGACAGGGCCGAAGCGGACAGGACGGTACGGCGGACGAGTGCGGTACGCACGGTGTTTCCCCCCACGGGACGATCAGCGAATGGGCAGCACGCGGCTGCGCCCCCGAAAGAGGGGCGCCCTCCAGAGCTGCGGTGATCAACACCGTAAGGGGACTCCGGCACGGCCGCCGCTCCATTACTCGCGCGCCGCACGCATCGTGACCCCGCCGATACCGCAGATCCCTCCAATCGAGACCGCTCCCCGTACAACCCACTCACCCCGGGCCATAAGACCCCACTCCACGTGACCGACCACACCACCCACGGCGGCCCGTCACCCGTGACAATGGCCCTGTGATCTCTTCGCCGCCACGAAGCACGCCGGACCGCGCAACGGAGCGCCCCGACGGACCTGAGGACCCTATGCGGGCCCAGCAGGCCCGGCACCCCGAGCACGCCGCGCATCCCACGCGCCGCCGGGGCCACGAGGCCTCCCCGTACGTAGACCTCACCCGTGCGGAGTGGAGCGCCCTGCGCGAGCGGACCCCGCTCCCGCTGACGGCCGACGAGGTCGAGCAGCTGCGCGGACTGGGCGATGTCATCGACCTCGACGAGGTGCGCGACGTCTACCTGCCGCTCTCCCGCCTGCTGAACCTGTACGTCGGCGCCACCAGCAATCTGCGCGGCACCCTCAACACCTTCCTCGGCGACGCCGGCAACGGCCACGGCGCGCAGCAGGGCACCCCCTTCGTCATAGGGGTCGCCGGCTCGGTCGCCGTGGGCAAGTCCACGGTGGCCCGCCTCCTCCAGGCGCTGCTGGCCCGCTGGCCGGAGCACCCGCGCGTGGAGCTGGTCACCACCGACGGCTTCCTGTACCCGATGAAAGAGCTGGAGCGGCGCGGGCTGACCGCCCGCAAGGGGTTCCCGGAGTCCTACGACCGCCGGGCGCTGACCCGTTTCGTCGCCGACATCAAGGCGGGCAAGGACGAGGTCAAGGCCCCCGTCTACTCCCACCTGATCTACGACATCGTCCCCGGCGAGGAGCTCGTCGTACGCCGTCCCGACATCCTGATCGTCGAGGGGCTCAACGTCCTGCAGCCCGCCATGCCCGGCAAGGACGGCCGCACCCGGGTCGGTCTCGCCGACTACTTCGACTTCAGCGTGTACGTGGACGCCCGCCCCGAGGACATCGAGCGCTGGTACCTCAACCGGTTCCGCAAGCTCCGCGAGACGGCGTTCCAGAACCCCTTCTCCTACTTCCGCAAGTACACCCAGGTCTCCGAGGAGGAGGCGCTGGAGTACGCGCAGACGATGTGGCGGACCATCAACAAGCCCAACCTGCTGGAGAACGTGGCACCGACCCGCGGCCGCGCCACCCTCGTCGTCCGCAAGGGCCCGGACCACAAGGTGCAGAAGCTGAGTCTGCGCAAGCTCTGAGCGCCACGGGAAACCAGTGGCCGCGGGAAGCTAGGGTGCGGCCATGCTGCATCTACGGATGATCGTTCCGTCGGACCGGACCGACGCCGTGGTCCGGATCGTCGAGGGGACGGTCGGCACCACCCATCTGGCCGTGCTGCCCGGCGCCGCCCGCATCCCCCCGGGCGACATCGTGCTGTGCGACGTCGCGCGCGAGGCGGGCGACGAGCTCCTGAGCGAGCTCCGGGACCTCGGCATCGACAAGGACGGGTCGATCGCGGTCGAGAACATCGACCTGTCCCTCTCGGACCGTGCCGACCGGGCCGAGGAGGAGGCTCCGGGCGAGGCGGCCGACGCCGTCCTGTGGGAGCAGCTGAGCGAGGCGACGCACGAGGAGTCCACCCTCACCATCACCTACAGCGCCTTCATGATCATCGCGACGATGATCGCGGCCTGCGGCGTGGTCCTCGACAACGCCATCCTCATCGTGGGCGCGATGGCGGTCGGCCCGGAGTTCGGGCCCCTCGCGGGCGTCTGCACCGCCCTGGTGCAGCGCGCCCCCAAGCCGGCCGCCCGCTCGCTGATCGCCCTGCTGGTGGGCTTCGCCGCCGCGATGGTCGCGACCACCGTCTTCACCCTGGTCATGGACGCACTCGGCCTGTTCCACCCCGAAATGCTCGACAAGCCCCGCCCCAACACCAGCTTCATCTGGCAGCCGGACCTGTTCTCGTTCGTCGTGGCTCTGCTCGCCGGCGTGGCCGGGGTGCTCTCCCTGACCTCGGCGAAGTCCGGCGCACTGGTCGGGGTCGCGATCTCGGTGACCACGGTGCCGGCGGCCGCCAACGCGGCCGTGGCCCTCGGCTACGGCGAGTTCGGCCAGATGTGGGGCTCGATGGAGCAGCTGCTGCTGAACCTCTTCGGCATCATGCTGGCCGGCGTCCTGACCCTGCTCTGCCAGAAGCTCCTGTGGCGCACCCAGCGGGGCCGCTGGAGGCGGCGGACGCCGGCCAAAGCCTGAGCCCCCGTACGAGAACGGCCCCGCGCTACGAAGGTTCGTAGCGCGGGGCCGCTGTCGTCACGGGAGGGCGGACCTAGCCGAGCGCCGACTTCACGACGTCCGCGAGGCGCCCCGCGACCGAGCGGGCCTGCTCGATGTCGGCGGCCTCCACCATGACGCGCACGAGGGGCTCCGTGCCCGACGGACGCAGCAGTACGCGCCCGGTCGTGCCCAGCTCCCGCTCCGCGTCGGCGACGGCCGCGGCCAGCTCGCCCGAGGTGGTGACCCGCGACCTGTCCACGTCGGGGACGTTGACCAGCACCTGCGGCAGCCGCGTCATGACCCCGGTCAGCTCCGCCAGCGGCGTGCCGGTGGCCGCGATCCGGGCCGCCAGCATCAGGCCGGTCAGGGTGCCGTCACCGGTGGTGGCGTGGTCGAGGATGATCACGTGGCCGGACTGCTCGCCGCCCAGCGCGTACCCGTGCTCCTTCATCGACTCCAGGACGTACCGGTCGCCGACGCCGGTCTGCACGACGTTGATGCCCTCGGACTCCATGGCCAGCTTGAAGCCCAGGTTCGACATCACGGTGGCGACGACGGTGTCCTCGCGCAGGTGCCCGGACTCGCGCATCGCCAGCGCCAGCACCGCGAGGATCTGGTCCCCGTCGACCTCCTCGCCGTTCGCGTCCACGGCGAGGCAGCGGTCGGCGTCCCCGTCGTGCGCGATGCCGAGGTCGGCGCCGTGCTCGACGACGGCCTGCTTCAGCAGACCGAGGTGGGTGGAGCCGCAGCCGTCGTTGATGTTCAGGCCGTCGGGCTCGGCACCGATGGTGACGATCTCCGCGCCGGCCCGGGTGAAGGCCTCGGGCGAGACGTAGGCGGCCGCGCCGTGCGCCTCGTCCAGGACGACCTTGAGGCCGTCGAGACGGTTGGGCAGGACACCCATGAGGTGGGCGACGTACTTGTCGAAGCCCTCGGTGTAGTCGGAGACGCGGCCGACGCCGCCGCCCGTCGGGCGGTCCCAGGGAGCACCCGTGCGGTGGTCCTCGTAGACCGCCTCGATCCGGTCCTCCAGCTCGTCGGCGAGCTTGTGACCGCCGCGCGCGAAGAACTTGATGCCGTTGTCGGGCATGGCGTTGTGGCTGGCCGAAAGCATGACGCCGAGGTCGGCGCCCAGCGCACCGGTGAGATACGCCACCGCCGGGGTGGGCAGCACACCGACGCGCAGGACGTCCACGCCCGCGCTCGCGAGGCCGGCGACGACTGCGGCCTCCAGGAACTCGCCCGAGGCCCGGGGGTCCCGGCCCACCACCGCGGTGGCCCGGTGACCAGCGAAGGTCCCGGCCTCGGCCAGTACGTGCGCGGCCGCCACGGAGAGGCCGAGCGCGAGCTCGGCCGTCAGATCCGCGTTGGCAACGCCTCGTACACCGTCCGTCCCGAAGAGTCGTCCCACTGTTGTCCTCCCGAGTTCACACTTCGCTATGAGCAGTTGTGCCAATTATTTGCCGCTTTTGGCGGTAAACGAACCGCCCCGGCAGCACAGAGAGTGCTGCCGGGGCGGATTCGTGCTGAACAGCAGGCGAGATTAACGCTTGCTGTACTGCGGAGCCTTACGGGCCTTCTTGAGACCGGCCTTCTTGCGCTCGACCGCACGGTCGTCACGGGAGAGGAAGCCGGCCTTCTTCAGCGCCGGGCGGTTGTTGTCCACGTCCGCCTCGTTCAGCGCACGGGCCACACCGAGGCGCAGGGCGCCGGCCTGGCCGGACACGCCGCCACCCGAGATGCGGGCGATGACGTCGTAGCGGTTGTCGAGCTCGAGCAGCTTGAACGGCTCGTTGACTTCCTGCTGGTGCACCTTGTTGGGGAAGTAGTCCTCAAGGGTGCGACCGTTGATCTTCCACTTGCCGGTGCCCGGAACGATCCGGACGCGGGCGATGGCGTTCTTGCGACGGCCCAGGCCGGCGGCCGGCTGGGGGTCACCGAAGCGACCGGCAAGGGACTCGGACGTGTAGTCACCCTCGACTACGTCCGCAGTCTCGGTGGTGTACTCCTCGACGTTGCCCTCGAACTCTTCGACGGGGGTCGTCTCGGCGGTGGTCTCGGCCACGATGCTCCTCAGAAGTTTCTTGTCTTAGGGGGTGTGGTGGCCGGAACTACTGCGCGACCTGGGTGATCTCGAACGGCACCGGCTGCTGGGCAGCGTGGGGGTGCACATCGCCCGAGTAGACCTTCAGCTTCGAGAGCATCTGACGGCCCAGGGTGTTCTTGGGGATCATGCCCTTGATGGCCTTCTCGACGGCCTTCTCCGGGTTGTTCGCCAGGAGGTCGTCGTAGCGGACCGAACGCAGACCACCCGGGAAACCGGAGTGGCGGTACGCCATCTTCTGGGTCGCCTTGTTGCCGGACAGGTGAACCTTGTCGGCGTTGATGATGATGACGAAGTCGCCCATGTCCATGTGGGGGGCGTAAGTCGGCTTGTGCTTACCCCGCAGGAGGGTAGCGGCCTGGGTCGCCAGACGGCCGAGGACAACGTCCTGGGCGTCGATGACGTGCCACTGGCGCGAGATGTCGCCGGGCTTGGGGCTGAACGTACGCACGCGTATGCCTTCGCTTCTTCAGTGGTGGGTCATCCCCGGGGGGTGAGCCCGAGGGACGGGTCCTGACATGGGTCACCACGGACGATCACGACAGCCCTGGTTCACATCGGAGACGCAACCCGTGTGTACCGCTGGTCATCGGCCCGGTGGACCGGCGTAAGGCAAATTCACGTGAGAATGAGCAAGCCAATACGCATAACGAACCAGCAGGGTACCCCTGAAGACCTGGAAGGGTCAAAACGCGGTCCGCGATCCCGTCTGCACGGGGGTCGCGGCGCACTCCGGTTCGGTCCTGGGTGGGGACCCCGTAGTTCGTACGAGTTCCAGAGTAACCCGGATCGGGCGCAGTGCTCGACGCGCCAGCAGTCCGGCGAGCGCGCACAGGGTCACCATGTCCCTGAATGCCCGCCTCTTGGCCTCGAACTCCGAGGGCCACGGGATGCCCGCGGTCTGGGGCACCAGGGCCACCCAGAACCAGGGCGAGCGCGGCATCGAACCAGGCCGCACCCCCGATGCCAGCAGCAGCGGGAGCACCACGATCAGGTAGTGGTCGAAGGAGGGCCGGGACACCAGGAATGCGGCGAGCATCACCATGCAGGCCGTCTCCACCAGCCTGAGCTCGCCCGCGTCACCGTCCGCCTCGACCGGCCTGCGCCAGCGCCGCCAGGTCGCCCACAGCCCGCACCCGGCCCCCGCGAAGGCCAGCGCCACCGCCAGCGGCGCCGGCACCCCCAGCCGGGGCAGCGCGGCGATCGGCGAGGCGTCCCAGGGCAGCGCGTAGGAATCCTGGCCCTGCAGCAGGAAGGGCAGGGTCTTGGTGAAGAACAGCATCGGGTGCGGCATCATCAGCGCCCCCGCCAGCGACAGCCCCACCGGCACGCCCACCGCCAGGGCCAGCCCCCGCCACTGCCGTGCCAGCAGGAAGAGCAGCCCGACCGGCACCAGCATCGGCTTGCACGCGATGGCGAGTCCCACGACCAGCCCGGCCGCGGCCCAGTGCTTGCGGTGTGCCAGCAGCAGCGCCACCGGCAGGGCGGCGGCCGAGATGGCCGTCCAGTTCCCGATCAGCACGAGGTTGATGTACGGCTTGTAGGCCAGCGCGAACAGCCCGAAGCCGCCGACCGCGAGCCGCGAGCGCACCGGTACGGAAAACAGCCGCAGCGAGGCCCACCAGCCGAGCCCGACGAGCCCGGTCATCCCCAGCGGCAGCACGCAGCGCAGCAGCGGCGCCGGCAGCAGGGCCTCGGGAATCGCCATGATCACGGCGCTGGGCAGGTAGAGGAACCGCTTGTCCTCGTACGGGGACACCCCGGCGAGCAGCGCGTCGGCCGCCTTGACCACGAAGGCGTTGTCCGAGCCCCAGTTGACCCGCAGGCTCGCCGAGACGGCCACCGACAGCAGGATGACCAGCCCCACGAACCGCCAGGACCGGGGGGCCGGCCGCAGCAGCCAGGCCACCCCCCGGTCCCAGGAGGACGGGCTGTCCCACTTCATGACCCAGACACTCGGCCGCAGCCCCACAACGAAGTCCCCTCGACCCAAGCCGGGGGTGGTCTCCCCCTAGCGCTTCCGCTCGACCCTACGTTCGTCCCAGACGGGTTCCGTAGTCTCTCGCACAACACCGTCTGAACCGAAGACCAGGTAACGGTCAAATGTGCGGGCGAACCACCGGTCGTGCGTGACGCACAGCACAGTGCCGTCGTACGCCTCCAGCCCGTCCTGCAGCGCCTCCGCCGACTCCAGGTCGAGGTTGTCCGTGGGCTCGTCGAGCAGCAGCGCCGTGGTCCCCGCCAGCTCCAGCAGCAGGATCTGGAAACGCGCCTGCTGGCCGCCCGAGAGCCGCTCGAAGGCCTGCTCTCCCTGGCGCTCCAGCTCGTAGCGGCGCAGCGCGCCCATCGCCTGGCCGAGCGGCTTCGCCGCCTCCGTCCACAGGATGTCGACGAGGGTGCGGCCGAACAGCTCCGGGTGGGCGTGGGTCTGCGCGAAGTGGCCGGGGACCACGCGGGCGCCGAGCTTCCACGTACCCGTGTGCTTGACGTCCTCCCCCGCCATCAGGCGCAGGAAGTGAGACTTTCCGGAGCCGTTCGAGCCCAGGACCGCGACCCGCTCCCCGTAGAAGACCTCCAGGGAGAAGGGCTTCATCAGACCGGTGAGCTCCAGGTTCTCCACCGTGAGCGCGCGCACGCCCGTACGGCCGCCCTTGAGCCGCATCTTGATGTCCTGCTCGCGCGGCGGCTCGGGCGGCGGACCGGCCTCCTCGAACTTCTTGAACCGGGTCTGCATCGCGTGGTACCGCGAGGCCATGTCCGGGCTGATCGCCGCCTGGCCGCGCAGTCGCAGCACCAGGGCCTTCAGCCGGGCGTGCTCCTCGTCCCAGCGCCGCTTGAGTTCCTCGAAGCGCGCGAAGCGCTCCTTGCGGGCGTCGTGGAAGGTGGCGAAGCCCGCGCCGTGCACCCAGACGTCCGAGCCGTTCGGGCTCGCCTCCAGGCTGATGATCTTCTCGGCGGACTGGGTCAGCAGCTCCCGGTCGTGGCTGACGAACAGCACCGTCTTGCGGGTGGCCGCCAGCTGCTCCTCCAGCCACCGCTTGCCCGGGACGTCCAGATAGTTGTCCGGCTCGTCGAGCAGCAGCACCTCGTCCGGCCCGCGCAGCAGCGCCTCCAGGACCAGCCGCTTCTGCTCACCGCCCGAGAGCGTGCGCACCTCGCGGAACTGCGCCGAGTCGTACGGGATCGCCAGCGCGGCCATCGTGCAGACGTCCCACAGCGTCTCCGCCTCGTACCCCTGCACGTCGGCCCAGTCGCTCAGCGCCTGCGCGTAGGCCATCTGGGCGGGCTCGTCGTCCACCGTGAGGATCAGCTGCTCGGCGCGGTCCACGGCCTTGGCGGCCTCCCGGATCCGCGGCTGTGCCACCGAGACCAGCAGGTCCCGTACGGTCGTCTCGTCGCGGACCGAGCCCACGAACTGCGACATCACGCCCAGCCCGCCGCTCACGGTGACCGAGCCGCCGTGCGGCTGGAGCTCACCGGAGATCATCTTCAGCAGCGTGGTCTTGCCGGCCCCGTTCGCCCCGACCAGGGCGACGACCGACCCCTCCCCCACCCGGAAGGAGACGTCGGGGAGCAGGACCCGCCCGTCGGGAAGGTAGTACTCCAGGTGGCTGGCTTCGAGATGTCCCATGCCGGGCATTGTCCAGGTCCGGCGCCGATCCGCCCAAACGGATTAGCCGGGTACGGGGAGGGGACGCGGCCTAGCAGCAGCCGGCTCCCGGCAGCGTCCGCAGGTTCCGTGCTTCCTTGCTCCGGGCGGCCAGCAGCTCGTCGGCGGGGTAGCCGACCTCCTCCAGCGTCAGCCCGTGCGGCTTGACCACGTGCACCGAGGAGTCCCGTACGGCCGCGGCCAGCACCTTCCCGGGCCAGTCGGTCGTCCGGTGGCCGTCGCCCACGTGCAGCAGGGCGCCGACCAGCGAGCGCACCATGTTGTGGCAGAAGGCGTCGGCGCGGACGGTCGCGGTGATGATGCCCTCCGCGTCCCGCTCCCAGCTGAGCTGCTGGAGCGTACGGATCGTCGTGGCCCCCTCGCGCTTCTTGCAGTACGCGGCGAAGTCGTGCTCCCCGACCAGAGCGGCTGCGGCCTCGTTCATGGCGTCCACGTCGAGCGGCCACTGGTACCAGAGCACGTGGCCGCGGCGCAGCGGGTCCACCCCGGCCTGGTGGTCGCCGACGCGGTAGGCGTAGCGGCGCCAGATCGCGGAGAACCGCGCGTTGAACCCGGCGGGGGCCTCGGCGGCCTTCCACACCCGTACGTCATGCGGCAGCCGCCCGGCGAGGCGGCGCAGCAGCTTGTCCCGGTGCTCGGCCCAGACCTCGTCCCGCACGTCGAACTGCGCGACCTGTCCGCGCGCGTGCACGCCCGCGTCGGTCCGGCCGGCCACGGTCAGCTCCACCGGGTCGGGCAGCCGCATCACGGTCTGCAGGGCAGACTCCAGCTCTCCCTGGACGGTCCGCAGCACGCGCTGCTTCGCCCAGCCGGAGAAGTCCTTGCCGTCGTAACTCAGGTCCAGCCTGACCCGGACGTGCCCGGGCTCCACCTCGTCACTCACGTGACAGATCCTCTCAGCTGCGTCTTCTGCACCCATGCAGAACGGGCCCGCCCCGGAAGGGGGCGGGCCCGTTCAGAGCCATTCAGCGTGATCCCGGAAGGGATCAGGCCTCCTTGGTCTCCTCGGCGGCGGGAGCCTCAGTGGCCTCCGCCTCCTTCACGGCGCGCTTGGTGGCGGCCTCGGCCTCACCAGTGGCCTGCTGGGCGACCGTGAGGGCCTCGACCAGCTCGATCACGGCCATCGGGGCGTTGTCGCCACGACGGTTGCCGATCTTGGTGATGCGCGTGTAACCACCGGGGCGGTTCTCGTAGCGCGGGGCGATCTCGGTGAACAGCGTGTGCACGATGCTCTTGTCCGTGATCGTCTGCAGCACCAGGCGACGGTTGTGGATGTCGCCCTTCTTGGCCTTGGTCACCAGACGCTCGGCGTAGGGACGCAGGCGACGGGCCTTGGCCTCGGTGGTGGTGATGCGGCCGTGCTCGAAGAGCGCCTTCGCGAGGTTCGCGAGGAGGTGCTTCTCGTGCGCGGCGCTGCCGCCCAGACGGGCACCCTTTGCGGGACGCGGCATGGTCATACTCCTTCATATCTGCACCGGCCGTGTCAGGTACCGGTGTCAGTTCCCCCGGGGCGGACGCCGCGGGAAAGTTCTACGGGTGGTGCTTAGTACTGCTCGGTCTCGACGAAACCGGCGTCCGCGTCGTCGTCGGCGCCGAACGCGTCGGCCGCGGCGGTCGGGTCGAATCCGGGCGGGCTGTCCTTGAGGGCCAGGCCCATGCCGGCCAGCTTCGCCTTGACCTCGTCGATCGACTTCGCACCGAAGTTGCGGATGTCGAGCAGGTCGGCCTCGGAGCGGGCGACGAGCTCACCCACGGAGTGGATGCCCTCGCGCTTGAGGCAGTTGTACGACCGAACGGTGAGCTCGAGCTCCTCGATCGGCAGGGCGAGATCGGCGGCCAGGGCCGCGTCCGTCGGCGAGGGGCCCATGTCGATGCCCTCGGCGTCGATGTTGAGCTCGCGGGCCAGACCGAACAGCTCGACCAGGGTCTTGCCGGCGGACGCCATGGCGTCGCGCGGGCGCATGGCCTGCTTGGTCTCGACGTCGACGATCAGCTTGTCGAAGTCGGTGCGCTGCTCGACTCGGGTCGCCTCGACCTTGTAGGTGACCTTGAGGACCGGGCTGTAGATGGAGTCGATCGGGATGCGACCGATCTCCTGGCCCAGCTGCTTGTTCTGGACGGCGGAGACGTAGCCGCGACCGCGCTCGACGGTCAGCTCCATCTCCAGCTTGCCCTTGCCGTTGAGCGTGGCGAGGACCAGGTCCGGGTTGTGCACCTCGACACCGGCCGGGGGCGCGATGTCGGCAGCGGTGACCAGGCCGGGACCCTGCTTGCGCAGGTACATCACGACCGGCTCGTCGTGCTCCGAGGAGACGACCAGCTGCTTGATGTTGAGGATGATGTCGGTGACGTCTTCCTTGACACCCGGCACGGTGGTGAACTCGTGCAGGACGCCGTCCACGCGGATGCTGGTGACAGCGGCACCCGGGATCGAGGACAGGAGCGTGCGGCGGAGCGAGTTGCCGAGGGTGTAGCCGAAGCCCGGCTCGAGCGGCTCGATCACGAACCGCGAGCGGTACTCGTCTACGACCTCTTCGGTCAGCGAGGGGCGCTGAGCGATAAGCATGTGGATTCCTTCATTCGTGGACGCCCACTATTTGACGCCCGACGGATCGCGGCCCGGGGGCCGCTGAGACTACGAACTACAAGGGTACGGGCGGTACGTCCCCCGCGAGGGGTTCGTACCGCCCGGACACTCAAAGACGCACAGGTGCGAAGCCTGAGCGCGCTTCGTCATACGCGGCGGCGCTGATCGCGCCGCCCCGGATCAGACGCGGCGACGCTTGGGCGGACGGCAGCCGTTGTGCGGGGTGGGGGTGACGTCCTGGATCGAGCCGACCTCCAGGCCAGTGGCCTGCAGGGAGCGGATCGCGGTCTCACGGCCGGAGCCGGGACCCTTGACGAAGACGTCGACCTTGCGCATGCCGTGCTCCTGCGCGCGACGGGCAGCCGACTCGGCGGCCATCTGCGCGGCGAAGGGGGTGGACTTGCGCGAGCCCTTGAAGCCGACGTGGCCGGCGGAGGCCCAGGAGATCACGTTGCCCGCGGGGTCCGTGATCGAAACGATGGTGTTGTTGAACGTGCTCTTGATGTGGGCGTGCCCATGAGCGACGTTCTTCTTTTCCTTGCGGCGCACCTTCTTGGCAGCGCCCTGACGACCCTTGGGGGGCATCTAAATCTCCTACGGGAGGTGGTCGGTCCTACAGCGCAAGACCGCTGAACAGGACTACTTCTTGCCCGGCTTCTTCTTACCGGCGATCGCGCGACGCGGACCCTTGCGGGTACGGGCGTTCGTGCTGGTGCGCTGACCGTGCACGGGCAGGCCACGACGGTGGCGAACACCCTGGTAGCACTGGATCTCGACCTTGCGACGGATGTCGGCCTGGATCTCGCGGCGGAGGTCACCCTCGGTGCGGAGGTTGGCGTCCACGTACTCGCGGATCTTGACCAGGTCCTCTTCGGCCAGGTCACGAACGCGGGTGTCGGGGTTCACACCGGTGGCCGCAAGGATTTCCTTGGACCGGGTGCGACCGACACCGAAGACGTAGGTAAGTGCGATCTCCACACGCTTTTCGCGCGGGATGTCAACACCGGAAACGCGTGCCATTCAATGGCTCCTGTGTGTTCGGGGGTCTTCCGCAGAACCGAACCCCGACCGCCGACCACACCTGCTGGGTGGTGGTACGCCCGGGTCCCCGGCCCCCGCCGGAGGTGCCGCCGGTCCTGGTCAGGACTGGGCGGGTTCTGCGTATGTACGTTTTCTTACGTCGCGCGAAGAACTGCGTAGTGCAGGTCGGTCGGCGTGCGTCAGCCCTGGCGCTGCTTGTGGCGCAGGTTGTCGCAGATGACCATGACCCGACCGTGACGGCGGATCACCTTGCACTTGTCGCAGATCTTCTTGACGCTCGGCTTGACCTTCATGTTGGTGAGGTTCTCCGGGTCAGTGCCACCACCCGCGCCGGGACAGGACGTCCGGACGGGAGTGAAAGCAAGATCTACTTGTATCGGTAGACGATCCGGCCACGCGTCAGGTCGTAGGGAGAGAGCTCCACGACAACCCGGTCATCAGGGAGGATGCGGATGTAGTGCATGCGCATCTTGCCGCTGATGTGCGCGAGGACCTTGTGACCGTTCTGGAGTTCCACCTTGAACATCGCGTTCGGGAGGGACTCGATCACGGTGCCCTCGATTTCGATGGCACCTTGCTTCTTGGCCACGCTTCGCCTTTCGAATCGGCTACCTTGATCAGCTCCCCGCCTTCGCATGAGGACATGCGGGTGCAAAGGAGCCGACGAGTCAGTCTACGTCAGGGCCTTCCGAAAGACGAATCCGGAAAGTGTGCCCTACAGGATAGATCATCAATCCTGCCCATACCGGTCGGCCCAACCGCTTGTGCGTCAGCCCAACGGGTCCGGCGCCGTCGTCACGCCGTACTCCGCCAGCTTCGCCTTGCCGCAGTCCGGGGAGGTCAGGACGATCGGTCCCTCCTCGGTCAGGGCGATGGAGTGCTCCCAGTGCGAGGACCAGGTGCCGTCCGTGGTGATGACCGTCCAGTCGTCCGCCAGGACCTCCGTCTGGGCGGTGCCCAGGGAGACCATCGGCTCGATCGCCAGGCACAGGCCCGGGACCAGCTTGATGCCCTTGCCCCGCTTGCGCGAGACGTAGTTCAGCAGGTGCGGGTCCATGTGCATCTCGGAACCGATGCCGTGGCCGCCGTAGTCCTCGATGATCCCGAACTTGCCGAGGCTGTGCTCACCCGTGGTCGGACGCGGCTGCCGCTTGATGTACGTCTCGATCGCCTTCGAGATGTCCACGAGGCGGTTGCCGAGCTTCATGGCGGCGATCCCGGCCCACATGGACTCCTCGGTCACCCGGGACAGCTCCACGAGCTCAGGAGCGTGTCCAGAGCCCACGAAGGCGGTGTACGCGGCGTCGCCGTGCCAGCCGTCGACGATCGCGCCGGCGTCGATCGAGATGATGTCGCCGTCCTTGAGGACCGTCTTGTCGTCGGGGATGCCGTGGACCACGACCTCGTTGACCGAGGTGCAGATGGTCGCGGGGAACCCGCCGTACCCGAGGAAGTTCGACGTGGCACCGGCGTCCGCGATGACCTTGCGGGCCACCATGTCCAGATCGCGTGTCGAGGCGCCGGGCACGGCCGCCTCACGGGTCGCCGCGTGGATCGCAGCGACGACCAGCCCCGCCTCACGCATCTTCGCGATCTGCTCGGGGGTCTTGATCTGGACCATGACGTACCTGCCACCTTCGGATTCGGGTCTTTCAACAGTACGGCCGCGGCGTCCATGGGACACCGCGGCCGGGGCTGCACTACAGGTGAACTGCTTCTGACTACTTCTTCAGGGCGTCCATCGCGCGCTGCGTGACGTCCTTGACCTCGCCGAGGGCGGGGATCGTCACGAGCAGGCCCTGGGCCTTGTAGAAGTCGATGATCGGCTCGGTCTGCGTGTGGTAGACGTCGAGGCGGTTGCGCACCGTGGCCTCGGAGTCGTCCTCACGCTGGTAGAGCTCGCCACCGCACGTGTCGCACACGCCTTCGGTCTTCGGCGCCGCGTAGTCCACGTGGAAGATGTGCTTGTTGTCCTTGCGGCAGGTGCGCCTCCCGGCGATCCGCTTCACGACCTCGTCCTCCTCGACCTCCAGGTCGAGGACGGCGTCGAGCTTGATGCCCTGCGCCTTGAGGATCTCGTCGAGCGCTTCGGCCTGAGAGACGTTGCGCGGGAAGCCGTCGAGCAGGAAGCCGTTCTCGGCGTCCGGCTGCTCCATGCGGTCCTTGGCCATGTCGATCGTGACCTGGTCGGGGACGAGGTCACCCTTCGACATGTAGGACTGCGCACGCTGGCCCAGCTCGGTCTTCTGGCTGATGTTGGCCCGGAACAAGTCGCCCGTGGAGATGTGCGGGATCGACAAGGTTTCGGCAAGCACAGTCGCCTGCGTTCCCTTGCCCGCGCCCGGCGGGCCGACGAGGACGATTCGCATCAGCGGAGGAACCCTTCGTAATTACGCTGCTGGAGCTGGCTCTCGATCTGCTTCACGGTTTCCAGACCCACACCCACGATGATCAGGATGCTCGTCCCGCCGAACGGGAAGTTCTGGTTCGCTCCGAAGCCGGCCAACGCCATCGTCGGCACAAGAGCGATCAGCCCCAGGTACAGCGACCCAGGCCACGTGATCCGGTTGAGTACGTAGCTCAGGTACTCGGCGGTGGGCCGGCCGGCGCGGATGCCCGGAATGAACCCACCATACTTCTTCATGTTGTCTGCAACTTCCTCGGGGTTGAACGAGATCGCCACGTAGAAGAACGCGAAGAAGACGATCAGGAGGAAGTAGGTCGCGATGTAGTACGGGTGGTCACCCTTGACGAAGTGCTTCTGGATCCAGGTGGCCCAGCCGGCGGTGGAACCGCTGAACTGCACGACCAGTGCCGGGATGTAGAGCAGCGACGAGGCGAAGATGACGGGGATGATGCCCGCCTGGTTCACCTTGAGCGGGATGTAGGTCGAGGTGCCGCCGTACGCACGGCGTCCGATCATGCGCTTCGCGTACTGGACCGGGATCCGGCGCTGCGCCTGCTCGACGAAGACCACCAGCCCCACCATCGCGAGACCGACCAGCATGACCACGCCGAACTCGACCCAGCCGTCCGCGATCTTGCCCTGCTCCTTGATGGCCCACAGGGATCCGATGAAGCCCGCGGCGATCGAGATGAACATCAGGATCGACATGCCGTTGCCGATGCCCCGGTCCGTGATGAGCTCACCGAGCCACATGACGACACAGGTACCGGCGGTCATGGTGAGCACCATGACGACGGTGGTGAAGATCGACCGGTCGGGAACGATCTGACTGGCGACCGAGCAGTTCTGGAAGAGGGCGCCGCTGCGGGCGGTGGCGACGAGGCCGGTGCCCTGCAGGATCGCCAGCGCGACCGTCAGATAGCGCGTGTACTGAGTGATCTTCGACGTGCCGGCCTGGCCCTCTTTCTTGAGGGTCTCCAGCTTCGGGATGACCACGGTCAGCAGCTGCAAGATGATGCTCGCCGTGATGTACGGCATGATGCCGAGCGCAAAGATCGTGATCTGCAGCAGCGCACCGCCACTGAACATGTTGACCAGACCGAAGAGCCCGCCGTTCTGGCCGGACGCCTGATCAACACAGATCTGGACGTTCGTATAGCTCACGCCGGGGACCGGCACGTGCGATCCGAGCCGGAACAGCACGATGATGCCGAGCGTGAAGAGCAGTTTCTTGCGCAGGTCGGGCGTCTTGAACGCCCGGGCGAACGCGGTTAGCACGGTGCCTCCTGCGACCCCCGCGCTACTGCGTCAGAGGTGACGGTCTGAGGGATCGACGAATGTGTACAAGCAAAGGTGCAGGCCACCTTACCGGCGTCTGCACCTCCCATGGAACGACCAACCGGGGATGCCCCATATGTGAGGCACCCCCGGTCGGGTTTCTAGCTATTTGTCACTGAGTTCGTCTTAGACGAGCTCGGTCACAGAGCCACCAGCGGCGGCAATCTTCTCCTTGGCGGAGCCGGAGACGGCGTCAACCGAAACCTGCAGCGCCACGGAGATCTCGCCCTGGCCCAGGACCTTGACGAGGCTGTTCTTGCGAACCGCGCCCTTGGCGACCAGGTCGGCCACCGTGACCTCTCCACCCTCGGGGTAGAGAGCGCCGAGCTTGTCCAGGTTCACGACCTGGAACTCGGTGCGGAACGGGTTCTTGAAGCCCTTGAGCTTCGGCAGACGCATGTGGAGGGGCATCTGCCCACCCTCGAAGCGCTGCGGGATCTGGTAGCGGGCCTTCTGGCCCTTCGTACCACGACCGGCCGTCTTACCCTTCGACGCCTCACCACGACCGACACGGGTCTTCGCGGTCTTGGCGCCGGGGGCGGGACGGAGGTTGTGGGCCTTCAGCGGGCTGCTCTCAGCCATGTTAGTCAACCTCCTCAACCGTCACGAGGTGGCGGACGGTGTGAACCATTCCGCGGAACTCGGGGCGGTCCTCCTTGACGACGACGTCGTTCAGGCGCTTGAGCCCGAGCGAACGCAGCGTGTCGCGGTGGTTCTGCTTGCTGCCGATGTACGACTTGATCTGCGTGACCTTGAGGCGAGCCATTACGCACCCGCCCCAGCACGTGCACGGAGCAGAGCCGCGGGAGCGACGTCCTCGAGGGGCAGACCACGGCGAGCCGCGATCTCCTCGGGACGCTGCAGGCCCTTGAGGGCCGCCACGGTCGCGTGCACGATGTTGATCGCGTTGGAAGAACCAAGCGACTTCGACAGGATGTCGTGAACGCCGGCGCACTCCAGAACGGCGCGCACCGGGCCACCGGCGATAACACCGGTACCGGGGGCGGCCGGCTTCAGCAGCACGACGCCCGCGGCACGCTCACCCGTGATCGGGTGAGGAATGGTGCCCTGGATGCGCGGAACCTTGAAGAAGGACTTCTTGGCTTCCTCGACACCCTTGGCAATGGCCGCGGGAACTTCCTTGGCCTTGCCGTAACCGACACCTACAGTGCCGTCACCGTCGCCCACCACGACCAGCGCGGTGAAGCTGAAGCGGCGACCACCCTTGACAACCTTGGCGACGCGGTTGATCGCGACAACGCGCTCAACGTAAGCGGTCTTCTCGGCGGCAGGGCCACCGTCGCGACCCTTCCGGTCCCGCCGCTCGCCGCCACCGGCACCGCTTCCGCGGCGCTGGGGTCCAGCCATTGGATTACCTCTCTCTGTTACGTCCGTGAGTCCCGGAAAACGGGGCTTAGAACTTCAGCCCGGCTTCGCGGGCGGCGTCAGCCAGAGCGGCAATGCGCCCGGCGTATCGGTTGCCACCGCGGTCGAACACGACGGTCTCGACACCCGCGGCCTTGGCACGCTCGGCGACGAGTGCGCCGACGGCCTGGGCCTGCGAGCTCTTGTCGCCTTCGCCACCGCGGATCGAAGCGTCCAGGGTCGACGCGGACGCCAGGGTGTGACCCTGGAGGTCGTCGATGACCTGAGCAACGATGTTGCGGTTGGAACGCGTCACGACGAGGCGCGGACGCTCCGCCGTACCCGAGACGTTCTTGCGGATGCGGATGTGGCGGCGGGCCTTGGCGGCACGCTTGTACGCGTCGCCCTTGGCGATCTTTACACCGTATGCCATGGCTACTTACCAGCCTTTCCGACCTTGCGGCGGATGACTTCGCCGGCGTACTTGACACCCTTGGCCTTGTACGGGTCGGGCTTCCGCAGCTTGCGGATGTTGGCGGCGACCTCGCCGACCTTCTGCTTGTCGATGCCCTCGACCGAGAACTTGGTGGGCGACTCGACCTTGAAGGAGATGCCCTCGGGCGCCTCGATCAGGATCGGGTGGCTGTAGCCAAGCTGGAACTCCAGGTTGGAGCCCTTCGCGGCGACGCGGTAACCGACACCGCTGATCTCAAGAGCCTTGACGTAACCCGTGGTCACGCCGGTGATCATGTTCGCCACCAGCGTGCGGGACAGGCCGTGCAGGGCCTTGTTCTGACGCTCGTCGTTGGGGCGGGTGACGTTCAGAACGCCGTCCTCACCCTTGACGATCTCGATCGGCGCCTTGACGGTGAGCGCGAGGGAACCCTTGGGGCCCTTCACAGCCACTGCCTGGCCGTCGATGGTGACGTCCACACCGGCGGGAACCTGGATGGGGAGCTTGCCGATTCGCGACATTGCTTTTCCTCCGTTCCCGACTACCAGACGTAGGCGAGGACTTCCCCACCTACGCCCTTCTTGCCTGCCTGCTGGCCGGTGAGCAGACCGTGGGACGTGGAGATGATCGCCACGCCCAGGCCGCCGAGCACCTTCGGCAGGTTGGTGGACTTTGCGTACACACGCAGACCGGGCTTCGAGATCCGCTTGATGCCCGCAATGGAGCGCTCGCGGTTCGGGCCGAACTTCAGCTCGAGGACGAGGTTCTTGCCGACCTCGGCGTCCTCGACCTTCCAGCCGGTGATGAAACCCTCCTGCTTGAGGATTTCTGCGATGTGCGACTTGATCTTGCTGTGCGGCATCACGACGGAGTCGTGGTACGCCGAGTTAGCGTTACGCAGACGCGTGAGCATGTCTGCGATCGGGTCAGTCATGGTCATGAAGTGGCCTTCGGCCTCTCTCGCCGGGGTTTCCTGTATGCGCCATCCCTCTCCCCACTCAGTGGCGGGACGGGTGCGGTGCGGGGACCTACGGCGTAGTAAGTCGTTATGGGCGGCGGACGCCCAACCACACAAGCCTAAGGCATGCGCGGCCGGGCATCCGCCGACCAGATGCTTACCGAGAGTGCCTGGTACTCCTCAAGTCCTTGCGGACGAGAGGGAATTACCAGGAGCTCTTGGTCACGCCCGGCAGCTCGCCACGGTGAGCCATCTCACGAAGGCAGACGCGGCACAGGCCGAACTTGCGGTACACGGAGTGGGGGCGACCGCAGCGCTGGCAGCGGGTGTACGCACGCACACCGAACTTGGGCTTGCGGGCAGCCTTCGCGATGAGAGCCTTCTTCGCCATCTCGCTTACGCCTCCTTGAAGGGGAAGCCGAGGTGACGAAGGAGGGCGCGGCCCTCGTCGTCGTTGGTCGCCGTGGTAACCACGGTGATGTCCATACCCCGGGTACGGTCGATCTTGTCCTGGTCGATCTCGTGGAACATGACCTGCTCCGTGAGACCGAAGGTGTAGTTGCCACGGCCGTCGAACTGCTTCGGCGACAGACCACGGAAGTCACGGATACGCGGCAGCGCGAGCGACAGCGTACGGTCCAGGAACTCCCACATGCGGTCACCACGGAGGGTGACGTGGCAGCCGATCGGCTGACCCTCGCGCAGCTTGAACTGCGCGATGGACTTGCGGGCCTTCGTGACGGCCGGCTTCTGACCGGTGATCGTCGTCAGGTCCTTGATGGCGCCGTCGATCAGCTTGGAGTCGCGGGCGGCGTCGCCCACACCCATGTTGACCACGATCTTCACGAGGCCGGGAATCTGCATGACGTTCTCGTAGGAGAACTCTTCACGCAGCTTGCCCGCGATGTCCTCGCGGTACTTCGTCTTGAGACGCGGAGTGGTAGCCATCAGATGTCCTCACCCGTCCGCTTGGCAACGCGGATCTTGTTGCCCTCGTCATCGAAGCGGAAACCGACGCGGGTAACGACCTTCTGGCCGTCCTTCTCCACAACCAGCTGAACGTTGCTGACGTGGATCGGCGCCTCGGTGATCACGATGCCACCGGTCTGCGAGCCACCAGCGGTCTGGCCGGCCTTGGTGTGCTTCTTGACCCGGTTGACACCCTCGACGAGGACGCGGTTCTCAGTAGGGATGGCCAGAATGACCTTGCCCTGCTTGCCCTTGTCCTTACCGGTGATGACCTGAACCAGGTCGCCCTTCTTGATCTTCATGCTTACAGCACCTCCGGCGCGAGCGAGATGATCTTCATGAACTTCTTCTCGCGCAGCTCACGGCCCACCGGGCCGAAGATACGGGTGCCGCGAGGGTCGCCGTCGTTCTTCAGAATGACGGCGGCGTTCTCGTCGAAGCGGATGTACGAGCCGTCCTGGCGGCGGCGTTCCTTCACGGTGCGAACGATGACCGCCTTGACGACGTCACCCTTCTTCACGTTGCCACCGGGGATCGCGTCCTTGACGGTGGCAACGATGACGTCACCGATGCCCGCGTAGCGGCGACCGGAACCACCGAGAACACGGATGCAAAGGATCTCCTTGGCACCAGTGTTGTCGGCGACACGCAGTCGCGACTCCTGCTGGATCACGTCTATCTCCTGTTTGTCTGCCGGTTCCCGGCGGGGGCATCACTCCGAAGAGCTACCGCCCCCACCGAGCCTGGCGGAACGAACCTGAGGGGCCCCTGGGCGTGATGCCCAGGGCCTCAGATAATTACTTGGCCTTCTCGAGGATCTCGACGATGCGCCAGCGCTTGCTCGCCGACAGCGGACGCGTCTCCATGATGAGGACGCGGTCGCCGACGCCGGCAGCGTTCTGCTCGTCGTGCGCCTTGAGCTTGTTCGTACGGCGGATGACCTTGCCGTACAGAGCGTGCTTCACGCGGTCCTCGACAGCGACGACGACGGTCTTGTCCATCTTGTCGCTGACGACAAGACCCTCACGGGTCTTGCGGAAGCCGCGGTCAGTCGTCTCAGTCACGTTCTTCTCGCTCATCAGGCGCTCTCCACCGTCTCGATACCGAGCTCACGCTCGTGCATCAGGGTGTAGATGCGAGCGATGTCCTTACGGACGGACTTGAGCCGGCCGTTGTTCTCCAGCTGACCCGTGGCCGCCTGGAAGCGCAGCTTGAACAGCTCTTCCTTGGCCTCGCGCAGCTTGCCAACGAGCTCCTCGTTACCGAGCTCACGCAGCTCGGACGCCTTGGTTCCCGTCGCCATCACGACTCACCTGCCTCGCGCCGAACAATCCGGCACTTCATCGGAAGCTTGTGAGCAGCGCGGGTGAGCGCCTCACGAGCAATCTTCTCGTTCGGGTAGGACAGCTCGAACATGACCCGGCCCGGGTGCACGTTCGCGATCCACCACTCGGGAGAACCCTTACCGGAACCCATGCGGGTCTCGGCAGGCTTCTTCGTCAGGGGACGGTCCGGGTAGATGTTGATCCAGACCTTGCCGCCACGCTTGATGTGGCGGGTCATCGCGATACGAGCCGCCTCGATCTGGCGGTTCGTCACGTAGGCGGGGGTAAGCGCCTGGATGCCGTACTCGCCGAACGAGACCTCAGTACCGCCCTTGGCCATACCGCGGCGCTTCGGGTGGTGCTGCTTGCGGTGCTTGACCCTACGAGGGATCAGCATGTCGGTCAGGCCTCCGTTCCGGTGCTCTCAGCCGGAGCGGCGGCGGGAGCGTCGGCCTTGGGGGCCTCGGCACCAGCAGCCTGCTGCGGCTTGCGGCCACCACGGCCGCCGCGCTCGCCACCACGGCCACCACGGCCGGCGGGACGGTCGCCAGCGCCGGCGGCACCACGGGCCGGGCGGTTACCCGCACGGGCCGCAGCGTTCTCGGCGCGAACCTCGGCGATGTTCTTGACGTCGCCCTTGTAGATCCAGACCTTCACACCGATACGGCCGAAGGTGGTCTTGGCCTCGAAGAAGCCGTAGTCCACGTTCGCGCGGAGGGTGTGCAGCGGCACACGGCCTTCGCGGTAGAACTCGGAGCGGGACATCTCGGCGCCGCCGAGACGGCCGCCACACTGGATCTTGATGCCCTTGGCGCCGGCCTTCATCGTGCCCTGCATGCTCTTACGCATGGCGCGACGGAAGGAGACGCGGGAGGAGAGCTGCTCGGCAACGGCCTGGGCAACCAGCTGAGCGTCGACCTCGGGGTTCTTGACCTCGAGGATGTTCAGCTGGACCTGCTTGCCCGTGAGCTTCTCGAGGTCACCGCGGATGCGGTCGGCCTCGGCGCCACGGCGGCCGATGACGATGCCCGGACGAGCGGTGTGGATGTCCACACGCACGCGGTCACGGGTGCGCTCGATCTCAACCTTCGAGATGCCGGCGCGCTCCATGCCGGACGTCATCATCCTGCGGATGGCGACGTCTTCCTTGACGTAGTCCTTGTACAGCTTGTCGGCGTACCAACGCGACTTGAAGTCGGTGGTGATGCCGAGCCGGAACCCGTGCGGGTTTACCTTCTGGCCCATTACCGGGAACCTTCCTTGCTGCTGACGACCACGGTGATGTGGCTGGTCCGCTTGCGGATCCGGTAGGCACGGCCCTGGGCACGCGGACGGAACCGCTTCAGGGTCGGGCCCTCGTCCACGTACGCCTCGCTGATGACCAGCGTGGAGGCGTCCGGGTGGTTGTAGTTGTGTGCGGCGTTGGCAATGGCGCTGTCAAGCACCTTGCCAACCGGCACGCTCGCGGCCTGCGGGGCGAAACGCAGGACCGCCTGAGCCTCCGTGGCATCCATGCCACGGATAAGGTCCACCACTCGGCGGGCCTTCATGGGCGTGACGCGGATGTACCGCGCCTGGGCCCTGGCTTCCATGGTTGTCCCTTCGGTGTAAGTCATAGTCGTAACCACCCCGCCTTTAGCGGCGCTTCGACTTCCGGTCGTCCTTGACGTGGCCGCGGAAGGTGCGAGTCGGCGAGAACTCGCCGAGCTTGTGGCCGACCATCGACTCGGTGACGAACACCGGGACGTGGATCTTGCCGTTGTGCACCGCGATGGTGTGACCCAGCATGGCCGGGATGATCATCGAGCGACGGGACCAGGTCTTGATGACGTTCTTGGTACCGGCTTCGTTCTGTACGTCCACCTTCTTGATGAGGTGTCCGTCGACGAAGGGTCCCTTCTTGAGACTGCGCGGCATCTAAACCCGCTCCTAGCGCTTCTTGTTCGTCTTGCGGCGGCGGACGATGTACTTGCTCGAAGCCTTCTTCGGCGAGCGAGTACGACCCTCCTTCTGACCCCACGGGGAGACCGGGTGACGACCACCGGAGGTCTTACCCTCACCACCACCGTGCGGGTGGTCGACCGGGTTCATCGCGACACCGCGGACGGAGGGGCGAACGCCCTTCCAGCGCATGCGGCCGGCCTTGCCCCAGTTGATGTTCGACTGCTCGGCGTTGCCGACCTCACCGACGGTCGCGCGGCAGCGCGCGTCGACGAGACGGATTTCACCGGACGGCATACGAAGGTGGGCCATGGTGCCCTCCTTCGCCAGCAGCTGCACGGAGGCACCAGCGGAGCGGGCGAACTTGGCGCCGCCACCGGGACGGAGCTCGATCGCGTGGATCGTGGTACCGACCGGGATGTTGCGGAGAGCCAGGTTGTTGCCGGGCTTGATGTCGGCCGTGGGGCCGTTCTCAATCCGGTCGCCCTGCTTCAGGTTCTTCGGCGCAATGATGTAGCGCTTCTCGCCGTCTGCGTAGTGCAGAAGCGCGATGCGCGCAGTGCGGTTGGGGTCGTACTCGATGTGCGCGACCTTGGCCGGCACGCCGTCCTTGTCGTGACGACGGAAGTCGATCACACGGTAGGCGCGCTTGTGGCCGCCACCCTGGTGTCGAACCGTGATCCGACCGGTGTTGTTACGGCCGCCCTTGCTGTGCAGGGGGCGGACCAGCGACTTCTCCGGCGTGGACCGCGTGATCTCGACAAAGTCGGCGACGCTGGAGCCACGACGGCCCGGGGTCGTCGGCTTGTACTTGCGGATACCCATTTCTCAGTCCTCGTCCGATTCCGGACGACTAGACCTCCGTTAGGAGGCCTGGCCGCCGAAGATGTCGATTCGGTCGCCCTCAGCGAGGGTCACGATGGCGCGCTTGGTGTCAGCGCGCTTGCCGAAACCGGTCTTGGTGCGCTTGCGCTTACCCTGACGGTTGATCGTGTTGACCCCGGTGACCTTGACCCCGAAGACCGCCTCGACGGCCTGCTTGATCTGGGTCTTGTTGGAGCCGGGCGCGACGATGAACGTGTACTTGTTCTCGTCCAGCAGCGCGTAGCTCTTCTCCGAGACAACCGGCTTGATCAGCAGGTCGCGCGGGTCAGTGAAGGTCTTGCTGGTAACGGTCGCCTCAGACATCAGGCGTCGCTCCCTTCGGTCTCATCGGCCTTGGGGCCAGACACGAAGGACTCGAAAGCGGCCTGAGTGAAGACCACGTCGTCAGAGACGATCACGTCGTACGTGTTCAGCTGGCCCGGCTCCAGGATGTGCACCTGGGGCAGGTTGCGGGCGGACAGCCACGCAGCCTCGTCGGCGCGCTCGACGACCAGGAGCACGTTCTTGCGCTCCGAGATCTTGCCGAACAGCGTCTTGGCGGCCTTCGTGGAGGCGGCACCCTCGACCACGCCGGTGACGACGTGGATGCGGGAGTGACGCGCACGGTCCGAGAGGGCACCGCGGAGGGCGGCGGCCTTCATCTTCTTCGGGGTCCGCTGCGAGTAGTCACGCGGCTGCGGGCCGTGGACGACGCCACCGCCGACGAACTGCGGAGCGCGGGTGGAACCCTGGCGAGCGCGGCCGGTGCCCTTCTGGCGGTACGGCTTGCGGCCACCACCACGGACTTCGCCACGACGCTTGGTCTTGTGCGTGCCCTGACGGGCAGCAGCCAGCTGAGCGACAACGACCTGGTGGATCAGCGGAACGCTGGTCTTCGCGTCGAAGATCTCCGCGGGGAGCTCGACGGTACCGGCCTTGTCGCCTGCCGGCGAAAGGATGTCAATGGTGCTCATTACCTCAAGCCCCCTTGGCCGCGGTACGGACCAGGACGAGGCCGCCGTTCGGACCGGGGACCGCGCCCTTGATGAGGAGCAGACCCTTCTCCGCGTCAACCGCGTGGATGGTCAGGTTCTGGGTGGTGACGCGCTCGTTGCCCATACGACCGGCCATGCGCATGCCCTTGAAGACACGCCCAGGGGTGGCGCAGCCACCGATCGAACCGGGGGAGCGGTGCTTGCGCTGGACGCCGTGCCCGGCGCCGAGGCCCTTGAAGTTGTGACGCTTCATGACACCGGCGAAGCCCTTGCCCTTGCTGTTGCCCGTGACGTCAACCTTGACGCCGGACTCGAACACGGCAGCCGTGATCTCCTGGCCGAGCGTGTACTCGCTGGCGTCGGAGGTACGGAGCTCCACCAGGTGGCGGCGGGGGGTGACGTCGGCCTTGGCGAAGTGACCCTTGAGGGGCTTGTTCACCTTGCGCGGGTCGATCTCGCCGAAGGCGATCTGGACCGACTCGTAGCCATCGATCTCGTTCTTACGGACCTGGGTAACAACGCAGGGCCCGGCCTTGACCACGGTCACCGGGACGACACGGTTGTTCTCGTCCCAGACCTGGGTCATGCCGAGCTTCTCGCCCAGGACGCCCTTGATCTGCTTTGCCATCTTCTCCGTGCCTCTCAGAGCTTGATCTCGATGTCAACGCCGGCCGGAAGGTCCAGGCGCATCAGCGAGTCAACGGTCTTGGGCGTCGGGTCGAGGATGTCGATCAGGCGCTTGTGAGTGCGCATCTCGAAGTGCTCGCGCGAGTCCTTGTACTTGTGCGGCGACTTGATGACGCAGTACACGTTCTTCTCAGTGGGCAGCGGCACCGGGCCCGCGACCGACGCACCAGTGCGCGTCACCGTCTCGACGATCTTCTTCGCCGACGAATCGATGACCTCGTGGTCGTAGGCCTTGAGCCGGATGCGGATCTTCTGTCCCGCCATGGCTACTCCGTAGTCCTGTCTGTTGTGGAAACGCTCTGGTTCTCGGCCGGCTGCGGATCGCTCCGCCGCTCTCCTCCGACCCACGCGGTCGGGCGTGTCGCGCTCCCTCTACAGAAAATTCCCATACGGAAATTCCCTCGTCCAAGGGGGCGCGGTCCCAAGACCGCAGATCGGGGGCAAACACCCACCGAGTACCTGGCAGGCACCGTGCTGACGCTTCCCAGAAGATTCCCGTACGTCCGCCCCATTGCTGCCCCGAGAGGCAGGTAAGGCGACGAGTACTGTGGGACTCGCTTCCGGTCCTCCCGGCGGGAGGCGCGCAGCATCGGCACACGGCCGAGCAACTTGAGTAGTCTGCCATACGAGACGCGTATGGCGCCAATCGGGCGGAAGAGAATACCCCGCCACGCTGAGTGGTCAAACTGCACCACGCGGCGGGGGTCCCCGTCCCTGTTCCGGCGCCCGCTCAGGACCGCGACATGACGCCGTAGTCCGCCCGTCGGTCGGTTTCCAGGCCCTTGCTGCGGTCGTACGGGTCCACGGGGGTGCCCGAGGGGGTCGGCCCAGGTTGGCCGCGACCAGGAACTGCTTGGTCTTCGCCAGCGCGTCGGCGACCTGCTCCTTCCGGCTCGGGCCCTCAGCGGTGGCGCCAGAGCACCCACCCGTGCGTCGTGTTCACCTCGGCCGCGTACCAGCCCGCGGGCGCCGTCGGCCAGGTGTCCTGCGGCCTCGCGTCCTTCGGGGTCAGCCCCAGTACGGCCGCGTCCGCGGCGGCCGGCGGCCGCTCACCGTGCTTGAGGTCCCTGGTCCAGACCCGCCCGTCGTACACCTCGTACCCCTGGGCCATCCGCAGGTCCCAGTTCGCGCTCGGGTCCATCACCAGGTTCTCGCCCGGCTCGAGGCCGGCCGACTCGGTGAAGCCGGTGGCGGCGGCCCTGCGCTGGTTCGTGTGCGGCTCGGCCACGTTCGAGGTGACCGCGGTCGTCGCGTAGAGCGCGAACAGGGACAGCGACACCGCCACGGCCCAGACCGCCCGGCGCCCGCCGGCCAGCCGGAAGAGCACGCAGACGGCGAGGACCAGCAGCGCGCCGGCGCTCGTCCGCCCCATGTGCAGCCGCGTCCACTCCGAGGCCAGGAACAGGGCGTCCGGCATGCCCCACGGGATGATGCCCACCTTGTGGAGGCCCTTGCCGACCACCAGGATGACGACCTCCGCCGTGACCGCGGTGAACAGCACCGCCCCCGCCGACAGCCGCAGCAGCGCACCGGTTCGCGCCCGCGCCAGCACCGCGGCACCGACCACGAAGAACGCCGGGACCAGCGGGGCCAGGTAGCGGGCGTAGACCCAGTTGTCGATCCGGCCGTGGTCCTCCGGCAGTCCCGCGGCCGAGGCGAGCGCGATCCCGCACAGCAGGGCGACCATGACGAAGGAGACCACCCGCGAGGCCCGGGTGAAGCGGGAGCCGAACACCGCGCACGCGCACAGCACGACGGCGAGCGCGCCGAAGCCCCAGGACGAGACCGAGAAGTACCAGAACTGGCCGATCGTACGGGTCACCGTGCGGCGCAGCAGTTCCGGTTCGATCAGGGCGTCCAGGACCTTCGTGCCCACCGAGCTCGGCGGCGTGTCCTTGAACCGCGCCTCCAGCCGGCCGGACAGCAGCCGGGCGCCGAGCACGGAGACGGCCAGTCCGCCCCAGGCCGCGAGCGTGGACCGCGGGGGCGCCCACCTGAAGACGAGTGCGCCCACGAAGACCGCCGCGGTGAGGGCCACGACCACCCCGCCACGGTCGTGCACCGCCATGGAGTAGCCGGCCAGCAGACCGGCCCCGGCCCCGTACCGCGCGCGGCGGCGCGCGGCGCCCTCGCTCAGCCAGCCGTGCAGCGTGACCAGCCAGCCGAGGAGGACCGCGGGGAGCACGGTGTCGGCCATGGCGAACTCGGAGTAGAAGACCACGGGCGGCATCAGCGCGGCCGCCGTGGCGATCGGGAACGAGAGTCCCCTGGACAGGTCGAGCCGGCGCAGGGCGGCGAAGGCCAGGAGGAAGACGAGCGCGTTGAGCAGCGTGTTGATCCCCATGACCAGCTGGTAGGCGGTGATCGGATCGTCCGCGATCCGCAGGGCCGGGGAGATGAGCAGCGCATAGCCGCCGGGGATGACCGAGCCGACCGGCATCTCCGTCGTCGGCCGCCCCGCGAGCACCCGCGCCAGCACGAGGTACGAGGACTCGTCCGCGTGGACCGCCGGGTAGGCCTTGCCCCACACCAGGGAGAGGCGGAACAGCACCTGCGCGAGGTATCCGGCGGTGAGCGCCGCCGGCCAGAACCACCGCCGGCCGGCGAAGGACTCCCACTCCCGCCGTGCGAGCGGCCGCCCGGTCCCGGCCGGCTTCGCCGGCCGCTCGGGAGCGGACGTGTCGTTCACTCCGGCCTTGCCCATCATTTCGGTTCCCGCCTTCAACTCTGGTACGTCCTGTTCACGTTGGGACCGCTCGCCGAGGCGTGCGGTCTCCTGGAGGTAAAGTCCGCGGACATGACCGTCACCGCTCCCGTGCCCGTCCCGGTAGCCGAGCACCGGGCCCCGAGCAGCTCCAGTGGCCGCATACCTCGCGCCTTCGCCCTCACGGCCGCCGAGGCGGCCGTGTCGGTTCTCGCGGCCCTGCTCCTCGTCTTCCTGAGCGAGCGCCTCGCCGTGAATCCCCTGCAGCGGGTCGGGCAGGTCAGCGGGCTGGCCGGCATCCAGCTGCGGCTGCTGGTGCTGCTGGCCGCGACCGTGGCGCTCTACCTGGTCCTGTCCCGGTGGATGCCCGGTGCGGCAGTGCGCATCGGCGCGGCGGCCGTGGCCGGCCTGGCCACCGGTGTGACCGCGAGCGGCAGCGTGGTGGCCCTGCGGGGAACCAGCTGGCCGTACAACGGGTACGGCGGTGACATCGGCAACCTGCAGCAGTGGGCGTTCCACGTCATGGACGGGGTGCCCCTGCCGGCCGAGTACCCGCCCGGCTTCCCGCACGTGCTGGCCTGGGCCTCCCGGCTGTTCTTCGACGGCAACGCCTCGCTCGCCGTCAAGTGGGTGATGATCGGCTTCCTGGCGGTCTCCGGCCCGGTCGCCTATCTGGCCTGGCGCATGCTGCTGCCCCCGCTGTGGGCCCTCGGCATCGGTGTCACGGCGTCCCTGACGCTGATCGAGCCGTACAAGCCGTACTCCCCGATCGTCCTGATCGTCGTCATCCCCGTGCTGGCCAAGCTCGCGCAGGTGGTGACGGATTCCTCGGAGCCCGGACGCAAGCGCTCGCTCGCGATCGGCGCGGGTCTCGGAGCGCTGCTCGCCGCGCTGTTCCTGCTGTACGCGGGCTGGTTCGTGTGGTCGGCGGTCGGCGTGATCGTGCTCTTCGCCGTGGTGCTGACCGGCCGTGCCCGCTCGGGCGGGAAGCGCGCGCTGCTGGACGCGCTGCTGCCGCTGGCGACCGCCTCCGTCGTCTTCCTCGCACTGGCGGGGCGCTACATGCTCCGGCTGCTCGGCGCGAGCGGAGCCACCCGGGACACGTACTTCTACTTCGACACCGCCACCGATCCGGCCTACTTCGCCTCGTCGGGCACCGCGTTCCCCGGCCCGCTGCGCTCCCTCGGGTGGCCGCTGCCGGGCGAGCTCGGCGGTGTCGGCCTCTTCACCGTCCTGCTGGTCGTCGGCCTGGGCGCGGCCATCGCGCTCGGCCTGCGCCGGCCGCTGGTGCTGACCCTGGCGGCCTGCACCGGCAGCGCCTTCCTGCTGCGCTACTGGTACGCCTCGCACATGGCGGCCGACGGCGCCGTGCAGCTGTACCCGCGCACCAGCCTGCAGATCGTCTACTGCATGCTCGCGCTGTCGGGCGTGGCCGTGTACCTCGGCGTACGGCGCCTCCGGGCGTGGGCCCGCGCCCACGAGGTGCGGCTGCCCGGCCGCGAGGCCCTGCGGGCGGGCGGGCGCAGTCCCCGGGCCGCCGTGATCGGTGTCCTGGTCTCGCTCGGGCTCCTCTTCGGCTCGGCCGGATCGTCCACGGCCGACTCCTACATGCCCCGGCCCCCCTCCGGGAACACCCTCGGCACCCTGGCCTGGACGGCGCACACCACGGGAATGCCCAACGGGAAGTGCCCGAAGTACGCACCTCACGGAAAGTGCACGCCGTACCACCCGCTGAAGCGCACGAGGAAGGACTGAGCTCACCCCCGCCCGGTGGTGAAGACGTGCCGGGCCAGCGTCCGGACGCCCGCCCGGTGTCCCCGGCGCAGTGCGCCGGGCAGCATTCCGAGCGCGTGCAGGCGGGAGCCGTGGTGGAGACGGGCCGCGCGGGCGGCCCTGGGCCAGCCGCGGGCCTCCATCCGCTCGGCGACCGCCGAGAAGTAGCGCTCGGCCTCGGTGAAGCGGGTGCCGGAGAGGGCCTGGACGGAGGACTCGCTGGCCGCGTGCCGGCGGTACCGGAAGACCGTGGTGGACTCGTCGATCACCATCCGCTCGCCGGCTTCGAGCAGGTCCACGACGAGGGCCAGGTCCAGGATCACCGAGTAGTCGTCCCGGAAGTTCACCCGGCGCAGCGCCGGGCCGCGCCAGGTGATCGACGGGAAGTAGAGCCAGTTCCCGCGCAGCACGCCGGCGGCCGGCTCCTCGCCGGCCATCACCCTTTGGCCCTTGACCCGCGGGGCGAACATCCACCGCTTGGCCGCGTCGGGCAGGCCCCGCCTGACCCGCCCCGCGCCGTCGATCACCTCGACGCCGGGCTGGACCATGCCGACCCCGGGGTGGGCGCCGAGGATCCCGCGCACGGTCTCCAGGTAGTGCGGGTGCAGCAGATCGTCGCAGCCCATGATGACCACGTGGTCGGCCTCGGAGAGCTCGACGCACTTCTGGAAGTTCCTCGTGATGCCGAGGTTGCGCTCGTTGCGGAGGTACTCCACGCGCGCGTCGCCCAGCCCCCGGAACCAGCCGGGCACGTCCGGCTCCCGGCCGTCGTCGATCACGACGAGCCGGAAGTCGCGGTCGGTCTGCGCCAGGACGCTGCGGACGGCGTCCTGCATCTGCCGCACGTCCCCGTAGTAGGGGAGCATGAAGTCGAAGGACCCCATGGGACGTCAGGCCTTGACGGAGTCCGCGCCGGAGGAGGACCCGGCGCCGGAGGAGGACCCGGCGCCGGCGGGCCCGGCCGGGCCGTCGGGCGGTCCGAGCCGGACGTCGTTGTGCCGGACGCCTTCGTTGATGGCGACCGTCCGGGCGAGGTCGGTGATCTTCTGCTCCAGCGAGCGGAAGCGCAGGAAGGTGTTGAGCGTGAGGAAGCCCATCGCGAGGACCATCACGTAGAGCACGAGGTCGGTGCCCCGGCCGACACCGAGGTGCCGGCCGACCCAGGTCACGTCGGTCGGGCGGAGCACCGCGTACACGTTGACGACGACGAACACCGAAAAGGCAATTCGTTTCCAGGCCCGGTTCTTGGCCTGGCTCCAGGTACGGATGAACACCAGCGCCATGGAAACGGAACCGGCGATGAGCAGCAGCTGGATCCAGAAATATTTCATCGACGCCCACGCTCCCGCAGTGAGATATCAAAAACGATGTTGACGCCGTTGATGAGGGACTGGCCCTTGGCACGCGAATAATCGGTGTAGAGGATGTCCACCGGTATCTCGGTGACCCGCAGGTCGGAGCCGGCGAGGAAGCCGACGAGCTCGGAGGCGTGGGCCATGCCGTTCATGGTGATGTTCAGCCGCTCGGCGGCCCCGCGGCCCAGTACCCGCAGACCGTTGTGCGCGTCGGTGAGCCCCAGCTTGCGTGCGGTGGGGCTGACCGCGGCGGCCGTGCGCAGCACGACCTGCTTGATCCACGGCACCTGGCCGTTCCGCTCGATGAACCGGGAGCCGAGCACCACGTCGGCGGCGCCGTCCCGCAGGACCGCGACCATCGTCTCGACGTCCTTGGTCTGGTGCTGACCGTCCGCGTCGAAGGTTGCGAAGTACTGTGCGCCGGGCTGGGCGAGTGCGTAGGTGAGGCCGGTCTGCAGGGCCGCGCCCTGACCGAGGTTGACCGGATGACGCACCAGGTGGGCGCCCGTGGTCGCCACGTGCTCGGCCGAATCGTCGGTGCTGCCGTCGTCCACGACGACGATGTTCGGAAAGGTCTTGCGGGCCTCCTCGACCACGTCGGCGACCACTTGGCCCTCGTTGTAGGCGGGGATGACCAGCCAGACATCGTCGTACTCGGACACGGCAGCTCCAACGGAACGAGGCACGCGGGCGTGCCAGCCCTCTCACGGCGGCCGTATCTCGGGGCCCCAGGCGCCCCAACCTAGCCAGTTCGGGTTTCGCGAAGCTGGCGCGCAGGCAACGTTCACACGGACAGCGTGGTGTCCGGCGGGGTCCTCAACCCACCTTGCTTTCCCGGGCCGGACGGGCCAGAGCGGTGAAGCCGGGGGTGGCGAGGGCCTCGGCCAGCTGCTGCTGCCAGTCGCTCATCGGGGCCAGGCCCGCCCGGGCCCAGCGGTCGTGTGCGAGGACGCTGAAGGCGGGGCGGACCGCGGGCCGCACGAAGGAGTCGGAGGTGGTCGGACGGATCCGCTCGGGGTCCAGGTCGCACAGCCGGTAGACCTCGCGGGCCAGCCCGCACCAGGTTGTCGCGCCGCTCGCGGTGCCGTGGTAAATGCCCGCGGGGGCCCGGCCGGCCAGTGCGGCGCGTCCGAGCTCGACGAGCCGCCTGGCGAGCGCGGCGGACCAAGTGGGCTGACCCTGTTGGTCGTCGACCACGTCGAGGGTGTCCCGCCGGGCGGCCAGAGCGAGCATGGTGGCGACGAAGTTCGGGCCGTGTTCCCCGTACAGCCAGGCGGTGCGGACCACGTAGCCGTCCTGCGGCAGGAGTTCGGCCACGGCCTGCTCGCCGATCAGCTTGGAGCGGCCGTACGCGTTCACCGGCCCGGTGGCCGCGTCCTCGGAGTAGGGCTCCGCGGCGTCGCCGGGCAGTACGTAGTCCGTGGAAATCTGCAGCAGGCGGGCCCCGTTGGCGGCGCAGGCCCCGGCGAGGATCCGTACGCCGGTGCCGTTGACGGCGGCGGCGGCCTCCTCGGCCGTCTCCGCGCCGTCCACGTCGGTCCAGCCGGCGCAGTTGACGACGAGGGTCACGCCCCGGAGGGCGGACCGGACGGCGGCCCGGTCGGTGATGTCAAGCTCGGCACGGCCGAGGCCGACGGCCTCGATGGCATGGCGCCGCAGTTCTGCCAGGACGTCCTGGCCCAGCATTCCGGCCGCGCCCGTGACGAGCCATCGGCCTTTACCCCGGTCACCGGTCACTTCTGCCGTTCCGCCTTCGTCTCGGCCCGCGGGGCGCATCCATATTCGGCGCCTCCGTTTCCGTAAGGCGGAATGTCCCTCTCCGATAACCGGTCGTTCCGTCTGGGCCGGAATCCGCCCCTCACCAGGATGCACATGAAGTGAACATTAGCCGCGTGCCGCACCGGGCACGGACTTAACCGGAAACTGCCCCGCCCCCTCGCATACTGTGGCGCCATGCGTGGAATTCTCTTGGCCGGCGGCACCGGATCCCGACTCTGGCCGCTGACGCGGGCAGTTTCGAAGCAGCTGCTGCCCGTCTTCGACAAGCCGATGATCTACTACCCGCTCTCGACTCTGGTCATGGCCGGGATCAGCGAGATCCTCGTCATCACCACCCCGGACGACCGCGACCAGTTCGAGCGCCTGCTCGGCGACGGCTCGCAGTTCGGCATCCGGCTGGAGTACGCCGTCCAGGAACGCCCCGAAGGCATCGCCCAGGCCTTCGTCCTCGGCGCCGACTTCATAGGCGACGACTCCGTCGCCCTGATCCTCGGCGACAACATCTTCCACGGCAGCGGCCTCGGCACCCGCCTCGCGCTGCACACCGACTGCAAGGGCGGCCGGGTCTTCGCGTACCCGGTGGCGGACCCGACGGCGTACGGCGTGGTCGAGTTCGACGAGGACGGCCAGGCGATATCCATCGAGGAGAAGCCCGACAAGCCCAAGTCCCGCTACGCGGTGCCCGGCCTGTACTTCTACGACAACCAGGTCGTGGAGATAGCCCGCGGGCTGAAGCCCAGCGCCCGGGGGGAGCTGGAGATCACCGCCGTCAACGACGCGTACCTCCAGGCCGGACAGCTGAAGGTCACCATCCTCGACCGCGGTACCGCCTGGCTGGACACCGGCACCTTCGTCTCGATGGTGCAGGCCTCGGAGTTCGTGCGCGTGATCGAGGAACGACAGGGCTTCAAGATCGGCTGCATCGAGGAGGCCGCCTGGCGGGCGGGCCTGATCGACTCCGCGCAGCTGCGCACGCTGGCCGAGCCGCTCACCAAGAGCGGATACGGGGACTACCTGATCGGTCTACTCGAAGAGGAGGCCGCCCGATGAAGTTCCGCGAGCTCTCCATCGAGGGCGCCTTCGAGATCACGCCCCAGCAGCACGGTGACCCGCGCGGCATGTTCATGGAGTGGTACCGCTTCGACCGCCTCGCCGAGGTCGTCGGGCACCCCCTGAAGCTGGCGCAGGCCAACCTCTCGGTCTCCCAGCGCGGGGTGGTCCGCGGCATCCACTTCGCCGACGTCCCGCGCGGCCAGGCCAAGTACGTCACCTGCGTGCGCGGCGCCGTGCTCGACGTCATCGTGGACGTCCGCGTCGGCTCCCCGACCTTCGGCCGCTGGGAAGGCGTCCGCCTGGACGACCTGGACCGCCGCGCCGTCTACCTCCCCGAGGGCATGGGCCACGGCTTCTGCGCGCTGACCGACGACGCCACCCTGTCCTACCTCTGCTCGGAGACGTACAACCCGACGGGTGAGCACTCGGTCCACCCGCTCGACCCCGACCTGGGCATCGACTGGCCAGCGGACGTTCCGCTGCTGTCGGCCCGTGACGACGCGGCCGCCTCTCTGGCCGAGGCCACCGCCTCCGGCCTGCTGCCGGACTATGCCGCCTGCGTCGAGTTCACGGAGTCCCTGCGGGAGAAGTAGCCGCCGATCGGGGAGCCGCGTACGCGAGAGGGCCGCGCCCCCGGGGGTGCGGCCCTCGGCACGTGTGCCCGTACGACGAAGGGCCCCTCCCCCGTCGCGTGAACGACGGGGAAGGGGCCCTCCTGTCAAACATGGTGCCCGCTCGCGCGAGCTACCAGGTCAGAACACGAATTACTTCGTGATCTTGGTGACCTGGCCGGCGCCCACGGTACGACCACCCTCACGGATGGCGAACTTGAGGCCCTCCTCCATGGCGACCGGCTGGATCAGCGCGACCGTCATCTCGGTGTTGTCGCCCGGCATGACCATCTCCGTGCCGGCCGGCAGGGTGACAACACCCGTGACGTCGGTGGTACGGAAGTAGAACTGCGGACGGTAGTTGTTGAAGAAGGGGGTGTGACGGCCACCCTCGTCCTTCGACAGGATGTAGGCCTGGGCCTCGAACTCGGTGTGCGGGGTGACCGAACCGGGCTTGATGATGACCTGGCCGCGCTCGACGTCCTCGCGCTTGATGCCACGGAGGAGCAGACCGACGTTCTCGCCCGCCTGGCCCTCGTCGAGCAGCTTGCGGAACATCTCGATACCGGTGACCGTGGTGGTGGTCTTGGTCTCCTTGATACCGATGATGTCGACGGTCTCGTTGACCTTCAGGACACCACGCTCGATACGGCCGGTGACGACGGTACCGCGACCGGTGATCGTGAAGACGTCCTCGACGGGCATGAGGAACGGCAGCTCGGTGTCACGCGGCGGGGTCGGGATCGCCTCGTCGACGGCAGCCATGAGGCCGAGAAGCTTCTCGCCCCACTCCTTGTCGCCCTCGAGCGCCTTCAGCGCGGAGACGCGGACGACCGGAAGGTCGTCGCCCGGGAACTCGTAGTCGGAGAGGAGCTCACGAACCTCGAGCTCGACGAGCTCCAGGATCTCCTCGTCGTCCACCATGTCGGCCTTGTTCAGGGCGACGACGATGTACGGAACGCCGACCTGGCGGGCCAGGAGCACGTGCTCCTTGGTCTGCGGCATCGGGCCGTCGGTGGCGGCGACCACGAGGATCGCGCCGTCCATCTGCGCGGCACCGGTGATCATGTTCTTGATGTAGTCCGCGTGACCCGGGCAGTCGACGTGGGCGTAGTGACGCGCCTCGGTCTGGTACTCGACGTGCGCGATGGAGATGGTGATACCGCGCTGGCGCTCTTCGGGAGCCTTGTCGATCTGGTCGAAGGCCGAGGCCTCGTTCAGGTCCGGGTACGCGTCGTGCAGCACCTTGGTAATGGCGGCCGTGAGGGTCGTCTTACCGTGGTCAATGTGACCGATGGTGCCGATGTTGACGTGCGGCTTAGTCCGCTCGAACTTCGCCTTCGCCACGGGGTCCTCCTGGAGAGTGGTTCTGTACGCCTTACAGATCGGCGCCAGGTGATCTTTGCTGGAAAGCCGGTACCCCGGGGCAACGGGAGGGTTACTCCTGTTGCCCCTGAGGCTCCGGTGACAAGCCTAAAGCGTGTACTCGGAAGAGTTACTCGCCCTTGGCCTTCGCGATGATCTCCTCGGCGACGTTCCGGGGAACCTCGGCGTAGGAGTCGAACTGCATCGAGTAGCTGGCGCGACCCGAGGTCTTGCTGCGGAGGTCTCCGACGTAGCCGAACATCTCCGAGAGGGGCACGAGGCCCTTCACGAGGCGAGCACCGTGACGCTCCTCCATGGCCTGGATCTGGCCACGACGGGAGTTGATGTCACCGATGACGTCACCCATGGACTCCTCCGGCGTGGTGACCTCGACGGCCATCATCGGCTCGAGGAGCACGGGAGAAGCCTTGCGCGCGGCCTCCTTGAAGGCCTGCGAACCGGCGATCTTGAAGGCGAGCTCGGAGGAGTCGACCTCGTGGTAGCCACCGTCGAGAAGAATGACGCGGACGCCGGTCATCTCGTAGCCGGCGAGGATGCCGAACTTCATGGCTTCCTGCGCACCCGCGTCGACCGAGGGGATGTACTCCCTCGGAATGCGGCCACCGGTGACCTTGTTCACGAACTCGTACGCCGGACCGTCGGCCTCGAGGATCGGCTCGATCGCGATCTGCACCTTGGCGAACTGACCGGTACCACCGGTCTGCTTCTTGTGGGTGTAGTCGTGACGCTCCACCGTCTGGCGGATCGTCTCGCGGTAAGCGACCTGCGGCTTGCCGACGTTGGCCTCGACCTTGAACTCGCGCTTCATACGGTCGACCAGCACCTCGAGGTGCAGCTCGCCCATACCACCGAGGATGGTCTGGCCGGTCTCTTCGTCCGAGTGAACGTGGAAGGAGGGGTCCTCCTCCGCGAGAGACTGGATGGCGACACCCAGCTTCTCCTGGTCACCCTTGGACTTGGGCTCGATGGCGACCTGAATGACCGGGGCCGGGAAGTCCATGGACTCCAGGATGACCGGGTTCTTGTCGTCACACAGCGTCTCACCGGTGGTGGTCTGCTTCAGGCCCATGACGGCGACGATGTCACCGGCGCCCACCGCTTCGATCTCTTCACGCTTGTTGGCGTGCATGCGGTAGATCTTGCCGATGCGCTCCTTCTTGCCCTTGACGGAGTTCAGCACCGCAGTGCCGGCCTCCAGGCGGCCCGAGTAAACCCGGACGAAGGTGAGCTTGCCGAGGTGCGGGTCGCGCATGATCTTGAACGCGAGCGCCGCGAGGGGCTCCTCGTCAGACGGCTTGCGCTTCACGACGACCTCGGCGTCCTTGACGTCGTGGCCTTCGATGGCCTCGACGTCCAGGGGCGAGGGGAGGTAGCGGACGACGGCGTCGAGCAGGGGCTGAACGCCCTTGTTCTTGAACGCCGTGCCACAGAACACCGCGGTGACGGTGGCGCCACTCTCACCCTTGGAGCCGATGATGATGCGACGCACAGCGGCGTGCAGCTGCTCGACGGTGGGCTCGACGCCCTCGAGGAACAGCTCCATGATCTGGTCGTCGTTCTCGGCGACCGTCTCGACCAGCTTGGCGTGCCACTCTTCAGCGGCTTCCTTGTGGGTGTCCGGGATGTCGACGATGTCGTACATCTCGCCCTTGGTCGCCTCGGCGGACCAGACGAACGCCTTCATGGTGACCAGGTCGACAACGCCCTGGAAGTCCATCTCGGCACCGATGGGGAGCTGCATGACGATCGGAACCGCACCGAGGCGGTCCTTGATCATGTCGACACAGCGGTGGAACTCGGCGCCGGTGCGGTCCAGCTTGTTGACGAAGCAGATGCGCGGGACGCCGTAGCGGTCCGCCTGACGCCAAACGGTCTCGGACTGCGGCTCCACACCGGCGACACCGTCGAACACGGTGACGGCACCGTCGAGGACGCGGAGCGAACGCTCCACCTCGACCGTGAAGTCAACGTGACCCGGGGTGTCGATGATGTTGATGGTGTGGTCGACGTCTTCGAGCGGCCAGTGACAGGTCGTCGCGGCAGACGTGATCGTGATGCCGCGCTCCTGCTCCTGCTCCATCCAGTCCATCGTGGCAGCGCCGTCGTGGACTTCACCGATCTTGTAAGACACACCGGTGTAGAACAGGATGCGCTCGGTGGTGGTCGTCTTGCCCGCGTCGATGTGAGCCATGATGCCGATGTTGCGCACCTTGGCCAGGTCAAGCGAAGTGGTAGCCATATCGGCTCAGTCTTCTCTCGGTCTCGATGTGGGTTGGGACTACCAGCGGTAGTGCGCGAAGGCCTTGTTGGACTCGGCCATCTTGTGCGTGTCCTCGCGCTTCTTGACGGCAGCGCCAAGACCGTTGGAGGCGTCCAGCAGCTCGTTCATGAGGCGCTCGGTCATCGTCTTCTCGCGGCGGGCGCGGGAGTAACCCACGAGCCAGCGCAGCGCGAGGGTCGACTGACGACCCGGCTTGACCTCGATCGGCACCTGGTAGGTGGCGCCACCGACGCGGCGGGACTTGACCTCGAGCGACGGCTTGACGTTCTCCAGCGCGCGCTTCAGCGTGATGACCGGGTCGTTGCCGGTCTTCTCGCGGAGGCCTTCCATGGCGCCGTAAACGATGCGCTCGGCGGTGGAGCGCTTGCCGTTCAGGAGGATCTTGTTGATGAGCGACGTCACCAGAGGAGATGCGTAGACCGGGTCGATGATGACCGGGCGCTTCGGGGCGGGGCCCTTACGAGGCATTTTTTACTTCTCCTTCTTGGCGCCGTAGCGGCTGCGGGCCTGCTTGCGGTTCTTGACAGCCTGGGTGTCAAGCGCACCGCGGATGATCTTGTAACGAACACCCGGCAGGTCCTTCACACGGCCACCACGCACGAGCACGATCGAGTGCTCCTGCAGGTTGTGTCCCTCACCCGGAATGTAAGCGGTGACCTCGATGCCAGAGGTCAGACGCACACGCGCGACCTTACGCAGCGCCGAGTTCGGCTTCTTCGGGGTGGTCGTGAACACTCGCGTGCAGACGCCGCGACGCTGGGGCGAAGCCTCAAGCGCGGGGGTCTTTGTCTTCTCGACCTTGTCCTGCCGGCCCTTACGGACCAGCTGCTGGATCGTAGGCACTACTTCTCCGGTTTCTGTGTGCCGTGTAGTGAAGCTAACCTGGAACATTTGCCGACCCACGCGGTCGGGTGTGTCGGATCCGGCGGACCTCCACGCAAGCGTGGAAACGCATGAATCGCGGTGGCTGATACGGCTCAGGTGCGGTTGATGGACACGCACAGGAGCCCAGGCACACCCCAGGCACAAGGTCTGAGCGTACCTACCGCATCCACTCCGGTCAAAACAAAAGCCCCGGGCCAGGAAGCCCGAAGGGCCCTTTGACCAGTCGCCACAAGGCCGAAGCCCGGATGCGGGCCCTGCGACGTGCGGCCGTGGTGCACATGTGCTAGGCGCCGGCCCCTTCCTCGCCGTCCTTCCCGGGCCTCGCGGCATACAGGGCCAGGAAGAGCGGCTTGTACAGCGCCTCCTCCTCGGGCGAGCGCCGTGCCCGGTGGTAGGCCACGCCCAGGGCGTGCTCCGTCGCCCTCGCGCCGCGGCCGAGCAGCCAGCGCGCCATCCGCGGCCTCCCCTGGCGGACCGCGAGCTCCAGAGCCGTGCGGCCCCTCATCACCACGTCGACGTCCTGGCCCCGGTCGAGGAACAGCGCCACGATGTGGGGGTGGCCCTCGTCCCCGCTGGTGGCCGCCACCGGCAGCGGGACCAGCTCCATCTCCCCCTGGGGGCCCACGGGAGCTCCGGCGTCGAGCAGGGCCCTGACCACCTCGAGGTCGGGGTGCATCGCCGCCAGGAGCATGGGCGTCAGCTCGGCGTACTCACCCGCCGGCCCGCCCGGATCCGCGCCCGCTGCCAGGAGCAGCCGGACGGTCTCGGCCTGCCCCGCGCTCACCGCGAGCTCCAGCGGGGTACGCCGGCGCGCGTTCGGGGCGTCCGCCTCGGCCCCCTCCGCGAGCAGCCGGATCACCGTCGGCGCATCGCCCTCTTCCGCAGCCCTGGCCAGCTGGTTCGATAGGTCCATGACCGCATGATCCCCGGCCGCCCGGCCGCCGTGCCACAGAGATTCCCCGGGCCCCTCGAGCGCCGACAACCCGGGGCCCGGCAACCCGAGACCCCCTGCTCCACCGAAAGGGGGAACCCCGGGGGCCGGATCCGGCGGGCGCACCCTGCGCACACGCGTCCGGACCACCCCGCCGGGAGCCGTCCGGCCGCCCGCCGGAGCCGACGCGCCCGGCCCCGCACCTACGGGACCGGCCGTGCGCCGCCGTGGAACCGGAGCCGCCGCGCGGCACCATGGTGGCCGGATTCGCCCGGGTCGCCGGATCGCGGCCCTCCTGGTCCGAGCCGGACAGAACAGCCGTGTGTGCCACCGGTCGGACAGCCGACCAGCAGGGAGCAGACCCTTGGGGATCTTGGCCGTCGAGCCCGCGACGCAGAGCAGCCCGCCCCCCGGTCAGGACCGGCCCCGGCCCGCACCGCGCCGGGCCACCCCCTTCCACGGCCCGCTCCTCGCGTTCCTCATCGCCTCGGGCGCCTTCTGCGCGTCCTGGGCGGCCCGGGGCACCTACCCCTTCGGCGACACCGGCCGGGCCGTCAACGACCAGGCCAACCAGTACGTCCCCTTCCACCGGGCCCTGTGGGACCTGGTGCACGGCCGGGCCGCCGGCGATCTGCTCTTCACCTGGAACGGCGGCTTCGGCCAGCAGTTCCTGTCCGACTACCACACCTACCTCGGCAACCCCTTCTCGTGGCTGGCCGTCCTCGTCCCCCGCGCCCACGTGGACCTCGCCGTCTTCGCGATCACCCCGGTCACGATGGGCACCGCCGCCGCCCTGATGACCGTCTACCTCGGCAAGCTCCACCCGGGCCCCTGGTGGCAGCGGGGCGTCCTCGGAGCCGTCTACGGGCTGTGCGGCTGGGCTCTCAGCGACGCCTCGTACATCCCCATGTGGCTGTGGGGCCTGGTCGCGCTGCCGCTCCTGGGCATCGCCGTCGAGTGGTGCCTGGAGGACCGCCGCTGGCCCGGCGTGGCCCTGCTGGTCGCGCTCGCCTGGTTCGGGAACTTCTACACCGCGATGATGGCGACGATGGCCGCCTGCGTGCTGCTCGCCGTCCGCCTCGTCGTCCTCGAGCTGACCGGTGCCCAGCGGCTGCGCGCAGCGTGGCGGGCCGGGACGGCCACCGCGACGGGCGTCCTGCTCACGCTCCCCCTGCTGCTGCCCGCGTTCCTCGCCAGCAGGGCCGCCCAGCCCACCGGGGCGGCCGCCTTCGATCCCGTCCGGATCGACGCCTTCCTGACGGGCATGCTCCCGGGCACCCACCTGTGGGGCGGCCGGCCCCGGTTGTACGTGGCCTCGCTCGGCCTGATCCTGGCCGGGTCCTTCCTCCTCAACACGGGGATCGCGCGCAGGACCCGCCTGGCATGGACGGGGGCGGCCCTGCTCGTCGCCCTCTCGTTCCAGTTCCCGCCCACCCAGTACGTATGGCACGGGCTCGCGGTGCCCAACGGCAACCCGTACCGCGAGACCTTCGTGTTCAGCGGCATGGTGGTGATCATCGCCTGGCTGTCGCTGACCGGCCGGCCGCGCCCGCCGCACCTGGCGCTGACGGCGGCCCTGCTGGTCGCCGCCGCCTTCGCGCTGCGCCACACCCACGACTTCGGCGGGACCACCTGGCCGGCCGTCCTGGGCGGCGGCGCCGTGTCGCTCCTCGCGCTGGTCCTGCTGGCGCTGGGCGACCGCCACCGCCTACTGATCCCCGTGGCCGCGGTCCTCATGGTCGGCGTCGTCTTCGCCGAATCCACCGCCGCCGCGGCCAACGCGGACGCCCGCCGCGCCCGCGAGCGCTGGGCGAAGCCGATCGCCACCTCCGGCCCGTCGATCACGAACCACTTCGACGCCGTCCGCTCCGTCGAGGGCTGGCCCGCGTACCGCACCGACTCGGGCGGCCCGCAGACCTCGTACAACGACGCGCTCGCGCTCCGGGCGCAGGGCCCGCAGTACTACAGCAGCTACCTCCCCGAGGCCACCTACAAGGCCCTCGAACCCCTCGGCTACGGCCACAAGAACGACGGCCGCACCATCTTCGGCGCCGACAATCCCGTCCTGGACGCGATCTTCTCGATCGGCGCCCGCGCCGAACCGGGCCCGGAGAAGAACAGCTGGACGGCCCGCACCTTCCCCGCCCCTCCGCTGGTCACCGTCCGCAGCGCCCCGTACACCTCCCCCAACCCCCCGGGCGGCGTCTACGCCCACCAGGAGCAGGTGCTCGGCGCCACCGTCTACCAGGTCCCGCCCGTCGCCCGCGGCGGCAGCGCCGCGAAACAGCGGTACACCGCCCGGTGCACCCCCGGCTCCGAAGCCTTCTGGTACTCGCCCCGGCTGTACGGCGCCCTCTCCTTCGGGGGCGCCGAGAGGCCCTTGCAGGACCGGATGGCCGGGGTCCTGCGCCTGGGCGAGGTACCCGCCTCGGGCCGGGTCGACGTCACCGTGCGGACCCGTACCCGGGGCGGCACCGCCGGCCCGCACCCCGTCGGCTGCCTGGACCGGGCCGCACTCGCCACGAGGGTCGGCCGCCTCACGGTCACGGGCGCCACCCGGGTCAGCGCGGGCGGCCACACCATCGAGGCCACCCTCCCGAAGGAGGCCTCCGGGACCGCGGTCTTCGCGATGACCGCCGTCCCCGGCTGGCAGTGCTCCGCCCCGGTGAAGAGCTTCCACGGCCTCGTCTCCCTGGACATCCCGCAGGGCACGGACAAGGTGTCCTGCACCTTCAGCCCCAAGGGCCTCACCCCCGGTCTGGCCGGGGCCGCCCTCGGCCTCCTGGCCCTGGCCTCGGTCACCGTGGCGGGCCTGCGCCGCCGCCGCACCGGGCCCTGATCCCCGCCGGGCCGTCCAGGACGCGAAGAAGCCCCCCGCCGCTCCTCTCGGAGCGGCGGGGGGCTTCTTCGTACCAGCTAACGAGCTCAGCCGTTGTACGGGCCGTAGTCGTAGTCCTCCAGCGGGACAGCCTGGCCGGAGCCGGTGCCGAAGGGCGAGTAGTCGATGTCGTCGTAGCCGACGGCCGAGTACATCGCGGCCTTGGCTTCCTCGGTCGGCTCGACCCGGATGTTGCGGTAGCGGGCGAGGCCCGTACCGGCCGGGATGAGCTTACCGATGATGACGTTCTCCTTGAGGCCGATCAGGGAGTCGGACTTGGCGTTGATCGCCGCGTCCGTCAGAACCCTGGTCGTCTCCTGGAAGGACGCCGCCGACAGCCAGGACTCGGTCGCGAGCGAGGCCTTGGTGATACCCATCAGCTGCGGACGGCCGGAGGCGGGGTGACCGCCCTCGGTGACCACACGACGGTTCTCGGTCTCGAACTTCGACCGCTCGACGAGCTCGCCCGGCAGGAGCTCCGCGTCGCCGGACTCGATGATCGTCACTCGGCGCAGCATCTGCCGGATGATGATCTCGATGTGCTTGTCGTGGATCGACACGCCCTGCGAGTTGTAGACCTTCTGGACTTCGCCGACCAGGTGGACCTGGACCGCACGCTGGCCGAGGATGCGCAGCACGTCGTGCGGGTTGGTGGCACCCATGGTCAGCTTCTGGCCGACCTCGACGTGGTCGCCCTCGCCGACGATGACCTTGGCGCGCTTGGAGATCGGGAAGGCCGTCTCCTCGCTGCCGTCGTCGGGCGTGATGACGATCTTCTTCGTCTTCTCGGTCTCCTCGATCCGCACGCGGCCGGCGGCCTCGGAGATCGGGGCGACACCCTTCGGGGTACGGGCCTCGAAGAGCTCGACGACACGCGGCAGACCCTGCGTGATGTCGTCACCGGCCACACCACCGGTGTGGAAGGTACGCATCGTCAGCTGGGTACCGGGCTCACCGATGGACTGGGCGGCGATGATGCCGACCGCCTCACCGATGTCGACCAGCTTGCCGGTGGCGAGCGAGCGTCCGTAGCAGAAGGCACAGGTGCCGACCGCGGACTCACAGGTCAGGACCGAGCGGGTCTTGACCTCCTCGACGCCGTTGGCGACCAGGGCGTCGATGAGCACGTCACCGAGGTCGACGTTGGCCGGCGCGATGACCTTGCCGTCGATGACGACGTCCTCGGCCAGCATGCGGGCGTAGATCGAGGTCTCGACGTCGTCGGCCTTGCGCAGCACGCCGTCCTCGCCGCGAACGGCGATCTTCAGCTTCAGGCCGCGCTCGGTGCCGCAGTCCTCCTCGCGGATGATGACGTCCTGCGAGACGTCCACCAGACGACGGGTGAGGTAACCCGAGTCGGCGGTACGCAGGGCGGTGTCCGCCAGACCCTTACGGGCACCGTGCGTGGAGATGAAGTACTCCAGAACGGTGAGGCCCTCACGGAAGGACGCCTTGATCGGACGCGGGATGGTCTCGTTCTTCGCGTTCGACACCAGACCACGCATACCGGCGATCTGTCGCATCTGCATCATGTTTCCTCGGGCACCCGAGTCAACCATCATGAAGATGGGGTTCGTCTTGGGGAAGTTCGCGTTCATCGCCTCGGCAACCTCGTTGGTCGCCTTGGTCCAGATCGCGATGAGCTCCTGCGTGCGCTCGTCCTTGGTGATCAGACCGCGCTCGTACTGCTTCTGGACCTTCTCGTCCAGCTCCTCGTAGCCCTTGACGATGGCCTTCTTGGCCTCGGGCACGACGACGTCGGAGATGGCCACGGTGACGCCCGAACGGGTCGCCCAGTGGAAGCCGGCCGCCTTCAGGTTGTCGAGCGTCGCCGCCACGATCACCTTGGGGTAGCGCTCCGCCAGGTCGTTGACGATCTCGGAGAGCTGCTTCTTGCCCACCGAGTAGTCGACGAACGGGTAGTCCTCGGGAAGCAGCTCGTTGAAGAGCGCGCGACCCAGGGTCGTCTTCAGACGGAAGCTGTCGCCCGGCTGGAACTCCTGCTCGCCCTCTTCGGCGACCGGGGCCACCCAGCCGCGCGGCGGGATGGTGCCCACCGGGAAGCGGATGTCGACGGCCGACTGGAGAGCCAGCTCACCGTTGTCGAACGCCATGGTCGCCTCGGCGGTCGAGCCGAACGCACGGCCCTCGCCCTTGACGTCACGGAGCTCGCCGTCGGTGGTGAGGAAGAACAGACCCAGCACCATGTCCTGGGTCGGCATGGTGACGGGACGACCGTCTGCCGGCTTCAGGATGTTGTTCGAGGACAGCATCAGGATGCGGGCCTCGGCCTGCGCCTCTGCCGAAAGCGGCAGGTGCACGGCCATCTGGTCACCGTCGAAGTCCGCGTTGAACGCGGTGCAGACGAGCGGGTGGATCTGGATGGCCTTGCCTTCGACCAGCTGGGGCTCGAAGGCCTGGATGCCGAGGCGGTGCAGCGTGGGCGCACGGTTCAGGAGAACCGGGTGCTCGGCGATGACCTCTTCGAGCACGTCGTAGACGACCGTGCGGCCGCGCTCGACCATGCGCTTCGCCGACTTGATGTTCTGCGCGTGGTTCAGGTCGACCAGGCGCTTCATCACGAACGGCTTGAAGAGCTCCAGCGCCATGGCCTTGGGCAGACCACACTGGTGCAGCTTCAGCTGGGGACCGACGACGATCACGGAACGCGCGGAGTAGTCCACGCGCTTGCCGAGAAGGTTCTGACGGAATCGACCCTGCTTGCCCTTGAGCATGTCGCTCAGGGACTTCAGCGGGCGGTTACCGGGACCGGTCACCGGACGACCACGACGACCGTTGTCGAAGAGGGCGTCGACGGCCTCCTGAAGCATGCGCTTCTCGTTGTTCACGATGATCTCGGGGGCACCGAGGTCGAGGAGGCGCTTCAGACGGTTGTTGCGGTTGATCACGCGGCGGTACAGGTCGTTCAGGTCGGAGGTCGCGAAGCGGCCACCGTCCAGCTGCACCATCGGACGCAGGTCCGGCGGGATCACCGGCACGCAGTCCAGAACCATGCCCTTGGGCTTGTTGCTGGTCTGCAGGAACGCGGAGACGACCTTGAGGCGCTTGAGCGCACGGGTCTTCTTCTGGCCCTTGCCGGTACGGATGATCTCGCGGAGGCGCTCGGCCTCTTCGTCGAGGTCGAAGGACTCCAGACGCTTCTGGAGCGCCGCGGCGCCCATGCAGCCGTCGAAGTACGTACCGAAGCGGTCGCGCAGCTCGCGGTAGAGCAGCTCGTCGCCCTCGAGGTCCTGGACCTTGAGGTTCTTGAAGCGGGCCCACACCTCGTCGAGGCGGTCGATCTCGCGCTGGGCGCGGTCACGGAGCTGCTTCATCTCGCGCTCGGCACCTTCGCGCACCTTGCGGCGTACGTCGGCCTTGGCGCCCTCGGCCTCGAGCTCGGCCAGGTCGGTCTCGAGCTTCTTGGCACGGCCTTCGAGGTCCGAGTCGCGACGGTTCTCGATCTGCTGGCGCTCGACGGAGACGTGCGCCTCCAGGGACGGGAGGTCGCGGGTGCGGCGCTCGTCGTCCACGAACGTGATCATGTACGCGGCGAAGTAGATGACCTTCTCGAGGTCCTTCGGCGCGAGGTCCAGCAGGTATCCGAGGCGCGACGGGACGCCCTTGAAGTACCAGATGTGGGTGACGGGAGCGGCAAGCTCGATGTGGCCCATCCGCTCGCGACGCACCTTGGCGCGCGTGACTTCGACGCCACAACGCTCACAGATGATGCCCTTGAAGCGGACACGCTTGTACTTACCGCAGTAGCACTCCCAGTCCCGGGTCGGACCGAAGATCTTCTCGCAGAAGAGTCCGTCCTTCTCGGGCTTGAGGGTGCGGTAGTTGATGGTCTCCGGCTTCTTGACCTCGCCGTGGGACCAGGTTCGGATGTCGTCCGCGGTGGCAAGGCCGATCCGCAGCTCGTCGAAGAAGTTGACGTCGAGCACTGTGCGTCAATCCCTCTTTCGGGGTCGAGTCTCAATCATGGTCTGAACGGTCCCGGGGATGACGGGGGGCTCTTGAGCGAGCCCCCCGTCAGGCCCGTCAGACCTCTTCGACGCTGCTCGGCTCACGCCGGGACAGGTCGATACCGAGCTCCTCCGCCGCGCGGAAGACGTCCTCGTCGGTGTCGCGCATCTCGATGGACATGCCGTCCGAGGACAGCACCTCCACGTTGAGGCAGAGCGACTGCATTTCCTTGATGAGCACCTTGAAGGACTCGGGAATGCCCGGCTCGGGGATGTTCTCGCCCTTGACGATGGCCTCGTAGACCTTCACGCGGCCGGTCACGTCATCGGACTTGATGGTCAGCAGCTCCTGGAGGGCGTAAGCGGCGCCATAAGCCTCGAGCGCCCACACCTCCATCTCACCGAAGCGCTGGCCACCGAACTGCGCCTTACCACCCAGCGGCTGCTGCGTGATCATCGAGTACGGACCGGTCGACCGAGCGTGGAGCTTGTCGTCGACCAGGTGGTGGAGCTTCAGGATGTACATGTAGCCGACCGAGACCGGCTCCGGGAACGGCTCGCCGGAGCGGCCGTCGAACAGACGCGCCTTGCCGGACGGGAGGACCAGGCGGTCCCCGTCGCGGTTCGGGATGGTGTGCTCGAACAGGCCGGAGATCTCGTCCTCGCGGGCACCGTCGAACACCGGGGTGGCGACGTTGGTGCCGGGCTCGACGCGGTCGGCGCCGATGACCTTCAGTCGCTCGGCCCACTCCTCCGCGAGGCCGGAGACGTCCCAGCCGCGGCTGGCGAGCCAGCCGAGGTGGATCTCCAGGACCTGTCCCGGGTTCATTCGGGACGGGACACCCAGCGGGTTCAGGATGATGTCGACCGGCGTGCCGTCCTCAAGGAAGGGCATGTCCTCGATCGGAAGGATCTTGGAGATGACACCCTTGTTGCCGTGGCGGCCGGCGAGCTTGTCACCGTCGGTGATCTTGCGCTTCTGGGCGACGTAGACGCGGACCAGCTGGTTCACGCCCGGGGGAAGCTCGTCGCCCTCCTCGCGGTCGAAGACGCGGACACCGATGACCTTGCCGATCTCACCGTGAGGAACCTTGAGCGAGGTGTCACGCACCTCGCGGGCCTTCTCACCGAAGATCGCGCGGAGCAGGCGCTCTTCCGGGGTCAGCTCGGTCTCGCCCTTGGGCGTGACCTTGCCGACCAGGATGTCGCCGGCGACGACGTCCGCACCGATGCGGATGATGCCGCGCTCGTCGAGGTCCGCCAGGACCTCCTCGGAGACGTTCGGGATGTCCCGGGTGATCTCCTCGGGGCCCAGCTTGGTGTCACGGGCGTCGACCTCGTGCTCCTCGATGTGAATCGAGGAGAGGACGTCGTCCTGTACGAGGCGCTGCGACAGGATGATCGCGTCCTCGTAGTTGTGACCTTCCCAGGGCATGAACGCGACGAGCAGGTTCTTGCCGAGGGCCATTTCGCCCTCTTCGGTCGCAGGACCGTCGGCGAGGACCTGGGACTCGATGATCCGGTCACCCTCGTTGACGATGACCTTCTGGTTGACCGAGGTGCCCTGGTTCGAGCGGGAGAACTTGGCGACGCGGTACGTGGTGTACGTGCCGTCGTCGTTGGCGACGGTGATGTAGTCGGCCGAGACCTCCTGGACGACACCGTCCTTCTCCGCACGGATCGAGTCACCGGCGTCGACCGCACAGCGGTACTCCATGCCGGTGCCGACGAGCGGCGCCTCCGCCTTGATGAGCGGAACGGCCTGGCGCATCATGTTCGCGCCCATGAGGGCACGGTTGGCGTCGTCGTGCTCGAGGAAGGGGATCATCGCGGTCGCGACGGACACCATCTGGCGCGGGGAGACGTCCATGTAGTCGACGTCGTCGCCGGCGATGTAGTCGATCTCGCCACCACGACGGCGAACCAGCACGCGGTTCTCGGTGAAGCGCATGTCGTCGGACAGGCCGGCGTTGGCCTGGGCGATGACGAAGCGGTCTTCCTCGTCGGCCGTCAGGTAGTCGACCTCGTCGGTGACGACACCCTCGATGACCTTGCGGTACGGGGTCTCGACGAAACCGAACGCGTTGACGCGGCCGTAGGACGCGAGCGAGCCGATCAGGCCGATGTTCGGGCCTTCGGGGGTCTCGATCGGGCACATGCGGCCGTAGTGCGACGGGTGAACGTCTCGGACCTCGAAGCCGGCCCGCTCACGGGACAGACCACCCGGGCCAAGCGCCGACAGACGGCGCTTGTGGGTGAGACCCGACAGCGGGTTGTTCTGGTCCATGAACTGCGACAGCTGGCTGGTGCCGAAGAACTCCTTGATGGAGGCGACGACCGGCCGGATGTTGATCAGGGTCTGCGGCGTGATCGCCTCGACGTCCTGGGTCGTCATCCGCTCGCGGACGACGCGCTCCATACGAGCCAGACCCGTACGGACCTGGTTCTGGATGAGCTCGCCGACGTTGCGCAGACGACGGTTGCCGAAGTGGTCGATGTCGTCGGTCTCGACGACGATCGAACGACCCGACTCACCGACGGTCTCGGTCTCACCGGCGTGCAGCTTGACCAGGTACTTGATGGTCGCGATGACGTCGTCGGTGGTGAGCACGCCGGCGTCCAGCGGCTCATCGGCGCCGAGCTTCTTGTTCACCTTGTAGCGGCCGACCTTCGCGAGGTCGTAGCGCTTCGGGTTGAAGTAGAGGTTCTCGAGCAGCGTCTGAGCGGCTTCGCGGGTCGGCGGTTCGCCGGGACGCAGCTTGCGGTAGATGTCGAGCAGCGCGTCGTCCTGGCCCTGGGTGTGGTCCTTCTCCAGGGTGGCGCGCATGGACTCGTACTCGCCGAACTCCTCGAGGATCTGCTCGGTGGTCCAGCCGAGAGCCTTCAGGAGCACGGTGACGGACTGCTTGCGCTTGCGGTCGATGCGAACACCGACCATGTCGCGCTTGTCGATCTCCATCTCGAGCCAGGCACCCCGGGAAGGGATGATCTTGGCAGCGAAGATGTCCTTGTCGGACGTCTTGTCGATGGAGGAGTCGAAGTAGACACCGGGGGAACGGACGAGCTGCGACACGACGACACGCTCGGTGCCGTTGATGACGAAGGTGCCCTTGTTGGTCATGAGCGGGAAATCGCCCATGAAGACCGTCTGAGACTTGATCTCTCCGGTCTCGTTGTTCGTGAACTCGGCAGTGACGAAAAGCGGCGCCGCGTACGTGAAGTCGCGGTCCTTGCACTCGTCGACCGAGTTCTTCGCCGGCTCGAAACGGTGGTCGCGGAACGTCAGCGACATCGACCCGGAGAAGTCCTCGATCGGCGAGATCTCCTCGAAGATCTCTTCCAGACCGGACTTGGTGGGAACGTCCTGTCCGCTCTCAAGCGCCGACTCGACGCGAGACTTCCAGGCGGCGTTGCCGAGCAGCCAGTCAAAGCTCTCGGTCTGCAGCGCCAGGAGGTTCGGAACCTCGAGGGGCTCCTTGATCTTTGCAAAGGAGATGCGCAGCGGGGCGGTGCTGGCACCGTTGTTCGTATTGGTCGAGGCGTTGCGCGAGGCGGCCAAGAGGGGGTCCTTCCGAGGGCTCGGACTCACTACGCGCGTACCGGTCCCAGCTGACACAGAAGACAAGCGCCCCCCATCTGGTCAAAGGACCAGCTCAGGGCCGTTCAATCAAGTGTGCTCATGCGTGGGCATGCCCCTGGCGACGGGCAGGGGGCAGCTAACAGGCAGCGCAAAGGGTCAGTGTAGCCACTAGGCTCACTGATGTCCAGACCAGGTTTCCGGAAACCGGCAACAGGCCTTCCCCATGTCGTTTCAACTGCGTCCAACGGTTCGGCTCTCGCATACAGAGCGCGTAACAGTACTGCCCTCTTCGTAGTCGATCCATGCCCGATACGGGCCCGATCCATGCCTCGGATCTCGGATCGAGTCTGCCGATCTCGCGACGGATCTGAGAATTGCGCGCCGCGTCCCGTTCGTCAAGGCCCCCTGCTCCGAGCGGATCATCGAAGGACCCTGCCGCAGAGCAACGAAGATCACCCTACTCCCCAACGAGACGGGGGCAAATCAGGCACTCCGGGTACGCCAAAGGGCGACCACCCTTACGGGTGATCGCCCTTGGTTGAGGCCTCAGAGAGGCCTCAGAGGTGTTACTTGACCTCGACGGTGGCGCCGGCGGCCTTGAGGGTCTCGGCAGCCTTGTCAGCGGCCTCCTTGGCGACCTTCTCGAGGACGGGCTTCGGAGCGCCGTCGACGAGGTCCTTGGCCTCCTTCAGGCCGAGGGAGGTCAGCTCGCGCACGACCTTGATGACCTGGATCTTCTTGTCGCCGGCACCGGTGAGGATGACGTCGAACTCGTCCTGCTCCTCGACGGCCTCAGCGGCGGCCGGGGCACCCGGACCGGCAACGGCGACGGCCGCGGCGGCGGTGACGTCGAACTTCTCCTCGAACGCCTTCACGAACTCGGAGAGCTCGATGAGGGTGAGCTCCTCGAACTGAGCGAGCAGGTCTTCCTGGCTGAGCTTCGCCATGATGGGCGATCCTTCCACTAAATCGGCAGGTGCCGGATGTATATAGAGGCGGGCGTAACGGCCCGCTTTGACCCACGCACTAGGCGGCGTGGATCAGTGCGCGAGCCGAATTACTCGGCACCGCCCTGCTCGGCGAGCTTGACGCGAAGCGCTTCCGCAGTGCGGACGAACTTCGACGGCAGCGCCTGGAAGAGCGAGGCAGCCTGAGACTGCTTGCCCTTGAACGCGCCGGCCAGCTTGCTGAGCAGAACCTCGCGGGACTCGAGGTCCGCAAGCTTCTTGATCTCATCGGCGGTGAGCGCCTTACCATCAAGGACACCCGCCTTGATGATGAGGTTCGGGTTTTCCTTGGCGAAGTCACGCAGGCTCTTCGCCGACTCCACCGGGTCACCGGTGATGAAGGCGACCGCGGTGGGACCAGCGAAGTGCTCGTCCAGCGCGGTGATCCCGGCCTGGTTGGCCGCAATCTTGGTCAGCGTGTTCTTCACCACGGCGTACTGGGCGTTCTCACCGAGAGAGCGACGCAGCGTCTTGAGCTGCGCGACGGTGAGACCCCGGTACTCGGTCAGCACGGCGGCGTTCGAGTCGCGGAACTGGTCCGTGAGCTCGGCTACCGCGGCAGCCTTGTTGGGCGTCGGCATAGTGCGTCGGCCTCCTTCCGGGTGATGAGGACCGCTCAGAAGGGGCATAAACACGAAACGCCCCGGCGCAGGCGCCAGGGCGTAGCTCAACCGGAGCGAGTCCGGGAACTTTCCTTGAACACCTGCGCAGGACGTCCGCGGTTAGCGGATCCTTCGGCCACCGCACCCTTGCGGGCACGGCAACGACCAGCGGTCTTTGGCTTCTCCGGAAGAGTACGTGACCGTTCGCCGGTCAGGCAAATCGGTCAGCCGGGAGGCCCGCGGCCGGCCGGGGCCGGGCCGCGATCAGGCCGCGATCAGGCCCCCGAGCCCGCCCCGCCCATCTCCTTGAGCATCGCGAAGAGGTCGAAGGTCTCGCTGTCGGCCGGGGTCTGCACGGCTGCCGCCGAGCCGTAGTCCGAGTAGTAGGCGTCCAGGTCCATCTTCCCTCCGGCCATCTCCATGGAGACGGCCATGCGGACCGGGTAGCCGTCCTTGTTGAGCCAGAGGTTCGTGTCGTAGCCCTTGAGGCCGGTCTTCCTGACGGTCTCGACCAGCTCCGCGCGGTCGGCCTCGGGCAGCACCTTGGAGGACTCGTCGGAGGCGAGCATCTCTTCGAAGGTCAGCGTGCCCTGGTAGTGCTCGGCGCCCACGCCCTCGACCTGCTCGGTGCCGACGTGCTTGAGGTTCTTCGAGTCGAGCAGGAGCGCGATCTGCTGTGCCGGGTCCTGGTTCATGCCGCTCATGGCGCCGAGGTCGGCGGCGCCCGCGCCCCCGGCCTGCGCGGCGGCGTTCAGGTCCAGCTTCATCCAGCGCTTGCCGTCCATCTGGGCGGCGTTGGCGGTGCCCATGTCCATGTACATGACGTTGTTCGAGATCATCATGCGGATGGCGTCGGGGACCTCCCCGCCGCCCGCGCCGGCGAGCTCCTTGAGCATCGAGCCCTTCATGGTGATGTCCATGACGGCCGGGTCCCACCCCTGGACCCCGGAAAGCTCCACCGTGCCGCCACCGGCCTTGCTGTCCGCCGACAGCGACGTCGTCATCGTCATGCGGACCTTGGCCGACTTCGCGGCCGCCGTCTTCTTGTAGGCGGCCTGGACGGCCGCCAGGGGGCTCTGCTTCACCGCGGCCGGAGACTGGGCCGCGGGCTCGTCCGCGGCCTTCGTGGCTCCGTCCTGACATCCCGCGACGCCGACCATGACGGTGACCGCGGCCACCGAGACACCGGCACGCGTCCATACGGACTTCTTGTTCATTCCCCACCCCTTGGATGACGCACTGCTGAGCGATCGCAAACTGCCTGCGCATCGCAGGCAGTTCACTGTGAACCACGTGTGGATCGCCTGTCGAGCAGGTTAGGGGCGGCCCGGCGACGCCCACCGACAAAAAAATCCGGGCCCTTCGCCCCCTTGGAAGGGGGTGAAGGGCCCGGATTCGGCCGTTCAGCGAGCCGTGGGGCTCAGAGCCCGAAGGCTCGGGGCTGATCAGACCGCGGCCGGGTCTTCCTCGACGAGGAGGTTCCGGGTGCGGTTCGAGTCCAGCAGGATGCCGGGGCCCATGGTGGTGCTGAGGGCGGCCTTCTTGATGTAGCGGCCCTTCGCGGCGGACGGCTTCAGACGAAGGATCTCGTCCAGGGCCGCGCCGTAGTTCTCGACCAGCTGCTCATCGGAGAAGGAGACCTTGCCGATGATGAAGTGCAGGTTCGAGTGCTTGTCGACGCGGAACTCGATCTTGCCACCCTTGATCTCGGTGACAGCCTTCGCGACGTCCATCGTGACGGTGCCGGTCTTCGGGTTCGGCATCAGGCCACGGGGACCGAGCACGCGGCCGAGGCGGCCGACCTTGCCCATGAGGTCCGGCGTGGCGACAACGGCGTCGAACTCGTTGAGGCGGTTGCCCTTGGCGATCTCGTTGATGAGCTCGTCGTCGCCGACAATGTCGGCGCCGGCGGCTTCCGCGGCCGCAGCACGGTCACCGGTCGCGAAGACCAGGACCCGGGCGGTCTTGCCGGTGCCGTGCGGGAGGTTCACGGTGCCGCGGACCATCTGGTCGGCCTTGCGCGGGTCTACACCCAGGCGGAAGGCGACCTCGACGGTGCCGTCGAACTTCGTGGTGGAGGTCTCCTTGGCGAGACGGACGGCCTCGAGCGGGGCGTACTGCTTCTCCCGGTCGACCTTGGCGTCCGCAGCGCGGAGAGTCTTGCTGCGCTTCACTTCTGCTCCTGTGTTGTGGCTTCAGGTGTGGAGTCGTGGTGCGGACCAGCGCTTGGCCCTACCACTGTGGTGCTGGGGTGGCTGAATCAGCCTTCGACCGTGATGCCCATCGAACGCGCGGTGCCGGCGATGATCTTCTCGGCCGCGTCGATGTCGTTGGCGTTCAGGTCAGGCATCTTGAGCGTGGCGATCTCGCGAACCTGGTCACGCGTAAGCTTCGCGACCTTCGTCTTGTGCGGCTCGCCAGAGCCCTTCTCCACGCCGGCGCTCTTCAGGATGAGGCGCGCGGCCGGCGGCGTCTTGGTGATGAAGGTGAAGGAGCGGTCGTCGTAGACCGTGATCTCCACCGGCACGACCATGCCACGCTGCGACTCGGTCGCGGCGTTGTAGGCCTTGCAGAACTCCATGATGTTGACGCCGTGCTGACCGAGCGCGGGGCCGACCGGCGGAGCCGGGTTGGCCGCACCGGCCTTGATCTGGAGCTTGATAAGCCCCGTGATCTTCTTCTTCTTGGGAGGCATTGCTCTCTCCGGGTCCTAGTGAGAGTTTTCGCCGCCAATCCGGTCATCCGGATGGAGGCATACCGCACCACGATAACGGGTATCGGTGCGAGGCTGAAAACCGAGCAGGTCAGACCGCCCGCAAGGGGGCAATCTGACCTGTCCGGAAGCGCGAGTCAGAAGAGGTTGATCCGACCCGGATCAGTTCTTCTGGATCTGGTCGAAGCTGAGCTCGACCGGGGTCTCGCGGCCGAAGATCTCGACGAGACCCTTGACCTTCTTCGAGTCCGGGTTGATCTCGTTGATGGTCGCCTGCAGCGTCGCGAACGGGCCGTCGGTGACGGTGACCGAGTCGCCGACCTCGAAGTCCAGGACCTCGATGGCGCGCTTGACGGCGGGCGCCGGCAGACCGGCCTCTTCCGCTGCCAGCTTGGCGGCCTTCTCCTGCAGCTCCGGAGCGAGCATCTTGACGATCTCGTCCAGGGTCAGCGGGTACGGGTCGTACGCGTTGCCCACGAAGCCGGTGACACCGGGGGTGTTGCGGACGACGCCCCAGGACTCGTTCGTCAGATCCATGCGGACGAGAACGTAACCGGGCAGCTTGTTCTGCCGGACGTTCTTGCGCTCGCCGTTCTTGATCTGGACGATCTCTTCCTCGGGCACCTCGGCCTGGTAGATGAAGTCCTCGACGTTGAGCGAGACGGCGCGCTGCTCCAGGTTGGCCTTCACGCGCTTCTCGTAGCCGGCGTAGGTGTGGATGACGTACCACTCGCCGGGCAGGAGACGCAGCTCTTCGCGCAGGGCCTGGATGGGGTCGACGGGCTCGGCGGGCTCGGCGTCGGCGGCCTCTTCGGCCTCCGCGTCGTCGGCCTCGGCCTCGACGGCGTCGTCGGAAGCCTCGTCGGCCTCGTCCTCGTCGGCGTCCTCGGAGTCGTCGGCCTCTTCGGCGTCGTCCTCGTCAGCGTCGTCGGCGTCGTTGGAGTACTCGACATCAGCCTCGGCGTCGACCTCGCCCTCGACGTGCAGCGCGGCCTCTTCGGCGGCGACACCCGCCTCGGCGTCGGCGAGCTCGGCCTCGTCCGGGTCCACAGCGTCTGCAGCCTCGACGATGTCGAGCTCGTCCTCGACGGACTCGACGGAGTCGGGGCTCACGTTCAGGTTCGGGTCAGACACGGTGGCTGCTTCTTCCTGGATACAAAAGGTGGTCGAACATGCGAAAACGGGCGGCACCCATCAAGGCGCCGCCCTCCGCGGGGATCAGCCGAAGACGAACTTGATGGCTTCCTGGAACCCATAGTCAATCACGGTCACCAGACCGATCATGATGACGACGAAGACAATCACCACAGAGGTGTACGTCGTCAGCTGGTTGCGAGTGGGCCAAACAACCTTGCGGAGTTCCGCGACAATCTGGCGGTAGAACAGCGCGAGACGACCCAGAGGGCCCTTCTTGCCGCGCTTGCCGCCCTTGCGGGCCTTCTTCTCGCGAGTGTCATCCTCGGCGTCAGGCATGTCGATGGAGCCCAGGGCGTCCGTCACGTCTCTCACCTGAATCCGGGTCGTGGCCGTAGCCGCGCCCGGTTGCGCCGCACGGCACTGCATCTAAGTACGTACCTGCGCACACACTTCCGAGAAGGAGTGTGGAGCAGGGCCGGAGGGACTCGAACCCCCAACCGCTGGTTTTGGAGACCAGTGCTCTACCAATTGAGCTACGACCCTTTGCGTCCCTCAACCTACCGCATCCAGGCGAGTGCACGGTGTGCTCACGCTCTGCAGCGGTCGACGAGGGCCAACGACGGTTGAGTGTACGTGGTCCGGGCCCTGACGTCGAACAGCGCCGTCCGGGGAGCGTCCGTCCGGTAACTGAAACAGCGTGCGGCGCTCGTTTCCCGTCTGGGACGATTGGCCGCATGACCTCTGAAACGCCTTCCGCCGAGCGCCGCGTATCCGCCCGTATCGGTGCCATCTCCGAGTCCGCCACCCTCGCCGTCGACGCAAAGGCCAAGGCCCTCAAGGCCGCCGGGCGTCCGGTGATCGGTTTCGGAGCCGGTGAGCCCGACTTCCCGACTCCGGACTACATCGTCGACGCAGCGGTCGAGGCCTGCCGCAACCCGAAGTACCACCGCTACACCCCGGCCGGCGGTCTGCCCGAGCTGAAGGCCGCCATCGCCGCGAAGACGCTGCGCGACTCCGGTTACGAGGTCGACGCGTCCCAGGTCCTGGTGACCAACGGCGGCAAGCAGGCGATCTACGAGGCGTTCGCGGCGATCCTGGACCCGGGTGACGAGGTCATCGTCCCGGCCCCTTACTGGACCACGTACCCGGAGTCGATCCGTCTGGCCGGCGGTGTCCCGGTCGAGGTCGTCGCCGACGAGACCACCGGTTACCGGGTTTCCGTCGAGCAGCTCGAAGCGGCCCGCACCGAGCGCACGAAGGTCGTCCTCTTCGTTTCCCCGTCGAACCCGACCGGCTCCGTCTACTCCGAGGCCGACGCCGAGGCGATCGGCCGCTGGGCCGTCGAGAAGGGCCTGTGGGTCCTGACCGACGAGATCTACGAGCACCTGGTCTACGGCGACGCGAAGTTCGTCTCCCTCCCGGCGATCGTTCCCGAGCTGGCCGACAAGTGCATCATCGTCAACGGCGTCGCCAAGACGTACGCCATGACCGGCTGGCGGGTGGGCTGGGTCATCGGCCCGAAGGACGTGGTCAAGGCCGCGACCAACCTCCAGTCGCACGCCACCTCCAACGTCTCCAACGTGGCCCAGGTCGCGGCGCTCGCCGCCGTCTCCGGCAACCTGGACGCCGTCCACGAGATGCGCACGGCCTTCGACCGCCGCCGCCAGACGATGGTGCGGATGCTGAACGAGATCGACGGCGTCTTCTGCCCGACGCCCGAGGGCGCCTTCTACTGCTACCCGGTGGTCAAGGACCTCCTCGGCAAGGAGATCCGCGGCAAGCGTCCGCAGACCTCCGTCGAGCTCGCCGCGCTGATCCTGGACGAGGCCGAGGTCGCGGTCGTCCCGGGCGAGGCCTTCGGCACCCCCGGCTACCTCCGCCTCTCCTACGCCCTGGGCGACGAGGACCTGGTCGAGGGCGTCTCCCGCATCCAGAAGCTCCTCGCGGAGGCGAAGGCCTAGGCCTCCGGCGGTTCGCAGCCTGACCTGAGCGGCGGTTTCCCCACGGGGAGCCGCCGCTCAGGCGTTTGCCGCCCGGCCCGGCCCGCCTTCAGGGTGCCGCCGCGCAGGGCCTGTCCCCTGCCGCCCTTCCTCCGTTCCCCGGGGCTCCGCCCCGGACCCGCGCCGAGCGGTCTCCGCTCCCCGCAGGCCCGCTCATGCGTTCGCGCAAGCCCCCGATCGGTAAAACCCCCTCCCGCCGAGGGCGGCGGTGCGGCAGGATCAACAAATGGAGCACGCACGCGATCTCACGCTTCTGCCGAAAGCCCACCTCCACCTGCACTTCACCGGCTCGATGCGCCCGTCGACCCTGCTGGAGCTCGCCGACAAGTACGGCGTCCGCCTCCCGGACGCCCTCACCTCCGGCGAGCCACCGAAGCTCCGCGCCACGGACGAGCGCGGCTGGTTCCGCTTCCAGCGGCTCTACGACGCCGCCCGCTCCTGCCTCCGCGAGCCCGACGACATCCGCCGCCTGGTCCGCGAGGCCGCGGAGGAGGACGTCCGCGACGGCAGCGGGTGGCTGGAGATCCAGGTGGATCCCACCTCCTACGCCCCCCTCCTCGGCGGGATGATCCCGGCCGTGGAGATCATCCTCGACGCCGTGGACGCAGCCTCCCGCGAGACCGGCCTCGGCATGCGCGTCGTCATCGCCGCCAACCGCATGAAGCACCCCCTCGACGCCCGCACCCTGGCCCGGCTCGCCGTCCGCTACGCCGACCGCGGCATCGTCGGTTTCGGCCTCTCGAACGACGAGCGCCGGGGCATGGCCCGCGACTTCGACCGGGCCTTCGCCATCGCCCGCGAGGGCGGACTGCTCGCGGCCCCGCACGGCGGCGAGCTCACCGGCCCGTCCTCCGTCCGCGACTGCCTCGACGATCTGCACGCCGCCCGCATCGGGCACGGCGTCCGGGCCGCCGAGGATCCCCGCCTGCTCAGACGCCTCGCCGACCGCCAGATCACCTGTGAGGTCTGCCCGGCGTCGAACGTCGCCCTCGGGGTGTACGAGCGCCACGAGGACGTCCCGCTGCGCACCCTCTTCGAGGCCGGGGTCCCGATGGCCCTGGGCGCCGACGATCCGCTGCTCTTCGGGTCCCGGCTCGCCGCCCAGTACGAGATCGCCCGCAGGCACCACGCCTTCACGGACGCGGAGCTGGCCGAGCTGGCCCGGCAGTCGGTGCGCGGCAGCGCCGCCCCCTCCGACGTCCAGGACAAGCTGCTGGCCGGGATCGACCACTGGATCGCCTCGTAAGGGGGCGGCGCGCGTCAGCGCGTGAGCCGCAGGTCGCCCTCGTGGCAGTCGGCACGCACCCGGGCGCCGTCCGGGAACCCGATCTCCAGGTGGGTGCGCCCCTGCGCGGGCAGCGCGTACTCGGCGACCGACTCCACCGTCTCGCCGAGGTGGCGCAGGAAGGGGTGGTCTCCGAGGTCCTCGCCGACCTCGATGCGGCCCCACTCCCCCATGTCGTAGGGCTCGTGCGGTGCCTCGGATTCCACGATGAGACAGGCGTCGGACCCGGTGGTGATCCGGGTGGACTCGCCGTCGCTGTCGAGGAGCCAGACGTCGAGGGGAGCCTCGGAGCGTTCGCCGTCACTGATGTGCCAGGACGCGACGACCTTGTCGATCGTGCGTCCCACCAGCCGGGTGGGGTCCGTACCGGCCCCGTGCAGGGGACAGAGCATGGGCGGGCCGGGACTCCTCAGATGCTGACGCCGACCGTCACCGGCTCGTTGACCAGGGTGACGCCGAAGGCCGCGTGGACGCCCGCGACGACCTCGCGGGCCAGGACGAGGAGGTCTTCGGTGGTGGCCTCGCCCCGGTTGGTGAGCGCGAGGGTGTGCTTGGTGGAGATGCGGGCGGGGCCGTCGCCGTAGCCCTTGGTGAAGCCGGCCTTGTCGATCAGCCAGGCCGCACTGGTCTTCGTACGGCCCTCGCCGGCCGGGTACGCGGGCGGGGCCGCGTCGGGGCCGAGCCGCTGCCGGGCGCGGGCGAGGAAGGAGGCGTACGCCTCGTCGCCGAGGATCGGGTTGTGGAAGAAGGAGCCGGCCGACCAGGTGTCGTGGTCGGCGGGGTCGAGGACCATGCCCTTGCCGGCGCGCAGCCGCAGGACGGTCTCGCGGGCCTGCGCCGCGGGCACCCGGTCGCCGGCTTCCACGCCGAGGGCGCGGGCCGTCTCGGGGTACTTGACCGGCGCGGACAGGCCGCCCGCGTCCTCCAGGGCGAACCGGACGCGCAGGACGACGTACCGGTCGGGCTGGTGCTTGAAGAGGCTGTCGCGGTACGAGAACGCGCACTCGTCGGCCGGGAGCGTGACCGTCTCCCCGCGCGTGCGGTCGTAGGCGACGACCTCGGTGATCGTGTCGCAGACCTCCTGGCCGTACGCACCGACGTTCTGGATCGGGGTGGCGCCGGCCGAGCCGGGGATCCCGGCGAGGCATTCGATGCCCGCGAGCCCGGCGTCGACGACGCGGGCGACGGCCTCGCTCCAGTTCTCGCCCGCGGCGAGCTCCAGGCGCGTCCCGTCGAGCGCGAACCCGGTGGTCGCGATCCGCAGGGCGGTGCCGTCGAAGCCCTGGTCACCGATGACGAGGTTGCTGCCGCCGCCGATGACCAGGAGCGGGGTGCCGCTCTCGTCCGCGGCGCGCACGGTGGCGACGACCTCGGCGTCGGTGGTCGCGGTGACCAGCCGGGCGGCGGGGCCGCCGAGCCGGAAGGTGGTCAGCGGGGCGAGGGGGGCGTCGTGGAGTTCCTGCACGTGGACAAGAGTACGGTCCGCGTCCCCCCGACCGGGCGGGGCCACGGACCGTACGCGTACCGCAGGGCCGTACGGGGCGGGATCGGCCCGCCTCAGCCCCGCCCCTCCTTCTGCTCTTCCTTCTGCTCTTCCTTCTCCGTCTTCGCCTTCTTCGCCTCGGCGAGGCGGCGTTCCGCCTCGGCCCAGCCGATGGGGAGCTCGCTCGCCGGGACGGTCCAGAAGGCGAACCCGGCCTCCTTCGTGTAAGCGGCGGCCGACCGGGAGCTGGAGCGGTGCGGTTCGCTGCCCGCGAAGCGGTAGAGGGCGTCCCGGTCCTCCCAGGCGGACAGGGTCAGGAAGGTGCGGCGCAGGACCCGGGCCCGCAGGGCGACCCCGTGGGCTCCGGGGGCCTTGCGCATCTGGAGGACGATGCCGGGCGACTTCAGGAAGAACCGCAGGGCTCCGGTCAGGCTCGCGGTCTCGAAGCGCGAGGCCATGACGTAGACCTCGGCGCCGGGGTCGGGCCGGGTGGGCGTGGACCAGGGGACGTCGGGCATGACGGTCCTTCCTCGCTCGTGTTCTTTCGCGTCGTGTCGTGCCGTGTCGTGTCGTGCCGTGTCGTGTCGTGGTCATGCCGTACGGGACTGCGTGCGGTGCGGCTGCTGCGGTCCCCCCGGCCGGCCGCCGCGCGGGCCCCGGCCGGCGAGCGGGACCCTCAGACGGCCGCCTTCTCGGGGGCGCGCCCGCCGGCCGGGGCCGTACCCCGGTCGTCCGCCGGCCGGTCACCCTCCGGCTGGGCGTCCGCCGGCCGGTCCTGCGCCGGCCGGTCCTCCATCGACAGGGCGGCCCGGGCCTTCTCCGCGGCCCGGCCGGGGAGCAGCAGTGCGAGTGCGGCCGCCACGGCGACGGCCGCGCCGCCGATCCACAGGGCGGGGACGGTGCCGTCGGTGAAGGTCTGCCCGGACTGGTAGCCGCCCTGGGCGGAGAAGACGGAGGCGAGGACGGCGACACCGAGGGCTCCGCCGACTTCGCGCAGGGCGCTGTTGGCGCCGGCGGCCTTGCCCTGGTCGGCGGGGGCGACGGTGGACATGAGGGCGTTGGAGGCGGGGGCGAAGAACAGGCCCATCCCGATGCCACTGATGATCATCGCGGGGAGCTGGGCGGCGTAGGAGACTTCGGTGCCCAGGATCACGGCGAACCAGCCGAGGCCGATGGCCTGGAGCGCCAGCCCGGTGACCACGACGGGCCGGCTGCCGATCCGGTCGGAGAGTATCCCGGAGATCGGGGCCACGATCATGGGCATGGCCGTCCAGGGGAGCATGCGCAGCCCGGCTTCGGTGGGCGAGTAGCCGAGGACGCCCTGGAGGAACTGGCTCAGCAGGAAGATCGAGCCGAACATCCCGACGAACATCAGCAGGCTCGCCATGTTGATGCCGAAGAAGCCCCGGTCGCGGAAGAGCCGCATGGGCAGCACCGGGTTGGCGTTGCGGAAGCCGTGGTGGATGAACCCGCCCACGAGTGCGGCCCCCACCAGCAGCGAGGTGAGCACGGGAAGGCTGGTCCAGCCGTCCGCGTTGGCGTTGACCAGGCCGTAGACGATGCCGAAGAGCCCGCCGCTGATGAGCAGGGTGCCCGGGACGTCGAGCTTGGCCTGGGGGGCGGTGGACTCACCGAGCCGCATCCGGGAGAGGGGCATGAGCGCCAGCCCGACCGGGACGTTCAGCCAGAAGATCCACTGCCAGGAGATGTGCTCGGTGAGGCTGCCGCCGATGAGCGGCCCGCTCGCGACGGCGAGGCCGGTGAGGGCTCCGTAGATGCCGAGGGCCATTCCGCGCCGGGCGGCGGGGACGGCGACGGTCAGCAGCGTGAGCGAGAGCGGCATCATGATCGCCGCGCCGACTCCCTGAACGGCCCGGGCGGCGATGAGCTCGTTGATGCCGGGCGACATGGCCGCGGCGGCGGACGCGACGGTGAACACGGCCGTACCGGCGATGAAGAGCCGCCGGCGGCCGAACCGGTCGCCGAGGGCCGCGCCGAACATGAGCAGGACGGCGAAGGTGAGCGTGTACGCGTTCACCGTCCACTCCAGGTCCTCCAGCTTGCCGCCGAGGTCCTCACGGATGGACGGGAGCGCGGTGGTGACGACGAGGTTGTCGAGGGCGGCCATGAAGCTGGCGGCCCCGGTGATGACGAGGGCCCAGACCGCAGGCCCGCGAAGCTTGGTGTCTTGCACGATTCCCCCAAAACTAGTTATTGATCACTAACTTCAACGGGCATGACCGTGCCCCTGCACCGCCGGGGTGGCAGACCCGGCCGGCGCAATCGGCGCACCGGTCCCTGCTTGGCCTCTGATCGGCCCTGATCGGCCCTACTGGGGCCGCAGGCCCGGATAGCAGCCGTCCCAGACCCGGTGCTGGGCCGGGAACCCCATGGCGGACAGGGTGTTGATCAGCATTCCGTAGGCCAGGAAGGTGGTCGTCTCGGCCACGTCCGCCCCGAGCGGTACGTGGACGGTGTCCCACAGCTCCATCCAGGCGGCCCGCACCATCTGGCCGAATTCCGGCTCCCCGGCGGCTTCGGCGGCGGCGACGGTCACGTACGTCTGGAGCTGCATCTGCAACTTCTCGGGCTGATCGGCGATCAGCTTCATGTAGGCCGCGCCGAGCACCTCGACCGCATCCTCACCCTCGACCGGGAGGGCTTTGGCGGCCTCCTCGAAGACGAGCCGGATGTCCTCCATGCACCGCGCGGCGGCGGCCAGGAAGATGGCCTGCTTATTGGGGAAGAGCCGGAACAGGTAAGGCTGGGACACCCCGACCCGCTTGGCGATCGCCTCGGTGGAGGTCCCGTAGTACCCGCCCCGAGCGAACTCACCCATCGCCGCCAGGATGACGCTCTCGCGCCGCTCTTCCGCACTCATCCTTGCCATGCTTCAAAGTTAGTGCTCAATCACTAACTTAACAAGCCGTATCCCGGAACGAGCACCAAAAAGACTCTGACCTGCGAGTTTCCTCGCCGGTCAGAGCCTTGTCGGCAACGCCTGAAACGCATGGGGCCTGAGGGACCCGAGGGACCAGGGACCCGACGGATCCGTGGGACCCAGGGACCCGAGGGACTCCCAGGAGACCCGGCGGGAGGGGACCCGCTACGCGAGGGCCACCACCGCGCGCGACATCCCCAGCACCTTCTGCCCGGCGCTCATGGCCGTCAGGTCAACCCGCACCCGGTTGTCGTCCAGCTTCGCCGCGACCTTGGCCGTGACCTCGATCAGCGCACCCTGCTCGTCGTTCGGAACGACGACCGGCTTCGTGAACCGCACCCCGTACTCGACGACCGCACCCGGGTCGCCGACCCAGTCGGTCACCACGCGGATCGCCTCGGCCATGGTGAACATGCCGTGGGCGATCACGTCGGGCAGTCCGACCTCGGTGGCGAACTTCTCGTTCCAGTGGATCGGGTTGAAGTCGCCCGACGCACCCGCGTACCGCACCAGCGTCGCCCGCGTGACGGGGAAGGACGCCGCCGGCAGCTCGGTGCCGACCTCGACGTCGTCGTACTGGATCTGGGCAGCCATCTCAGGCCTCCTCGGGAGCGGAACCGGCGGCGACGGGCTCGGCGGCGGGCTCGGGCGCCCGGGAGACGAGCTTCGTCCAGGCGGTCACCACGTGCTCGCCGGACTCGTCGTGGACCTCGCCGCGGATGTCGACGATGTCGTTGCCCGCGAGCGATTTGATGGCCTCGATGGTCGAGGTCACGGTCAGCCGGTCACCGGCCCGCACGGGGCGGGTGTAGGCGAACTTCTGGTCGCCGTGCACGACGCGGCTGTAGTCCAGTCCCAGCTGCGGGTCGTCGATGACCTTGCCGGCCGCCGCGAATGTGATGGCAAACACAAAGGTCGGCGGGGCGATGACGTCCTGGTGACCGCACGCCTTGGCTGCCTCGGGATCCACGTACACCGGATTGGCGTCACCCACGGCGACCGCGAATTCGCGGATCTTCTCCCGGCCGACCTCGTACGGATCGGTGGGCGGGTAGCTCCGCCCCACGAAGGACTGGTCGAGCGCCATGACTCCCTACCTCCTTGTTGAAACGATCTGTCGAAACGACACAAGGCCGCCCCCCAATGAAGGGGACGACCTCATGACGGTAAGACTGTGCCTGTTGTACGAGACTTCGCCAGTTGTTAGCGGGTCTCGCGGTGCGCGGTGTGCGAGTTGCAACGCGGGCAGTGCTTCTTCATCTCAAGACGGTCCGGGTTGTTACGCCGGTTCTTCTTGGTGATGTAGTTCCGCTCCTTGCACTCCACGCAGGCCAGCGTGATCTTCGGGCGGACGTCGGTGGCAGCCACGTGAGTGCTCCTTGACGGACAATTGGACGGATGAACGCATAAAAGAGTAGCCGATCGGGAGACCGACCCCGCAATCGGCTACTGTGTGTAGCGGCGACCGGACTTGAACCGGTGACACAGCGATTATGAGCCGCTTGCTCTACCGACTGAGCTACGCCGCTTTGATGAGATCCGCTCCCCACCCGAGGGTGGGGAACCTCTCTCACCAGAGCCCCAATGCGGAATCGAACCGCAGACCTTCTCCTTACCATGGAGACGCTCTACCGACTGAGCTATTGGGGCGAGCGAGGAAGACATTACACGGTCGCCCGCCGATCGCCCAAATCCTTTGCGGGGACTGGCCTCGGAGCACCATCAGCGCCTTTCTTGATCCGCGCGAAACGCGTCCGCGACCCCCCTCCGGGCGCCTTTCACCCCGAAAGGTGTCAGGCATCACACCCGCGCTCACCCGAGTTCCACCCTGAGTCACCACCCAGCCCCGCCGAACCCCCGACGGAACCCCTACCCGCCGAAGCCATCCCCGCGGGGCCCTCTCCCCACCACCACCGAGCCGTCACGCCGGCACGTCGTCACGCCGGCACGGGGCGGGGCGGGCACGGGGACGGGGGCGGGGGCGGGGGCGGGACGCGAGTCCCTACGGGTGACTCCGGGAGGCGGGCTCGGGAAGTGGGCTCGGGAAGTGGGCTCGGGAAGTGGGCTCCGAGGGAGCCGGGAGGTGAGCTGGGGGGGGACCCGGGGGATATCCGAGGGCCGGCTCCGGGGACGCGCTCCAAGGGCCGCAGGTCAGCTCCGGGCCCGGCTTCAGGTCCGGCCCCGGTCCGGTCCGGTTCGGCTCCCGCTCCGGTTCGGCTCCCGCTCCGGTCCGGCCCCGGCCCGGTCCGGCCCCGGCCCGGTCCGGCCCCGGCTCCTCTCGGGCCCTCGAGGGACCTAGGCAGTGCGGTCCACCCGGACGCACCGGTACGACTATTGCCCTCTTCCGCGAAGCGAGCACCCCTGCCCCCTAGGCTCTGAGCACGCTGCGTGATCTTGGGCCGCGGGCCGCGGCCACGGCCCCAGGAACCGCCCGAGCCACCGCAGGAGCGCGATGTCCGACAGCCCGCCGCAGCAGCCGTCCCACTCCCCGCGCAACCGCCCCGGCAGCGGCCAGGGGCAGGGACAGGGGCACGGCCCCGAGAGCGCCCGGGGCAGCCAGGGCCCGGTGGCCCCCGAGTCCTCCACTCTGCTCCTCACCGGCGCCCGCCTCACCGACGGCCGCACGGTCGACGTCCGCCTCGGCGGCGGCCGGATCCAGGCCGTCGGGACGGCCGGCAGCCTGCCCGCCGCCGCGGGCGCCCGCGTGGACCTCACCGGCTACCTGCTGCTCCCCGCGCCCGCCGAGCCCCATTCCCACGGGGACACCGCCCTGACCGCGGACAGCGAGGGGCCCGTCTCCTACGCCCCCGACGAGGTGCAGCGCCGCGCCACCGAGGCCGCCCTGCTCCAGCTCGGGCACGGCGCCACGGCCGTCCGCTCCCACGTGCGCATCGCCGACGTACACGGCCTCGGCCCCCTGGAGGCCGTGCTCCAGGCCCGCCGCTCCCTGCGCGGGCTCACCGATCTCACCACCGTCGCCGTGCCCCGCCTGCTGACCGGGGTGGCCGGGGCCGACGGGCTCGCCATGCTGCGGGACGCCGTGAAGATGGGTGCCTCCGTCATCGGCGGCTGCCCCGACCTCGACCCCGACCCCACCGGCTTCCTCGAAGCCGTACTGGAACTGGCCTCCGAGCACGGCTGCCCCGTCGACCTGCACACCGACGGAGACGACCCCGCCCGCCTGTCCCGGCTCGCGGCGATGGCCGGCGGGCTGCGGCCCGGGGTCTCCATCGGGCCCTGCGGCGGTCTGTCCCGGCTCCCGCTGGACGTGGCGACCCGGGCCGCCGACCAGCTGGCGGCCGCCGGCGTCCAGGTGACCTGCCTCCCCCAGGGCGACTGCGCGGCCCTGGAACGGCGGGGCCTGCGCACCGCCCCCGTACGGCTGCTGCGCGCCGCCGGGGTCCGTGTCGCGGCCGGCAGCGGGGCTCTGCGCGACGCGGGCAACCCGGTCGGGCGGGGGGACCCGCTCGAAGCCGCGTACCTCCTGGCTTCCCAGGGCGGGCTCCGCGCCGCCGAGGCCTACCACTCGGTCGCCGGCGCCGCCCGCGAGGCGATGGGCCTGCCCGAGGTACGGGTGGAGGCCGGCTTCCCGGCGGAGCTGCTCGCCGTGCGCGGGGACCGGATCGCGAGCGTGCTGTCCCTCGCGTACAGCCGGATCGTGATCCACCGCGGGCGGGTGGTAGCCCGGACGAGTGCCGTACGGGAGTACTGCGACTCCGCCGTCGCGGTGGCCCTGGACCTGCCCCGGCAGGGCCGTATGGAGCCCGGTCCCTGAGGGTTCACCGCATGTTCCCGGGCGCGGGCGCCCGGCTCGTCGTACGGTCGTGACATGCGCATCGTCATCGCGGGTGGACACGGTCAGATCGCGCTGCGGCTGGAGCGCCTGCTCGCCGCGCGCGGGTACGAGGTCGCGGGCATCATCCGCGATCCGGCACAGGGCGACGCCCTCAGGGAGGCGGGCGCCGAACCGGTGCTGTGCGACCTGGAATCGGCGTCGGTCGAGCACGTGGCGGGCATCCTGCAGGGCGCGTACGCCGCGGTGTTCGCGGCGGGCGCGGGCCCCGGCAGCGGGGCCGGGCGCAAGGACACGGTCGACCGGGGCGCGGCGGTGCTGTTCGCGGACGCCGCCGAACGGGCCCGGGTGCGCCGCTTCCTGATGGTCTCTTCGATGGGCGCCGACACCCGGCGCGAGGGGGACGAGGTCTTCGACGCCTACCTGCGGGCCAAGGGCGAGGCCGACGAGCACGTCCGCACCCGTCTGGGACTGGAGTGGACGATCCTGCGCCCGGGCTCGCTGACCGACGACGAGGGTGCGGGCCTGGTCCGCCTGGAGGCGCAGACGGGCCGTGGGCCGGTCACCCGCGACGACGTGGCGGCGGTGCTCGCGGAGCTGATCGAGACACCGGCGACCGCGGGTCTGACCCTGGAGCTGATCGCGGGATCGACCCCGGTCCCGGTGGCGGTCAAGGACGTGGCGGGCAACTAGCCCCGCCCGTCGGGCCCCGGCCGGCCCGAAGCCGGCCGGGGTACGGCCGGTCGCGGACCACCGGTCGGCCGGTCGGAAATCGGCGGTCAGAAATCGGCGGTCAACCGGTCGTCGGAACGCGCGACGGAGTCCTGCTCGAACTGCTTCTCGTACGCCTCCCGGATCCGCTCGATGCGCTCGCCGCGCTCGCCGGCCTCCTTCTCCGGGTACAGCAGCACCACCTCGTACGAGGTCTCACGGATGATCTCCCCGTCCCGCTGCCACTGGCCGCGCCCGTCATGGAGGGTCAGCCCTTCGGGGAAGGCAGGGGTGATCTCCCGTTCGAGGAACCCCATGAACTCCCGCTCCCCCACCGGTGGACGGCCGTCCGGCCGCTCGGTGCCGAAGTAGAGCCGGGTCTCCTGGTAGGGATGCCCCACATCACTGTTCAGCGCGGCTCCGACCAGAGCCGGGATCCCCGCTCCCAGCAGGGCGAGGAGCACCCCGCCGCCGACCTTTCCGCGTGCGTCAGAAGTCCATTTCACGCCGGATGAACGACCGGGACCCCGCATCGGCACGCCAGATCCGCCCGATGGGCTCACCGCGCCCTGCTCGGACCGGCCGCGGGCGACGCGCGGGCGGCCCCTTCCGGGCATACGAGAAAACCCCCGCCCATCGCATTTCTGCAATGAGCGAGGGTTTCACTCGCGTGGCGGCGCCAGGGTTCGAACCTGGGTAGGCTGAGCCGGCAGATTTACAGTCTGCTCCCTTTGGCCACTCGGGCACACCGCCATGATCGCTGCCATCTTTCCGCCTTGCGGCGGCGCTCCGTGGCAACGACGTAAACGATACCTGATGACCGGGGGTGCTTCGCCACCGGATTGATCAGCGCCGCACGTGGGCGCGGTGGCTAGGCTTTGCGGAGCGGTCCGGGGATGTCCGGCCGTGCCCTTCGGGGCCGTCACTACCGACTTCAAGGAGCCACAGCACATGGCCGACTCCAGTTTCGACATCGTCTCGAAGGTCGAGCGGCAGGAGGTCGACAACGCCCTCAACCAGTCCGCCAAGGAGCTCTCGCAGCGCTACGACTTCAAGGGCACCGGCGCCACGATCGCCTGGTCCGGCGAGAAGATCCTGATGGAGGCGAACTCCGAGGAGCGCGTCAAGGCCGTCCTGGACGTCTTCGAGACCAAGCTGGTCAAGCGCGGGATCTCCCTCAAGGCGCTCGACGCCGGTGAGCCGCAGCTGTCCGGCAAGGAGTACAAGATCTTCGCCACGATCGAGGAGGGCATCTCCCAGGAGAACGCCAAGAAGGTCGCGAAGATCATCCGTGACGAGGGCCCCAAGGGCGTCAAGGCCCAGGTCCAGGGTGAGGAGCTGCGCGTCAGCTCCAAGAGCCGCGACGACCTCCAGGAAGTCCAGGCCCTCCTCAAGGGCAAGGACCTGGACTTCGCGATCCAGTTCGTGAACTACCGCTGATCACCGGCTTAGGCCTCGGCTCAGCCCGTACGCCGGCCCGGCGGTCCTTCGAGGACCGCCGGGCCGCGGTCGTTGCGGCGGGGTGCCGCGGGCGGTGTCGCGGAGACCGGCGCTCGGCGGGTGTGTGCCGGGCGTGAACGGCGTACGCGCCTGTGGTGTCCTCCGTGTGCACTTGGGCCGCGGGGAGTGCGCCCACCAGGGTGAGGGGTGTCCGTCACCGCCTCGACAGGGGGTTCCCGCATGCCTGGGGCCGGCACGTTTCGTGAAGACTTCGGGGCGTCCGTGGTGGTCGCCCTGGTCGCGCTACCGCTCTGCGTCGGAGTGGCCGTGGCCTCCGGGGTGCCGGCCGAGCTCGGGATCCTCACCGGGGTGGTGGGCGGGCTGGTCACCGGCTGGTTCCGGGGCAGTTCCCTCCAGGTGAGCGGCCCGGCCGCCGGACTCACCGTGCTCGTCTACGAGGCCGTACGGACCTACGGGCTGCCCGCGCTCGGCGTACTCGTCCTGGCCGCCGGACTGGTGCAGCTGGGCATGGGCGCGCTACGGCTCGGACGGTGGTTCCGGGCGATCTCCGTGGCCGTCGTCCACGGAATGCTGGCCGGCATCGGGCTCGTGCTGATCGCCGGTCAGCTCTACGCCCTGGCCGGTGTGGAGGCCCCGGCGCGGACCCTGGAGAAACTGGCCGGAGCCCTGGATCTCGGCGGGCGTGTCGACTGGACCGCCGTGGCACTCGGGGCCGGGACCGTCGCGGTCCTGGTGGCCTGGCGGCGGCTGCCCGACCGGCTGCGGCTCGTGCCGGGGGCGCTCGTCGGGGTCGCGGCCGCGACCGCCGCGGCCGTACTGCTGCGGCTGCCCGTGGAGCGGGTCCGGGTCACGGGCGTCCTGTCGGCCGTGACCCCGCCCGACTGGGAGGACTTCGGAGTGCTGGCCTCCGCGGGGGCCGTCGGAACCGTGGTCGCGCTCGCTCTGATCGCCTCCGCCGAGACGCTGTTCAGTGCCGCGGCCGTGGACCGCATGCACGACGGGGACCGGACCGACTACGACCGCGAACTGGTCGCCCAGGGCGTCGGGAACACCCTCTGCGGGCTGCTCGGGGCCCTGCCGATGACCGCCGTCATCGTCCGCAGCGCCGCCAACGTCGAGGCCGGCGCCCGCACTCGGGCCTCCCGGATCCTGCACGGCGGCTGGCTCCTGCTGTTCGCCGTCGCCGTCCCCGGACTGCTGGAGTCCGTCCCGCTCGCCGCGCTGGCCGGGGTGCTGCTGCACGCCGGCTGGAAGCTGCTGCCGGTGCGGGCCGTGGCCGCCCTGTGGCGGTCGCACCGGGGTGAGGCGGTCGTCCTGGTGTCGACGGCCTCGGCGATCGTGGCCACGAACCTCTTCGAGGGGGTGCTCGCCGGGCTGGGACTCGCCGTCGCCAAGGCGGCCTGGGAGACCTCCCACGTCCACATCGAGCCGGTGTGGGAGGGCGACGAACTGCACGTCCGGATCCTGGGGAACGCCAGCTTCCTCCGACTGCCCAAACTGCTCGACGAATTGGACGCGCTGCCCCGCGGCGGCGCCGTCCGCCTCGACCTGAGCGGGCTGCGCCACCTCGACCACGCCTGTCTGACCGCACTGGACGGCTGGGAGCGCAGCCGTACGCCCGTCCCCGGCAGGGAAGGCGTCACCTAGCCCGGATACCCTCCGGCCGTGAACGCCATGAACGCCAACGCCAATGCCACGCACAGCGAAATGAAGCGCACCCTGGGCGTCTTCGACGCCGTAGTCGTCGGGCTCGGCGCGATGATCGGCGCGGGGATCTTCGCCGCGCTGGCCCCGGCGGCGCGCGCGGCCGGCGGGGCGCTCCTCGCGGCGCTCGCGCTCGCGGCCCTGGTGGCGTACTGCAACGCGCACTCCTCGGCTCGGCTGGCCGCGCGCTATCCCTCCTCGGGCGGCACCTACGTGTACGGGCGCGAACGGCTCGGGTCCTTCTGGGGATATCTGGCCGGCTGGGGCTTCGTCGTCGGCAAGACGGCGTCCTGCGCGGCGATGGCCCTCACCGTCGGGGCCTACGCATGGCCCGGGCAGCAGCACGCGGTGGCCGTGGCCGCGGTGGTGGCCCTGACCGCGGCGAGCTACGGCGGGGTGCAGAAGTCCGCCCGGATCGCCCGGGTGATCGTGGCGGTGGTGCTGGCCGTCCTGGCCGGGGTCGTCGTGGCGTGCCTGTCCTCCGGTGCGGCCGACGCCGGCCGTCTCGGCGGCGCGGACTGGGCGGCCGCCGGGCTGCTCCAGGGTGCCGGGCTGCTGTTCTTCGCCTTCGCGGGCTACGCCCGGATCACCACCCTGGGCGAGGAGGTGCGTGACCCGGAGCGCACGATCCCGCGGGCGGTGCCCCTCGCCCTGGGGATCGCCCTGCTCGTCTACGCCGCGGTCTCGGTGGCGGCGTTGTCGGTGCTCGGCGCCGACGGGCTGGGTCGGTCGGCGGCACCGCTGGCCGATGCCGTGCGCGCGGCCGGCTGGCCCGGACTGACTCCCGTCGTCCGGGTGGGGGCGGCCCTGGCGGCGCTGGGCTCGCTGCTGGCGCTCGTGCTCGGGGTGTCGCGGACCACCCTGGCGATGGCCCGGGACGGCCACCTGCCGCGCGCGCTGGCCGCCGTACATCCCCGGCATCAGGTGCCGCACCACGCCGAGCTGGCGGTGGGCGCGGTGGTGGCGGTGCTCGCGGCCACCACCGACCTGCGGGGCGCGATCGGTTTCTCCTCCTTCGGCGTGCTCGCCTACTACGCGATCGCGAACGCCTCCGCGTGGACTCTCGATTCAGGTGTCAAGGACCGGGCCGTGGCAGCGGTGGGACTGTCCGGCTGCGTGGTGCTGGCCTGCTCGCTGCCCGCCGCGTCGGCGGTCACGGGGGCCTCGGTGCTGGCGCTGGGGGCACTGGTCTACGGCGTGCGCCGACGGCTCACACGCGGGCTCTGAAGCCCGCCCAGGGCGCGGCCGGTCGGCTATGGGGAGGACGCTGCCGGACGGGGTTCCTGAAGGGGTTCCTGAAGGGGTGCGGCCGGAGTGCCGGTGCCCGCGTACCGCCCCCGGTGGGAGCTGTGCGCGCGACCGGCGACCTGCTTCGGCAACTGCTCGGTGGCATCGGTGGCATCGGAGTCATTCATGCACACAGAGTGACATCCCCCACTGACAATCGCCCTGACCTGCGACTTCAGGAGCCTCAGTCCGCCTGGCGTTCCGTGTTCGGCGCCGCTGCGGCGGCGTGCGAGTCGTACCCGACGAAGAAGGTGGGCCGGCGCTGCACCGCCGTGTAGATCCGGCCGATGTACTCGCCGAGCAGGCCGACGCAGATCAGCTGCACCCCGCCGAGGAACAGCATCACGATGAACAGCGAGGTCCAGCCGGGGACGGTCTTGCCCTTCAGGTAGATCGCCAGGGTGGCGCCCACCATCAGCAGGCAGCCGAAGAAGCTGGCCACGCCCAGCCAGGTCGCCAGGCGCAGCGGAGCGGCGGAGAAGTTGATGACGCTGTCGACGCCGAGCCGGAGCATCTTGCTCAGCGGGTACTTGGTCTCGCCCGCCACCCGCTCCTCGCGCTGGTAGGTGACCTGGCCGCTGGGGAATCCGAGCCAGGGCACGAGCAGGCGGTACACCTGGTGCTGGTCGGGCATGGCCTTGACGGCGTCGACCGCCGCGCGGCTCAGCAGCCGGAAGTCGCCCGCCTGCGCTGGCACCTGCTTGCCGACCAGGCGGCGCATCAGCCAGTAGTAGGCGCCGGCCGTGTGCCGCTTGAACCCGGTGTCGGTGCTCCGGTCGGCCCGGACCCCGTAGACGATGTCGAGGCCGTCCGCACGGGCCAGGCCGAGCATCTCCGGGATCTTCTCCGGCGGGTCCTGGAGGTCCGCGTCGATGCTGGCCACGTACGCGCCCGAGGCACTGTGCAGGCCCGCGGTCAGGGCCGCCTGGTGGCCGGAGTTCCCGCGCAGCCGCACGACCCGCAGCTCGGGCCATTTGGTCTGGAACTCGGTGAGCAGTTCCGCGGTGCGGTCCTTGCTGCCGTCGTCGACGGCGACGACCTCGTAGCGGACGGCCATGGCGTCGAGTGCCGGGCGCAGCCTGCCGACCAGGGCCGGCAGCGCGTCCTCCTCGTTGTACATCGGCACGACCACCGAGAGGGTCGTGGGGAGCTCGGAGGGCTCGGGGTGCTCGGGGTGCTCGGAAAGCTCAGAGGGCTGAGAGGGCTCAAAGGGCTCAGTCGACATCGGTTCTTCCCTGCCCGTCGTGCGTGCCGCTCGTCCGCGTCACTCTCCGCAACCCGGAACTGTAATACGAGTGGATGAACCGGCTCCGGGCCCGGCGCGGCTCAGCGCGAGGCGAACGGGGCGTCCGTGGGGACGATCTCGCGGCCCAGCGGGAGCAGGGAGAGCGGGACCATCTTGAAGTTCGCGATGCCGAACGGGATGCCGATGATCGTCAGGCACAGCGCGATGCCGGTGGCGATGTGGCCGAGGGCCAGCCACCAGCCCGCGAGGACCAGCCACAGCACGTTCCCGACGCAGGACGCGGCGCCCGCGTCACGCCGCTCGACGGCGGTGTACCCGAAGGGCCACAGGGCGTACACCGCGATGCGGAACGAGGCTATGCCGAAGGGGATTCCGATGATGGTGATGCAGAGGATCACGCCCGCCAGGCAGTAGCCCAGGAAGAGCCAGACTCCGCTGAGGACGAGCCAAATGAGATTCAGGATGGTCTTCACTGACTGCGGCCTGCCATCTGTTCGAGCCGGGCGATGCGCTCGGCCATCGGGGGGTGCGTGGAAAACATTCTGGACAATCCCTCACCGGGACGGAAGGGATTGGCGATCATCATGTGGCTCGCCGTCTCCAGTCGCGGCTCGGCGGGCAGCGGGAGCTGCTTGGTGCCGGCGTCCAGCTTGCGCAGGGCGCTGGCGAGGGCGAGCGGGTCCCCGGTGAGCTGGGCCCCGGAGGCGTCCGCCTCGTACTCGCGCGAGCGACTGATGGCGAGCTGGATCACGGAGGCCGCCAGCGGTCCCAGGATCATGATCAGCAGCATGCCGAAGAGCCCCGGGCCCTCGTCGTCGTTGGAGCGGCCGATGGGGATCAGCCAGGCGAAGTTGACCAGGAACATGATCACGGAGGCGAGGGCGCCCGCGACCGACGAGATCAGGATGTCGCGGTTGTAGACGTGGCTGAGCTCGTGGCCGATGACCCCGCGCAGCTCGCGCTCGTCGAGGATCCGCAGGATGCCCTCGGTGCAGCAGACCGCGGCGTTGCGCGGGTTGCGGCCGGTGGCGAAGGCGTTGGGGGCCTCCGTCGGGGAGATGTAGAGGCGGGGCATGGGCTGGCGCGCGGACGTGGAGAGCTCGCGCACCATGCGGTAGAGCTCGGGTGCCTCGAACTCGCTGACGGGGCGGGCCCGCATCGCGCGCAGAGCCAGCTTGTCGCTGTTCCAGTACGCGTACGCGTTGGTGCCGAGGGCCACGAGGACCGCGACGATCAGACCGCCCCGGCCGAAGAAGCTTCCGATGAGGATGATGAGGGCCGACAGACCACCGAGGAGTACGGCGGTCTTCAGCCCGTTGTGCCGGCGGTGCACGGTGCGCCCTCCAAGTGGTGCGGCAGGGGGACCCGTCCAGGATCTGGGGATCGGAGGGCCTACGGTCCAGTGGACCCTTCCTTCCTGGTCAACGCGAGGTGAGCGCGGCAGGTTCCCCGGGCGTGCCCGTGCCCGCCGCCCCGGTGGACCGGGGGGCGTGGCCGCGGCGGGCGCGATGGAGGTTGGGCCGTACGGGTTACGGACGCGGGGCGGGCCACGGCCCTGACAGGGCCCGGGAAGGGCTCTGAAGGGGCTCCGGCCGGGCCCCGGCGGTACTCCCGGCGCGGCTCTACAGCGGGAAGAGGCTGCCCGTGGCGAAGCGCAGGACGAGCTGCGGGGCGCCCGAGAGGACCAGGGCGGTGGCGGCGGTGAGCACGATGGCCGCCGTGACGGGCCAGGGGGTCCTCGTACGGGGCTGCGCGCCCTCCTGGGCACCCCCGTGGGCCGCGTCCGTGTCGGGGGCGCGGAAGAGCAGGGCGGTCCAGCGGAGGTAGTAGTACAGCGCGATGACGACGTTGACGGCCATGACCACGGCGAGCCAGCCCAGTCCCGCGTCGACCGCCGAGCGGAAGACGGTGACCTTCGCGAAGAGCCCGATGATGCCCGGCGGCAGGCCGGCCAGGCAGAGCAGGAAGAAGGCCATCGCGAGGGCGGCGAGCGGGCTCTCGGCGTACAGGCCCCGGTAGTCGCGGAGGCGGTGCAGGGGCTTCGTACGGGCCACCAGGGCGGCCACGGAGAAGGCGCCGAGGTTCACGGCGGCGTACATGAGGGCGTAGGCGACGGTGGAGCCGATCTGGTCGCGGCCGGCGTAGGCGGCGGCCGCGATCGGGACCAGCAGGTAGCCGGCCTGGCCCACGGAGGACCAGGCGAGCAGCCGTACGGCGCCGCCCGGACGGTCGGCGGACTGGCGCAGGGCCGCCGCGTTGCCGAGGGTCATGGTGAGCGCGGCGAGGACGGCCAGGGCCGGGCCCCATACGTCGGAGTACGCCGGGAAGGCGATCACGGTGACGAGGATGAGGCCGGTGAAGCCGACGGCCTTGCCGATGACCGACAGGTATCCGGCGACGGGCAGCGGGGCGCCGACGTAGGTGTCCGGGACCCAGAAGTGGAAGGGAACGGCTGCCGTCTTGAAGGCGAAGCCGACCAGGGTGAGCGCGACGCCGGCCATGGCGAGTGTGTCGAGCTGCCCGGGGACGTTCCCGAGCCGGTCGGCCACCTGGGTGAGGTGCAGGGAGCCGGTGGCGGCGTAGACGAAGCTGACGCCCATCAGGGACACGGCGGTGGCGGTGACCGAGGACAGGAAGAACTTGAGGGCGGCCTCGGAGGAGAGCCGGTCGCCGCGCCGCATGCCTACGAGGGCGAAGGCGGGCAGCGAGGCGACTTCGAGGGCGACGATCAGGGTGGCGAGGTCGCGGGAGGCCGGCAGCAGGGCCGCGCCCGCGGCGGAGGAGAGCAGCAGGAACCAGTACTCGCCGGCCGGCATGCGCGCCTCGCGCACGGCCGTGACCGACAGCAGGGCGGTGACCAGCGCGCCGCCGAGGACGAGGAACTGGACGACGAGCGCGAAGTGGTCGGCGGCGTAGCTGCACGCGCCCGGGTCCGCCGTACCGGGTCCGGTGAGGCAGAAGGTGGTGCGGTCGCCGGCGCGCAGCGGGAGCAGGGTGGCGGTCGCGGCGGCCAGTCCGGCGACCGAGATCCAGCCGAGCAGCGGCTTGCGGTGCTCCGGCAGGAAGAGGTCGGCGACCAGGACGAGGAGGCCGACGGCGGCGGTGATGACGACCGGCGCGATGGCGAGCCAGTCGACGGACTGGACCATGCCGGGGGCATCGGCGGCGGCGATGGCGGTGCTGGTGATGGGGCTGAGGACCGTCATGAGTTCCCTCCGGCGAGGAGCTTCTGGACGGCCGGATCGGTGAGGCCGAGGAGGACCGCGGGCCACAGGCCGGCGAGGAGGGTGAGGGCGACGAGCGGGGTCCAGGCGGCGTACTCGTAGCGCTGGATGTCCGCGAGGACCACGGGGGCGGCGGCGCTTTCGCGCGCGGCCTTCGGGTCGCCCATGCACACCCGCCGTACGACGATCAGAAGATAGGCGGCGGTGAGCAGGGTGCCGAACGCGCCGACGGACATGTACGTGAGGAACGCGGGCCGGGACAGGCCGTCGGCCGGGTCGAACGCGCCGAAGAGGGCCAGCATCTCGCCCCAGAACCCGGCCAGGCCGGGGAGGCCGAGCGAGGCGATGGCGGCGAAGGCGAGCAGGGCGCCGAAGCGGGGTGCGCGGCCGTAGAGGGCCGCTCCGGTGGCTCCGGCGAGGGTGTCCAGATCGGCCGTGCCGTAACGGTCCTTGAGCGCGCCGACGAGGAAGAAGAGGAGGCCGGTGATCAGGCCGTGCGCGACGTTGGCGAACAGCGCGCCGTTGACACCGGTGGGGGTCATGGACGCGATCCCGAGCAGGACGAAGCCCATGTGGCCCACGGAGGAGTACGCGATGAGGCGCTTGAGGTCGCCCTTGTTGCCCTTGCGGGCGAGCGCGAGGCAGGCCAGGGACCCGTAGACGATGCCCACGGCGGCGAAGGCGCCCAGGTACGGGGCGAAGGTGGCCATGCCGTCGGGGGTGGCGGGCAGCAGGATCCGGACGAACCCGTAGGTGCCCATCTTCAGCAGGACGCCCGCGAGGAGCACGGAACCGACGGTGGGCGCGGCCGTGTGCGCGTCCGGCAGCCAGCTGTGCAGCGGCCACATCGGGGTCTTCACGGCGAGGCCGATGCCGATGGCGAGAACGGCCAGGACCTGGGTGGTGTGGGACAGTTCGCGGCCGTTGTCGGAGGCGAGTGCCACCATGTCGAATGTGCCGCTGTTCAGGCCGATCAGCAGCAGGCCGAGCAGCATGACGACGGAGCCGAGGAGGGTGTAGAGGATGAACTTCCAGGCGGCGGCCTGCCGCTGAGCACCGCCCCAGCGGGCGATGAGGAAGTACATCGGGATGAGGACCATCTCGAAGGCGAGGAAGAACAGCAGCAGGTCGAGGACGGCGAAGGTGGCGAGGGTGCCTGACTCCAGGACCAGGAGCAGGGCGACGAATGCCTTCGCGGAGGGGCCCGCGGGGAGCTTGAAGTAGCTGTAGAGCGCGCAGAGGAAGAACAGCAGCGCGGTCATCAGGAGGAGGGGGAGCGAGATGCCGTCGATGCCGAGGTGGATCCGGACGTTCAGCGCCTGGATCCAGCTGATGTCCGTCGTCGCCTGGAAGCGGGACGGGGCGTCGTGGTCGAAGCCCACGGCGAGGACGACCGCCGCGGCGAGGATGGCACCGGTCACGGTCACCCCGTGGCGCAGTACGGCCTGTTCGGGGCTCTTGCCCTTCAGTCCGGGCGGGGCCGGCAGGAGGGCGGCGACGGCGCCGACGAGCGGGCCGGCCACGACGAACGCCAGAAGGAACTGCATCACGGACGGGCTGATATCAATCACGGCTGACTCACGGCTCACGATCCGGCGTTGACGTTGGCGAGGACGGCGGTGGCGATCGCCAGGACCACGGCGCCGGCGAGCAGGGCACTCAGGTAGCTCTGCACGTTGCCGGTCTGGGCACGGCGTACGAGGCCGCCGAGCAGCCGGGGGCCGAGGCCCGCGCCACGGACGTACGAGTCCACGACCTCGCGGTCGAGGAAGCGCACGAGGGCTGCGGCGGCTCGGACGGGGCGGACGAACAGGCGGTCGTAGACGGCGTCGAGGTGGAAGCCGACGGCGGCGTGCCGGTGCAGCGGGCCGAGGAACGCGCGGCCGGGGTCGGCGGCGGGGGCCGTGGAAACGACCGGATGGTCGTGGGTGACCTCGGCGACTTCGGGGCTCTCGGCGGCGGACTCGGCGGCGACGACGGCCGCGGGTACCGCGGCGGTGGCACCGGCGGCGTGCGGTCCGGCGGTGGCGGCTCCGGCTCGGGACGGGGCTGCCGGGGCCAGGGCGGCCTGGGCCTGGGCGCGCTGCCACAGGGCGTAGGTGAGCACCGCGCCGACGGCGGCGGCTCCGGTGCCCAGGACCGAGGTCGTCAGTGACGGGGTGAGCTCGCGGCCGTCGAAGAAGTCGGAGAGGGGCCCGGCCAGCAGGCCGAAGCCCACGGACGGGACGGCCAGCAGCCACAGCACGCCGGTCATGGCGACGGGCTCCTTGCCGTGGTCGGGGGCGGCTTCGCCCCGGCCGCGGAAGGCCATCAGCCACAGCCGGGTGGCGTAGGCGGCGGTGAGCAGTGCGGTCAGCACACCGGCGACGAGGACCACCCAGCCGGCCGCGCTCGGGGCGAACTCCGAGTGGCCGCCGGCGGTGTGCTCGGCGGCGACGAGGACGGCTTCCTTGGAGAAGAAGCCGGCGAAGGGCGGGAAGGCGGCGAGCGCGAGCAGCGCGATCGTCATCGTCCAGAAGGCATCGGGGATGCGCTTGGCCAGGCCGTCCATGCGGGACATGGCGGCGAGGGAATTCGTGCCGGCGGCGTGGATGATCACGCCGGCGCCGAGGAACAGCAGCGCCTTGAAGGCGCCGTGGGACAGGAGGTGGAAGACGGCGGCCGCGCGGTCGCCGACGGCCAGGGCCCCGGTCATGTAGCCGAGCTGGCCGATGGTGGAGTAGGCGAGCACCCGCTTGATGTCGTCCTGTGCCAGGGCGGCGAGGGCGGAGCCGACCATCGTGACGGCCGCCATGACGGCCAGGACCACCAGCGCGGCCCGGGAAGCCGCGAAGACGGGGAGGAGGCGCGCCACGAAGTAGACACCGGCGGCGACCATCGTCGCGGCGTGGATCAGTGCGGAGACCGGGGTGGGGCCCGCCATGGCGTCCGGAAGCCAGGTGTGCAGCGGGAACTGCGCCGACTTGCCCGCGACTCCGGCGAGCAGGAGCAGCGCGATGAGCGTCGGGTGGTCGAGCCCGCCCGCGGCGACGGTGCCCAGGATCTTCGTGATCCGGAAGGACCCCGCGTCGGTGGCGAGCGCGAACAGGCCGATGAGGAAGGGGACGTCGCCCAGCTTGGTGACGAGGAAGGCCTTCAGGGAGGCGGAGCGGGCCGCCTCGGTCTCCCAGTAGTGGCCGACCAGGAAGTACGAGCAGATGCCCATGATCTCCCAGCCGACCAGCAGCACCATCAGGTCGCCGGAGTAGACGACGAGCAGCATGGCGGAGGTGAACAGCGAGACCAGGGCCGCGTAGGACGGGTAGCGCGGGTCCTCGCGCAGGTAGGCCGTCGAGTAGATCTGCACGCAGGTGGCGACGACGCCCACGAGGACGGCCACCATGACGGCGAAGCCGTCCAGGTGGAGCGAGAGCTCGATGGGCACCGAGCCGGTCGGGGTCAGCTCGGTGGCCGTGTCGATCGCCTTGCCGCCGGCCTGGCGGAAGGCGACCAGCACGGCGAGGACGGCGGCGGCCAGGGTCGGCAGGACGGCGAGCGGCTTGACGAAGCCGGGGGCGGTGCGGCCGAGGAGCAGTCCCGCCAGCGCGCCCAGGAAGGGCAGGAGGGGGACCAGTACGGCGAGGGTCGGGGTGCTCACGCGGCGGCTCCGGTCGCAGGGTTCGCGCTGTCCGGGTTCGAGCCGGCCGGGTTCGAGCCGGCCGGCTCGTGGCCCTCGGCGGTGTCGCGCAGTCGGTCCACGTCCGCGGTGCCCCGGTTGCGGTACACCATCAGCACGATCGCGAGGCCGATGCCGATCTCGGCGGCGGCGATGGCGATGGTGAAGAGGGTGAGGGCCTGGCCGGCGTGCAGGGTGTCGCGCAGCCAGACGTCGAAGGCCACCAGGTTGAGGTTGACGGCGTTGAGCATCAGCTCGACGGACATCAGGACCAGGATGGCGTTGCGCCGGGCGAGCACTCCGTACAGGCCCGTGCAGAAGAGGAGCGCCGCCAGCACGGCGGGGTAGGCGAGGTGCATCAGCGCTGCCCCTTCTTGTCGGTGGCGGGCGCGGCGGGTGTCGCGGCGGCGGAGGGCGCGCTGTCGGGGCTGTCCTTGCGGGACAGCACGATGGCGCCGATCAGGGCCGCGAGGAGGAGGACGGAGAGCGCCTCGAACGGCAGCACCCAGTGCCGGAAGAGGATCTCTCCCGAGACCTTGGTGGAGCCCTGGGCGGGGCCGTCCAGGTCGATCCAGGTGGTGCGGAAGGCGTCGACGACCACCCAGACGAGCGCGGCGGCCGCGACGAGGGCGACGCCGAGCGCGACCGGGCGGTTGCCCGAGTCCGCGTCCGGCGAGCGGCCGATGGGGGCCTTGGTGAGCATCAGCCCGAAGAGGAGGAGGACGACCACGGAACCGAGGTAGATCAGTACCTGGACCCAGGCGATGAACTCGGCGGTCAGCAGCAGGTACTCGACGGCGATCCCGCCCAGGGCGACGACCAGCCACAGGGCGGCGTGCACGAGCTGCTTGGTGGTGACCGTGACGGCGGCCGCGCCGAGGGTGGCGAGGCCGACGAGGACGAAGGCGATCTCGACGCCGGTCGGGGAGAGGAAGCCGTTGCCTTGGGCGGCTGCGGTGATCACGCGTCTCCTTCCGGGGCCGGGGTGTCGAGGGTCTCGGCCGCGGCGGCAGCTGCTGCCGCGGCAGCGGCGGTCTCCGCCTTCTCCACGGCCTTGCGGGCGGCCGCGATTTCCTTGGGCTCCTCGGCGGCCGGGTCCAGGGCGGGCGGGGCCGGGACGGTCCACATCCACTCGCGCAGCTTGTCGCGCTCGTGGGTCAGTTCGTGGATGTCGGTCTCGGCGTACTCGAACTCCGGCGACCAGAACAGCGCGTCGAAGGGGCACACCTCGATGCAGATGCCGCAGTACATGCAGAGGGAGAAGTCGATGGCGAAGCGGTCGAGGACGTTGCGGCTGCGCTCACGGCCACCGGGGGCGGCGGCCGGGAGCGTCTCCTTGTGCGAGTCGATGTAGATGCACCAGTCGGGGCACTCGCGCGCGCACAGCATGCAGACCGTGCAGTTCTCCTCGAACAGGCCGATGACCCCGCGCGAGCGCGGCGGGAGTTCGGGCTGTACCTCGGGGTACTGGGCGGTGTGCGAGCGCTTCGTCATCGTGCGCAGCGTGACGGCCAGGCCCTTGGCGAGGCCGGAGCCGGGGATGGGGGGCATTTACTGGATCGCCACCTTCACGATGCCGGTGAGCGCGATCTGGGCGAGCGCGAGCGGGATGAGTACGGTCCAGGCGAGCTTCTGGAGCTGGTCCTCGCGGAGCCGGGGGTAGCTCACGCGGAGCCAGATCACCACGAAGGAGAGCACGGCGATCTTGAGCAGGGTCCAGACCCAGCCGAAGTCCTCGCCGCCGAAGGGACCGTGCCAGCCGCCGAGGAAGAGGACGGTGGTCAGGGCGCACAGGACGACGATGCCGGCGTACTCGGCGAGCAGGAACAGTGCGAAGCGCAGGCCGGTGTACTCGGTGTACGCGCCGAAGATGATCTCGGAGTCGGCGACGGGCATGTCGAAGGGGGGCCGCTGGAGTTCGGCGAGGCCGGCGGTGAAGAAGACGAGTCCGCCGACGATCTGCCACGGCAGCCACCACCACTCGAAGGCGCCGACGATGCCGGGGAGCGACACCGTTCCGGCGGCCATGGCGACCGAGGCCGCCGCGAGCAGCATGGGGAGCTCGTAGGCGAGCAGCTGGGCGGCGGTGCGGAGGCCTCCGAGGAGGGAGAACTTGTTCGCGGAGGCCCAGCCGGCCATGAGCGAGCCAAGCACTCCGACGCCCATGACGGCGAGCGCGAAGAAGAGCCCGGCATCGATGACCTGGCCGACGGCGCCTTCGCCGGGCCCGATGGGGATGGCGAGGAGGACCAAGAGGTAAGGGAGGAGCGCGACGGCGGGGGCGAGCTGGAAGACACGGCGGTCGGCGTTGGCCGGGACGATGTCTTCCTTCTGCGCGAACTTGACTCCGTCGGCGACGAGCTGGGCCCAGCCGTGGAAGCCGCCGGCGTACATGGGGCCGAGGCGGCCCTGCATGTGGGCCATCACCTTGTGCTCGGCCTGCCCGACGACGAGCGGGAGCACGAGGAAGACGGCGAAGACGACGATCAGCCGCAGGGCGACGTCGAGGACGTCGTTCACGCGGCGCCTCCGTTGGGGTCGTTGGGGGTGGGGTCCGTCTCCGAGGGGTCCGTCTCTTGGACGGACTCGGACCCGGACTCGGACCCGGACTCGGGCTCCGGGTCGGATTCGGCGGAGCCCGCCGGGGTGTCGAAGGCGGGCTTCGGGTTGTGCCAGGGGGCGTCCGCGCTGCCGCGCACCGGGCGGACCGGGGCTTCCGCCGAGGCCGCCGATGCTTCGGAGGGCCCCGGGGCCTCCGCCGGAGCCGGGGCGGCCGCCGCCTGGCTCGCGGAGCCGTCCGCGACCGAGCGGGTGCGGCGCACCGGACGGCCCGGGGCCGCCTCGGTCGGGGCCGCGGCTGCTTCGGTCGGGGCCGCCGCCTGGCTCGCGGAGCCGTCCGCGACCGAGCGGGTGCGGCGGACCGGGCGGGCCGGTGCCGCTTCGGTTTCGGTCGCCGGGGCTTGCGCGCCGGGCGTGGTGGCTTCGTCGGCGGTGCCGGCCGCGGCGCGCGGCGTGCGGGCCGGGCGGTCGCCGGGAGCTCCCGCCGCTGCGCGCGGGGTCCGGACCGGGCGGTCGCCGGGGGCGCCGGCCGCCGCGCGGGGGGTGCGGGCGGGGCGGGCGGGGGCCGGCGGGAGCTGGCCCTTCATGGGACCCCAGTCGTTGGGGTCCGGTACGCCCGGCGGCAGCATCTGGCGGCGCTTCGGGGCGTCCGGGTCGTGCGCCTCGCCCGGCTCCTTCGCGCCGGGCCAGGCCTTGGCGACGCGTGCCGCCAGGACGAAGTCCTTGCGCAGCGGGTGGCCCTCGAAGTTCTCGGGGAGGAGCAGCGGGACCAGGTTCGGATGGTCCGTGAAGACGACCCCGAACATCTCGAAGGTCTCGCGCTCGTGCCATTCGGCGCCGGCGTAGACGGCGACGGCCGAGGGCAGGGAGGGCGCCGAGTGCGGGACGGTGGTCCGCAGCAGGAGGCGGCGTACGCGGTGGTTCTCGAGGGAGACGACGTGCGCGCAGATGCGGAAGCCGGTGCCCGGCTCGTCCACCGCGCTCAGCCAGTCGAAGTAGGTGCAGCCCAGCTTGTCGCGGGCGATCTCCAGCGCGGGGATCCAGCTCGCGGTGGGGACGTCGACCGTGAGGACGGAGTACGCGAAGGAGCCGACCGCTTCCTCGCCGAAGACCGTTCCCGCCGCGTCGGGGAGGGAGTCGTAGAGGTTCACGCGTCCGTCCCGGGAGCAGGCGTGGGGGCGGGGGGAGGAGTGATCAGTCCGCTGGTGAGCTGCGCCGGGGACGGCGGAGCCGTGTTCGCGTAGCGCTCCGCGAGCGATTCGCGGGCGATCTTCTCCTGGAGCTTGAGGATGCCCTGCAGCAGCGCCTCGGGGCGGGGCGGGCAGCCGGGGACGTAGACGTCGACCGGGATGATCTGGTCGACGCCCTTGGTCACCGAGTACGAGTCCCAGTACGGGCCGCCGCAGTTGGAGCAGGCGCCGAAGGAGATCACGTACTTCGGCTCGGGCATCTGCTCGTACAGCCGCTTGACGGCCGGGGCCATCTTGTCCGTCACCGTGCCGGAGACGATCATGAGGTCCGCCTGGCGCGGGCCGGGTGCGAAGGGGATGACGCCGAGCCGGATGAAGTCGTGCCGGGCCATCGACGCCGCGATGAACTCGATCGCGCAGCAGGCGAGACCGAAGTTGAAGACCCACAGGCTGTAGCGGCGGCCCCAGTTGAGGACCACCTTCATGGGCTCGGGCGCGAGGCGGGACAGGACGCCCAGCCGCTTCGGCTCCGGGAGCAGCTGCGGCTCCGACGGCACGGCCGGGGTACCGGCCGGGGTCACAGCCATTCGAGGACGCCCTTCTTGTACGCGTAGAGCAGGCCGACGGCCAGGAAGCCGAGGAAGACGAACATCTCCACCAGCGTCGTGGCGCCGTAACCGGCGGCGGCGAACACCGTCGCCCAGGGGAAGAGGAAGATCGAGTCGACGGCGAAGATGACGTAGAGGAAGGCGTAGACGTAGTAGCGGACCTGGGTGTGCGCCCAGCCCTCGCCCACCGGGTCCACGCCGCACTCGTAGGTCAGCAGCTTCTCGCGGGTCGGGACGGACGGGCTCAGCAGGCGGTTGGCGCCGAACGCCACCGCCACGAAGAGCACACCGAGCGCGGCCAGGAGGCCGACGACCGAATACGTCCGGAAGTAGTCCGCGGCGAGCACGGATACGGTCGATACCGTTGGTTCGGGCACGTCCGTTCCTCGTTCCTCGGCCACTGTCGACGATCAGGTTGATCTGGTACGGACGGGAGTCTAGGGCCTGGGCTCCGCGGGGTGGGGTTATCCCCCGTTTACCTCGGCCCGGCTACCCCATGGCACGGCGGCCCCGGGCTTGGCAGGGTGGGCGCATGACCGCGAGCAAGCACACCCCCGACGACGGCGCTCCTCCTCCCGTCCGCGCACCCTTCGATGCCGTGACGTGGAAGGAAATCGCTTACCTGTTGAGCAATTTGCCCGCCGCCCTCATCGGGTTCGTCTACACGCTGGTGATGGTGTCGACCGCGGGCGGTCTGTCGGTGACCGCGATCGGTCTTCCGCTGCTCGCATGCGGCCTGTTCGTGTCTCGCCAATTGGGACGGCTGGAACGGGCGCGGGCCCGCGACCTCTTGGGCGTACGGGTCGACGAGCCGACGCCGATGCCCGGGCCGGGCCGGTCCGGCGGTTTCTTCCCCTGGCTGTGGGCGAGCCTCAAGGACCCGGTGGCGTGGCGGACCGTGCTCTTCGAGCTGATCCGGCTGCCGTGGGCGGTGGCCACCTTCACGGTGGCGCTGACCGGGCTCTTCGTGCTGTGGCCGGTGCTGCCGTGGGTGGTCCGCGGGCTCGCGAACGTGGACCGGGCGATGGTACGGGGCCTGCTGTCGCCCTCCGACGAGCTGGAGCGGCGCATCGCCGAGCTGGAGTCCGACCGCGGTGTCGTGGTCGACACGGCGGCGGCGGACCTGCGGCGCATCGAGCGGGACCTGCACGACGGGGCGCAGGCCCGGCTGGTGGCACTGGCGATGGGGCTGGGGCTGGCGAAGGAGAAGCTGCTGGAGGACCCCGAGGGGGCGGCGGCGATGGTGGACGAGGCGCACGGGGAGGTCAAGATCGCCCTCCAGGAGCTGCGGGACCTCGCCCGCGGGATCCACCCGGCGGTGCTGACCGACCGGGGGCTGGACGCGGCCCTGTCCTCGGTGGCCTCCCGGTGCCTGGTCCCCGTGAAGGTGGCGGTGGATCTGCCGGCGCGGCCTGCGGAGGCGATCGAGGGGATCGCGTACTTCGTGGTCTCGGAGCTGCTGCAGAACGTGAGCAAGCACGCGGGGCCGGGGGCGCGGTGCGCGGAGGTCGAGGTGTGGCGCACGGGTGGCTCCGCCGACGGGCGGTTGCTGATCCGGGTGTCGGACGACGGGCGGGGCGGCGCGGATGCGGCTGCCGGGTCCGGGCTGGCGGGGCTGGGTGAGCGGCTCGACGCGGTCGACGGCGTGCTGGTGGTGGAGTCGCCCGAGGGGCGGGGCACCGTGGTCACGGCGGAGCTGCCGTGGCGGGAGCGGGCTCCTCGATAGCGGGGCCGGGCCTCTGCCCGCGGCACGCGCCCGCGGGGCGGGGTGCGGCGCCGCCCGCCGCGCGGGTGGCCAGGTGCGGCGCCGTTCCCGGGGGGCCAGGTGCGGCGCCCCCCGCGGGTGGCCAAGTGCGGCGCCGTTCCCGGGGGGCCAGGTGCGGCGCCGCCCGCCGCGGGTGGCCAGCCCCCGGACCCCCGCGCCTCGAACGCCGGCGGGGCTGGATATCGGCTGCACCCGTCTGCGTGTGCGGCCGTGGGGGGGGGGCCCCCAACGGCAGGGGGACAAAACCCCCCCCCGAGCGAGTCGCCGGAGTGTTGTG
>NZ_JBIAHN010000011.1:284203-349988 GCF_042870555.1 Streptomyces sp. NPDC006487
GCGCCGCCCCCCGGGGGGGGGGGGGGGGGGGGGGGGGCCCCCCCCCGCCGCGCCCCCCCCCCCCCCCCCCCGGGGTGGGCGGCGCCGGTCTGGGCGGAGCCCGGGGGCGGGACCCGGGACCCTGGGGCCGCCCCCGGCCTGGGTTGGGGTGGGGTGGGGTTAACCCCCCGGGGGAGAGGCCGACCTGCCGGATGGTTTCCGTGAAGGGGGCACGGGAGGGTTGGGGGACACAGTGGATGAAGGGCGGGTCGGCGATATGGGTAGCGGCGCAGCACACAGTGGCAGCGGTATCGGCAGGGTGGTGCGGGCTCCCTTCGAGGGGCGGACCTGGCGGGAGTTCGGGTACCTGTTGCTCGGGCTGCCGCTGAGCACCCTGTACTTCTCGCTCGCCGTCACCGGCGTCAGCCTCGGCGCCGGACTGCTCGTCACCTTCCTCGGGGTCCCGGTGCTGGCGGGGGTGCTGGCCATGTGCCGCGGGTTCGGGCGCGTGGAGCGGGCCCGGGTCCGCGGGATGCTCGGGCACGACGTCGCGGAGCCCGCGCCGATCCGTGCGGAGAAGAGCGGGGCGATCGCCCGGATGGGGGCCCTGCTCAAGAGCGGGAGCGCCTGGCGGCACGTGCTGTACTCGGTGATCCACTTCCCGTGGGCGGTGTTCGCCTTCTGCGTGGCCCTGACGTTCTGGGCCTACGGCTGGGCCATGCTGCTCTACCCGCTCTGGTTCTGGGTGTTCCCGGCCTTCACCGATCAGCCGGGGCTGCAGGTCTTCCAGAACGACGACTACTCCTTCTACCTCGACTCCCCGCTCGCGATCGCGGCGACCTGCGCGACCGGGCTCGCCCTCACCCTCGCCACCCCCTGGGTGGTGCGTGCCCTGACCACCGTGGACCGGGTGCTCGTCTGCGGGCTGCTCGGGCCGTCGCGGCTCGCGCACCGGGTCAGCGAGCTGGAGTCCGACCGCGGAGTCATGGTGGACACCGCCGCGGCCGATCTGCGGCGCATCGAGCGCGATCTGCACGACGGGGCGCAGGCCCGGCTGGTGGCACTAGCCATGGATCTGGGGCTGGCGAAGGAGAAGCTGACGGAGGACCCGCGGGTCGCCGCCCGCATGGTGGACGAGGCGCACGGCGAGGTGAAGATCGCCCTCCAGGAGCTGCGGGACCTCGCCCGCGGGATCCACCCGGCGGTGCTGACCGACCGGGGGCTGGACGCGGCCCTGTCCTCGGTGGCCTCCCGGTGCGCGGTGCCCGTACGGGTGGCCGTGGAGCTGCCCTCGCGGCCGGCGGCGGCGATCGAGGGGATCGCGTACTTCACGGTGTCGGAGCTGCTGCAGAACGTCAGCAAGCACGCGGGGGCCCGTACCGCCGGGGTGGACGTGTGGAAGTCCGGCGGGCGGCTGCTGATCCAGGTCGCCGACGACGGTGTCGGCGGCGCCGATGCCGTGGCCGGTTCGGGACTGGCGGGGCTGGCCGAGCGGCTCGACGCCGTGGACGGGCTGCTCGTCGTGGACTCCCCCGCGGGTGGCGGCACGACCGTCACCGCCGAACTCCCCTGGCGGGCCGTCTGAGGCCCCCTCCCCCGGCGGAATCCGAGGCCACTGCGCGAAGCCGGTGACAGTCACCCGCACGGACGCCCCGCAGGGGGTGTCCGTGCGGTCGCATGCCGTCCCTCGCCCCGCGTCCGGCCCCCGTCCGCCCCCGCCGGGTGCCCTTCGGCCCGCCGGGAGCGGGGGCCAAAGCCCTGACTTCGGGGAGTGGGTGGCCCAGAGGGGCCCTCAGGGCCGAAAACAGCCGGTCCGGGGGTACGCGTTGATCGCGCTCCGACTGTATCCGGGCTCAAGACTGGGATGCTTGGCTGAGTCAGGGAACACGGGGCACGAGCGGACGCGGGAGCGGCAAAGTCGTGGAAGACAGGGTGCGGGTGGTCATCGCCGAGGATTCAGTGCTGCTGCGTGAGGGCCTGACCCGGTTGCTGACCGACCGGGGGCATGACGTCGTCGCAGGCGTCGGGGACGCGGAAGCCCTGATCAAGACGGTGGCGGAGCTGGCGGCTGAGAACGCGCTGCCGGACGTGGTGGTGGCCGATGTGCGGATGCCGCCGACGCACACCGACGAGGGCGTACGGGCGGCCGTACGGCTGCGGCGCGATCACCCCGGCATAGGTGTGCTCGTGCTGTCGCAGTACGTGGAGGAGCAGTACGCCACCGAACTGCTGGCCGGGTCCAGTACCGGGGTGGGGTACCTGCTGAAGGACCGGGTGGCCGATGTGCGCGAGTTCCTCGACGCCGTCGTCCGCGTGGCCCGGGGCGGTACCGCCCTGGACCCGGAGGTCGTGGCGCAGCTGCTCGGCCGCAGCCGCAAGCAGGACGTGCTGGCGGGGCTGACCCCGCGCGAGCGCGAGGTGCTCGGGCTGATGGCCGAGGGGCGGACCAATTCCGCGGTGGCCAAGCAGCTGGTGGTGAGCGACGGCGCGGTGGAGAAGCACGTCAGCAACATCTTCATGAAGCTGGGCCTGTCACCCAGTGACGGGGATCACCGGCGCGTGCTGGCCGTTCTCACCTACCTAAGATCTTGATCAACTGACACTCTGTCAGGTAAGGCCGGATTCGGACAGACCGCCGAAGGGGCGGTCCAGAAAATGAGCAGCCCGGGGAAGCGATCCCTACGGACGTAGGGTTGGCCTTGGGCAGTGCTCACGCCTCGAAGGAGGTCCAGTTCAGTGACCAGCCAGGTCAGTAGCCCAGCCGAACAGTCCGACGGGGCCGAAGGCGCAGTCGTCGGCGAGCAGCGGACGTCCCCGGGCCCGAACGGCGAACCAGCGGGCCACCCGGGCCACACGGGCCACGAAGGCCAGGGTGCGGACGCCGGGGCCGCCGAGAACGCCGGGGCCGCCACGGACGCCGGGACGAAGGAAGTGCGCCGACTCGATCGGGTGATCATCCGCTTCGCGGGTGACTCCGGTGACGGCATGCAGCTCACCGGTGACCGTTTCACCTCCGAGACCGCCTCCTTCGGCAACGACCTCTCGACGCTGCCGAATTTCCCGGCCGAGATCAGGGCGCCCGCCGGCACCCTCCCCGGCGTGTCGTCCTTCCAGCTGCACTTCGCCGACCACGACATCCTGACGCCGGGCGACGCCCCGAACGTCCTGGTGGCGATGAACCCGGCGGCACTGAAGGCGAACATCGCGGACGTGCCGCGCGGCGCGGAGATCATCGTCAACACGGACGAGTTCACCAAGCGCCCGATGGCCAAGGTCGGCTACGAGACCTCCCCCCTGGAGGACGGCTCGCTCGACGCCTACAACGTCCACCCGGTGCCGCTGACCACCCTCACCGTCGAGGCGCTGAAGGAGTTCGGGCTCTCCCGCAAGGAGGCCGAGCGCAGCAAGAACATGTTCGCGCTCGGGCTGCTGTCCTGGATGTACCACCGGCCCACCGAGGGCACCGAGACCTTCCTGCGGCAGAAGTTCGCGAAGAAGCCCCAGATCGCGGAGGCGAACGTCACCGCCTTCCGGGCGGGCTGGAACTTCGGCGAGACCACCGAGGACTTCGCCGTCTCCTACGAGGTGGCCCCGGCCACCCGCGCCTTCCCGACCGGCACCTACCGCAACATCTCCGGGAACCTCGCCCTGTCCTACGGGCTCATCGCCGCAGGTCAGCAGGCCGATCTGCCGATCTACCTGGGCTCGTACCCGATCACCCCGGCCTCGGACATCCTGCACGAGCTGTCGAAGCACAAGAACTTCGGCGTACGCACCTTCCAGGCCGAGGACGAAATCGCCGGCATCGGCGCGGCACTGGGCGCGGCCTTCGGCGGCGCGCTGGGCGTGACCACCACCTCCGGCCCGGGCGTGGCCCTGAAGTCCGAGACGATCGGGCTCGCGGTCTCCCTGGAGCTGCCGCTGCTGATCGTGGACATCCAGCGCGGCGGACCGTCGACCGGTCTGCCGACCAAGACGGAGCAGGCCGACCTGCTCCAGGCCATGTACGGGCGCAACGGCGAGGCCCCGGTTCCGATCGTGGCCCCGCGCACCCCGGCGGACTGCTTCGACGCGGCGCTGGACGCGGCCCGGATCGCGCTGACCTACCGGACCCCGGTGTTCCTGCTCTCCGACGGATACCTCGCCAACGGCTCCGAGCCCTGGCGGATCCCGGACGTGGCGGACCTGCCGGACCTGAAGGTGCAGTTCGCCGCCGGTCCCAACCACGAGCTCGCGGACGGCACCGAGGTCTTCTGGCCGTACAAGCGCGATCCGCAGACCCTGGCCCGCCCCTGGGCGGTCCCCGGCACGCCGGGGCTGGAACACCGGATCGGCGGCATCGAGAAGCAGGACGGCACGGGCAACATCTCGTACGACCCGGCCAACCACGAGTTCATGGTCCGCACCCGCCAGGCCAAGATCGACGGCATCCGGGTCCCCGACCTGGAGGTCGACGACCCGGACGGCGCGCGGACCCTGGTCATCGGCTGGGGCTCGACGTACGGGCCGATCACGGCCGCCGTACGCCGGCTGCGGATCGCCGGGACCCCCATCGCGCAGGCCCACCTGCGCCACCTCAACCCCTTCCCGAGGAATCTGGGCGAGGTCCTGAAGCGTTACGACAAGGTAGTGGTGCCGGAGATGAACCTCGGGCAGCTCGCGACCCTCCTGAGGGCGAAGTACCTGGTCGACGCGTCGTCGTACAACCAGGTGAACGGCATGCCGTTCAAGGCCGAGCAGCTCGCCAACCATCTCAAGGAGGCCATCAATGACTGAGGTGACCGACAGCCCCTCCCTGCTCTCGCTGGTGCCCAAGGCGGCCGCCAAGCAGTCGATGAAGGACTTCAAGTCGGACCAGGAGGTCCGCTGGTGCCCCGGCTGCGGCGACTACGCGGTGCTCGCGGCCGTCCAGGGCTTCATGCCGGAGCTGGGGCTGGCGAAGGAGAACATCGTCTTCGTCTCGGGCATCGGCTGCTCCTCGCGCTTCCCGTACTACATGGACACGTACGGGATGCACTCGATCCACGGCCGCGCCCCGGCCATCGCCACCGGGCTGGCCACCTCGCGCCGCGACCTGTCGGTCTGGGTCGTCACCGGTGACGGGGACGCGCTCTCCATCGGCGGAAACCACCTGATCCACGCCCTCCGGCGGAACGTCAACCTCAAGATCCTGCTGTTCAACAACCGGATCTACGGGCTGACCAAGGGGCAGTACTCCCCCACCTCCGAGGTCGGCAAGATCACCAAGTCGACCCCGATGGGCTCGCTCGACGCGCCCTTCAACCCGGTCTCGCTGGCGATCGGCGCGGAGGCCTCCTTCGTGGCCCGTACGGTCGACTCCGACCGCAAGCACCTCACCGAGGTGCTGCGCGCGGCGGCCGCCCACGAGGGCACGGCGCTGGTGGAGATCTACCAGAACTGCAACATCTTCAACGACGGCGCCTTCGAGGTCCTCAAGGACCACGAGCAGGCCCAGGAGGCCGTGATCCGGCTGGAGCAGGGGCAGCCGATCCGCTTCGGCGTGGACAACGCCAAGGGCGTCGTGCGCGACGTGGCCACCGGCGACCTGGAGGTCGTGACCGTGACCCCCGAGAACGAGTCCCGGATCCTGGTCCACGACGCCTCCTCGGCCTCCCCGACCAACGCGTTCGCGCTGTCCCGGCTGGCCGACCCCGACACGCTGCACCGGACGCCCATCGGGGTGTTCCGCAACGTGCGCCGACCCGTCTACGACACGCTCATGGCCGAGCAGCTGGAGACGGCCGTGGACCGCAGCGGCAAGGGCGACCTGGGCGCGCTGCTGAGCGGGAACGACACCTGGACCGTCGTCGGCTGAACCCGAACCGTCCTCCGCACCCGTTCGAAGCCCGGACCCCGCAGGGGGATCCGGGCTTCGTCGTGTTCCGGCCGCCCGGCGGCCATCCAAGTGTCATGAGCATCTCGTCGAACGCTAATGACTTTCGGGGCGTGCGGCGCTACCGTCGTCAGGTTGGCTTGAAGTAGCTCTGGAGGTGCCGTGAAGGCAGAGAACGACCAGCGCACGGGGTTGCTCTACGGCTTCGCCTCGTACGGAATGTGGGGGATCGTGCCCCTCTTCTGGCCGCTCCTCCAGCCCGCCGGGGCGATCGAGATCCTCGCCCACCGCATGGTCTGGTCCCTGGCCGTGGTCGGCCTCGCGCTGCTGGCCCTGCGGCGCTGGGGATGGATGGCGGAGCTGCTGCGCCGGCCGCGCAAGCTCGCCCTCACGGGGGTGGCCGCCGCCCTGGTCACCGTGAACTGGGGCGTCTACATCTGGGCGGTCAACAACGGCGCGGTCGTCGAGGCGAGCCTCGGCTACTTCATCAACCCCCTGGTCACCATCGCGCTCGGCGTCCTGGTCCTCGGCGAGCGCTTGCGCCGCACGCAGTGGGCGGCCGTCGGGATCGCCGTCGCCGCCGTACTGGTCCTCGCCGTCGGGTACGGGCGGCCGCCGTGGATCTCACTGATCCTGGCCTTCTCCTTCGCCCTGTACGGGCTGATCAAGAAGCAGCTCGGCATGGGTGGCCTGGAGTCGCTGACCGCCGAGACCGTGATCATGTTCCTGCCCGCCCTCGGCTACCTGCTGTGGCTCGGCTCGCGCGGCGAGTCCACCTTCACCGCCCAGGGACCGGGGCACGCCGCCCTGCTGGCCTCGGCCGGGCTGGTCACCGCGATCCCGCTGATCTGCTTCGGCGCGGCCGCGATCCGGGTCCCGCTGTCCACCCTCGGACTGCTCCAGTACATGGCCCCGGTCTTCCAGTTCGGGCTCGGCGTCCTGTACTTCCACGAGGCCATGCCGCCCGCGCGCTGGGCCGGCTTCTCCCTGGTCTGGGTCGCCCTCTCGATCCTCACCTGGGACGCCCTGCGCACCGCCCGCCGCTCCCGGGCCCTGCGCCTGGAGGCCCTGTCGGCGCCCCTTCCCGGCCCCCTCCCGAGCACTCTCCCGGCCCCGGCGCGCGAGACCGCGTAACACCACCCGGAGCAGTGACGGGCGCGTCTTCGGACGCGCCCGTCCGCATGTCCGCCCCCTCCACCCCTCCTTCGCACCCCCCTCCGCGTCCCGGCCCCTACCCGCCCATCGGCAGCCCCGTCGTGGCGAGCCGGAGTCGGGGCGGTGCGTGCGCGGCCACCAGGGCCACGGCCTCCTCGGCCGTGTCCACCTCGGCGACCTCCGCGGAGGGATCGCGCCGCACGACGCGGAACCGCCCGTCGGGCAGCGGGATCACGAAGGGGACCGCCACCTCGTAGGGGAAGCGGGTCGTGCTGCTGAAGTGCACATGGCAATGGCTCGTGTACGGGTACAGCTGCCGCAGGAGCGGGTCCTCGTGAGCCGCCTCCAGCACGGCGATGGTGCCGAGACGCCAGACCTTGGGACCGAGGCGCTCCAGACGGTCCGTCCATGCCCGCCGCGTGTCGAGCCACTGCGCCTCGACGACCGCCGCACGGGTCTCTTCGTTCACATTCATCCCCCCAGTGTGCTCCCGTCGCGGCCCCGCGGGCGGCTCCGTCCGCTTTCCGAACGGGTCTGACCGGATTCAGGTCTTGACGGAGTGTCATGCTCTCGCTGACCATCAGGCTCGCACTGACGCACGTTGCTCACTTGTTCTACCCCGCACGTTTCCGCACACATCCCCAGTACGGAATCCCGGAGCCCCCACATGAGCCTGTCCGTCTCCCGGCGCATCGCCACCGTGACCGCCCTCGCGGTCGCCGGCCTGTTCGCCGCCACCGCCCCCGCCGCGCTCGCCTCGCCGGCCTCGGTCGCCGCGGCGCCCACGCCGCCCGACATCCCGCTCGCCAACGTCAAGGCACACCTGACCCAGTTGCAGTCGATAGCCACCGCCAACGGCGGCAACCGCGCCCACGGCAGGACCGGTTACAAGGCATCGATCGACTACGTGAAGGCCAAGCTGGACGCGGCCGGTTTCACGACCACCCTGCAGACCTTCACCTCCAGCGGCGCCACCGGCTACAACCTGATCGCCGACTGGCCGGGCGGCGACCCCAACTCGGTCCTGATGTCCGGCTCGCACCTCGACTCGGTGACCTCGGGCGCGGGCATCAACGACAACGGCTCCGGCAGCGCGGCCGTCCTGGAGGCCGCCCTCGCCGTTTCCCGGGCCGGCCTCACGCCCACGAAGCACCTGCGCTTCGGCTGGTGGGGCGCGGAGGAACTGGGCCTGATCGGGTCCAAGTACTACGTGAACAACCTGCCGGCGGCCGAGAAGGCGAAGCTCTCCGGCTACCTGAACTTCGACATGATCGGCTCGCCGAACCCGGGCTACTTCGTCTACGACGACGACCCGACGATCGAGCAGACCTTCAAGAACTACTACGCGGGCCTCGGCATCCCGACCGAGATCGAGACCGAGGGCGACGGCCGCTCCGACCACGCGCCGTTCAAGAGCGCGGGCATCCCGGTCGGCGGCCTGTTCTCCGGCGCCGACTACACCAAGACGGCGGCGCAGGCGACGAAGTGGGGCGGCACCTCCGGTCAGGCCTTCGACCGCTGCTACCACTCCTCCTGCGACACCACGGCGAACATCAACGACACCGCCCTGGACCGCAATTCCGACGCCATCGCCTACGCGATCTGGAACCTCGGGTTCGCCGTCCCGGTCCCGCCGGGCCCGTCCTTCGAGAACACGGCGGACGTCTCCATCCCGGACTCCCCGGCCGCCGCGGTGAACTCGCCGATCACGGTCTCCGGCGTCACGGGCAACGCCCCGGCCACCACCAAGGTCGACGTGAACATCGTCCACACCTACATCGGTGACCTGGTGGTCGACCTGGTCGCCCCCGACGGCACCCTGTACAACCTGCACAACCGCACCGGCGGCAGCGCGGACAACATCGTCAAGTCCGTCACGGTCAACGCCTCCTCCGAGGTCGCCAACGGAGTGTGGAAGCTCCAGGTCAAGGACGTCGCCGCGCAGGACGTCGGCTACATCAACAGCTGGAAGATCACCTTCTAGCCGACTGGTCTAGTCCTCTTTGGCTCCGGCGTGATCCGATCGGATCACGCCGGAGCTCATTGCCGGCGTGTCCCACGAGTCCTACGAGTCCTACGAGTCCTGGGCGAGGCCCCGCAACGAGGCCGACAGCGGCTCCTGGATCCGGGCCCGCAGTTCCTCCGCGACCGCCGCGACATCGGCGTGGCCCAGCTTCGCGGCCTCCACCAGATCGCCGAGTTCCTCCGGCGAGGGCAGCTGCTTGGCCCCGGCGACCCGCAGGTACGAGCGGGTGGCGGCGGCGGCGTAGAACTCGTTCATCGGGGATTCCAGCGCCGGGCACACCGCGAGGGTGTGCAGAAACGCGGCGGCCCGCCACGCGGTGTCCGGGGCGGGCTGTTCGGGAACCAGGACGAGGTCGTTCTGGTGGCGGGCCACGGCGGCGGCCACTCCGGAGGGATCCCACACGGCGGGATCGGACGGGAGGTGGTGTGCCAGAGCGGTCCAGGCCCACTCCATGGTGATCTTCAATGCCCGAACCGCTCCTGGAAGTAGCCCCAGTGGTCGGCGAACTCCTCTATCCCGGACAGGAAGTTCTTCCGGTCCTCGTCGAGCTCGCGTTCCGTGACTTCGGTGATCAGCGCGGTGACCGTCGTGCCCAGGGCCGCCGCACGCGCCTTCAGGCGTTCGTGGAACTCTTCTTCCAGGCGGATGGTGACGTGTCTCGACATGCTTTTCACGGTACAGCGGGGCCGCTGTACACAGGGCCGGAACGGCCCAAGGGTGGGCAGGGACACAGTCCCCGCCCACCCTTGGGTGCCGGTATCGCCTACTTGTTGGCGTCGGCCGCCTTCACCAGCTCGGCCTTGGTGACCGCGCCGACGTAGACCTTGCCGTCGTCCGTGATCAGAGCGTTGACCACGCGGGTCTTCAGGACACGGCCCTCGCCGAACTTCCCGGAGACCTTCTCCCCGAGCGCGTCGAGGAACTGCGAGGCGCCCTTGGGAGCGTCCTTGTCCTTCGCCGCGTCGTCGAGGCCCTTGAGGGTGTTGTTCGCGCCGGTCTCGATCCGGGCGATCGCGGTCCAGCCCTCACCGAGGACCTTCGGCTCGCCCTGGGCGCCCCCGGCGCCGCCGGTCAGGCCGCCCAGGCCCGGGATGGCCTCCAGCGCGTCCAGGCCCTTGTCCTTGCCGTCCTTGCCGTGGTCGCCGGCCTTGCCGTGCTCGCCCGCCGCGCCCTCGGTCACCTTGGCGTCCTTGGGCGGGGTGAAGGCGAAGGTGTCGGCTGCGGGCTTGGCGAAGTCCACCTTGGTGAAGCCGGCGTCCACGATCGGCTTGCCGCCGTCGGTGGAGAGCAGCTGCACGCGCAGCGGCATGCCGTTCTTCGCGTCCACCGCGATCTTCACGGAGGCGACCGTCGAACCGGTGCCCTTCGGCTTCAGGACCAGCTGGTAGGCGTCGCGCCCGGCCACCTGGGCCGTGTCGCCGACGGTGACGTCGGTGGTCGGTCCGGCGGCCTCCAGCACCTCCTGGGCGATCTCCTGCGGGGTGCCCGGGAGGCCCTCGCCGGTCTTGCGCTCGGAGCTCTTGTCGCCCTTGTCGCCCTTGTCGGCGGGCGCCTTCTCGTGGAAGACCTCCTTCGACTTGGAGTCGTACCCCCAGACGTCGTCGCCGTTGTGGACGAGGCTGTACTCGTCCTTGCCGTCGACGAAGGTGAGCTTCTGGCGGTCCGGGCCGTCGGCGGCCACGCGGAAGGTGTGGGTGCCGCTCACCAGCTGGGCGAGCTTGTCCTGCGGGTCCGCGGAGCCGCCGGTCACGCCGCCACCGCCGCCCAGCAGGCCGGCCGGAAGGCTCGGCAGACCCAGGTCCGTGCTGATCTTGGCGCTGCCGGACAGCTGCTGCACGTCCGAGGCCGCGATCTTCTCGATGAGCTGCTGGGCCGTCACCTTCGGAAGGTCCGGTCCCCCGGCGTTCGCGAAGGCCGGAACCATCGCGATCGTGCCGGCGACCACACCGAACACCGCGACCGGTACGGCGTACCGAGCGGCCTTGCGGGTCTTTGCGTTCGTTGCCATGTCTGTCTGCCCTACCTCTGTGTGTAGGCGGCGACCTACCCGTCTCGCATGTGGTCGACAACTGCGACCACGTCCACCCCTCGCCGCCACTCTCACCCGATCTGGTGGGGATGTGCCTCTATCTGACCAAAGAAGAGGGGGTCGGGGCGTCAGCCCCCGGAGCCAACTGTGCGTACGCCCCAGGGATGACAAGACGAGGGCCCGGCCTCCCCCACCCGTAGGGGTTGCCGGGCCCTCGGCCCCGTATCCGGTGTATTCGGTCCCGCCTGCGGCCGGTCAGCCCGCGCGGTGGACCACGGCGTCGCAGAGCTCCACCAGCGCCGACTTCGCGAAGCAGTCGGGCAGCGGGGCCAGCGTGGCCCGCGCCTCCTCCGCGTACCGCACGGTGTCCTTGCGGGCCTGCTCCAGGGCCGGGTGGACCCGCAGCCGGGCGAGCACCTCGGCGTGCCGGACATCGTCCGTCAGGTCGCCGTCCAGGAGCCGTACGAGCTCCAGGTCATCGGGGTCGCCGCCCTGGGCCGCCATCTCCCGCAGCCGCAGGACGGGCAGCGTCGGGATGCCCTCGCGCAGGTCGGTGCCGGGGGTCTTGCCGGACTCGTGCGAGTCGGAGGCGATGTCGAGGACGTCGTCGGCGAGCTGGAAGGCGGTGCCGAGCCGCTCGCCGTACTGGGTCAGGATGTCGACGACCGACTCGTCGGCGCCGGACATCATCGCGCCGAAGCGGCCGGAGACCGCGATCAGCGAGCCGGTCTTGCCGGCGATGACGTCGAGGTAGTGCTCGACCGGGTCGCGGCCGTCGCGCGGGCCGGCCGTCTCCAGGATCTGGCCCGTCACCAGGCGCTCGAACGCCTCGGCCTGGACCCGTACGGCCTCGGGGCCGAGGTCCGCCAGGATGTGCGAGGCGCGGGCGAACAGGAAGTCACCCGTCAGGACGGCCACGGAGTTGCCCCAGCGGGCGTTGGAGCTCTCCACGCCGCGGCGCACGTCCGCCTCGTCCATGACGTCGTCGTGGTAGAGCGTCGCCAGGTGGGTGAGCTCCACGACCACGGCGGAGGGGACGATCCCGGGCGCGTAGGGATCGCCGAACCGGGAGGCGAGCATCACCAGCAGCGGCCGGAACCGTTTGCCGCCGGCGCGGACCAGGTGCTGTGCGGCCTCGGTGATGAAGGGGACTTCGCTCTTGGTGGCTTCCAGCAGACCCGCCTCGACGGCGGCCAGTCCGGCCTGGACATCGGTCTCAAGAGCCTGGTCCCGCACGCTCAGTCCGAACGGCCCGACGACGGTCACGAGGGGTACTCCTGTCTGCTGACGATCACCTTGACGATCACACGGATTGTCGATGTGTCGCTGCCATCACTCAAGCCAGCGTATCGGGTCTGTTTTCGATCACCCAGGGCGCCTGTCCGGCCACGAGCCGCGCACCGGCCGGGCGGTGCCCCATGCGCCCCGGTATGTTCTAGAGCAGCCGAAACAACCGGAGAATGCGTTTTGTCCAGAACTTCTACCGATATAGACGAGCCTTCCGACCCGGAGGCCGACCAGCCGCCGCCCGGCGACGACCACGCCTTCCTCGGGCACCCCAGGGGACTGGCCACGCTCGCCGGGCTGGAGGTCTGGGAGCGCTTCTCGTTCCTGGGCATGCAGGCCATCCTCGTCCTCTACTTCGCGGACACGGTGGCCAACGGCGGCCTGGGAATGAATCCGGGCACCGCGGCCTCCGTCTCGGCGGCCTACGGGACCATGGTCTACCTCGTCTCCGTCGCCGGCGGGTGGCTCGCCGACCGGATCCTCGGTTCCTACCGCGCCGTGCTCTGGGGCGGCATCCTGATCGCCTGCGGCCACTACGCCATGGCCGTGCCCACCGCCGCCATGACCTGGGTGGGCCTCGGCCTGATCAGCGCCGGGACCGGCCTGCTGAAGCCGAACGTGGCCAGCATGGTCGGCAAGCTGTACAAGACGGACGACGACCGGCGCGACGCCGGCTTCGCCCTGTACTACATGGGCATCAACATCGGCGCCTTCGCCGGCCCCCTGATCACCGCCTGGCTCGGCGAGCACCAGGGCTGGCACTGGGGCTTCTCGGCCGCCGCGATCGGCATGACCGCGGGCCTGATCCAGTACGTGGCCGGCCGCCGCCACCTGGCAGGTCGCAAACACTCCGCCGAGTTCGCGCTCGCGCCCGACGCGATGCGCTCGGCTGTGATGAAGATCATCGGCGGAATCCTGCTCTTCGCCGCGCTCGCCACCCTTCTGGCCGTACTGGGCTGGCTCACGATGGACCGGTTCGTCGACCTGCTCACCCTGATCTCGGTGATCGCGCCGATCGTGTACTTCGCGATCATGTTCCGCAGCGACCGGGTGACGGCCGCCGAACGGGGGCGCCTGCGCCCGTACGTGGTGCTCTTCCTGGCCTCGGTGGCCTTCAACTTCATCCTCTTCCAGGCGTACTCCACGATGATGCTGCTCGCGTCGACGAACGCCCGCACCGAGATCCTCGGCTTCACCTTCCCGGCCGGCTGGTACGCCTCCGCGCTCGGCGCGTTCGAGGTGCTGCTGGCCCCGGTCGTCGCCGCGCTGTGGGTCCGTATGGGCCACAAGCAGCCGCACGCCTCCAACAAGATCGCCATCGGCGTGATCCTGGGCGGCCTGTCCTTCCTCCTGATGGTCATCCCGACCTCGGGGCACTCGGGTGACGCGTACAAGATGGCCGCCTGGTGGATCATCGGCTCCTACCTGCTGCTCGGCCTCGGCGACATCCTGCTGGAGACCTCCGGCATGTCGGCCACCACGAAGCTCGCCCCGAAGGCCTTCGCGAGCCAGACGATGGCCCTGTGGTTCCTCTCCCTCGCCCTGGCCAACGGCATCCAGGCGCAGGTGGTCAAGCTCTACGGCCAGGTCTCCAACCCCGCCTACTTCGGCGTGAACGGCGCCATCGCCGTCGCGGTGGGACTCGCCGTGATCGCGCTCGCGCCGTGGCTCAAGCGCACGATGCACCCCGTTCACTGACGCCGGTTGTCCACCGACCCTCCCGAGGAGATGGGCGAGAGAGCTTCGATGATCATCCGTACCGATTTCCCCTACGGGACCACGCACGAGGACGTCCGGATCCCCGTCCCGGACGGCACCGAGCTGTACGCCCGCATCTGGCGCCCGGTCACCGACGAGCCCGTCCCCGCGCTGCTGGAGTACCTCCCGTACCGCCTCACCGACTGGACCGCGCCGCGCGACTGGCAGCGCCACCCCTGGTACGCGGGCCACGGCTACGCCTCCGTACGCGTCGACGTGCGCGGCCACGGCAACAGCGGCGGCGACCCGGGCGACGAATACGACGCCCAAGAGCTCGCCGACGGCGTCGCGGTCGTCGAATGGCTGGCGGCCCAGCCCTGGTGCACGGGGTCCGTGGGCATGTTCGGGATCTCCTGGGGCGGCTTCAACAGCCTGCAGATCGCCGCGCTCGCCCCGGAACCCCTCAAGGCGATCGTGACCGTCTGCTCCACGGACGACCGCTTCGACAACGACGTCCACTACATGGGCGGCTCCCTCCTCGCCGTCGACATGCACGCGTGGGCGGCCACCATGCTCGCCTTCGCCTCCCGCCCGCCGGACCCGCTCTACGCGGGCGAGGGATGGCGCGACCAGTGGCTGAAACGCCTCGGCGCGGTGGAACCCCTCGTCCACACCTGGCTCTCCCACCAGACCCGCGACGCGTACTGGCGCCACGGATCGGTGTGCGAGGACTACGGGGCCATCGGCGCGGCCGTCCTCGCCGTCGGCGGCTGGCACGACCCGTACCGCGACACCGTGCTCCGCCTGGTCTCGGCCCTGCCCGCCGACCGGGTCCGGGGCCTGATCGGCCCGTGGTCGCACCAGTACCCCGACCGGGGACTGCCCCCGGGCCCCGCGATCGGCTTCCTCCAGGAGACCCTGCGCTGGTGGGACCACTGGCTCAAGGGCGAGGACACCGGCGTCATGTCCGAGCCCCTCCTCCGCTCCTGGATCTCCGAGTCCCACCCGCCCGCGACCACCTACCCGACCCTGCCGGGCCGCTGGGTCGGCGACCCGTCCTGGCCCTCCCCCCACGTCGACCCCGTCACCTACGCCTTCCAGGGCGCTCCGGTCGTCGTGGCCTCCCCGCAGCACACCGGCCTGGACGCGGGCCGCTTCTTCCCCTTCGGCAATGACGCCGACCTGCCGCCCGACCAGCGCGAGGAGGACGCGAAGTCGGCCTGCTTCGAGTTCCCGGTGGGTGACGGCTCCGGCCCGGTGGAGATCCTGGGCCGCCCGGTCGTCAGACTCCGCCTGCGCATGGACGTCCCGTACGGCCAGGTCGTGGCCCGGCTCTGCGACGTGGCTCCCGACGGCTCCTCGACGCTGGTCACGAGGGGCGTGCTGAACCTGTCCGCCCGGCAGGGCCGGGACAAGGCGGTGCCGTGGCCCGTGGGCTCGTACGAGGACGTGCACTTCGAGCTGAACGGCATCGGCCACTCCTTCCCGCCCGGCCACCGCATCCGCCTGGCCCTCTCCTCGGCCTACTGGCCCTGGATCTGGCCGCGCGCCGGCTCGGAGGCGGGCTGGACCCTGGACCCGGCGGGCAGCGCGGTGGAGCTCCCGGTCCGCGACCCGTCCGGCGACGAGGAGCCGATCCTCTTCGAGGCCCCGGAACAGTCGGAGCCCCTGGGGGTCTCCTACCCGGCGACCCTGGACGCCCCCCGGCCGGAACGGCTGGTCGTACGGGACGTCGCGCGCGGCCTGTGGCGCCTGGAGGTCGACCCGCGCTACGGCGGAACCCGGGTCTACCCGGACGGCCTGGAGTTCAGCGAGGACGCGCTGGAGATCTACGAGATCCAGGAGGCGGACCCCTTGTCCGCCCGGACCCACTCCACTTGGACGGTACGACTGCACCGGCCGGAGCTGGGCTGGGACGTCTCGGTGGTGACCCGCTCGGAAATCACCTGCGACGAGGGCGGCTTCCTGACGTCGAACGAGGTGGTGTGCCGCGAGGGCGACGAGGTGCTGTTCCACCGCACGTGGGAGCGGAGGCTGCCGCGCGCGGCGGTCTAACACCGCGGGGGTGGGCAGGGCTGGGCAGGGCTGGGCAGGGCTGGGACGGGCTAGGACGGGAACAGCCGCTCCAGCACCACCGCGATGCCGTCCTCCTCGTTCGAGAGGGTGACCTCGTCCGCGACGGCCAGGAGTTCCCGGTGGGCGCCCGCCATCGCGACCCCGTGGGCCGCCCACGCGAACATCGGGATGTCGTTCGGCATGTCGCCGAAGGCGATCGTGGAGGACCCCGAGACGTCCAGGAGTTCCGCCGCCACCGCGAGGCCGCTCGCCTTGTCGATGCCCGGGGGCTGGAGTTCGACCGTGTGCTCCCCCGCCATCGTGACGTTGACCAGGTCCCCGACCACGCCCCGGGCGATCTCCGTCAGCTCGTCGTCGGAGAGGCGGGGGTGCTGGAGGAGGACCTTGTTGATGGGGGAGGTCCAGAGGTCGGCGCGCCGGGCCACCGACACCGTCGGCAGGTGGGGGTGGAACATCCGGTAGCCCGGCCCCATCAGCATCTCCGCGTCGACGCCCTCCTGGTTGACCGCCGCCCAGACCTCGCCGACCTCCGCCTCGATCTTCCCGAGGGCGACTTCGGCCAGCTCCCGGTCCAGGGGCACGGAGTGCAGCATCCGTCCGGCCGCCGCGTCGTAGACCTGCGCTCCCTGCCCGCACACCGCGAGCCCCGTGTAGCCGAGGCCGTCCAGGACGTGGCGGACCTGCGGGACGGGTCGGCCCGTCACGATGATGTGCCGGGCGCCGGCCGCGCGGGCGGCGGCGAGGGCCGAGTGGGAGCGGGCCGAAACGGTGTCTCCGGCGCGCAGCAGAGTCCCGTCCAGGTCGGTGGCCACGAGTGCATAGGGGAGGGCGGAAGTCACGCGTCCAAGGATACGGACCTCCCCGGACAAATCTTACAAATACTGCCCGAATCCGGCCTCCCGCACGCCCCACCAGCCCCTTAACCTGTCAAGCAGCTCCCGGGACACCCCCGGGCCGCGTCGAAAGCGAGGCAGCACCCCATGCCCCAGCAGAGCCCCCTCGATGTGCCCGAGGGCGACCCGTTCGGGCCGCACAACCTCCCCTACGGCCTGTTCTCCACCAAAGGGGACGCCTCCACCGCCGGGGAGGAGCGGCGCCGGATCGGTGTCCGCATCGGCGGGCACGTGCTCGACGCCGGGGCGGCCGCGGCCGCGCTCGGGTCCGCGTACGCCGGACTGCTCGGGCAGCCCTCGCTCAACCCGCTGCTCGCCGCGGGCCGCACCGCCTGGAAGGACGTGCGCCGCGCGCTGACCGCCTGGGTCACCGACCCCGGTCACCGGCCCTCCGTGGAGCCGCACCTGCTGCCGCTCGAAGACGTCGTGCTGCACCTCCCGTACGAGGTCGCCGACTACGTCGACTTCTACGCGAGCGAGCACCACGCGACGAACGTCGGCAGGATCTTCCGGCCGGACGGGGACGCGCTGACCCCCAACTGGAAGCACCTGCCCATCGGTTACCACGGCCGCGCCGGGACGATCGTCGTGTCCGGGACCGACGTCGTACGGCCCTCCGGCCAGCGCAAGGCGCCCGCCGACCCGGCGCCCGTCTTCGGGCCGTCCGTGAAGCTCGACATCGAGGCCGAGGTCGGCTTCGTCGTCGGCACTCCCTCGGAGCAGGGCCGTCCCGTGGCCCTCTGCGACTTCGAGGAGCACGTCTTCGGGCTGTTCCTGCTCAACGACTGGTCCGCGCGCGACATCCAGGCCTGGGAGTACGTGCCGCTCGGCCCCTTCCTCGGCAAGTCCTTCGCCACCTCCGTCTCCGCCTGGGTCACCCCGCTGGAGGCCCTGGACGCGGCCCGGGTCGCCCCGCCCGCGCGGGACTTCCCGCTCCTGCCCTACCTCGAGGACGCCGGCGCCGACCGCCCCGGCGGCTTCGACCTGCGCATCACCGTGTCCATCAACGGGCAGGAGGTGGCGCAGCCGCCGTTCGCCTCGATGTACTGGACCGCCGCCCAGCAGCTCGCCCACATGACCGTCAACGGCGCCTCCCTGCGCACCGGCGACGTGTACGGCTCGGGCACCGTCAGCGGCCCGGAGACCGGCCAGCGCGGCTCGCTGCTGGAGCTCACGTGGAACGGCCGCGACGCCATCGAGCTCGCCGACGGCAAGCGCACCTTCCTGGAGGACGGGGACACCGTCACCCTCACCGCGTGGGCACCGGGCGCCGACGGCACCCGCGTCGGCCTCGGCGAGGTCACCGGCCGCATCGTGGGCACCCGCTAGTCCACATCTCGGGACGGCAGTCGACGGCGGGGTGGCGGATCTTTCCGCCGCCCCGCCGTTCGTGCAGGTCACGGCCGTACGCCGGCACCCGCGAGTGGCGCAACACTGCGGCAACACCACCGGCCCGGCCCCGTCGGTATGTTCCGTGCCATGCCAGCCGAACGCACCCGCGAACACACCGTCCCGGTCGCCGCCGCGCGCCGCCGGCGGCTGCGCGCGGACCAGGCGCGACAGCTCGCCGACCTGCTGCGCCACCAGATCCTGGCGGGCGGCTACCCCACCGGCGTCCTCCCCCTGGAGGGCACACTCGCCGCCGACTACGGCGCCGGCCGCAACACCGTGCGCCAGGCCCTGGACCTGCTGCGCGGCGAACAGCTCGTCGAGCGCCGCCCCGGCGTCGGCACCGTCATCGTCTGCGCCAAGTACCCGCACGGTCTCGACCGCCTCCAGGGCCTCGCCGAAACCCTCCACGAACACGGCCGGGTCACCAACGAGGTCCGCACGGTCGGACCGGTCCGGGCCCCGGCCCCCGTCGCGAGCCGGCTGCGCCTGCCCGAACACTCCGACGTGCTCTACATCGAGCGGCTGCGCCGCCTGAACGGGCTGCCGCTCTCGCTCGACCTCACGTACGTCCCCCTGGACATCGGTGCGGACCTGATCGGCTGCGACCTGGAGAACACCGACGTCTTCCGGCTGCTGGAGTCCCTGACCGGGCAGCCGCTCGGCCACGCCGAGATCACCCTCGAAGCCGTCAACGCCGACGCGCACTCCGCCGCCGTCCTGCAGGCCCCGCGCGGGGCCGCCGTCCTGATGCTGGAGCGCCTCACCCACCTCGGCGACGGCCGGCCCGTGGACCTGGAGTTCATCCGCTTCCGCGGCGACCGGATCACCATGAGCGGCCTGCTGCACCGCACCGCCACCGCGTAACGTCCCGCTCCCGCTCGCTCCCCTCCCCCTCTCGCTCCCCTCCCCCTCTCGCTCCCCTCCCTTCCTGGAGACAGCCATGCCTCTGGTCCCCCAGCGCGGCGACGTGCCCGTGACCATCGACGAGTCCCTGTGCATCGACGGCTGCACCCTCTGCGTCGACATGTGCCCGCTCGACTCGCTCGCGATCCGCGAGGACAACGGCAAGGCCTACATGCACGTGGACGAGTGCTGGTACTGCGGCCCGTGCGCCGCCCGCTGTCCCACCGGCGCGGTGACCGTCAACATGCCCTACCTGCTCCGGTGAAAGGCCCTCCCCCGATGCGTACGCGTACGAAAGCCCTCGGTCCCGTCCTCCTGCTGAGCCTCCCGCTGGCCACCGCGTGCGGCGGCGTCTCCGGCGCGGACGGCGGCTCCAAGACGGTCACGGTGACCGTCGGCTACCAGTCCAAGACCATCAACACCGTCACCGCAGGTACGCTCCTGCGCTCCCTCGGGTACTTCGAGCAGGAGCTCGCGGCGCGCGGCAAGAAGGACGGGGTCACCTACAAGGTCGACTGGCAGGACTACGCCACCGGCGCCCCGATCACCGCCCAGATGACCGCCGGGAAGATCGACATCGGCTCGATGGGCGATTTCCCCCTCCTCATCAACGCGGCGCGCGGCAAGGAGCTGAAACAGCCCACCCACCTGGTCTCCGTCACCGGCTACAACCTGCGCGGCGGCCTCAACACCGTGGTCACCGCGCCCGGTTCGAAACTGCAGACGCTCACTGACCTGCGGGGCAAGAAGGTGTCCACCTCGGTCGGATCGGCCGCCGACGGGACCCTCGTACGCGCCCTGCAGCGCGCCGGCATAGACCCCGAGAAGGGGATCGAGAAGCTCAACCAGCAGCCCAGCGTGGGCGCTTCGGCCCTCCAGGCGGGCAGTGTCGACGCCCTGTCGCAATTCGTCGCCTGGCCGGGCCAACTCGCCTTCGAGGGACGGGCCACCGCCCTGTACGACGGAGCCGAACTGAACCTGCCGACCTTCCACGGGGTCACGGTCCGCGAGAAGTTCGCGGCCGACCGCCCCGCCGTCCTGGACGACTTCCTGCGCGCCCAGCGCAAGGCGACCGAGTACCTGCGCACCCAGCCGGTCGCGGCGGCCGAGTCGGTGGCCAAGGAGACCGGACTGCCGGCGGAGGTCGTGTACCTCTACAACGGGGCCAACGGCATCGCGGCCTTCGACCCGGCCCTGCGCCCCGAGCTGCTGGCCGCGCTGAAGGAGGACGTCCCCGTCCTCAAGGCGGCCAAGCTGGTGGACTCCGTCGACGTGGACGCCTTCGTGGACCCGGAGCCGCTGAAGCGCGCCACGGCGGGCACCCGGGACTACCCGGCGCCCGCACCGGCCCGCCCGGAGCTGTGGCTGAAGGAGGGCAACCGCACCCAGGCCTTCGAGACCCCGGCGGCCCTGCTGAAGGCCCTCAAGGCCGCGGGCCCCGGCGGCGTCCGGGCGGCCTACGTCCCGGACGCGGTGACGGGCACGCTGTGGTTCGCCGACAAGGCGGTCTGGGTGGCGGAGGGCGCCGAACTGCGCGCGTTCGTCACCCCCGCGGGCGCGAAGGCGTACGTGGACCAGCACGCGGGGTCCGGAGCGCGGATCGTGAGCTTCGCCGAAGCCTCCGCCGAAGCCGGAGCCCTCGCGTCATGACGGCCGGCCGCCGGCTCCTGCGGCTGGCTTCGCTCGGCGCGGCCCTGCTCGCCTGGCAACTCCTGACCTCGCTCGACGTCAACCTGTGGCTCCGCTTCGAGCAGTTCCCGACCGTGGGCGAAGTGGCCTCCACCTTCGCCGACCGGGCGACGACCGGCCCCTACCGGCAGGACCTCGGCTTCAGCCTGCGGCGCATCGTGACGGGCTTCGCGCTGGCGTCCGTCCTGGGGGTGGCGGCGGGCACGGCGATCGCCCGCTCCCGCCTCGCGGCGGACCTGCTGGGCCCGGTCCTCGAAGTCCTGCGCCCGATCCCGGCGATCGCGCTGGTCCCGGTGGCGATCCTGCTCTTCCCGTCCAACGAGCAGGGCATCGTCTTCATCACCTGCGCGGCGGCGTTCTTCCCGGTCCTCGTCTCCACGCGGCACGCGGTGTCCGCGCTGTCCCCGGTCTGGGAGGAGGCCGTCCTGACGATGGGCGGCGGCCGCGCCCGGATCCTCTTCTCGGTGATCCTCCCGGGGGCCCTCCCCGGCATCTTCGGCGGGCTCTCGGTCGGCATCGGGGTGTCCTGGATCTGCGTGATCTCCGCCGAGATGATCTCCGGGGAGTACGGGGTCGGCTACCGCACCTGGCAGGACTACACGGTCGTGGACTACCCCGGGGTCTTCGTCGGCATGGCCACGATCGGCGCCCTGGGCTGGCTCACCTCGACGGCGGTCGAACGCACGGGCCGCCACCTGACCCGCTGGCTCCCGTCCCGAACCCGGGGCGCAGACACCCCGGGGTCCCGCACTGTGGGCTCCCGCGCACCGGGTCCGCGAACCCCGGGCTCCCGCACCCCGGGCCCCCACGTCCCGGGCTCGCGCAGCCCGGCCCCGGCCCCGGCCACCGCCGACGGGCCGCCCGGCTAGACGCTGCGCGGCCTGGGTCCCCCACCCGCCCTTCCACCGTTCCCAGGGCTCCGCCCTGACCCGCCGGGCCCGGGCTGCGCCCGAGCCCCTGGGGCTCCGCCCCAGACCCCGCGCCTCAAACGCCGGCGAGGCTGGATTTGGCCGGCGCCGCACGCGGCAAAGGGTGGGGAGGGGACAGCCCCGCAGGGCCCGCCCACCCGCACGGCCACGGCCACGGCCACGACGACGAAGTCCACGGCGACCACAGGACAGGAAGGGACCATGTCCGTACACACCCTCACCCCCGCCCCACCCACCGGCGCCGCCCTCGACCTCACCGGCGTCAGCCTGGGCCACCCCACCACCGAACCCGTCCTCGACGGCCTCGACCTGACCGTCAACGCGGGTGAGATCCTGACCGTCGTCGGCCCGTCCGGCTGCGGAAAGTCCACCCTGCTCCGCACCCTGGCCGGCCTGCTGCCCCCACTCCGCGGCGCCGTCCGGCAGGACGGCACCCCGGTCACGGGCCCGCACGCCGACCGGGCCCTGGTCTTCCAGGACGACGCGCTCCTCCCCTGGCGCACCGTCCGTGCCAACGTCGAACTCCCCCTGGCCATCCGCGGAGCCACCCGCGCAGACCGCCGCCGCACCGCCACCGACTGGCTGACCCGCGTAGGCCTCGCCGATCACACCCACAAGCACCCGCACCAGCTCAGCGGCGGCCAGCGCCAGCGCGTTCAGCTGGCCCGTGCCCTCGCGGCCGCGCCCCGCGCCGTCCTCATGGACGAACCCTTCGGCGCGCTCGACGCCCAGACCCGCGCCGAGATGCAGGACCTCCTCGTCACCGTCCTCGCCGGCAGCGGCGCCACCGTCGTCTTCGTCACCCACGACGTGGACGAGGCCCTGCACCTCGGCGACCGCGTCGCGCTCCTCGCCACCGGCGAGCTGATCGACGTACCGCACCCCCGCTCGCGGACCGCGGACCGTTCGGCGCTCCGCCGCCGCATCCTCGACTCCCTCTGAAAGGCACCTCATGGACATCCCCGCGCTCGCCGACGCCGAGGAACTGACCTGTGACGTCCTCGTCATCGGCGGCGGCACCGCCGGCACGATGGCGGCGCTGACCGCCGCCGAGGCCGGCGCGCGGGTGCTGCTCCTGGAGAAGGCGCACGTACGGCATTCCGGCGCCCTCGCCATGGGCATGGACGGGGTCAACAACGCCGTCATCCCGGGCCGCGCCGAGCCCGACGACTACGTCGCCGAGATCACCCGCGCCAACGACGGCATCGTCGACCAGTCCACGGTCCGCCAGACGGCGACCCGCGGGTTCGCGATGGTCCGGCGCCTGGAGTCGTACGGGGTGAAGTTCGAGAAGGACGAGCACGGCGAGTACGCCGTCCGCCAGGTCCACCGCTCCGGCTCGTACGTGCTGCCGATGCCGGAGGGCAAGGACGTCAAGAAGGTCCTCTACCGGCAGCTTCGCCGCCGCGAGATGCGCGAGCTGATCCGGATCGAGAACCGGGTCATGCCGGTCCGCGTCCTGACCTCCCCGCAGGACGGCCGGGCGATCGGCGCGGCCGCCTTCAACACCCGTACGGGCGCGTTCGTGACCGTCCGCGCCGGGGCCGTCATCCTGGCCACCGGCCCCTGCGGGCGCCTCGGCCTGCCCGCCTCCGGATACCTCTACGGGACGTACGAGAACCCCACCAACGCCGGTGACGGCTATGCGATGGCGTACCACGCGGGCGCCGCGCTCACCGGCATCGAGTGCTTCCAGATCAACCCGTTGATCAAGGACTACAACGGCCCGGCGTGCGCGTACGTCGCGAACCCCTTCGGCGGCTACCAGGTCAACCGGCACGGCGAGCGGTTCGTCGACTCCGACTACTGGTCGGGGCAGATGATGTCGGAGTTCGCCGCCGAACTCGCCTCCGACCGGGGCCCGGTGTACCTCAAGCTCAGCCACCTCCCCGAGGAGACCGTCGCCGCCGTCGAATCGATCCTGCACACCACCGAGCGGCCGACGCGCGGCACCTTCCACGCGAACCGGGGCCACGACTACCGCACGCACGACATCGAGATGCACATCTCGGAGATCGGCCTGTGCGGCGGCCACTCGGCCTCCGGCGTACGCGTCGACGACCACGCCCGCACCACCGTGCCCCGCCTCTACGCGGCCGGGGACCTGGCCTCCGTACCGCACAACTACATGATCGGTGCCTTCGTCTTCGGCGACCTGGCGGGGGCCGATGCCGCCCGATACCGGCCGTACGAAGGCGACTTGCCCGCCGACCAACTCGCCGGCGCCCACGAACTGATCTACCGCCCCCTCCTCCACCCGGAGGGGCCGCCGCAGCCGCAGGTGGAGTACAAGCTGCGCCGGTTCGTGAACGACTACGTGGCCCCGCCCAAGACGGGCGCCAAGCTGTCCCTCGCCGTGGAGGCCTTCACCCGGATGGAGAGGGAGATCGGCGAGATGGGCGCCACGACCCCGCACGAGCTGATGCGCTGCGCGGAGGTCTCCTTCATCCGGGACTGCGCGGAGATGGCGGCGCGGGCCTCGCTCGCCCGCACGGAGTCCCGCTGGGGGCTGTACCACGAACGCCTCGACCACCCCGAGCGCGATGACGCGGGCTGGCTGCACCACCTGGACCTGCGCAAGTCCCCTTCGGGGGCCATGGAGTTCACGGCGCGCCCGGTCGACCCCTACCTGGTGCCGGTCCCGGAGTTCGCCCCGCCGGGCGGGCCCTCCCGGCACCTGGGCGAGGTCGAGCTGGTGGGCGTGGCCCTGGCGGGCGGCGAGGCCCGGACGGCGGCCCCCGCGGCGGCCGGCCGGGACACCGGATCCGAGCAGGGCTCACCCCGGATCCTGGAACTCCTCTCCCTCGCGGAGGAAGCCCCGGACCTGCACGCCCTCCTCCCCTACCTGGACGACCCCGACCCTGCGGTCCGCGCCACGGCGGTGGCCGTGCTCGGCGAAACCGTCCCCGCGGGCGCCGGCCCCGCCCTCGGGACGCGGCTCGCGGACCCCGACCCGGCGGTCCGCGCGGCCGCGGCGGCCGCGCTGCGCGAACTCCTGGAGGTGCTCGCTCCCGACCCCGAACTGGGCGCGGCCCTGCGGGCGGGCCTCGCGGTACCGGATCCGGCGGTCCGCTCGGCGGCGCTCGAAGCCCTACGGGTCCTGCGGCTCGGGGAGCCCCGCCTGTACGAGCGGTACCTGCGGGACACCGACGTGGACGTCCGGATCCAGGCGGTGCGGGCCCTGGTCTCGGTGGACGCGGTGGCCGCGCTGGCTCCGGCCGCCGGGGACTCCTCCCGGGAGGTCCGGGTCGCCGTGGCCAAGGCCCTGGGCACCCTGAGGGCGGGCTCCGCGCTGGCCCCGCTCCTGTCGGACCCCGACCCGCTGGTCCGGGCGGCGGCGCTGACCTCTCTGGGCGCCACCGGCGGCCACGCGGCGCGGGCCGTCTCCTCCCTCGCCGACCCGGCGTGGCAGGTCCGGGCCGGAGCCGCCACCGGCCTGTCCTCGGCCCCGGCCGGGGTGGCGGTGCCGCCGCTGTCCCTCGCGCTGTCCGACCCGAACGCGGACGTCCGCAAGGCCGCGGTGCTCTCCCTGCGCGCGCACCGCCCCGATCCGTCCGCCGTGGCGGCCCTGGCCACGGCCGCCTCCGACCCCGACGCGGACGTCCGCGCGTACGCCACCCGCGTGTAGCTCCGCCGCCGGCCCGGAGCCTGCACTGACCCGGTCCTCAAGCGCCGGACGGGCTGGAAGGGGCACCGGGCTGCGCCCGGACCCCCTGGGGCTCCGCCCCGGACCCCGGCCCTCGAACACCGGACGGCTGAAGAGACCGACCCGTCGGCCGACCCCCCGTTCGGAGCCCCGCCGCGTGCAGGCCCGCCACCGCACCGGGATGGTGGTCGAAAGCCCCCGAACGGCAGGAGTCCCGATGCCTCTCCGTCCCCGCAAGGCCTTCCTGACGTGCGCGGCCGCGATATCCCTCGGCCTGGCCGCCACCGTCACCGGCGTCGTCCCGGCCCACGGCGTCGACGGTCCAGCTCCCGACCCGAGGAACGCGAAGGCGATGCGCGACATGGCCACGGCGATCCGGGTGACGGCCAAGTACGTGGACGAGCGGCAGGCCCTCAAGGACGGATACGTGCCGCACGGCACGGAGTGCATGACCAACCCGTTCGGGGTCGGCACCATGGGCTACCACTACGTGAAACAGGCCAACTGGGGCTCCACGGACCCGGCCAAGCCGACCGCCCTCCTCTACAGCACCGAGAAGGACGAGAACGGCCGCCGCAAGCTCCAGACGGTGGAGTGGATGTCCACCGACCGGGACCAGGACCTGAAGACCACCGACGACCGGCCGAGCATGTTCGGCCTGCCTTTCGACGGGCCGATGCCGGGCCACTGGACGGGCATGCCCAAGCACTACGACCTGCACATGTGGGCGTACGAGGACAATCCGGCGGGCCGCTTCCACAACTGGAACCCCGCCCTGACCTGCCCCAAAACCAGCACCCCCGCACCCCACCCCCACTGAGCGCACGGCAAAAGGCGCACGGCGAAAAGGGAAGGGGCCCGGCCCCCTCGAAGGGAAGCCGGGCCCCGGGCCGTACCGCGTACGGTCAGCGCACGAACGTGCTCGCACTCCCCGCCAGGTCCAGGAAGTACTGCGGGGCCACGCCCAGCACCACGGTGACCGCGACGCCGACCGCGATCGTCGTCATCGTCAGCGGGGACGGGACGGCGACCGTGGGGCCGTCCGCCTTCGGCTCGCTGAAGAACATCAGGACGATCACCCGGATGTAGAAGAACGCGGCGATCGCGGACGAGATGACACCGACCACGACCAGCGCTCCCGCGCCGCCCTCCGCCGCCGCCTTGAACACGGCGAACTTGCCGGAGAAGCCTGAGGTCAGCGGGATGCCCGCGAAGGCGAGCAGGAAGACCGCGAAGACCGCCGCCGTCAGCGGGGAACGACGGCCCAGCCCCGCCCACTTGGACAGGTGCGTGGCCTCGCCGCCCGCGTCGCGCACCAGCGTGACCACCGCGAAGGCGCCGATCGTCACGAAGGAGTACGCGCCCAGGTAGAAGAGGACGGACTGGACGCCCTCCGCCGAGGTGGCGATGACACCGGCCAGGATGAAGCCGGCGTGCGCGATCGAGGAGTAGGCGAGGAGCCGCTTGACGTCGGTCTGGGTGACCGCGATGACGGCGCCCGCCAGCATCGTGACGATCGCCACGCCCCACATGACCGGCCGCCAGTCCCACCGCAGGCCGGGCAGCACCACGTACAGCAGCCGCAGGAGGGCGCCGAAGGCGGCCACCTTCGTCGCCGCCGCCATGAAGCCGGTGACCGGGGTGGGGGCGCCTTGGTAGACGTCCGGGGTCCACATGTGGAAGGGGACCGCGCCGACCTTGAAGAGCAGGCCCATGAGGATCAGCGCGCCGCCGATCAGCAGCAGCGCGTCGTTGCCCATGGTGTCGGCGAGCGCCGGGTCGATGTTCGCCACGGTGCCGTCGACGACCTCCGCGATCGCCGCGTAGGAGACCGAGCCCGCGTACCCGTAGACGAGCGCGATGCCGAAGAGGAGGAAGGCGGAGGAGAAGGCGCCGAGCAGGAAGTACTTGACGGCCGCTTCCTGCGACATCAGCCGCTGGCGGCGGGCGAGGGCGCAGAGCAGGTACAGCGGGAGGGAGAAGACCTCCAGGGCCACGAACAGCGTCAGCAGGTCGTTGGCCGCGGGGAAGATCAGCATCCCGGCGACCGCGAACAGTGCGAGCGGGAAGACCTCGGTGGTGGCGAAGCCCGCCTTGACGGCTTCCTTCTCGCTCTCGCTGCCCGGTACGGACGCCGCCTGTGCGGCGAAGGAGTCCACCCGGTTGCCGTGGGCGGCCGGGTCCAGGCGCCGCTCGGCGAAGGTGAAGATCGCCACGACCGAGGCCAGGATGATGGTGCCCTGCAGGAAGAGCGCCGGGCCGTCGACGGCGATGGCTCCCATGGCCGCGATGTGCGCCTTGGAGCTGCCGTACCCGCCGGCGGCGAGTGCGACGACCGCCGCGAAGGCCGAGGCCAGAGCGGCGACGGCGAGGAACACCTGCGTGGAGTAACGGGCCTTGCGCGGTACGAAGGCCTCTACGAGGACTCCGATGACGGCCGCGCCCAGCACGATGAGCGTGGGCGACAGCTGGGCGTACTCGATGTGCGGGGCCGGGATCTTGTCGATCGGCGCCGCGGCCGCCAGGTTCGGCAGCAGGTTCTGGGCAGCAGTCACGGTGCTCACTTCGACTCCTCCCCGTCGTTGGTGTGCTTGGCCTCGACGGCCACCTCGGGCTTCGGATCGGTCTGCTTCACGTCCGACATGGTGTGCTTCACCGCCGGGTTGACGATGTCGGTCAGGACCTTCGGGTAGACGCCCAGTCCGATCAGCAGCGCGATCAGCGGGGCGACCACCAGGACCTCCCGCAGGCGCAGGTCCGGCATGGTGCGGACCTCCTCCTTGACCGGGCCGGTCATGGTCCGCTGGTAGAGGACCAGCGTGTAGAGCGCCGCCAGCACGATGCCGAAGGTGGCGATGACGCCGACGACCGGGTACCGGGCGAACGTGCCGACCAGGACGAGGAACTCGCTGACGAACGGGGCGAGGCCGGGGAGCGACAGGGTCGCGAGGCCACCGATCAGGAAGGTGCCGGCCAGGACCGGGGCCACCTTCTGCACGCCGCCGTAGTCGGCGATGAGGCGGGAGCCGCGCCGCGAGATCAGGAAGCCGGCGACCAGCATGAGCGCCGCCGTCGAGAGCCCGTGGTTGACCATGTAGAGCGTCGCGCCCGACTGGCCCTGGGAGGTCATCGCGAAGATGCCCAGGATGATGAAGCCGAAGTGCGAGATGGAGGCGTACGCCACCAGCCGCTTGATGTCCCGCTGCCCGCAGGCGACCAGCGCGCCGTAGACGATGCTGATCAGGGCCAGGACGAGGATCACCGGCGTGGCCCACTTGCTGGCCTCGGGGAAGAGTCCGAGGCAGAAGCGGAGCATCGCGAAGGTGCCGACCTTGTCGACGACGGCGGTGATCAGGACGGCGACCGGGGCCGTGGCCTCACCCATCGCGTTCGGCAGCCAGGTGTGCAGCGGCCAGAGCGGGGCCTTCACCGCGAAGGCGAAGAAGAAGCCGAGGAACAGCCACCGTTCGGTGTTGGTCGCCATGTCGAGCGTGCCCGCGGCGCGGGCGGCGGTGATCTCCTGGAGCGAGAAGTTCCCGGCGACCACGTAGAGCCCGATGACGGCGGCCAGCATGATCAGGCCGCCGACCAGGTTGTAGAGGAGGAACTTGACCGCCGCGTACGAGCGCTGCGCGGCCGCGTTCTCGTCCGTGCCCGAGTGGGCCCGGTCCCCGAAGCCGCCGATGAGGAAGTACATCGGGATGAGCATGGCTTCGAAGAAGATGTAGAAGAGGAAGACGTCGGTGGCCTCGAAGGAGATGATCACCATCGCCTCGACCAGCAGGATCAGGGCGAAGAAGCCCTGGGTCGGCCGCCAGCGGGACGAGTTCGTTTCCAGCGGGTCGGCGTCGTGCCAGCCGGCCGCGATCACGAAGGGGATGAGCAGCGCGGTGAGTGCGATCAGCACCACCCCGATGCCGTCGACGCCCAGTTCGTAGCGGACGCCGAAGTCCGCGATCCAGGAGCGCGATTCGGTGAGCTGGTAGCGGTCGCCACCGGGCTCGAAGCGGACCGCGACGAGCACGGCCAGGGCCAGGGTCGCCAGCGAGAAGAGCAGGGCGAGCCATTTGGCGGCGGTCCGGCGGGCGGCCGGGACGGCCGCCGTCAGGATCGCACCGACCGCGGGGACCGCGGCCGTCACCGTCAGAAGCGGGAAACTCATCTCACACCGCCCTCATCAGCAGGGTCGCGGCGATCAGGATCGCCGTGCCCCCGAACATCGAGACCGCGTAGCTGCGGGCGTAGCCGTTCTGCAGCTTGCGCAGCCGGCCCGACAGCCCGCCGACTCCGGCGGCCGTCCCGTTGACCACGCCGTCGACCAGGCTGTGGTCGACGTAGACGAGGGAGCGGGTCAGGTGCTCCCCGCCGCGGACCAGGACCACGTGGTTGAAGTCGTCCTGGTAGAGGTCCCGTCGGGCCGCCCGGGTGAGGAGCGAGCCGCGCGGGGCGACGACCGGGACGGGCTTCTTGCCGTACATCACCCAGGCGATGGCGACGCCGATGACGAGGACCACCATCGTGGCCGCGGTGACCGTCATGGCGCTGATCGGCGGGTGCCCGTGCTGGTGTCCGGTGACGGGCTCCAGCCACTTCAGGAAGCGGTCGCCGATCCCGAAGAACCCGCCCGCGAAGACCGAGCCGAAGGCCAGGATGATCATCGGGATGGTCATGGACTTCGGGGACTCGTGCGGGTGCGGGGCGTGGCCCTCCGCGTCGGGCTGCCAGCGCTTCTCGCCGAAGAAGGTGAGGAGCATGACCCGGGTCATGTAGAAGGCGGTGATCGCCGCGCCCAGCAGGGTCACCCCGCCGAGGATCCAGCCCTGGGTGCCGCCCTTCGCGAAGGCGGCCTCGATGATCAGGTCCTTGGAGAAGAAGCCCGACAGGCCCGGGAAGCCGATGATGGCGAGGTAGCCGAGGCCGAAGGTGATGAAGGTGACCGGCATGTACTTCCGCAGGCCGCCGTACTTGCGCATGTCGACCTCGTCGTTCATCCCGTGCATCACGGAACCGGCGCCGAGGAAGAGGCCCGCCTTGAAGAACCCGTGCGTGACCAGGTGCATGATCGCGAACACGTACCCGATGGGGCCGAGGCCCGCCGCCAGGATCATGTAGCCGATCTGCGACATCGTCGAGCCCGCGAGGGCCTTCTTGATGTCGTCCTTCGCGCAACCGACGATCGCACCGAAGAGGAGCGTGACGGCGCCGACCACGACCACCGCGGTCTGCGCGTCCGGCGCCCCGTTGAAGATGGCGCCCGAGCGGACGATCAGGTAGACGCCGGCGGTGACCATGGTCGCCGCGTGGATGAGGGCCGAGACCGGGGTCGGGCCCTCCATCGCGTCGCCGAGCCAGGACTGCAGCGGCACCTGGGCCGACTTGCCGCAGGCGGCGAGCAGCAGCATCAGGGCGATCGCCGTCAGCTTGCCCTCGCCGGCCTCGGACACCGAGCCGAGGACCGGGCCGAAGGCGAAGGTTCCGAAGGTGGTGAACATCAGCATGATGGCGATCGAAAGGCCCATGTCGCCGACCCGGTTGACCAGGAAGGCCTTCTTCGCGGCGGTGGCCGCGCTGGGCTTGTGCTGCCAGAAGCCGATGAGGAGGTACGAGGCGAGGCCCACGCCCTCCCAGCCGACGTACAGCAGGAGGTAGTTGTCGGCGATGACCAGGAGCAGCATCGCGGCGACGAAGAGGTTGAGGTAGCCGAAGAAGCGGCGGCGGCGCTCGTCGTGCTCCATGTACCCGATGGAGTACACGTGGATGAGCGTGCCCACCCCGGAGATCAGCAGGACGAAGGTCATCGACAGCTGGTCGAGCTGGAAGCCGACGTCGGCCTGGAAGCCCTCCACCGGGATCCAGCTGAACAGCCGCTGGTGGAAGGTCCGGTCCTCGGCGGTCTTGCCGAGCATGTCGGCGAAGAGGGTGAGGCCGATGCCGAAGGAGACGGCGGCGAGCAGGGTGCCGATCCAGTGGCCGGTCTTGTCGAGACGGCGGCCGCCGCAGAGCAGCACCACCGCTCCGAGCAGGGGCGCCGCTACCAGCAGCGCGATCATGTTCTCCACAGCGACCCCTTACAGCTTCATCAGGCTGGCGTCGTCGACCGAGGCCGAGTGGCGGGTACGGAACAGCGACACGATGATCGCGAGGCCCACCACGACCTCGGCGGCGGCGACGACCATCGTGAAGAACGCGATGATCTGGCCGTCGAGGTTGCCGTGCATCCGGGAGAAGGTCACGAAGGCGAGGTTGCAGGCGTTGAGCATGAGCTCCACGCACATGAACAGCACGATCGCGTTCTTCCGGATCAGGACTCCCGCCGCCCCGATGGTGAACAGCAGCGCGGACAGGTACAGGTAATTGACCGGGTTCACTTCGAGGCCTCCTCACGGGCGTCGTGGCCGAGGGCGTCGCGGCCGAGCCGCTCGGACGACCGCTGCTCCAGGGCCTTCAGGTCGTCCAGGGCCTTGCCGGAGACGTCCCTGATCTGGCCGCGGGCGCGCAGCGTCTGGTTGACGGTGAGCTCGGAGGGGGTGCCGTCCGGCAGCAGGCCCGCGACGTCCACGGCGTTGTGCCGGGCGTAGACGCCGGGTGCGGGCAGCGGCGGGAGCTGGACGCCCTCGCGTACGCGGCGCTCGGCGAGCTCGCGCTGGGTGGCGGCCCGCTCGGTGCGCTCGCGGTGGGTGAGCACCATCGCGCCGACGGCCGCCGTGATCAGCAGGGCGCCGGTGATCTCGAAGGCGAACACGTACTTGGTGAAGATCAGCGTGGCCAGGCCCTCGACGTGCCCGCCGGAGTTGATCCGGCCGAGTCCGTTGAAGTGGGTGAGCCGGGCGTTGGCGATGCCGGCGATCAGCAGGATGCCGAAGCCGAGGCCGCACAGGACGGCCAGCCAGCGCTGTCCCTTGATGGTCTCGGTCAGCGAGTCCGCGGCGGTGACGCCGACGAGCATGACGACGAAGAGGAAGAGCATCATGATCGCGCCGGTGTAGACGACGACCTGGACGATGCCGAGGAAGTACGCCCCGTTGGCGAGGTAGAAGACCGCCAGGATGATCATCGTCCCGGCCAGGCTCAGCGCGCTGTGCACGGACTTCTTCATCAGGATCGTGGCCAGCGCGCCGAGGACGGCGACCGTGCCGAGGATCCAGAACTGGGCCGCCTCACCGGTGGAGGTGAGCGTGGCGGCTGCGGCGAGGGCGCTCATGCCCCCACCCCCTCGGAGCTGTTGTCCGCGGCCTCGCCCTTGGAGACGGCCACCTGGCGGACCGTGCCGGGAGCCGCCCCGGTCACCAGCCCGCGGTAGTAGTCCGTGTCATCGGCGCCGGGGAAGATCGAGTGCGGTGCCTCGACCATGCCCTCGGTCAGCCCGGAGAGCAGCTGCTCCTTGGTGTAGATGAGCGCTTCGCGGCTGGAATCGGCCAGTTCGAACTCGTTCGTCATGGTCAGCGCCCGGGTGGGGCACGCCTCCACGCACAGCCCGCACAGGATGCAGCGGGCGTAGTTGATCTGGTAGACCCGGCCGTACCGCTCACCCGGGGAGTAGCGCTCCTCCTCGGTGTTGTCCGCGCCCTCGACGTAGATCGCGTCGGCGGGACAGGCCCAGGCGCACAGCTCGCACCCGATGCACTTCTCCAGACCGTCCGGGTGGCGGTTGAGCTGGTGCCGCCCGTGGAAGCGCGGTGCCGTGGTCTTTTCCTGCTCCGGGTACTGCTCGGTGAGGCGCTTCTTGAACATGGCCTTGAAGGTCACGCCGAAGCCGGCCACCGGATTCTGCCACTTCTCGCCCTGCTCGGCGTCAGACTTGTCAGACATCTCTCAACCCTCCTCTCGGTCACTGTCAGTATTCGCCGCGCCACTGACAATGAGCTCCCGCTCACTGCGGGGCCGCCTGCGCGGTACGGGTGCCAGGTGCTGGCCGGGCTTGGGCGGTACGGGGAACCCGCCCGCCAGGGGGTCGAAGGGCTCGGCGGCCGCGGCCAGTTCGGCGTCCGCGAGGGCCGTCTTCTCCTTCTTGTCGCGGAACAGGTCCGCGACGAAGGACAGCAGCAGGAGCGCGATGACCCCGCCGCCGACGTAGAGCACGATCTCCTGGAAGTCGTAGTTCTCGTTGCGCAGCGCCCGGACGGTGGCGACCAGCATCAGCCACACCACGGAGACCGGGATCAGCACCTTCCAGCCGAGCTTCATCAGCTGGTCGTAGCGCACGCGTGGGAGCGTGCCGCGGAGCCAGATGAAGAAGAACAGCAGCAGCTGGACCTTCAGGACGAACCAGAGCATCGGCCACCAGCCGTGGTTCGCGCCCTCCCAGTACGTGGAGATCGGCGCCGGGGCCCGCCAGCCGCCCAGGAAGAGGGTGACCGAGACCGCGGAGACGGTGACCATGTTGACGTACTCGGCGAGCATGAACAGCGCGAACTTGATGGAGGAGTACTCGGTGTTGAAGCCGCCGACCAGGTCGCCCTCGGACTCCGGCATGTCGAAGGGGGCGCGGTTCGTCTCGCCGACCATCGTGATGACGTAGATGATGAAGGAGACCGGCAGCAGGATGATGTACCAGCGGTCCGCCTGGGCTTCGACGATCGCCGAGGTCGACATCGACCCGGAGTAGAGGAAGACCGAGGCGAAGGCCGCGCCCATCGCGATCTCGTACGAGATCATCTGCGCGCAGGAGCGCAGGCCGCCCAGCAGCGGGTACGTGGAGCCCGAGGACCAGCCCGCGAGGACGATGCCGTAGATGCCGACCGAGGCCACCGCGAGGATGTAGAGCATCGCGATGGGCAGGTCGGTCAGCTGCATCGTGGTGCGCTGGCCGAAGATGGAGACCTCGTTGCCCGAGGGGCCGAAGGGGATCACCGCGATGGCCATGAAGGCCGGGATCGCCGCGATGATCGGGGCCAGGACGTAGACGACCTTGTCGGCCCGCTTGACGATCAGGTCTTCCTTGAGCATCAGCTTCACGCCGTCGGCGAGCGACTGGAGCATGCCCCAGGGGCCGTGCCGGTTGGGGCCGATGCGCAGCTGCATCCAGGCGACGACCTTGCGCTCCCACACGATGGAGAAGAGCACGGTCACCATCAGGAAGGCGAAGCAGAACACCGCCTTGACGACGACGAGCCACCAGACGTCCCTGCCGAACAGGGAGAGGTCTTCGGCGGCGATCTGAACGGTGTTCACGCGCCCACCTCCGCAGGGGAGTCGCTGGTGTCGGCGGGGGTGGCCGGGCCGATGCGGACCAGGGCCCCCGGGCGTGCTCCGGTGTCGGCGAGGACCCCGGAGCCGGTGGAGTTCATCGGGAGCCAGACCACCCGGTCGGGCATCTCGGTGACGCGCAGCGGCAGTTCCACGGAGCCGGCGGGGCCGGTCACCGCGAGGACGTCGCCGTTCTTGACGCCGGTCTCGGCGGCCGTGGCGGCCGACAGGCGGGCGCTGGCCTCGTGCCGGGTGCCGGCCAGGGCCTCGTCGCCGTCCTGCAGGAGCCCCTGGTCGAGGAGGAGCCGGTGGCCCGCGAGGACGGCCTCGCCCGTGCCGGGACGGGGCAGCAGCTCCCTGTCTCCGGACTGTCCGGCGGCGCGCTCCCCGGCCCACGGGCCGAGCCGGTCGATCTCCTGCCGTACGGCGTGTACGTCGGGCAGCGCGATCGGCCGGTCGGCCGCGTCGGCCAGCATGTGCAGCACGCGGGAGTCGGCGGGGGCCAGGCGCCGGGTCATCTGCTCGGGCTTGAGCGCCGCCTCGAACGGCCGGACCCTGCCCTCCCAGTTGATGAACGCGCCCGGCTTCTCGGCGACGGCCGCGACGGGGAAGACCACGTCCGCGTGGTCGGTGACCTCGCTGGGCCGCAGTTCCAGGGAGACCACGAAGGCCTCCTGGAGCGCGGTCCTGGCGCGGGCCGGGTCCGGCAGGTCGGCGAGCTCGACGCCCGCGACCAGCAGGGCGGAGAGCTCCCGGGTGGCGGCGGCCTCGACGATCTGGCCGGTGTCGCGGCCGTAGCGGTGCGGCAGCTCGTCCAGGCCCCAGGCGGCGGCGACCTCGTCGCGCGCCCGCGGGTCGGTGGCGGGGCGGGCGCCCGGCAGCAGGGACGGCAGCGCGCCCGCCTCGACGGCGGCCCGCTCTCCGGCCCGGCGCGGGATCCACACCAGGGTGGCGCCGGTGGCGCCCGCGACCCGTACGGCCGCGGTCAGCGCGCCGGGCACGCCCGCGAGGCGCTCCCCCACGACGATGACCGCGCCGGGCAGGCGCAGCGCGTCGGAGGCGGCCTGGCCGCCGTCCTCCAGGCCGGTGTCGGAGGCCAGGGCGTTCAGCCACTCGGGCTCGGTGCCGGGGGCGGCGGCCAGCAGGGTGCCGCCCGCCTTCTCCAGGCCGCGCGTGGCGAACGGGGCGAGGGCGAAGGTCCGCTGCTTGTGCTTGCGGTGGGCCTTGCGCAGCCTCAGGAAGACCCCGGGGGCTTCCTCCTCGGCCTCGATGCCGACGAGGAGCACGGCCGGGGCCGCCTCCAGCGAGGTGTTGGTGACGCCGCGCCCGTCGAGGTCCTTGCCGGTGCCGGCCACGGTGGCGGCCAGGAACTCGGTCTCCTCCGCGCTGTGCACCCGGGCCCGGAAGTCGATGTCGTTGGTGTCGAGCACGACCCGGGCGAACTTGGCGTACGCGTAGGCGTCCTCGACGGTGAGGCGTCCGCCGGTCAGGACTCCGGCCCGGCCGCGCGCGGCGGCCAGCCCGGTGGCCGCGGCCTCCAGGGCCTCGGGCCAGCTCGCCGGGGCCAGGACCCCGTCGGTGCCGCGGACCAGCGGGGTGGTGAGCCGGTCGGGGCGCTGCGCGTAGCGGAACCCGAAGCGGCCCTTGTCGCAGATCCACTCCTCGTTGACCTCGGGGTCCTCCGCGGCCATCCGGCGCAGCACCTTGCCGCGGCGGTGGTCGGTGCGCGTCGCGCAGCCGCCCGCGCAGTGCTCGCACACGCTCGGGGAGGAGACGAGGTCGAAGGGGCGGGAGCGGAACCGGTAGGCGGCCGAAGTGAGGGCGCCGACCGGGCAGATCTGGATGGTGTTGCCGGAGAAGTACGACTCGAAGGGGTCGTCCTCGCCGGTGCCGACCTGCTGGAGCGCGCCGCGCTCCAGGAGTTCGATCATCGGGTCGCCGGCGATCTCGTTGGAGAAGCGGGTGCAGCGCGCGCACAGCACGCACCGCTCGCGGTCCAGCAGCACCTGCGTGGAGATCGGGACCGGCTTCTCGTAGGTGCGCTTCTTGCCCTCGAACCGCGATTCGGCGTTGCCGTGGGACATCGCCTGGTTCTGCAGCGGGCACTCGCCGCCCTTGTCGCAGACGGGGCAGTCCAGCGGGTGGTTGATGAGCAGCAGCTCCATCACCCCGCGCTGGGCCTTGTCGGCGACCGGTGAGGTCAGCTGGGTCTTGACGACCATGCCGTCGGTGCAGGTGATGGTGCAGGAGGCCATCGGCTTGCGCTGGCCCTCGACCTCGACGATGCACTGGCGGCAGGCGCCGGCCGGGGAGAGGAGGGGGTGGTCGCAGAACCGGGGGATCTCGATGCCGAGCTGTTCGGCGGCCCGGATGACCAGGGTTCCCTTGGGCACCGACAGTTCGATGCCGTCGATGGTCAGGGAGATGTGGTCCACGGGGGGAACCGCCGCTTCCCCGCCGCCGGAGGCCGCTGTTGTGGTCACGGTCATGCGGTCACCTCCGTGTCGGCCCAGAGGGTCGACTTCTTGGGGTCGAAGGGGCAGGCCTTGCCCGTGATGTGCTGCTCGTACTCCGCGCGGAAGTACTTGAGCGAGGAGAAGATGGGGCTGGCGGCGCCGTCGCCGAGCGCGCAGAACGACTTGCCGTTGATGTTGTCGGCGATGTCGTTCAGCTTGTCCAGGTCCGACATGACCCCCTTGCCCGCTTCGATGTCGCGGAGCAACTGGACGAGCCAGTACGTGCCTTCGCGGCAGGGCGTGCACTTGCCGCAGGACTCGTGGGCGTAGAACTCGGTCCAGCGGGTCACCGCCCGCACCACGCAGGTCGTCTCGTCGAAGCACTGCAGGGCCTTGGTGCCCAGCATGGAGCCGGCCGCGCCGACGCCCTCGTAGTCGAGGGGGACGTCGAGGTGCTCCTCGGTGAACATCGGGGTGGAGGAGCCGCCCGGGGTCCAGAACTTCAGCCGGTGCCCGGGGCGCATGCCGCCGCTCATGTCGAGGAGCTGGCGCAGGGTGATGCCGAGCGGGGCCTCGTACTGGCCGGGGCCGACGACGTGCCCGGAGAGCGAGTACAGGGTGAAGCCGGGGGACTTCTCGGTCCCCATCGACTTGAACCAGTCCTTGCCCTTGTTCAGGATCGCGGGAACCGAGGCGATGGACTCCACGTTGTTCACCACGGTGGGGCAGGCGTAGAGCCCCTCGACCGCGGGGAAGGGGGGACGCAGCCGGGGCTGGCCGCGCCGGCCTTCGAGGGAGTCCAGGAGGGCCGTTTCCTCGCCGCAGATGTAGGCGCCCGCGCCCGCGTGCACGGTGATGTCGAGCTTCAGCCCGCTCCCGAGGATGTTCTCGCCGAGGTAGCCCGCCTCGTACGCCTCGCGCACCGCCTCGTGCAGGCGCCGCAGCACCGGCACGGTCTCGCCGCGCAGGTAGATGAAGGCGTGCTCCGAGCGGATCGCGTAGCAGGCGATGATCATTCCCTCGATGAGGGAGTGCGGGTTGGCGAAGAGCAGGGGGATGTCCTTGCAGGTTCCCGGCTCCGACTCGTCCGCGTTCACGACGAGGTAGTGCGGCTTGCCGTCGCCCTGAGGGATGAACTGCCACTTCATTCCGGTGGGGAAGCCCGCGCCGCCGCGTCCGCGCAGGCCCGAGTCCTTCACGTAGGCGATGAGGTCGTCGGGGGTCATGGCGAGCGCCTTGCGCAGGCCCTCGTACCCCTCGTGGCGCCGGTAGGTCTCCAGCGTCCACGACCGCGGCTCGTCCCAGAACGCCGACAGGACGGGCGCGAGGAGCTTCTCCGGACTCGTTCCGTTCTTACTCAGTTCGGTGGACACGGTCATCACTCCCCTCCCTCGATGGTGGCCTCGCCGCGCGGGTGCACGATCGGGGTGTGCGGGGCTTCGCCGCGCGCGATGCGCAGGCCGATCAGCGACGCGTGACCGGCGCCGCCGCTGGCCTCGACCGCGCCCTCGCGCTCGTCGGGGAAGCCCGCCAGGATCCGCGCGGTCTCCTTGTACGAGCACAGCGGCGCGCCCCGGGTCGGCTCGACGGTGCGGCCGGCCAGCAGGTCGTCCACCATGGCCTTGGCGGACTCGGGGGTCTGGTTGTCGAAGAACTCCCAGTTGACCATCACCACGGGGGCGTAGTCGCAGGCCGCGTTGCACTCGATGTGCTCGAGGGTGACCTTGCCGTCGGGGGTGGTCTCGTTGTTGCCGACCCCGAGGTGCTCCTTGAGCTCCTCGAAGATGGCGTCGCCGCCCATGACCGCGCACAGGGTGTTCGTGCAGACGCCGACCTGGTAGTCCCCGGAGGGCTTGCGCCGGTACATCGTGTAGAAGGTCGCCACGGCCGTGACCTCGGCGGTCGTCAGCCCCAGCACGTCGGCGCAGAACCGGATGCCGGTGCGCGAGACGTAACCCTCCTCCGACTGGATGAGGTGGAGCAGCGGCAGCAGTGCGGAACGGCTGTCGGGGTAGCGGGCGATGACCTCGGCGGCGTCGGCGGCGAGCCGCTCGCGCACCTCGGCCGGGTAGTCCGGGGCCGGCAGCCGGGGCATGCCCAGCGAGATGTCGGTCATCGGTCGACGCCTCCCATCACGGGGTCGATGGAGGCGACGGCCACGATGACGTCGGCGATCTGGCCGCCCTCGCACATCGCCGCCATGGCCTGCAGGTTGGTGAAGGACGGGTCGCGGAAGTGGACCCGGTAGGGGCGGGTGCCGCCGTCGGAGACGACGTGCACGCCGAGCTCGCCCTTGGGCGACTCCACGGCCGCGTAGGCCTGGCCGGCCGGTACCCGGAAGCCCTCGGTCACCAGCTTGAAGTGGTGGATGAGGGACTCCATGGAGGTGCCCATGATCTGCTTGATGTGGTCGAGCGAGTTGCCGAGGCCGTCGGGGCCCATGGCGAGCTGCGCCGGCCAGGCGATCTTCTTGTCGGCGACCATGACGGGACCCGGCTCCAGCCGGTCCAGGCACTGCTCGACGATCCGCAGGGACTGGCGCATCTCCTCCAGGCGGATCAGGAACCGCCCGTAGGAGTCGCAGGACTCCGTGGTCGGCACGTCGAACTCGTAGTTCTCGTAGCCGCAGTACGGGTCCGTCTTGCGCAGGTCGTGCGGGAGGCCGGCGGAGCGCAGGACCGGGCCGGTGGCGCCGAGCGCCATGCAGCCGGTGAGGTCGAGGTAGCCGACGTCCTGCATGCGGGCCTTGAAGATGGGGTTGCCGGTGGCGAGGCTGTCGTACTCCGGCAGGTTCTTCTTCATGGTCTTCACGAAATCGCGGAGCTGGTCCACGGCGCCCGGGGGCAGGTCCTGCGCGAGTCCGCCGGGGCGGATGAACGCGTGGTTCATGCGCAGGCCGGTGATCAGCTCGAACACGTCGAGGATCAGCTCGCGGTCGCGGAACCCGTAGATCATGATCGTGGTCGCGCCCAGCTCCATGCCGCCGGTGGCGATGCACACCAGGTGGGAGGAGAGCCGGTTGAGCTCCATCAGCAGGACGCGGATGACGGAGGCGCGGTCCGGGATCTGATCGGTGATGCCGAGCAGCTTCTCGACGCCCAGGCAGTACGCCGTCTCGTTGAAGAACGGCGTCAGGTAGTCCATGCGCGTGACGAAGGTGGTGCCCTGCGTCCAGTTCCGGTACTCGAGGTTCTTCTCGATGCCGGTGTGGAGGTAGCCGATGCCGCAGCGGGCCTCGGTGACCGTCTCTCCGTCGATCTCCAGGATCAGGCGGAGCACTCCGTGGGTGGAGGGGTGCTGGGGGCCCATGTTGACGACGATCCGCTCGTCGTCCGCGCGGGCCGCCGACTGGACGATCTCGTCCCAGTCGCCGCCGGTGACGGTGTAGACGGTGCCCTCGGTGGTTTCGCGCGCCGAAGCGTGGTCGGCGGAGGCGTGGTTCGAAGTGGACATCAGCTGTACGACCTCCGCTGGTCGGGAGCCGGGATCTGGGCGCCCTTGTACTCGATGGCGATGCCGCCGAGCGGGTAGTCCTTGCGCTGCGGGAAGCCCTGCCAGTCGTCCGGCATCATGATCCGGGTGAGGGCCGGGTGCCCGTCGAAGACCAGGCCGAAGAAGTCGTACGTCTCGCGCTCGTGCCAGTCGTTCGTCGGGTAGACGGAGACGATCGAGGGGACGTGCGGGTCGGCGTCCGGAGCGGTGACCTCCAGCCGCACGATCCGGCCGTGGGTGAGCGAGCGCAGGTGGTAGACGGCGTGCAGCTCGCGGCCCTTGTCGTCGGGGAAGTGCACCCCGCTGACCCCGGTGCAGAGCTCGAAGCGCAGGGCCGGGTCGTCGCGCAGGGTCTTCGCGACGAGGAGGAGGTGCTCGCGCGCGATGTGGAGGGTCAGCTCCGCCCGGTCCACGACGACCTTCTCGATCGCGTTCTCCGGGACCAGGTCCTGCTCCTCCAGCGCCCCTTCGAGCTCGTCGACGACCTCGTCGAAGTACGAGCCGTACGGGCGGGCGCTCGCGCCCGGCAGGGCCACGGTGCGGACGAGGCCGCCGTAGCCGCTGGTGTCGCCGCCGTTGTCGGCGCCGAACATGCCCTTGCGGACGCCGATCACCTCGGGGCCGGCCGCGCCCCGGGGCGCGGGCACGTTGTCGCCGTTGCCGGCTTGGGGGCCGTTCTGCACGGCCGGGTCCTCGCTCACCGCAGGAGCCCCTTCATCTCAATGGTGGGGAGCGCCTTGAGGGCCGCCTCCTCCGCCTCGCGGGCCGCCTCTTCCCGGTTCACGCCGAGCTTGCCGCCCTGGATCTTCTGGTGGAGCTTGAGGATCGCGTCGAGCAGCATCTCGGGGCGGGGCGGGCAGCCGGGCAGGTAGATGTCCACGGGCACGATGTGGTCGACGCCCTGGACGATCGCGTAATTGTTGAACATTCCGCCCGAAGACGCACAAACACCCATAGAGATGACCCACTTGGGAGCGGGCATCTGGTCGTACACCTGCCGCAGCACCGGCGCCATCTTCTGGCTGACCCGGCCCGCCACGATCATCAGGTCGGCCTGGCGCGGGGATCCGCGGAAGACCTCCATGCCGAAGCGCGCCAGGTCGTACCGGCCCGCTCCGGTGGTCATCATCTCGATGGCGCAGCAAGCCAGGCCGAAGGTGGCCGGGAAGACGGACGCCTTGCGCACCCATCCCGCGGCCTGTTCGACGGTGGTCAGCAGAAAGCCGCTCGGCAGCTTCTCTTCCAGTCCCATGGAAATTCAGCCCCTCAGTCCCATTCCAGGCCGCCGCGGCGCCACACGTAGGCGTAGGCGACGAAGACGGTGAGCACGAAGAGGAGCATCTCGACGAGCCCGAAGATCCCCAGCGAGTCGAAGGTGACCGCCCAGGGGTAGAGGAAGACAACCTCGATGTCGAAGACGATGAAGAGCATCGCCGTCAGGTAGTACTTGATGGGGAAGCGGCCGCCGCCGGCCGGCATGGGAGTGGGCTCGATGCCGCACTCGTAAGCTTCAAGTTTTGCCCGGTTGTACCGTTTTGGGCCGATCAGCGTGGCCATGACCACGGAGAAGATCGCAAACCCTGCGCCGAGGGCGCCGAGCACGAGGATGGGCGCGTACGCATTCACGCTCCTCGCTCCTTCCAGTCGTCCTTGACCGTTGGACCGCTGCTCCGGCGCCGCGCGCCCCGCCTCCCACGTCTCGCATGTGAGGCAGTTCACAAGCCGGACTGGTGCGCATCTTATGCCCGCCCATCTGTGATCTGCGACACGGGTTACAACAACGAGTTTGTGATCTCCACCACCTGACGAACGATCATGAAGCCCAATGAGTGGTGATCTTCATACGTGAAGCATCCACATGATCACCAAAGGTGACATCCGCACCCGTCGTCGCAGGTGGAAGGCCTGCCGCACTATCAAATCGTGGCCACTGCATGCAAATTGGCACCGTGGTGCGCGTGATGATAAAGGGATCGGCGTCCCCCGGCCGGGGGACCTCGCGCGGACGGAAGTGGACGCGTGCATGCGTTCACTAACTCGGGGCAGAAGGGGGGCAGGGGTCACCCGGAAGCGACCCGGGGACGACCCCCGGCGCGGTCCCGGCGCGGTCCCGGCCCGCCCCCGGCCCGTCCCCGACCCCTCGGCGGCTTCACGGTTCGATCACAGGAGGGCCACAGCGTCCGCATCGCGTGACGCTTCTGTGACCTGCGCCACTCGGAATTCGCGGTACCGAAAGGGGGCTTGGCCATCTGTCCGGGTGGATGGTAGGCCCGGGATCAATTCGGACTTATTGCGGAAACCCCATGATCACAGCCTTGTGAGGGGCTGTCCGATTCGCCCGTTACGGCGTCAATAAGAGGTACGACGCGCCCGGTTCGCCCGCTTCGCGCACAACTGTGGCGCAGACCACGTTTCTTGAAGGGAACCGGCGCGCCCTGATAGCGGTTGTACCCATGTCCCTCACCGCTCACATACCCAGCCACCGGAAGCCCCGCCGCAGCGCCTCGAAGCTCGCGGTCCGCGCCGGAGTTGCCGGTGGCGTCCTCAGCACCCTGGCCATGGCCGGCACGGCGAGCGCCACCCCCTCCGCCGAGCCCGCGCACGAGACCACGCTCGAAATGCCGGTCCTCGACCTGGACCTGAGCGCCGAGGTGTCCTCCTCCGTGGCCAAGGCCGCCGAGAACACCCGCGCCCTCGCCGTCGACGGCGAGCTCAACGCCCTGGAAGAGACGGCCCGCACCGGCGCCGCCGCCGAGGCGAAGCAGCTCAAGGCCGACGCCCAGGAGAAGGCCGACGCCGAGAAGAAGGCGAAGGCCGAGGCGGACCGCAAGGCCGAGGCCGAGCGCGCCAGCCGCAGCACGGCCCGCACCCCGATCCAGAACACCTCCGGGTCCTCCTCGTCGAACGGGTCCTCCTCCTCGGGGTCCTCCTCGCAGGGCAAGGGCACCGTCACGGCCCCCGTGACCGGCTCCGCCGCCGCCATCGTCAACTTCGCCCGCGCGCAGGTCGGCAAGGCGTACGTCATGGGCGGCACCGGCCCGTCCTCGTTCGACTGCTCGGGCCTCGTCCAGGCCGCGTACCGCCAGGCCAACATCAGCCTGCCGCGCATGTCGCAGGCGCAGTCCTCGGCCGGCACCTCGGTCTCCCTGAGCGCCCTCCAGCCGGGCGACATCCTGTACTGGGGCTCCAAGGGCAGCGCGTACCACGTCGCCATCTACGTCGGCGGCGGCAAGTTCGTCGGCGCGCAGAACCCCAGCACCGGCATCGTCGAGCGCTCCCTGAGCTACGACAGGCCGACGGGCGCCGTCCGCGTCCTCTGACATCTCCCCGCAGTCCCGGGCCGCTCCCGGTGACGCGCGAAAGGCCGGTACTCCCCCGCTCGGGGGTGGAGTACCGGCCTTTCGGCCGTCCTGGGGCTCCTGGAGGCCCTTGGGGCCGCCGAGGGCGTCCCGCGGCCGCCGAGGCGGTCCTGCGCCGCTCCCGCCCCCGCTCCCGCTCTCGCTGTCGTTCCGTCAGTCGAGGAACGTGGCCGAGGTGATCTTGTTCTTGAAGTTGACGCTGGCGTTGCCCACGTAGCCCGGCGGGAGCGAACCGATCAGACCGGTGAGGTTCACCTCGGTGGCCACCTTCCACGTGTAGGTGTCCCGGTTGCGGTACGACGCGGTGTCGTCGTTCGTCACCCGGTTGCGGCCCTCACAACCCTCCGGCCCGACGAAGAGGTTGTTGAAGAAGTTCCAGTCCGAGGACATCAGGTCGAAGACACAGCCCCCTTGGTAGGAGTTGTAGTAAAGGCCGAACTCGCTGGTTTCCAGATACCCGTTCCGCTCCGTGTTGGCAGCGGCCGGCCCGGCCGCCACAAGGAGAACGGCGCCGACGGATACCGCCGCGACGCACCCGGTGACGAGTTTGTTAAGGGCCTTGCTCATGGGACATTTCTCCATCTTCAGGGAATTGATTCCGGCCGGGATTAAACCTTCCGGGGCACCGCAGGGCAAGGGGCTTCCCAGCTTTTCAGGACACAACCGGCATGGCGGGTATGGGACTTGTCCGTATTGCGGGCACCCGATTACGCTCTCCCGCGGCCTTCCGGCCCTCTCCGCACCAACGCGCCCTTCCACTCCGCCGACCGCAAGGGAAACGCCTCGTGCGTGTACGCGAAATATCCTCGTCACTCCTTTTGTGCCTCGCACTGACCGGATGCGGAGGCGGGGAACTCCCGGGGAAGAACTCCGGCGCGGGAAAGCCGGGACTTACGGCCGGACCCACCGCCACACCCTCGATCGCGGCGGCGGACATGCCGTTCTACACGTGCATGCAGGAGCACGGAATGACCATCTCCTACGGGGACGACGGGGCTCCGCACTTCGTGGAGAAGGAGAGCCCGCAGTACCCCCCGGCGCAGCAGGCCTGCCTGTCGCTGCTCCCGCCCCCCTCCCCCGTCCAGGCGAGTCCGCAGGAACTCGCCTCCGCGCGCGAGGCTTCCGCGTGCATGCGGGCCAAGGGCGTCTCCTGGTACCCGGACCCGGATCCGGTCACCGGCGAGGTGCAGCAGAAGGACGGCGGCACCTCCGAGCAGTGGCAGGAGCTCAAGCGGGACCACCTCGACGCGTACCGGGCCTGCATGCCCCGCCCCTCCTGAGCCGCGCGCACGGGCTCAGAGGAGCCCGGCCGCCAGCTTGTAACGGGCCTCGCGCTGCTTCTTGTAGAGCGCGAGGGTCTCGGCGTGCTCCTCCACCAGCCGCTCCTGGTACGCCTTCTCCACCGCCGCCCAGATGCCGACGAGGTTCACTTCGCGCTTGCAGGCGACGTCGGCCTTTGCCGCGGTGACGGCTTTGGGGCCGCCCGGATCGGCCTCCAGGCCGAGCTTCTGGGCGACCTCGTAGGGGTCCTTCAGGCCGGTGTACCCGGACTTCTCCATGCACGCCGACCAGTTCTTCAGCACCTCGGCCACCCGCGAATCGTCCTTGGAGCGTTCGTGCGCCTCCGAGGCCAGCCCGAACGGGAACAGCAGGTCCACGCTGTCCTTCGTCGGCGCGTAGAGCTTGCGGTACGCCTCCCGTATGCATCCGCCGGGCGGCACCTTCTGCCCGCCGAAGTCGATGCCGCTGTCCACCTGCGCGGCCTCCTCCTCGCTCGCGGCGTCCGCGGGCTGCGCGGTGCCCTGGCCGCCGCCCGGCCGTTCGCCGTGCATGACCAAGGTGGCGCTCTCGCTCAGCGGGGTGGCCGGGGGCTTCACGGGCCGCCCCTTGCCCGCGGTCATGTCGTAGCCGTGGGCCGCCGCGAACACCGGATCGGCCGCACCGAAGAGCGCCCGGTGCCGGCCCTCGGGGCCCTGGGCGCCGGCGGGATCGGACGGCCTGACCTCCTCGTACGGGAATCCGTAGCGGGCCATGCACCGCGAGAGCAGCCGCTGCTGCACCTGCCCCATGCGGACCGTTTCGGCGTCGGTGTCCGTGTACGCGTCCAGGGGCATCGAGAGCGAGGAGGTGGCCGGGGCGACGGCGACCTCGCCGAGTTCCGGCTCCCCGTGCGCGCCACCGCCGTCCGGATCCGAGCAGCCGGCCAGGGCGAACGCCAGCAGGACGGCGACCGGGAGGGCCGCGCCCGGGAAGGCGGAGCGGAGGGCGGGGTGACGGAGCGGACGGGAGCGCGTCGTGGAAGACCTGTTCACTCTCGGGAATTGAACAGCCCGGCCCGTACCGGGACAAGGCCTTCTCACCTGCTGGTCAGCCAAACTTCTTGCCTGGAAACCAACTTGCCCGCCCGTCCGACTGGCGGGCACCCCGTGCCGAAACGGCCCGTGCCCTGCCAAGATGGCCGGGGCGAGCACGCCCGAGTCGCCCCAGGAAGTGGTGATCCGTGACGCCCAGCCCCTCCGACGAAGCCCCCGGCGCCGGCCCCACCGCCGCCCCGGCCGCCGCCGGGCTCGGACTCCTGTCCCTCGGCGGCTGGCTGCTGACCACCACCCGCCCCTGGCAGAAGCCCGGCTCCCCCCTGACGCTCACCCTGGACTGGACGGCCTCGGGCACCCTGATGCTCTGCGGGCTGGTCCTGCTGACCCGCTGCATCCGCCAGGTACACGGCACGGCGGAGCCCGCACGGGAATCCCCGTACGAGACCCCGCGCGAGGCCTCGTACGAGACCCCGCGCGAGGGGCGCCCGATCAAGGTCAGGCCTTGGGGGCGACCTTCGAAAGGCCGTTGATGACGCGGTCCATCGCGTCGCCGCCCGTCGGGTCGGTGAGGTTGGCCAGCATCTTCAGCGTGAACTTCATCAGCACCGGGTGGCTCAGCCCGCGCTGGGCGGCGACCTTCATGATCTTCGGGTTGCCGATGAGCTTCACGAAGGCGCGGCCCAGCGTGTAGTAGCCGCCGTAGGTCTCCTTCAGGACCTTCGGGTAGCTGTGCAGGGTCAGTTCGCGCAGGGCCGGAGTGGCCCGGGAGTGGGCCTGGACGATGACGTCGGCCGCGATCTGGCCCGACTCCATCGCATAGGCGATGCCCTCGCCGTTGAACGGGTTGACGAGCCCGCCCGCGTCGCCGACGAGCAACAGCCCCTTGGTGTAGTGCGGCTGGCGGTTGAAGGCCATCGGCAGGGCCGCGCCGCGGATGGGCTGCGTCATGTTCTCGGGGGTGTAGCCCCAGTCCTCCGGCATCGAGGCGCACCAGGCCTTGAGGACCTCGCGCCAGTCCAGCTCCTTGAAGGCGGAGGATGAGTTGAGGATGCCCAGACCGACGTTGGAGGTGCCGTCGCCCATGCCGAAGATCCAGCCGTAGCCGGGCAGCAGCCGGTCCTCGGCCCCGCGCCGGTCCCAGAGCTCCAGCCAGGACTCCAGGTAGTCGTCGTCGTGGCGGGGCGAAGTGAAGTACGTACGCACGGCCACGCCCATCGGGCGGTCCTCGCGGCGGTGCAGGCCCATCGCCAGGGAGAGCCTCGAGGAGTTGCCGTCGGCCGCGACCACCAGCGGGGCGCTGAAGGTGACCTGGGTCTTCTCCTCGCCCAGCTTCGCCGTCACTCCCGTGATGTGGCCGGTACGGGGATCGCGTACGGGCTCGCCGACGTTGCAGCGCTCGTACAGCCGGGCGCCGGCCTTCTGCGCCTGGCGGGCCAGGGTCTCGTCGAAGTCGTCCCGCTTGCGGACGAGTCCGTAGTCGGGGAAGGAGGCCAGCTCCGGCCAGTCCAGCTGGAGCCGCTGGCCGCCGCCGATGATCCGCAGGCCCTTGTTGCGCAGCCAGCCGGCCTCTTCGGAGATGTCGATGCCCATCGACACGAGCTGCTTGGTGGCGCGCGGAGTCAGGCCGTCACCGCAGACCTTCTCGCGCGGGAACGCCGTCTTCTCCAGGAGCAGGACGTCGAGTCCGGCCTTGGCCAGGTAATAAGCAGTGGTCGAGCCGGCAGGCCCGGCCCCGACGACGATCACGTCCGCGGAGTGCTCGGAGAGGGGCTCGGTCACGACGGGTCTCCCGAAGTCTCGATAACTCGATAAGAGTGCCCAACGGCACCAGAACACGTGCAGTCTATGCAGCGAGAGAGATCGCGATCCGAAGGGCTGCCCTGTGACCACCTCGCCGACCCGGCCGCTCCCCGTCGTCCAGCTCCGTGTGCCCACGGACGAGGACGCGCACGCCTGGCACCGGGTCTTCCACGACCCCGACGTCATGGAGTTCCTCGGCGGTCCGGCCGAGCTCTCCTTCTACGAAGAAATCACCGCGCGTCAGCGGATGCACGACGCGCGGCTCGGCTTCTGCCTCTGGACGCTGCTGGACGCGGACGGTGAGGTCATCGGCTTCACCGGGGCGCAGCCGTGGCCGGCGGAGAAGGAGTGGGGACCGGTGGGAGAGATCGAGATCGGCTGGAGGCTCGGTCGCTCCGCGTGGGGGCGGGGCTATGCGTATGCCGCTGCGCTGGCGACGTTGGAGCGGGTGCGGGGGGCCGGGGTTCCGGATGTGGTGGCGATGATCGACGATGCGAACGTCCGCTCGATCGCGGTGGCGGAGCGGCTGGGCATGACCCTGACGGACCGGATCCCCCGCCCCGGGGGGCAGCGCCAAGCCCGCCGCTACGCCCTGTCCCTGAGCCCGTCCTAGCCCGCTACGCGGAGCCGTGCCACCCGTAGCCCCGGCTGCGGGCGTTCCGCTGCGCGGGGCGGAGTTCCCCTCCCCGCCCTTCGCCCGTTCCCCGGGCTCTGCCCGGACCCGCGCCTCGAACGCCGGCGGGGCTGGAGGGGTGCCGGGGCGGGGGGGGGGCGCCCCCGCGGGGGGGGGGGGCGGCGGGGGGCCGGGGGGGGGGGGGGGGGGGGGGGCGCCGGCCGGCGGGGGGCGCCCCCCCCCCCGCCGGCCTCCGCCGGTCCCCGGGGCTGTGCCCGCCCCCCCCCGCCCCACGCCGGGGGGGGGGGGGGGGGGCCGGGCCCCCCCCGCCCCCCCCGGGGCCCGGGCGCGGCCCGGGGAACGGGGGAAGGGCGGGTGGGGGACCTCACCCCGCAGGGCAGGACCACCCGCACCCGCCGGGGACGGCGACCCGGACGGCGGCGCGTGGGGCGCGTCGGGGGTCAGAAGACGGAAAGGCCCGTCAGGGTCGTGAAGCGGTCCAGCGCGGCCACCGCGGCCACCGAGTTGCCCTGGGCGTCGAGACCGGGGCTCCACGCGGCCAGCGTGCACGCGCCGGGCACCACCGCGACGATGCCGCCGCCCACGCCGCTCTTGCCCGGCAGGCCCACCCGGTAGGCGAACTCCCCCGCCGCGTCGTACGTCCCGCACGTCAGCATCACCGCGTTGACCTGCTTCGCCTCGCTGCGCGTGAGGAGCCGCGAGCCGTCCGCGCGCAGTCCGTGCCGGGCCAGGAAACGGCCCGCCCGGGCCAGGTCGGCACAGCTCATCTCGATGGAGCACTGCCAGAAGTAGTGCTCCAGCAGCGTCGGCACCGGGTTGTCGATGTTCCCGTAGGCGGCCATGAAGTGGGCCAGGGCCGCGTTGCGGTCCCCGTGTTCCTGTTCCGAGGCGGCGACCTCCGCGTCGAAGGCGACGTCCGGGTTCTGGCTCTCTTCCCGGAGGAAGCCGAGGAGTTCGCTGCTCGCGTCGCCCGTCAGGGTCTGGAGCCGGTCGGTGACGACGAGCGCGCCCGCGTTGATGAAGGGGTTGCGGGGGATGCCGTTCTCGTACTCCAGCTGCACGAGCGAGTTGAACGGGTTGCCGGAGGGTTCCCGGCCCACCCGCTCCCACAGGCTGTCGCCGCCCTCGGCGAGCGCGAGGGCCAGCGCGAAGACCTTGGTGATGGACTGCGTGGAGAACGGCGTGTGCCAGTCCCCCACCCCGAACACGTTGCCGTCGAGATCGGCGATGGCCATCCCGAACTGCCGCGGGTCGACGGACGCCAGCGCCGGAATGTACTCGGCGGTGGTGCCGCTGCCGATCAGCGGGGCGATGTCGGTGGCGACCTGCTCCAGCAGGGCCTGGTAGTCCATCTCCGCAGGCCCGTCCTACGCGTGCTTGGTGCCGCGGTGCAGCGCCACGATGCCGCCGCTCAGGTTGCGCCAGGCCACCTTGGACCAGCCGGCCTTCTGCAGCAGGGCGGCCAGCGCGGGCTGGTCGGGCCAGGCGCGGATGGAGTCGGCGAGGTAGACGTACGCGTCGGGGTTGGAGGAGACCGCGCGGGCGACCGGCGGCATCGCGCGCATCAGGTACTCGGTGTACACGGTCCGGAAGGGGGCCCAGGTCGGCTGCGAGAACTCACAGATCACGACCTGGCCGCCGGGCTTCGTGACCCGGTACAGCTCGCGCAGGGCGGCGTCGGTGTCCTGGACGTTGCGCAGGCCGAAGGAGATGGTGACGGTGTCGAAGGAGTCGTCCTTGAACGGCAGCTTCGTCGCGTCGCCGGCCGTCAGCGGGAGCCAGGGGTTGCGCTTCTTGCCCTCGCGGAGCATGCCGAGGGAGAAGTCGCAGGGCACGACGTACGCGCCGGTCGCGGCGAAGGGCAGCGAGGACGTGGCCGTACCGGCGGCCAGGTCGAGGACGAGCTGCCCGGGGCGCGCGCCGACCGCCTTGGCGACCTCCTTGCGCCACAGGCGGGCCTGCCCGAGGGAGAGGACGTCGTTGGTGAGGTCGTAGTTCGCCGCCACGCCGTCGAACATGGAGGCGACTTCGTGCGGCTGCTTGTCCAGGGAAGCGGTGGTCACTGGCGTGGGCCCCTCGGGTGTGGTGCGAGTGGTTCGGCAGGTCCTGTGGACCCCACGTCATTCTCGCAGGCCCCCGCCCCCCGCACCCGGCCGCCCGTATTGACCCATCAGGGGAGCTTGTATGGCTTATCGTGCGATGGTCATAAAAGAGTAGCGATGAGTGGGTGTGTCATGGTGCAGCCGGTGGACGACGGTCCGGTCACGTCCCGGACGGGTTTCTTCGATCGGCCGACCCCGGGGAAAGCCGTGCTGGTGATCGTCGGGTACCTGGCCTACTACCTGCTGGTGGGGCTCGCCATCGGCGCCGTCTTCGGCGACGAGGTGGACCAGGGCGACGTGCTGGCGACGGCCGCAAGCATCTTCTTCGCCCTCGTGCTGCCGATCGCGATCGGCGCCGCGACGCTCCTCGGCTTCGCGGCCGCCATCGGCCGGCTCCGCCCGGTCTTCGGCCGGCGGACGGCCTGGGGCCGGCCCTGGATGTGGATCGGTCCCGCGCTCGCGCTCATCGCCGTGGTCGGCCATGCCGCGGCCACCGACTGGAGCGACTGGCGGCCGGAGCAGCTGCTCCTCATCGCCCTTCTCGGGGTCTGCGTGGGACTCGCCGAGGAGCTCGCGACGCGCGGCCTCGCGGTCGAGTTGCTCCGCGGCGCCGGGCGCTCCGAGCGGTTCGTGATGGTGGTCTCGTCGCTGCTGTTCGCCCTCATGCACCTGACCAACATGCTGTCCGGGATGAAGGTGGGCACGGTGCTCATCACCGTCGTCTACACCTTCGGCTTCGGCGTCTGCATGTACCTCGTCATGCGTCTCACCGGCACCATCTGGGCGGCCATCGCCCTACACGCCGTCACGGACCCGACGACGATCCTCGCCAGCGGCGGCATCGACGAAGCCGTCGCGCACCACACCGGCGGCTGGTCCGTCCTCTCCTCGGCGGCCACGATCCTCATGGTCGTCTTCTCGTTCGTGGCCGTCTTCCTGGTCCGCGAGGACCGCCGGGGCCGGGCGGACGCCGCCGGGCTCAGCGGCGGCGGTGCAGCAGCCGGCCGCCGATGACCGTGGCCACACAGCTCGTCGGGCCCTCCGCCAGCAGCTCCGCCGGACCGGCCACGGCGAACACCGCGAACCGCGCCGGGGCGCCCGGCTCCAGGACTCCGTGGAAGGCCTCCTCGGCCGCGGTGCGGCCGGCGAGCGGGTCCAGGGAGGCCGGGCCCCCGTAGGGAGCGGGCGCAACGACGGTGAGCCCGGAGCGGACCACGGCCGTACGGACGGCCGGGCTGGTGAAGCGGCCGGCCACCGCGACCACCCCGCGGGCGAGGAGCTTCTGCGTACCGCGCCGCGCGCTGTTGCCCCAGCGCGGCTCCGTCATCTTCAGGTCCGCCAACGCCGCCGCTCCGCTGATCGGTTCGGCCCCGAGCTCGGTGATCTCGTAGGGGTCGTCCGGGTAGTACGTGCGCTCCAGCAGCTCGTCGCCGCCGCGCACCAGCAGCCCCGGGGTCAGCACCCCGGGCCAGCTGCGGGCGCGCGCGTGCGGATAGGCCGCGGCGAGTTCCTCGTACGGGCCCACCCGGGCGATGCGGTCGCCCTCGACCAGGACCGCGCCGCCAGGCAGCGGCGCGGGTCCCTGACCGGAGGGCCCGGTCACGAGGAGTTCGGCGGTGTGGATCGTCAGCACGGGCGCTCAGTTCGAGGAGATGAGCTTCAGCTCGGGGTGGGCCGTACCGCCCTCGATGGCGGTGGAGGAGATGTGCGAGACCACGCGGTCGTCGACCGGGTCGTTCGCCGGGTCCTCGTGCACGAGGAGGTGCTCGTACGTCGTGGCGCGCTGCGCCGGGACGCGGCCCGCCTTGCGGATGAGGTCGATGATCTCCATGCGGTTGGAGCGGTGCTTGGCACCGGCCGAGGAGACCACGTTCTCCTCCAGCATGATCGAACCGAGGTCGTCGGCGCCGTAGTGCAGGGAGAGCTGGCCCGCCTCCTTGCCGACGGTGAGCCAGGAGCCCTGGATGTGGGCGATGTTGTCGAGGAAGAGCCGCGCGATGGCGATCATGCGCAGGTACTCGAAGACGGTCGCCTGGGTCCGGCCCTTGAGGTGGTTGTTCTCGGGCTGGTAGGTGTACGGGATGAAGGCGCGGAAGCCCCCCGTGCGGTCCTGCGTGTCCCGGATCATCGCGATGTGCTCGATGCGCTCGGCGTTGGTCTCGCCGGTGCCCATCAGCATGGTGGAGGTGGACTCCACGCCCAGCTTGTGGGCGATCTCCATGATCTCCAGCCAGCGCTCGCCGGACTCCTTGAGCGGGGCGATCGCCTTGCGCGGCCGCTCCGGGAGCAGCTCTGCGCCGGCGCCCGCGAAGGAGTCGAGGCCGGCGGCGTGGATGCGCTGGATGGCCTCCTCCGCCGACACCTTGGAGATCCGGGCCATGTGATCGACCTCGGACGCGCCGAGGGAGTGGATGACCAGCTGGGGGAAGGCCTGCTTGATGGCGGAGAAGTGGTGCTCGTAGTACTCGACGCCGTAGTCCGGGTGGTGGCCGCCCTGGAACATGATCTGGGTGCCGCCCAGCTCGACGGTTTCCGCGCAGCGGCGCAGGATGTCGTCGAGGTCGCGGGACCAGCCCTTCTTCACGTCCTTGGGGGCCGCGTAGAAGGCACAGAACTTGCACGCCGTCACACACACGTTGGTGTAGTTGATGTTGCGCTCGATGATGTACGTCGCGATGTGCTCGGTACCGGCGTAGCGCAGCCGGCGGGCCGCGTCGGCGGCCTGGCCCAGCGCGTGCAGCGGCGCGTGACGGTAGAGGTCGAGCGCCTCTTCCTTGGTGATCCGGCCCCCAGCGGCGGCTCGGTCGAGGACTGACTGGAGAGCGGCCTGGTCGGTCACCGGTGCGTCACCTTTCGGCTGTGTCGTTCGGCGGTGTCGTTCGCCTGGGTCGTTCGGCTGGCGTCCGGCTGGCGTTCGGCTGTGTCAAGATGCCGGACCGATCCAGCCTACGCCAGCCGCCCCCTCCCCGGCCCTGACCCCCTGCCGGGCGTACGGGGTCCCTGCTCAGGGACCTTCGGGGACGCGCACAGGCGCCGTCCGAGGCGCATTCGCAGGCCCCCTCAGAGGCCTGCCGCGGCGCCGAGGCCGAGGCCTGCCCAGACCACGCCCGCGAGGGCGCCGCCCGCCATGAACGGGCCGAAGGGGATCGGGCTGTTGCGGTCCGCCCGGCGCAGGGCGATCAGGGCGAGGCCGTGCACGGCGCCCCCGAGGAACGCGGCGAAGGTGCCGGCGAGCAGCACGGGCCACCCGTACCAGCCGAGCACCTGCCCCACGACGAGCGCGAGTTTGACGTCGCCGAAGCCCATGCCGCGCGGGTTGATGAAGAAGAGGAGGAGGTAGGCGCCGCCGAGGGCGAGCCCGCCGAGCAGCGCGCGCGTCCAGGAGCCGCCGGCCCCCTCGGCCAGGGCTGCCGCCCCGAGGGCGAGGGCGGTCCCGGCGGCCAGCGGGAGGGTCAGTACGTCGGGCAGCCGGTGCACGGCCCGGTCGACGAGGCAGAGCAGCACGGTGAAGGGCGCCAGCAGCAGCCAGACGACCAGCTCGGGCCGCGCCCCCACCCCGGCCCCGAGCGCGAGGCACACCAGGATGGTCGCGAGCACGGCCCCGCCCGCAGGGGCGAAGCCCCCGCGCCAACGGGACCGGGTGCCCGGGGCGGGCGGCGTGCACCGGGGGCAGACCGCGAGGCCCAGCCAGCCGCGTGCCGGGCCGGTCAGCCGGTGCCCGGCCGGGCAGGCCGAGCGCCGGGGCAGGTCCGCCTCGACCGCGAGGCGGTAGACGGCGCGGGGCAGCAGGAGGCCTGCCAGTGCGCCCCAGAGCATGACCCCGGCAACGAATCCCACAATGTCCATGTCAGCTTCAGCCCCCGCCCCGCCGCTTCTCGGCGATGGACGGTAGCAGGGGCGGTTGTCCCCGGGGCGCGCTCCGGCTCAGGCCGCCGCGCCCGCATCGCGTCCCCGGCACGCCCGTCCGCGCGGGGGCGGTGAAAGCGGAACGCATTCGCGGTGGACGGCGGGCATTCGCCTTCCGCTCCATTCCGCTCCGCGGAAGGGCGAACAGGAAAGGCGAAAGGCCAATACCCGCATAAGCCGCACTAATGACCCGGCACGGCCACCGGCAGGAGCTCCACGTTCACATCGGGCGCATAGCCCGTCGTAAGTCCCGTGCGCCGCGCGAATTCACGTACGCCGGCCAGTTGGTCGGGGCCGAAGCGGAAGTCGAGCGTCGTGAAGTAGCGCTCCAGGAGTTCCGCGTCGAAGGCCTCCCAGCGGGCGGCCTGCTCGGCCACCTTGCCGACCTCCTCCAGGGAGACGTCCCGGGAGGCGAGGAAGGCCTCGTGGACCTTCCGCACGACCTCCGGCTCGCGCTCCAGGTACTCCTTGCGGGCGGCCCAGACGGCGAAGACGAACGGCAGTCCGGTCCACTCCTTCCACATCGCCCCCAGGTCGTGGACGGTGAGCCCGAGCCGGGGCGCGTCGTGCAGCGAGGCCCGCAGCGCGGCGTCGCCGATCAGCACCGCCGCGTCCGCCTCCTGCATCATCAGCCCCAGGTCGGGCGGGCAGGTGTAGTAGTCGGGCCGTACGTCGTACTTCTCCGCGAGCAGCAGCTGGGCCAGGCGTACGGACGTTCTCGAGGTGGACCCCAGAGCGACGCGGGCGCCGTCCAGCTGGTCCAGGGGGACCTGCGAGACGATCACGCAGGACATGACGGGGCCGTCGCAGCCGACCGCGAGGTCGGGGAAGGCGACGAGCTCGTCCGCGTTGCGGAGGAACTCCACGAGGGTGATGGGACCGATGTCCAGGCCGCCCTGCACGAGGCTCGCGCTGAGCTTCTCCGGGGTGTCCTTGGTCAGCTCCAGGTCCAGCAGCGTGCCGGTTCTGGCCAGCCCCCAGTAGAGGGGCAAGCAGTTCAGGAACTGAATGTGGCCGACACGGGGCCGGCTGCGATAGGCGTCCACATCGCGAGACTAGCCCCCGCGTCTCCGTCAGCCCTCTGGCGGGTCTCAAACGTCCGAGTGACGTGATCTTTCCCTCTGGTCTCGGCCGCAGGGTGCGTGCTAGGCTCGACGCAAGTTGCAGTTTGGTTTCCCTTGCAGTACGAGGCCTGCGGAGAATGTGACCCGCAGGCTTTTGTAGTTTTCAGACTTCTTAGCAGGTTCTGGAGCAGGGCGACCCTTTGGCCCATAGGAGGGCTCATGGCTACCGGAACCGTCAAGTGGTTCAACGCTGAAAAGGGCTTCGGCTTCATCGCCCAGGACGGCGGCGGCCCGGATGTCTTCGTCCACTACTCCGCGATCAACGCCGCCGGCTTCCGCTCCCTTGAGGAGAACCAGCTGGTGAACTTCGACGTCACCCAGGGTCCGAAGGGCCCGCAGGCGGAGAACGTCACCCCGGCCTAGTCGCCTGGGCCAACCAATCGCGGTTGGATATGCAGTACCCAAGGAGCCCTGTCTTCTCTGCGCGAGCAGAGTCGACGGGGCTCCTGCCTTTTGCCCCGGCCGGGTCGCGAAACCCGCAGAACACGTCACAGTGCCCCCGGCACCGTTGACCGGCGCCGGGGGCACTGTGACGTGTGTTCTGCCGCATACGGAGCGGAACGCCCCGAGGGACTAGCTCTTCCGGGTCGGCTGCTCCGTCGCGGGGGGCTCGGTGGCCGGGGGCTCGGTGACGGTGATCTCCAGGAAGAGGACCGCCTGGTCCGAGATCCGCACGCGGAGCGTGTACGTGCCCGCGGCGACGCCGGTGGTGGACAGTTCCGGCAGGTCGATCTTGCCGTCCGCCCCCGTCGCCGGGAGCGCCAGCTCCGTGAGCTTCTTGCCGTCCTTGTCCAGGAAGTACGGGGTCGCCCCGGCCTTGGCCGGGTCCGCGGGGGTCCACGTGCCGTCCGCGGCCCTGGTGCCCAGCCCGGCCGTGGCCTTGGCTCCGGCGACCGGCTTGTCCTTCGCCGTCGCCAGGAACTGCACGCCCTTGATCCCGGTCCCGGCTTCCGCGGTGAGCGGCTTGCCGGCGTTCGCGTCGCTGCGGACCAGCTTGTCCGCCTCCGGGACCGGTACCGGCTTGGCCGGGGTGACCTTGCCGGCGATCTTCACGGAGACCTCGGACGAAGCCGCGTAGCCCGAGGCGCGCAGGGTGAAGTCGCCCGCCTTGCGGCCCGCCTTCAGCTTCGGAACCCTGACCAGGCCCTTTTCGTTGGTGCGCAGGACCGCGAAGTCCTTGCCGTCGGCCGCGAAGACGGTGTGGCCGGTGGTGTCGTCGTCGATGGAGAAGACGACGACCTGGTCGACGGCCGGCATGCCGTTGGACAGCACCGCCTTGATCAGCGGGGTGCGCGGGAACTCGGTCCCGGCCTCGGCCGTGAGCTCCCTCGTGCCGATCCGGATCAGCTTGTCCAGCTTCGGCGTCGGCTTCGGCGGGGGCGTGGGGGTCGGCGGCTTCGGCGTGGGGGTCGGCGTGGGCGGGGTCGGCGTCGGCGTCGGCACGGGCGCCGGCGGGGCCGGCGGCGTGGGCAGCTGCGGCGGGTTCGGCGTCGGGTAGTTGCCGGACGGCGGGTTCGGCACGGGGGTCGCGCCCTGGCCGGCCTGGTACTGGCGCATGTAGCCGAGCACCGTGTTCACGTACTCGCGCGACCTGTTGTAGCTGAGGATCGCCTTGTCGAGGTCGCCCGCGTCGGTGAGGTTGCGCTGGCCCGCGCAGAGGTAGAGGCCGGCACCCAGCGCGGCGTCGTAGATGTTGTTCGGGTCGCGCTTGCCGTCGGCGTTGCCGTCGGCGCCCCAGGTCGACCAGGTCGAGGGGATGAACTGCATCGGGCCGACCGCGCGGTCGTACTCGGGGTCCGCGTCCCACTCGCCCTTGTCGGTGTCCTTGATCTCGGCGAAGCCGTTGCCGTCCAGGCGCGGCCCGCGGATCGGCTTCTCGGTGTACCCGTCCGCCTTGAGCCCGTAGCCGGAGGCGTGCACGGACTCGACCCGGCCTATGCCCGCGAGCAGCTGCCAGGGCAGGTGGCAGCCGGGGAGCGCGGCGGCCACCGAGATCTCGGCACGCTTGTAGGCGTCGAGGGAGGTCGCGGGTATGCCTGCGGTGGCCCCGCCCGGGCTGGCGGCGCCGGGGGGCGCGGGCGGCGGGTCGGCGACCAGGTCGGGGAGTTCCAGCCGGGCGTCACCGCGGTCGGTGGCCTGGGGGCTGTCGGGGGTCGGCTCGGCTTCCCCCGCGCCCGCGATCGGTGTGTTGGTCACGACCGCGGCGGTGGTCAGGCTGGCCGCGAGGGCGGCCGTGCACATGACTTTGCGCGAGGTGTTGACGAGGTGACGGTGAAGTGGCTTCACAGTGCGGCGATCCCCCCAGAGCGGCGGCCGATCCGGGCCACCGTAAAACGTAAAGAAGTCGTATGACGCTCCGCGCGCCCCGATACATCTTCGCGCGGACGGCCGATCGGGCCGTGGAGGTTAACTGTCTATCAGTTCTTCGCACGCGACTCACCGCCGCCCCGGGAGATGTGTCCCACCATTCGCCCGCCCTTCACAGGACCTTCCACAGGACCTTGTCCCGAAACGGACAAAGGACTTAGGTCCTCGCCCGATTCGCACCAATGGCACCTACTTGAGCGCTCTACGGCCTTTATCCTTGACGGATGGCAAGCAGCAAGAAGGACCAGCGGCGCGAGGCCCGCGACCGGATGCGCGAGGAGCGCGAGGCCCTGGCCCGGCGCGAGAAGCTGCGCGGGCGCGTGCTGATCGGCGGCGCGCTGGTCGCCGTACTGGCCCTCGCGGTCGGCATCGGGGTGTACGCGGCGAACTCCTCCGGCTCCGGCGACTCCGCCGACGAGGCGGCCGGCAAGCCCTTCGTCCAGCCGGCCCACACCACCGGCAAGGACGGGATCGTGGTCCCGTACGGCAAGGCCGACGCGAAGAACGTCCTCTCCGTCTGGCTCGACCCGCGCTGCCCCTACTGCGCGGGCGTCGAGATCGGCCTCGGGAAGACCTTCAAGGAGCAGGCGGACGCGGGCACGTACCGCGTCGAGTACCACTTCGCCACGTTCCTGGACAAGGCGCTGGGCGGCGGCAAGGGCTCCAAGCGTGCGGTCAACGCACTGGGCGCGGCGGTCAACGAGAGCCCGGAGAAGTTCATGGAGTACCTCCAGGTGCTCTACAAGAACCACCCGGAGAAGGAATCGGACGACAAGTTCGGCTCCACGGCCACCCTGCTGGAGCTCGCGGAGCAGGTCCCGGGACTGCGGACGCCCGCCTTCAACCAGGCGGTCAAGGAACTCACCTACATGCCGTGGGCCGAAAAGGTCGGCCAGGCCTTCTACGACCAGGACATGAAGGGCACCCCGGACGTCTCCTTCAACGGCACGAAGCTCACGGTGAACTCCGGCAAGGGCATCGACTCGATCACCCCGGACGAGTTCAAGAAGCTGATCTCCGAGAACCTGAAGTAGCGGGGCGGCTCAGGAGGCCTTCCCCTCCCCGGTCGCCGCCTTCGCCTTCTCGTCGAGCTGGTCCCCGTACCCGCCGGCCGTCCAGACGTGGTGGCGGAACCGCTCCGGGGGTGCCACGCCCTGCCACGGATCGCCCGAGGCGTAGAACACCCCGTCGCACGGCGCGCAGTACCGGGCCCCCGCGGCGGCCCCGGCCGCCCGGTCGGCCCCGGCCTCCACCCGCCGCTTGTCCTTGCCCTCGCTGCGGATCACGGCGATCGTCCCCGCCATGACGAGCAGCGCGCCGACGATCCCCACCGGCAGGAGCCAGGGCCAGTCCCGGTCGTCGGCGTAGTACGCGCCCGCGCAGGCGACCAGCCCGGCGATCACGGCGCCCTCGATGAAGTTCGCGCAGCCGTCGCCGGTCTTGTTCGGTGCCGGGGCGAGCCGGATCCGGTCCTTGGCCCGCCGCACCTCGGCGACCGGGACGTTGTCCCCCGTCCCGCAGCCCGGGCACGACACCGGACCGCCGTTCGCTTCCCCGTCGTTCGTCATGGGTTCCATGATGACGGCCGCGGAACCCACGGCCGCGGCCTCGCGTTCTCTTGGCCGAAAGGGCCGTGCGCGCCGCTGCGCAGAAGTACGTTCGGATGTGGCTCGTGACGCGCCGAGGGCCGCGTACGAAGGATCCGGGAACACGGGGGTGGGTGCGAGATGCTGGCCGAATCAATGGCGGCGTTGGCCGCGGCGGGGGGCGCCGCGGTGGTGCAGGCCGCGACGACGGACGCGTGGACGGAGCTGCGCGACCGGGTCGCCCGGTGGTTGGGGCGGGGCGACGGCGAGCGGGAGCGGGTCCAGCTGGAGCGCCTGGACCGGAGCGCGGCCGAACTCGTGGCCGCCGGTGGGTCGGAGCAGGAGCAGGCTCTCCAGGCGAGGGTGTGGCGGACCCGTATCGAGGACCTCCTCGAAGGCCTGGACGACGACGTGGAGCGGGAGCGGGCGGCCACCGAGCTGCGCGCCCTGCTGGAGGACACGCCGGATGCCCGCGGCGTCTCGGCCGGGACCGGCGCAGTGGCCGCCGGGCGGGACGTCAGCGTGAAGGCGGAAGGCGGATCGATCGCGGCGGCCGTCCTGCACGGGGGTGCGCACATCGGCCCCCCTCCGGTGCCGGATCCGTCCCAGGGCTGACCGGACCGGCGTTCCCAAGCCTCCCCATCACCACGCCGCCGGCCGGCGGCGTCCTCGTGCACGCCGGGCAGGGCAGCCTGGCGGCGCACCACATCGGCCAGGTCACCTACCAGGCCGCCGCGCGGCACGCCGTCTCCTGGCCGCACCAGGTCGGGGTGATCCCCCGCCGGGCCGGTTCCTTCCAGGACCGGGCCGAGGTGCACCGGCTGCGCTCCGCCGTGGAGGGCGGGGGCACCGCGGTCCTGTGCCAGGTCCTGTCCGGGATGGGCGGGGTCGGCAAGACCCAGCTCGCGGCCGACCACGCCCGCCGCGCCTGGGCCGACGGCGAGGTCGACTTGCTGGTGTGGGTCACCGCCGCCACCCGCCAGGCCGTCATCGACGCCTACGCCCAGGCCGCCGCCGACATCCTGCACGTGGAACCCGCCGACCCGGAGCGGGCCGCGACGTCGTTCCTGGCCTGGCTCGAACCCGCACCGGGCCGGCCCCGCTGGCTGATCGTCCTGGACGACGTCGCCGACCCGGCCGACCTGCGCGACCTGTGGCCGCCCGCCCATCCCCGCGGCCGGACCCTGGTCACCACCCGCCGCCGCGACGCCGCCCTCGTCACGCACGGCCGCCTGGTCCCGGTGGGCCTGTTCACCCCGGCCGAGGCCACGGCCCACCTCCAACAGGCCCTGGCCGCCCAGGGACGCCACGAACCCGAAGCCAACCTCGCCGCCCTGGCCGAGGACCTGGGCCACTTGCCGCTCGCCCTGTCACAGGCCGCCGCCTACCTCATCGACACCCACATCACGGTCGCCCGCTACCGCGCCCGCCTCGCCGACCGCGCGCGCCACCTGGCCGACCTCCTCCCCGAACCCGGATGCCTGCCCGACGACCAGTCGACCCCCGCAGCCGCCGCCTGGTCCCTGTCGGTGGACCGCGCGGACGAACTCCGCCCGGCGGGCCTGGCCCGTCCCATGCTGTCGCTCGCCGCGATGCTCGACCCGAACGGGATCCCGGACCGGGTCCTGACCGGCGAACCGGTCCTCAGGTACCTCACGGGCCACCGGGCGTTCCAGCACCGTCACAGCCCTGCCCCGGAACCCCCCTCGGTCACCGGGGAGGAGGCCACGGGCGCGCTGCGGGCGCTCCACCGGCTGAGTCTGATCGACCACTCCCCCGCCGAAGCCCACCAGGCCGTACGCGTCCACCAGATCGTCCAGCGGGCCGTACGCGACCCCCTCTCCCCCGATCACCTCGATCTGCTCGCGCGCATCGCGGCCGCCGCCCTGAACACGGCCTGGCCCGACACCGAACGCGACGCCGGTCTGGCCAGTGCCCTGCGCGCCAACACCACCGCCCTGAACGCGTGCGCCGAAGGCGCCCTGCACCAGCCCGCCGTCCACGGAGTGCTGTACCGCCTCGGCGAGAGCCTCGGACGGGCCGGGCAAGTGGCCGCCGCCGTCCACCAGCTCCAGCGGCTCGCGGACACCGCCACCCGCTACCTGGGCCCGGACCACCCCAGCACCCTCACCAGCCGGGCCAACCTCGCCCGGTGGCGCGGGCAGGCGGGGGACACCGCCGGGGCCGTGGCGGCCATCACCCTTCTGCTGGAGGACCATCTGCGCGTGCTGGGCCCGGACCACCCCAACACCCTCACCACCCGTTCCAACCTGGCCACCTTGCAGGGGAGGGCGGGGGACGCGGCCGGGGCGGCTGCCGCGCTCGGTGCCCTGCTGGAGGACCACCTGCGGGTCCTGGGCCCGGACCACTCCGACACCCTCACCACCAGGAACAACCTCGCCCTCTGGCTCGGAGAGGCCGGGGACACGGCCGGAGCCGCTGCCGCTCTCTCCGCCCTGGTGGAGGACTACCTGCGGGTCCTGGGACCGGACCACCCCAACACCCTCGTCACCCGCAACAACTTGGCGGGCTGGCGCGGGAACGCGGGCGATCCGGCCGGGGCCGCCGCCGCGTTCGCCACCGTACTGGAGGACCAACTGCGGGTGTTGGGACCGGACGACCCCACCACCCTCGCCACACGCTTCAACCTCGCCCACCTGCGCGGCGAGGCAGGGGATCCGGCCGGAGCCGCGGACGATACCGCCGCCCTGCTGGAAGACCGCCTCCGCGTGCTGGGCCCGGACCACCCCGACACCCTCACCACCCGCCACAAGCTCGCCTCCTTGCAGGGCCGGGCCGGGAATCCGGCAGGAGCCGTCGTCTCACTCACCGCCCTGCTGGAGGACTTCCTGCGCGTACTGGGTCCGGACCACCCCCACACCCGCTCCACCCTGGCCGGGCTCGCCCACTGGCGCCGGGAGACCGGGGAGCGATGACGGCAGCCACTCCCCCGGCTCACAGGCAGGCCCACACCGTCTTCCCCGGCCCACCCCCCTCCCTCGGCGCGACGCCCCACTCCCGCGCCAGGGCCCGTACGAGGACCAGCCCGCGCCCGCCCTCCGCCGACCAGGGGTCCACTGCCGCCTCCGCCTCGGGCGGCAGCCGGTCCCCCCGGGCGTCGCTCACCTCCACACGGACCCGCAGCCCGTCGTAGCCGAGCCGCACCTCGAAGTCCCGCCCGGGCACCCGCCCGTGCAGCACGGCGTTCGCGGCCAGCTCCCCCACCACCAGCTCCACGTCCTCCGCGAGGGCGCAGCCGTGCGGGATCCCCCAGGCGGCGAGCTGCACTCCGGCCAGCCGCCGGGCGAGCCGGGCCCCGCGCGGGGTGGCGGAGAGGCGCTGCCGGAACTCCGCCGGTGCCATGTCACTCAATTCGGTCGTCACCTCACCGAGCGTGGCCGGTCCGCCGTACGCTTTCCAGGAACGCCGGTGCTACGGGGAAACCCCGTAGGACTGGCGGCGGTTGCGTGTACGGCCCGTACGGACGAGGGCGGATCAGCCTATGAACGACCTGTCGGAGCGCGAGGAAGAGCCGGAGCGACCGGTGGAGGTTGACGGCACCGCCTACCTCTTCAAGGCGCTCGGCAAAATCATCAAGGTGCTGCGGGAACGGGCGGGCCTGCAACAGAAGGAACTCGCGGCGCTCGTCCATGTGGGAGAGGACCTGGTGTCCTCCATCGAGCGGGGCGTACGCACACCCCAGCCGGACTTCCTGGAGAACGTCGACCGCGCGCTCGGCGCCGGGGGCGTCCTGATCGCGGCCGTCCCGGACGTGAAGGAGGCGCTGAAGCGGGCGCGGACCCGGCACCCGGACTGGTTCCGGGACTACGCGAAGGCGGAGGCCGCCTCCAACGCCATCCACGACTACAGCTACCAGGGCGTAATGGGCCTGCTCCAGACGGAGGGGCACGCGCGGGCCGTCTTTGAGAAACGGCGCCCGCTACTGAACGAAGCGACCATCGAGAAGCGTCTCGCCGACCGACTGGACCGCCAGCAGATCTTCGAGCGGTGGCCGTCGCCCACCTTCAGTTTCGTCCTCGACGAGAGCCTGTTGCTGCGCCCGGTGGGCGGCCGGGTCGTCCACGAGGGCCAGCTTCGTCGGTTTCTCGAGATCGGACGGCTGCGCACGGTGGAGCTTCAGGTGATGCCGTTCAGCAGGGGTGAACATGCGGCCATGGACGGCTCGTTCAGCCTCCTCCACCCAAAGGGGCGCCAACAGATCGCCTACACCGAGAACTACGGTCGCCCCAACCTGGTCACCGATCCCGAACAGGTCCGGATCTACAGCGAGCGCTATGGGATCATCCGGGCACAGGCACTCACGCCCCACGAGTCACTGGCCCTGATCGAGAAGTTGCTGGGAGAACTATGAACACCACACACCTGGCCTGGTTCAAGAGCAGCTACAGCGGTGGCGAGGGCGGCGAGTGCCTCGAAGTCGCCTTCGACTGGCGGAAGTCCAGCTACAGCAGCGGCGAGGGCGGCCAGTGCGTAGAGGTCGCCGGCTGCGCGGACTCCATCCACATCCGGGACTCCAAGGTTCCGTCCGGGCCTCAGCTCTCGGTGGCCCCCGGGGCCTGGGCCGCGTTCCTCGGCGGGGTCGCGGAGCTGTAGGCCCGGTGGCCCGCAGGGCGCCGGCCCAGGGGTGAAGTCGGTCCCCGGGCCGGCTTTCCCAGGTCTGCCTACTTCTTGTAGGACGGCCAGTACGTGGTCACGTGCTTCTTCAGGGTTTCCGTCCAGGCCTGCTGGTCCAGGTCGTCATAGAAGAACGTGGCCGGCGGATAGCCGCCCGGGTGGGTGTCGAGGGAGTCCTCGCGGGCGGTGAAGACCGTCTCGAGCTCAAGATTCCCCCACGTCATGTGCTCCGGGAGGAAGAAGTCGATCTCCTGCCAGTACTTCTCCGTCTGCCGGGACTTCATGCTCGGCGCAATCGTCGGGTGGAACCCGATCTTCACCTCGGCCTCGTGCAGACGGAACCCCAGGTCCGTGTAGGCCTGGAGGATCGCGTCCTGGGCCGGAAGGGCATGGACCTCGAACTCGTCGAAGTCGCCCTGGTCCACCGACTTGTCGACGGCCAGCTCGGTACGGACGGCAGCCCGGCCGCCCGCGATGGGCGCACCCAGGGCGTGCGTGAGCGGCATCTCCCAGGGCAGCACGACCTCCCCGTGGACCGTCACGGTCTCACCGGCGGGCAGCCGGAAGCCTTCGAGATCAGCCGTCACCACGGTGTACGGGTGCTTCCAGGCGGTCTTGTGGTTGTACTCGCGGTCCTCGGCCCGTACGACGACCTCCAGCCGAACCCGCTCGATGTCCACATCGGCTCCGCCACCCACGGCGGTGACCACAACCCGCAGGGTCCCGCCCGGACCGACCTGCGGGTTCTCTATCACCGTCTCCACGCTCGGCGCGTTGACGCCGAGGGCGCTCAGGAACTTCCGGAATGCCATGGTTCTCCCCTCCCTGACCGGCTCCCCCGCCGGTCGATGGGATCACTCTAAGCAGCCAATGCAGCCTACTCCGCAAGGGTGTTCGAGGCAGCCGCCCCACCCCAGACGGCAGTCAGCCGCCGAGCCGAGAGGAACCGCGTAGCGATCTGATGCGCCCCCCGCCCCTGAGGCCCTTCTCGGCGCCCCTCCGCTCACACCGGCGGTCGACGGTCTCGGGAAGGGTGTCCAGACGCCCGGCCCTGGATGCTCCGATCGCCCCGCGCGTCCGTTCCGGCCGAGGTCACGGTCCTGCCGGGGCGGTGTGGGATGCCCCCTGGCCCAAGGGGGCTGCGCATCCAGACCAGGCCGCTCCTCCCCCCTCCTCCCTCCCGGCCGTTCCCCGGGGGGATCCCGGAAGTCTTGTGGCTTTTCGGCGTGGGCCGGTCGGTCAAGGGTGGCCGAAGGCCATCGCGAAG